>SVFN01000043.1 GCA_015056815.1 Lachnospiraceae bacterium | reverse complement strand
CATCATAGGTATATTCCGTCACATTGCCCTGTGCGTCCGTGACCGTTTTTACACGCCCGCTCTTATAATAAGTGTAGCGTACCACCTCGCCGCCCGGGTAGCCGATGCTTACGCGGTTGCCCATACGGTCATAGCCGTAGGTGATGGTCTTCCCGTTACAGTCCGTCATGGTCTTCACGCGGTTTAACTCATCATAGGTACGGGTAATGGTCTTCGTCAGAAGCCCCTTTGTCTCGCTTACCGAAAGGACATTGCCGTTTCTATCATAGGAATAGCGGATCGTCCCTTCGCTGTCCTTTTTCTCCACGATCCTTCCGGTGTCGTCATATTTTATCTCTGCCGTTTCTTTTCCTTCCCGGATGGAAGCGATCAGTCCCTCCGCATTATAGGTATATTCCCTGCGGTATCCTGCAGCAGTCTCATACTCTGTTACCAGCCGGTGTTTGTCATCATAATCATATACCGTCTCGCCTTCCATCGGGTTTTTGACCAGGATCACATTTCCCCATTTATCATAGGTCTGGCTGCTCTTTCCGTTTAACGGATCCGTCACAGCTGCCAGAAATCCCCGGTCGTTATACTCACAGATCGTCTTTTTCTGCCTGTCGTTTAAGTCCCCTGCAGTCTGGATGATCTCCTTCACATGATCGCCGTCCGTATAGGTATAGTCTGTCTCAAGTCCCATGGCATTGTGCTCGGATATAAGACGCCCTGCATTGTCATACTCGCACATGGAAAGCGTCTTTCCGTTTCCGTCCTTTACGGCTGTCACGTTCCCGTTTTCATCATAAACCGTTTCATAAACATTTCCGTCCTCATCCGTCACCGTCAGGACATTACCCATAGTATCATAAGTATACCGTCTTGTCACATCTCCCAGCTTATCCTCAGGATAGCGCTTTGCTGCTTCCCCTTCCGGTGCTTTTACAGTCGTGCCTACCATACGGTTAAACTCATCATACTCCATCTGCGTGACCGTTCCATGCGCATTGGTCACCCTGATGCAGTTACCGTTGCCGTCATAGGCATAGGAAGTCGTATTTCCCATCGGATCGGTCTCTGTCAGCATCTTTCCCTGATCATCATAGGTATAGTGCGTCTCGTTTCCAAGCGCATCCCGCACGAGGGTACGGTTGTTGCGGCTGTCATATTCATAAGACGTTTTTCTGCCCTTCGCATCCGTGATGGAAGTCACATTCCATCGGTCATCATAGGTATAGGTAAATACCTGCCCGTCCGGCTGGGTTTTCGTCTTGACTCTGCCGTTTTTATAATAGGTGTAGAGAGTCGTCAGTCCGTTGCAGGTATCCTTGACGGGATATCCCATCTTGTTGTACTCATAAGTCTGCTCGATTCCCTGCCTGTCTATGTGCTCCAGCACATTTCCGCATTCGTCATACCGGTAGGTTTCAAAGGTCTTGTCCGGATAGTCCACACGCGTAAGCTGTGCGTCATATTCATCGTAAGTGTACTTCGTCACCCTGCCAAGTACATCCGTCACGCTCTTTAAAAGTCCGGCGTCCGTATAGGCATAGTAAATGATTCCCCTGTCTGTCGTCTCACTCAGGCAGTTGCCGCATTCATCATAGGTATATTCCGTCGTCCTGCCGTTCGACTCCGTCTGTGATATGACATTTCCGACTTCGTCATACACATAGCGGGTCACATTCTCTTTCCCCGTGCTCCCATTGTCTTTCCCACAGAAGCGTACTTCATTGACATTGCCATACATATCATATCCGGACTCTGTGATATAACCGTTATAATCCTTTTCCCGGATCAGCCGCCCTTTCTCATGGGTATAGCTTTTTGTGCCAAGTCCTGTCGTCGTTTCCGTCTTTAACTGTCCCACATTATTGTAGGTATAGGTTGTGTTCTTCCCGTCATTTTCCTTCTTTTTCGTCAGACGGTTCTGCTTATTGTAGGTAAAGACAGACTTCTCCCCCTGCGATCCTGTCACACTCGTTACATTCCCTCTGCTGTCATAATTCATATGCGTCACATTATCATTGACATCATAGATCGCCGTCCGGTTGTTATATTCATCATACTCATAACGAAGTATGGTACCGTCCGGATACTCTTCTTTGGTCAGGTTATTGTTTTGGTCATATTCTTTGCGGGTCACATTCTTTTTCTGGTCTTTGACCTTTATCAGATTTCCGTTTTCATCACTCTCATAAACGATCTCGTTTCCTTTTCGGTCTATGACGGTCGTGATCAGGTTTCCGTCCTTTTCCTGATAGTAGAAGCTGCTTTTTCCTTTATATCCGGCTTCTGTCTGCTCTGTTACCCTGCCTTTGGGGTCGTAGGTATTCTTTACAACCGTTGTCTCTCCTGATTTCGCGCTCTTTTTGCCGTTTTTGTCTATGACATAACGCTGTCTGGTCACTTTTGTCATATGATGGGAACTGTCATAGAAAAATCTTGTTTTATTTCCTGCCGCATCTTCAAAGGAAGAAAGGTTGCCATCCTTGTCATACGTAAAAAGGCATTCCCGCCCATGCGCATCCTGCACACGGTTTATCAGCCCGTCTTCCCTGTAAAAACACTCTAACTTCTCTCCGGAAGTCTTCTCCGTGATCGTAAGTTTTTGATCCGTTTTTTTGATACTGACAGACTGTCCGTCCGCTTTCTTGATCCCGGTAAAGACACCGGAAGCGTCAAATGTATAGACTTCCCCTGTCTTTGACGTTACCTCGTAGCCGGAATTTGCGCTCTTTTTATAGATGCTCCAGCCTTTCATGGTCTCAGCAGCCGGAAGGTAAGTGCCGGTATATACTTTGCCATCATCGATGACGATACTATTCCCTGCAATTCTTTAATTTTTCCAATACTGCGCTACTGTCTCCTGTCTCATGAACTGCTATAAGAAATACCGCATCATCAGACTTTGCCGTGATCGTAAGGTTTTCATCCGCCTGCATCGGTTTTTGTTCCTTCGGAATATCTATTTGATTCTGTCCGGTCTCTTTTCCATTGTTGTTTTCATTTTCCTCTTTTACATCTGTGATCGTTTCAGATGCTTTGTTGCTTTTTTCTTTTCCTGCAGCATCAAACTGTCTGATGCTTTTGATATTGCTATTTACATCATAGGAATAGGTCATATAACTTCCATCCTCATAAATTACTTTCTGCACTCTGTTGAGGGAATCATATTGATACTGCTCCCCATATACCGAAGACAGCCTTATAAAAAATAATGCTGTTATGCCGATTCCTATCTGTGTTATTTTTTGAATGCAATGTTTTCTTTTCATATATCCTCCTCATGATTTTCCTGATGATGCCATCCAAAAGCTCTACTTCATTACCTATATCCGGTTATCCGGCCGCTTTAAATCCATAACCGGTTTCTCGTATACTTTCTCCTGTGATCAATGCTAATTTCCATGTGGATATCGAGCATTTTCGTAGCTGCTTTTCATCTCACTAAAGATAAATTTAGCATATGGAAAGACGTCCGTCAAGGCGAAAGCATGCTACAGTTTCCTTTCTTTTACAGTTTTGCAATAGATTTCAAATGCTTCACCACGAAATCGTTTTAGCTTTCCAATTTCACGCAAAAATGACCATATTGGAAAATATGTATAGTATCCGACTTCTTTTCCCTAAAGCCATTGGTTTTTCTTACCATTCATTGTATAATATCATTTTAGTGTATGTCTTATAAGATGCTTGTTTTCATCGCTTATAAAATGATCGGTATGCTGTTTTTGTTCTTTTCGCATTGTATATTACCCATGAAAGGAAATCCGCTAAATGAAAACCACATGGAAACCATTTTTAGCTACGTTCATAATACTGTGCGGCATTACTCTTTTTTTGAACGGCTGCACCCTTCCGGACTCTGCCGTTTCGACGCGGGAAAGTCACAGTTTTTTTGCGTTGGACACCTATATTACCCTGACGATCTATGACGCCGGCAAGCAGGATTTATATCATTCCGGTGAACAGCTTGTAAAAGATTATGAATCCCTGTTTAGCGCCACAATGCCGGACAGCGATATTTATCGGATCAATCATGCAAGAGGCGAATGGGCAGCGGTTTCGGATGAGACCATAGATCTTCTTCAGACAGCCCTTGACTACTGCGCGCGCTCGGAAGGCGCACTGGATATCACTCTTCTTCCGGTAAAAAATCTATGGGATTTCACAGGCGAGTCACCTTGCATCCCCTCTGAGACAGATCTGCAAAAGGCGCTTACCCATGTCAGCTTTCAGAATGTTGAGATTGACGGAAATAACGTTCGGCTTACGGATCCTGAAAGTATGATCGATCTGGGGTTTATCGCCAAAGGATATATCTGCGACAGGCTCAGGGAACATCTGACCGATAACGGCGTAAAGCATGCCCTGTTAGCACTTGGCGGAAATATCTCTGTCATAGGCACCAAACCGGACGGAGCTTCTTTTAAAGTCGGGATCCAGAAACCATTTTCCGATCTTGGTACGCCGATCACTACCGTCAGCCTTTCCGATGATTCTAAACACACAGGAAAGGAGTTCTCCTGTGCTGTTACCAGCGGGATCTATGAACGTTATTTTGAACAAGACGGACAGATCTACCATCACATTCTAAATCCTTCCACCGGCTATCCGGCAGAGAGCGATCTTTCTTCTGTCACGATCCTTACAGACTCTTCCACAGAGGGGGATGCTTTAAGCACTCTTTGTCTATTAATGGGTTCCAAAAAGGCGACTGCCTATATCGAAGAAAAAAAAGATATCGAAGCGATCTTTATCCTGAGAGCGGATCAGAAAATCGTGCATGTATATGGAAAACACCTCAGCCCGGAAAGCTGAGGTGTCAGATCTACACTCTTTATTCTGCTAAAAGGAATGCTGCATAGCCGCACTTTGCTTCATAGAGGTCTGCTTTGGAAGTAGCCTCATGCGGTGCGTGCATGCTCAGTACCGGCACACCACAGTCGATCACTTCCATTCCATAAAGGGAAAGGATATAGGCGATCGTTCCGCCGCCTCCCAGATCTACCTTGCCTAGCTCAGCTGTCTGGTACGTTACCTTCGCATCATCCATGATCTTGCGGATCTTAGCCATATACTCTGCATTGGCATCATTGGAGCCGGATTTGCCGCGGGATCCCGTAAATTTATTAAATACCATACCATGTCCCAGATAGGCCACATTTTTCTTTTCAAAGCTGCTTCCAAAATTAGGATCGTAGGCACTGCTGACATCCGATGAAAGCATGCGGGAATTGGTCAGAGCACGGCGAAGCTTTAATTCGCTGTAATCACCGCATAATTCCATAACTTCCGCCACACTGTTCTCGAAGAATCTGGACTGCATACCGGTAGCTCCTACGCTTCCGATCTCTTCTTTATCCACTAAGATACAGCAGGATGTTCTCGCACATTCTGCTGTCTCAAGCATCGCCACATAAGAGCTGAATGCACATACTCTGTCATCCTGTCCATAGCCTAAGACCATACTGCGGTCAAAACCTGCGTCTCTGGCTTTTCCTGCCGGAACGATCTCTAACTCCGCGGAAAGGAAATCCTCTTCGTCTATATCATATTCTTCTTTTAAGATCTTTAAGATACCGGCCTGTACTTTATTCTTTTCTTCCCCTTTCAACGGTTTGTTGCCGATAATGATATCGAGCATCTCGCCTTCGATCACTTTGTTTGCTTTCTTGTCCATCTGCTCACTCGCTAAATGGATCAAAAGATCAGATACGAAAAATACCGGATCATCCTCTTCCTCACCGATATTGATGATCACTGTCATACCGTCCTTCTTCACGACTACGCCGTGGATCGCAAGCGGGATCGTAACCCACTGATACTTTTTGATCCCACCGTAATAATGGGTATCCAGATAAGCAAAATCACCTTCTTCGTAAAGAGGGTTCTGTTTCACATCGATTCGCGGAGAATCGATATGCGCTCCCAAAATATTCATTCCTTCTTCTAACGGCTTCTCACCGATCCTGAATAAGATCACAGCCTTCTCCATGTTGACCGCATAAACCTTATCACCTGTCTGCAGCTTTTTCCCGGATGCGATCAGCTGATTCAGTTCCACGTATCCCTCTTTCTCGACACGTTCCACAATATAGTCGACGCATTCTCTCTCTGTCTTACATTCGCTGATGAACTGCTTATAATCCGTACTCAGTTTTTCCACTTCTTTAAGCTGTTTGGCTGTATACTTCTCCCATGCTGATTTTGTTTCCATTTTGTATTCTCACTTTCTTTCTTATTTGGCAGCTATTTTTCTGCATTGTCTCTCTTCACACATCGAAAAAAGAATGCACTTATCTATGAATAGGCACTCATAAATTATATCAAAAATCTCTGTAAATAGGAACCCGTAATATTTATGCACAAACTCTGTAATATTATGCATCGCATAGTACTCTATTCCCTTCTTCTGCGCCTGTCACCATTTTTCATATAATATTCAGCCTTGTTCCGATACATCACTTCGTCCGCCCGTTTGAATACCATGATAATCCCTTTATCCGGTTGAAACACCGATGTTCTGAACTCTTTTGGGCGCCCTGCCTGAAAATGTTTCCCCTGCTTATAGTATTACGATCGTCTTCTTCGGGCATTTCTCTGCGCAGACTCCGCATTTCTCACATTTTGACTGATCGATATGAGCATGGAAGTTCTCGATCGTGATCGCCTCTGCCGGACAGTTCTTCGCACATAACGTACAGCCGATACAGCCGACCTGACAGCCCTTCATGGTAACAGGACCTTTGTCTTTGGAACTGCAGGCTACCGCATACTGTGCCTCATACGGAATAAGCTCGATCAGATTCTTGGGACATGCCGCAACACATTTACCACATGCCTTGCATTTCTCCTTATCCACTTTTGCAACGCCATTCTCTACATGGATCGCATCAAAAGGACAGGCCTTTACACAGTTTCCAAAACCAAGACAGCCATGATTACAGGTTTTGGGTCCTCCGTTCGGCACAAAGGAAAGCATTGCGCAGTCCTCTACCCCTGTATATTCATAATCCATTGTCGTCTTATCACAATCGCCGTTGCATTTCACAAAGGCAGTCATACGTACACTCTCGCCTGCCTCTACGCCCATGATCCCTGCGATCTTTTTTCCTACCGGTTCTCCGCCGACCGGGCAGGCATTTACCTCCGCCTCGCCCTTTACGATAGCAGCCGCAAGGCCGGAACAACCTGCATATCCGCATCCACCGCAGTTATTGCCCGGAAGTGCTGCCAGCACTGCTTCTTCTCTCTCATCAACTTCCACTTTGAATCTGATGCCTGCGGCTCCCAAAAATAAGCCAACGAACAAACCGAGAACGCCGATGATCGCAGTCGCCGTAATGATTCCAACTATATTCATATCCAGTCACCTCAAATCTATATTCTTAGTAATTTGATACCGATTCCGTTCTGAATCGCTGCAGTAATTTTCCTTCTATAATAACCCGGAAAAACCGCAAAACGCGATCGCCATCAGTCCCGCTGTCACAAGCACGATGGGCATTCCCTGAAAAGGCTTCGGAATATCATTGTATTCCATTTTTTCTCTGAGCCCGGCCAGTATCACGATAGAAATTGTAAATCCCACCGCTGTTGCAAAACCGTTTACAACACTTTCCACGATCCCATAGGATTTTTGTACATTGGTAAGAGCAACGCCCAGTACCGCACAGTTTGTTGTGATCAGTGGAAGATACACGCCCAACGACTCATAAAGTGATACCATATTCTTTTTCAGAAACATCTCCACAAACTGTACCAGCGCTGCGATCACCAGGATAAATACGATCGTCTTTAAATAAGTCACGCCCAGCGGATCCAGCACATAACGATAGATCAGGGCAGCCACAAAGGAAGCCAGTGTGATAACGAATATTACTGCGCTTCCCATACCCGCCGCCGTCTTTGTCTTTTTGGAAACACCAAGGAAAGGACAAAGACCCAGAAACTGACTAAGTACAACATTGTTCACCAAAGCAGAGCCCAGTGCGATCAGAATCAGATTACTCATCGTCTTTTTCCTCCTTTACAGAATCATCATAAAACTTTCTCTTACCACAGCCCTTTTCGCCGCAGTTCATGCAATCCTCACTGCAGCCGGAACCGATCTTACTGACATCTTTGCCTTTCTTTGCACCTTTGATCTTGGCATAATTCTGGATCGCCACCAAAACGGCCAGAACAAAGAAAGCGCCCGGAGCCATGATAAAAATGCTGACAGGCACATACCCGACCGGCATCACATGAAATCCAAAGATCTCACCTGCTCCCAAAAGCTCTCTGACCGCTCCGATACAGGTCAGCGCAAAGGAGAAGCCAAGTCCCATTCCGACACCATCAAAAAAGGAAGGGATCACAGGATTTTTGGAAGCATAGCTCTCTGCTCTTCCTAAAATAATACAGTTTACCACGATCAGCGGGATATAAATTCCCAGTGCCTCATACAAAGCCGGAAGGAAGCCTTCCAGCAAAAGCTCCATCATCGTCACAAACGATGCGATGATCACGATAAATGCCGGAATTCTTACTTTGTCCGGAATGATATTTCTCAACATAGAAATAAAAGCATTGCTCAGTGCCAATACAACCATGGTAGTCAACCCCATGCCAAGTCCGTTGATTGCTGAGGTCGTAACAGCCAGTGTGGGGCACATTCCGAGCATCAGCACAAAAGTCGGATTTTCTTTAACGATACCATTATATAAACGTTCTACTGATCTGTTCATTCTGTCATTCCTCCTTCCAATGCTGCCCGGAAAAAGGAAAGTCCGCCGTTGACGCCGTTCGTGACAGCGTTCGTGGTAATCGTTGCTCCGGAGATCGCGTCGATCTCATTGTCTGATGTCTTTCCGGTTTTGGTATAAGCAAATTTTTCAACCTTCTTATCGGCAAGCTGGGGAGAAAGCACCTCATCCGCTCTCATACCAAGACCTGCTGTCTCCGAGATACTTAAAAAAGAAATCCCATTTAAGGTGCCGTCAAGCTGTACTCCCATCGCCATCCTGATATCACCGCCATAGCCTTCATGATCCGTTACGATCAAAACATAGCCGGCCAATGTCCCGCCTTTTTTGGCTTCATCAATTTCTTCCACTGTTGTGAAATATTCGGATTCTACCGATGCTTTTGCTTCTTTCATCTCATCTGTCAGAGCATTTTCTTGCATTTTTGTAAACTCATCTGCCTGCGGAAATACCTTCTGACATGCTTTTTCCCACGCCAGCTTTTCCTGCTTAGCGATCGGCTCTTTGGTCACATCATAGACAACGCCAAGGAGGCATCCTGCGATCAATGTGATCACGAATAAGATCGCTGCATCTTTTAACATGTTTTTCATGCCTTCTGCCTCCTTTCTTTCGGTCCAAAGGGTTTCGGCATCGTTATCTTCTCAATGAGCGGCACCAAAAGATTACCGATGATGATCGCATAGGAAACACCTTCTGCTCCTGCCCCGTATACGCGGAATATACCGGTAAGGATCCCGAGCAGGATCCCGAACACATACTGTCCCAGATCCGTGATGGGTCTGGTCGCATAGTCTGTTGCCATGAAGAAGGCGCCAAGCATCAGACCACCGCCTGCCAGATTGGCCGCGATATAGCCGAAATTCAATCCATGTCCGCCAAATAAAAGTAAAAATACCACAAAGCTCACTATATAACTGCCCGGAATCTTCAGATCGATGATCCCAAACAGGATCAGAATACATGCTCCGGCAACGATCGCAATCACAGATGTCTCGCCGATCGTACCAGCCGTAAAGCCTTTTACCATATCCGTGATATTCACTCTTCCACCACTTTTTAAGACGGCTAACGGTGTAGCGCCTGTATAGGCATCACAATCAAAATTTGTCATGATCGAAGTAAAAGAAATCAAAAGAAAACATCTTGCTCCAAGTGCCGGGTTCATAAAATTCTGTCCCAGACCTCCGAAGAGCATCTTTACAACTACGATCGCAAACATACCGCCGATCACGCCGATCCACCACGGTGCCCCTGGCGGAAGGTTCAGAGCAAGCAGTAATCCTGTCACCACTGCTGACAGGTCTTTGATCGAATTCTTTTTCTTGCAAAGCGCGTTGAACGCAGTCTCGGAAAGCACTGCCGAAGCGATCGTTACCACAATGAGCATCAGCGCATTCCATCCAAAATTATAAACGCCAAAACCAGCCGCCGGAAGCAGCGAAATGATCACACAAAGCATGATCTTATTCGTCGTCCAGACAGACCGGATATGGGGATTGGAGGAAACTTTCATCATCTTTTCCACCTTTTTAACCTCCTGTTTTTTGTTTTTTGTTTTTCAATTAATTCAGAATCGCTGCGGGTCCTGGAATATCTTTTATTTTTTTCTTCTGTCCGCTAAGATGATCTTTCTCATGGATTTAATCTCCTGCGTCAAAGGACGTTTGGCAGGACAGATAAAACTGCAGCATCCACACTCGCAGCATTCCATGCCGTTTGCCGCTTCGAACCGTTCTTTATCCATATGCTCTGCCATATCAGCCAGTCTGCTTGGAACCACACGTCCGGGGCAAACCTGTACACACATACCACAGTTGATACACGGTCCCGGCTCACTCGCAGAAACCTCATCCTTCGTCAGACATAATAAGGCAGAAGCCGTTTTGGTCGTCGGCACATCCAGATCAAATATTCCAAATCCCATCATCGGACCACCGGAAATGATCTTCTCCGGCTCTGCTTTAAAGCCACCTGCCTCTTCTACCAGTTCGTGATAGTTCGTCCCGATCCTTACGCGGAAATTCGCCGGATCGGCGATCGCATCTCCCGTCACTGTCACAACGCGGTACATCACCGGTTTATTCTCCAGCACAGCGTTGCCGATCGAGATCACAGTATCCACATTATTGACGACACACCCCGCATCCGCCGGCAGCATCCCGGAATTGATCTGTCTTCCGGTTGCCGCATAGATAAGCTGCCTCTCCGCCCCCTGCGGATACTTGGTTTTTAACTGTTTTACCGTAATGCGTTCTTCCTCTTTCACCAGATTTTTCAGGATCTCTATGCAGTCTTTTTTATTGTCTTCCACCGCCAGGATACCCTTGGCATTATCGAACAGTTTCAGCGAACATTTTAACCCCCGGATCAGCTTTTCGGGTGTCTCGATCATGCAGCGATAGTCAGAAGTCAGATACGGCTCGCATTCTGCACAGTTTACGATCACATAATCGATCTTCTCCGGTTCCTTTGGAGACAGCTTTACATGTGTCGGGAAACCGGCGCCTCCCATCCCTACAACGCCCGCTTCCCGGACTTTTTGGATGATCTCTTCTTTTGTTAATTGATCCAGGGATTTCGTCTCACCATAATCCACTTCCTCATATTTGCCATCATTCTCGATCACGATCGCGTTCACATTATCTCCAACCACTGTTCTCCTCGGCTCGATTGCTTTAACCGTGCCCGATACCGTAGCATAGATCGGCGCGGAGACAAACCCTCCTGCATCCGCAATTCTCTGTCCTGCAAGGACATGATCGCCTTTTTTGACAATGGGCACCGCCGGTGCACCGATATGCTGCGACAGAGGATATACCAGGTCTCCCTTTGGAAGGACATCCCGTATCGGCTTATCTTTGCTAAGATCCTTACCATCATAGGGATGTATGCCGCCTTTGAAGGTCAATTTTGCTCCCATAGTAACACTTCCCTCTTTCCTAATATTTTCTGATTGCCTGCCCATTTTTCTGTCCGGATCAGGCTGATTCTCTGTTTCGTTCTTCTGAATATAATGCACGAAACAATCTATTATACTATACTATTTTTTGTAGATTTTTTCCAGTGTTTCTGAGAAAAAAATTCAAAAAGAAGTTTTATTTTTTATATGGAAATCCTTCAAAATGTGTTATGATAAAAAAGAAATATATTTATTCTTACAAGTCAGGAAGGTACATCATGAAAATAGAAAAAACGATCATACCTGCAGAACTCAATACCTATCCTTTAGAGCGCATCGGCAAGAAGGAAGATGTTCTGTTTCTTGATATTGAAACCACAGGTTTTACTGCCCGCACTTCCGATCTTTATCTGATCGGGTGTATTTATTATGAAAACAATGTATGGAATCTGATCCAGTGGCTTGCACAGGATCCCGGTGATGAAGAAATGATCTTAAAAGCCTTTCTTGCCCTTCAGCAGACACGCAAGGTAATGATCCATTATAACGGTAATAATTTTGATCTGCCTTATCTTCGCCAGAAATGTGCTCAGTATGAACTTGATTTTTCGTACGATGAGATGGACGGAATCGATATTTACAAAAGAATAGCTCCTTATAAGGAAATGCTCAAACTGGAAAACTGTAAGCAAAAGACCGTAGAGACCTATCTTGATATTCATCGGGATGACCGGTTCAACGGCGGTGAGCTGATCAGCGTTTACAAAGATTACTGCAAAAGCCGGAATGAATATCATTATAAAGCTCTGATGCAGCATAATGCCGAGGATATGAAAGGAATGTTTCAGATCTTGGCCGTCCTTACCTATTCTGATCTGTTCCTTCGTCCGTTTAAAGTCGTAAAAGTACAGGCCAACCGTTATACCTCTCTTCAGGGAGAGGTTGAAGAAGAAATTCTGATGAAGCTCCGTTTCGATGCGCCGTTCCCCAAGCCGTTCCAGCTGTTTTCCAAAGGCTGCAGACTAAGCGTTGACGGGACAAAAGGATTTTTAAAAGTACCTCTTTACAGAGGCGAACTGAAATACTTTTATGCCAACTATAAAGAATACTACTACCTTCCTTTAGAAGATGTGGCACTTCACAAATCCGTTTCCTCTTTTGTGGATAAAGCCCACCGCGTACCGGCTACGGCTGCCACATGCTATACCCGTAAAGAGAGTAGCTATCTGCCGCAGTGGGACATTATTTTTACCCCGATCTTCAAAAAAGAGTATCCGTCATCGGATCTCTTCTTTGAGCTGACACCGGAGATCAAAAAATCTCCGGAAGACTTCCGGAAATATGCGCTTCATGTCATTGATATGATGGCACATGACCATAAACGAAAAAGCCGTTCCAATGTGATCAAAGCAAAATGATATAAAACAGCCCTTATATACTGTTTTCGTAAATAAGGGCTGTATTCTTTTATCTGTCACTTATACTCCTATTCTGATATTCGTTATCGCCACCTGATCTCCGGTGATCGCCACATACAGCTCTTTTGCGCCGTCCAATACCGTCATGGTATCCTGTATCATAATTCCATGATTCTCCGTAACCGTCGTAATGACCGTTCCTTTTCGTTCAAACCGTGCGGTGCTGTCATAACCTTCTTTGTTAAATTTTCTCCACGCATCCCAGCCCGCAAATTCATCTTTCAGGTTTACCGTCATCTGATTATCCGAGATTCCTTCTGATTCCCAGCTTTCACCGTCATATCTTATCAGTGCATACTCCCTGTACTCCTCACCGTGTATCTTTCCATCTGCGGAAGAAAAAATAATCAGATACGGGCAATGCCACACCAGCCATGCCGTCGGCAGACTCATGGTGTGAAAATCAATCTTCAGCGTCTCTTTAAGCGGTATGCCGACCGTGGCCTCTGTACGAAATCCATCAATCTGTACATTCGGAATATCACCCTGTGGTCCGTTGATATAAGAGATTTCCTCTGCAATCCTTGGAATATCATCTTCTCCGATGATACTCTCCTCTTTCTCAATGCTCACATTACTGATATTGCAGTATTCTCCCGTAAGACCTATGTAGACATATCTTGTACTGTCGGGCAACGCGATCGTAATCTCCTTGCTCTGTAAGCCGTCATCAATCCGAACGCGTACATGATCTTTGTACTTAACCGCATCGATCGTGTAGCTGATCCGGTTTCTCACAGACGGTCGGCCTGATTTTTCCGTTTTATGTTTCCGAACCTCCGTTTTCAGTTTTCTTATATTGCTGTCTATCACCCTTCCGTCGAGCCATATTTCACAGTATTCAAAATAATTCAGTTCACGTATCGTCTTTTCTTCATCATGGATACGACTGTCCCAGGAATCATACAGTACCATGGAAGCACCGGAATGTTTTTCTTTATCCGCACCGGTGTTTTTTACCTTCAGACGGATCTTCGTCAGGTGTTGTGTAATGGCAATCCCATCGGAGATCTCGCTTCGATGTTCTTTGCAGTATAATTCTTTTCGTCCGGAAAGTTCACTTGCCAGATCCTTCTCTCTCATTTCATATTCGGGATCCATATCGATCAGATGCTGCATGATCTTTGCAAATCTGGGATCAAACTGATTGCCGGCGCCTTTAATGATTTCTTCACGTACAAGTTGCTGCGGAATCGCCTCTCTGTAACTTCTGTTCGAACTCATGGCATCATATGCGTCTGCCACGGAAATGATCCTGGCAATCTCCGGAATATCTTCTCCTTTCAAATGCGACGGATAACCTTTCCCGTCATAACGTTCATGATGATAATGAGCACCGATACTTAGATAAGGATATTCGCTGATGCTCGAAAGAATCTGTTTCCCCAACACAGGGTGCTGCTTGATCACCTCGTATTCCTCATCTGTCAGTTTTCCGTTTTTATTGATAATGCTGATCGGTATACCAATCTTGCCAATATCATGTAATAGTGCGGCATAATAGATCTTACGGCACTCTTCTTCATCCATCCCCGCCTCTTTTGCGATCTTTTTGGAATACTCTGCCACACGCAGCGAATGTCCATGGGAATAGGTATCCTTGGCATCCACTGCATTTACCAGTGCTGTGGCAGTCTGCTCAAACAACCTCTGTGAAAACATTTGCTGTCTTTTTAAATGATCCATTTCCGTTTGCTGATAGTTTTCTATTTTTTTATTGCGGCTAAAGATCAGTATGATCGTAATGATCGTAAATATATTGATAAAAAATCCCGGAAGACATGCGAGATTGTGTTCAAAGACAAACCCCCAGAACAAAAAAGGAAACTGAATCCCTAATAAAGTAATTGACGTCAAAAATCCCTTCTTCTTATAATACATCACCATAAAGATAATACTGATATTGCCGAAAGATGACAATACTCCTGTAAAAGCCGTGATCGGTATTTCTACTCCGATCATAATAAAGGATTCCTCTGAGCGCGACGCCACATTTACACCAAAGGAAGTAAGCAAAAAGATGAAGACGAGAACCGCAAATACCATTCCTGAGGATTCCACATATTTTATGATTGGATTCTGTTTTTCAGAATCTGCATCTTTGCTCTCGATGTGCTCACCGTTTTCTCTCATCGCTGTCACCTCTTTTGTATATGTATGATTATTCTTACATTATACTACAAATTATAATCTATTTCTGCTTTTTTGGGTATATTTGTTGTATTTTCTGAAACAATCCACATCTTTTGATCCGTCATAAAATTTATTCTTCCATAAAAACAGACCGTTATGGTCCACGATCTTTCTCCTGTGTTCCATAACGGTCCGCATGATTTACTGTTTCCCGATCAAACGTGTCAAAGGCCTCGATGTCATGCCTTACAGTTTCTTTTTTCTATCGCTTCTGTCCCATCTGTTACAGCGGTTTTTCATAGAAAAAAGAACTCTTTCTGACATAATTTATCTCTTTATAATTCACGATCTGCTCCGTACTTCCGATAAAAAGAACCCCGCCCGGTTTAAGGCAGTCATAATATTTACGGAATACTTCATCCTTCGCTTCTTCCGTAAAATAGATCAAAACATTACGACAGACGATCAGATCGCATCTTGAAGGATAGGTATCCTTTAAGAGATTGTGTGTCTTAAACTCCACTCTTGATTTGATCTCATTCGAAATCTGATAGGAAGGTCCCACCTTCGTAAAATATTTTTTCTTCAGATCAGCCGGAACAGATGCAACACTCTTTTCAGCGTAAAGTCCCTGTTTCGCTTTTTCAATAACCTGCTTATCAATATCTGTAGCATAAATCTTGATCTGATTCAGAGGGAGATGTCTCGACAAAGCCATAACCAGCGAATAAGGCTCATCACCTGTAGAGCAGGCTGCACTCCAGATTTTAAGATTCTTTCCAAATTTTTGGATCAGCTCAGGAAAAACCGTCTTATCCATGATCTCCCACTGTTCCGGATTACGGTAAAATTCGGAAACATTAATCGTCAGGTAATTGACAAACTCATCAAACAGCTGTTTATCTGATTTTAGCGCAGCTACATATTTATCATATCCCTGAATCTTATTCTTTGCGATCAGTGTATCAATCCTGCGCTTCATCTGTTTCTCTTTGTACGCATTCAAGTCGATCTTTGTCAGGTCATAAACTGCTTTTTTTAAATAATCGTAATCATATAACGGCATTCACTACCCCCTCCATTTCGTACTCTTATTGTACTTATTATACAGCAAAAAGGGGACTTTTAAAAGTCCCCTTTTATGAATCCTCATAATATTATTCTGCTTCAGTCTCTGCCGCTGCAACTGCCTCGATGTCTACAGAAACAACATCCGCATCCTCTGCCGGTGCTGATTCTGCACTCTCTGCTGCAGGTTCGGGAGCAAGAAGCGCTTTCATGCTTAAACTGATCTTCTTATCTGTCTCGTTGAACTCAACGACCTTAGCTGTAATCTCCTGACCAACTTTTAATACATCAGAAGGCTTGTCAATATGTTCTTTCGAGATCTGTGAAACATGAAGCAACGCATCAACGCCTACTTCCAGTTCAACAAATGCTCCAAAATCTGTCATACGTGCCACTTTACCGTTTACAACAGAACCGATTGCATATTTCTCTGATGCGTTCTTCCAAGGATTCTCATCCTCAAACTTACGGCTTAATGCGATCTTATTGCCATCAATGTCCTTGATCAGGACCTTTACAACTTCCCCTACTTTAAATACTTTCTTCGGATTCTCAACACGTCCCCAGCTCATCTCTGAAATATGAAGGAGTCCGTCTGCACCGCCAAGATCAATGAATGCACCAAAGTCTGTAACATTCTTAACGGTACCTTCAACGGTATCGCCCACACTGATGCGTGCAAAGAGTTCTTTCTGCATCTCTTCCTTCTTTGCTACCATAAGCTGCTTACGATCACCGATATATCTTCTTCTCTTAGGATTATACTCACTGATCACAAACTCGATCTCTTTACCTGCGTATTTCGTGAGATCTTTCTCGTATACATCGGATACCAGACTTGCCGGGATGAAAATTCTTACTTCATCAACGATCACGCTTAAACCACCGTCTAATACCTGTGCTACTTTCGCGGTAAGCACTTCCTTGCTGTTAAATGCTTCCTCGATACGTTTGTTTCCTTTCTCAAGAGCCAGTTTCTTGTATGAAAGAAGAACCTGTCCTTCTCCGTCATTTACTTTAATGACTTTTACTTCAATTTTGTCGCCTGCATGCAACGCGGTTGTCAGATCAAAGTTAGCTTCATTTGTGTACTCGTTTCTCGTAAGAATACCGTCAGACTTATAACCAATGTTTAACACTGCTTCTTCAGGTTTGACATCGATTATCGTACCTTCGACTACCTCTCCATTATGAATTGTTTTAAATGATTCGTCTAACATTTGTTCAAAAGTTTGTTCTGACATAATTTTGAACCTCCTCAATTATATTGTTTGGGGTAGACGCCCCTGCGGTAATTCCCACCAGTCGAGTCGATTTAGGCAAGTCTAAATGCAAATCATCCAGTGTCTGTATAAAATAAGTGTTCTCACATTCCTCACTGCAGATTTCATAGAGTTTCCTCGTATTGGAACTGTGAGTACCGCCTATCACTATCATACAGTCTGCGTCAGCTGCGATCCTCCTCGCCTCTGTCTGACGCTCCTCTGTTGCGTTACAGATTGTGTTCACAACACTAATATCATAACCTTTTTTTAAGAAAATTTCAACTAATTCTTGAAATTTCTTGTAGTTAAATGTCGTTTGGGACACGATACATACCGGAATTTCGGTTTTTTGCTCATATTTTAATGCTTCTTCTGCCGATTCGATCACAGAAACGGTACCTTTGCACCATCCTCTGATCCCCCGTACTTCCGGGTGAGCTGCATTTCCGATGATGATAATATTTTTCCCCTGTTCACTTTCCTTCGCAACAATACCATGTATCTTTTTCACAAACGGACATGTGGCATCCACACATTGCAGTCCGTTTGCTTCGATCAGGTCATAGATCTTTTTCTCCACACCATGGGAACGGATCACGACGGTTCCCTCTGCCAGAGTCTTTAATTCTTCTTCGTCATTGATGACAGATACTCCTTTTTTTTCCAGATCTTTCACAACCTCTTCATTATGAATGATCGGTCCATAGGTATAAATCTTTTTTCCTGTAACTGTCTGTTCATAAACCTGTTCTACGGCCCGCTTCACACCGAAGCAGAAGCCTGCTGTCTTTGCCAGTACTACTTCCATCCTATTTCTTCCTTATATTCGTCTTCTTATATAGACATTTTCTATGGTTTCACTGTATCTCGTGATCTGTGCATATAAGGATCTATCCAAGATTTCTTTCTTTTGCCAGGGAAATGATCGTATCAATGACTTCTTCCACATTCTTATCGGAGGAATCAACAAGGATCGCGTCCTCCGCCTGTTTTAACGGAGAAATCTCTCTTGTCATATCCCTGTGATCCCGCTCGATGATATCCTGTTCAATCTTATTCAGATCACAGCTTTCTCCTTTGGCTGTCAGCTCATCATATCTTCTCCTGGCACGCACTGCCGATGAAGCGGTCAGATATACTTTTAACGGAGCATCGGGTAGTACTACCGTGCCGATATCCCTTCCGTCCATGATCACACTTGTCGTTTGCGCCAGTTTCTGCTGAAGCTCCACCAGTTTGATACGTACCTCTTTATTGACCGAAACCGCACTGGCCATATTTCCGACCGCTTCTGTCCGTATCAGTCCGTTGACATTCTCTCCGTTTAATAAAACGACCTGTTCCCCGTCACGGTATTCGATCGTGATATCAGCCTCTTTGCATTTTTTGCTGATCTGTACGCTGTCTTCTTTAGCGATCCTGTTTTGGATCATAAAAAGAGCCATTGCACGGTACATAGCGCCGGTATCCACATATACGATCCCGAGACGCTTTGCGATACTCTTTGCAATGGTACTTTTGCCGGCTCCCGCCGGTCCGTCTACTGCGATCTGATAACTCATGAATCTGTTCCTTTCCGTTTGTTCTCACAACAATATATCGGTTAGTTTTCCGAAATACTT
>SVFN01000042.1 GCA_015056815.1 Lachnospiraceae bacterium | reverse complement strand
TTAGTTGTGTGCAAGACTAAATTCCAGTTCAGGTGAAAAAATGCCAGTTTGAACGGAAATAAGTTTTTCACTTAACGTCATATAAGATGAGCTGTGTTTCGTGCATACGGAGGTATCTGTCCGGATCCTTGGACTTCTTATATTTTTCTTGAAAAGGTTTATTGTCTCTGTACTGTTCCGCATATAGAAGCAGTTCGGAGACTTTTTTCATTTGATGCTCCAGCTCTACAAGCTCGGTACGGGCGGACTTTGCCTCGGTTGTTTTTTTATCAATCTGCTTCTGAAGCTCAGAAAGATTATCTGCGGCTGCATAGCTGGCAGCGGCAGTTTTGAGGTTTTTGACAGAAGCCCAGTGCTGCAGACCGGGGCTGTTCTGAAATTTTTCTCCAGAGGTATCTATGAGCGTTCTGCTTGCACTGGTACGGGTGAGGATATCCTTCTTTGGTATCTTGATCCGTGATTTCTGCTTTGGAGCTTCTGTGGTGTTTGGCTCCTGTACAGTTTGCTCTTTATTCTGCCATTTCTCCGGATTTTCAATTCTGTCTTTGATTTCTTCTTTTGTATATCCTGCTCCAAAATTTCGGAAGCTGCCACGCACAGGTCGCTCCTGTCCTGGGGCAGTGAACTTTATGTATTTTGAGTGAGGATCACCGATTTTTTCACCGGTAACTGTATACCCTTTTTCTTTGATTAGGCGCAAAAAGTCCTCATAGGATTTGGCGATTTTAATGCATTCGTCAATATCTTCCTGAAGCCGCTTTTTCCAAGATGTGCCTTCCTGCTCAGCTTTCCACTGAACATATTTTTTGCCTTTTCTGCCGCTTGGCTCTATGATGGAAAGACCATGTTCTTTGCATAATTCATCGCTGAGCTGCCGGATATGATAATAGCTTTTCTTGCAGGCATTATATTTTTTGTGATCTATGTTATCGGCGGCGCAAAATATAATGTGATTATGAGGGTGACCTTTATCGGTATGGGTTGCGACAACATAGGAGTATTTGCCACTGAGCAGTTTGTCTGCAAGTTCGATCCCGATACGGTGAGCCTCCTCATGAGAAACTTCGCCTTTTGCAAAAGACTGGATCAGATGATAAGCCTGATTTTTGTCAGATTGCTTTGTTCGGGAAAGAGCATAGTCAAAGTCATGCTTGGCTGTTTCGGGACTACAGCCAAATGAATCAACGAGCAGTTGCTGCTCGGTCTTATCCGGGTTGCAAATATAAGCTACAGCTTTTGTAACGGTACTTTTGATAGCATGGATTCGTGTGTATGCCATATCTTATCCATCAACTCCTTTATCTCATTTAGATCTTCTTCGTAAGCGTTCCCTGTTTTCATAACTCGCTCTCTAATCATGTTTATGTTTCTGCCGAGGGCGGCTATTTGGTAGCTGTATTCCTTCAGCCCGTTATAGTCGATGTCATAGACATAACCGTATAGAATCAGGTGGCGGATATACTCGGATTTGTTCCTCATGTGAGAGGTTTTGACCTTTTCATCAAGCACATACTGTTCATTATCGCTGAGGAATACTTTTAGCTCATTGGTGCGGTCTCGCTTGCCGCTCATATATACCACTTCCTTTCAAAATTGCCGTATCCGGCGTGAGTGTTTTTGAAGCAAAACTGTTCATATTGCGGTAGGAGAATATGAAGCGGTTTTGCATTAACGGGGGTCAGGGGGCGTAGCCCCTTGCAAGCTCATTTGCTGCCATTTTGCCGGTAGGGAAAATGGTCAGTAAATGTGGATGTGTGGGAACACATCCAATGCTTGGTATTCTTCTTGCAAATCGGTTACGATTTGCGGGTTCAGACTGCCATAGGGCAGGCGGCTTTGAACCCATAACGCCGTATCCGGCGATTGATTTTATGCTTTTGTACTGTGGGAGGTATAAAAGGAAAATAAAAAACTGCCACAGTACGGGCGCACGGGTGCACCGGTAATAGTAGCAGTTTAGGTGTCTTATAAAATTTGAACTGAGGTCATGTTAGCAGAGCAGGAACCTGACGTCAATTATTTTCCGGAATGTTCTCAAGATATTTTCCGACTACAACAGCATTATCGACCACTTCATTAAATGAGAGCCTGGCTGCATATGTCTCGTCGGCAATGTAATTGCTCCAGTCATTTGCCAGAGATTCTTCGGCTTTTACATCAGCGCAGATGGATTCATATTTTTTTAAAAGTTCAAAGGATCCTCTTTTCTTGGCAGTATGCTCTACAGCCAATTTAAAATGTGCCGGATTGATGGAGTCCCTGTAAAGGTGGAAGAGGACATATAAATCATAGAAGTCCCTTGATCTGGTATTCCCGATACCTCTGCGGATAACTGTTTCATATTTTTCTGCAAGGATCGTTTCCAAAGTATAGGCATATACATCAATGTCCTTTTCATCGAACATGGTATGAAAAGAATACTCGATAGCTGCAGGTGTGATCTCATCCCCGGTGGTGATGTCAATCTTCATTTTGTTCTTTATCTTGCCGTACTCTGCAACAAAGTGAACTCGGAAATTGTTATAATCATCATCTTCACGGATAGGCTCGATCTTCTCAAACCGGAAGATGATTCCGTCTCCGGTATCAATGTCGAAGATCTCTTTTACGATCTTTTCAATATTTTCTTCGTCCATATCTATTCCACGGACGGTTGTATCCATGTCCATGGTGGTTCTTTCAGAAATGCCGATCATAGAAGAGATCAACAGACCGCCCTTCAGGACAAAGTTCTTTTTATATGGAGAGAGGGATAATCTCTCCAGAATACGCTCAAACATAAAAATCTGTAATACTTCCTGAGCATGAAGGTCTTTCTCTTTGGCTATATTGCGGATCGCGCCTTTTAGCTGCTCCGGTGTTTTCATCTGTGGTGTGCTCCTTTCAGCCTGTCAGTATATCCATATAGTCTCTGACAGGTCTTTCTATATGGAAGATCTTAGCATATCTGATAAGCTGCGCATGGTCGTTAGTTCGGTCATTAAAGTATTCGTGCAGAGCCTGCAGATATAACTGCTTATCTATCTTGTCTTTTTTCTTGATCAGGTCAATTATACATCTTTCCTTATCATACAGACGGACTTTGTTGCCGTCTGGCGTTAAGGTCTCTGTAATGCCAACACTCCATTTATCGGCATTTATATAATGTAATCTGATATTCTTATTGTCCTTTTTTAACCGGGTTGCATTAAATCCCTGTGGCACGGAGACATCCCATACGTGGGGAGTACGGTCGGACATATCCCAAAGGTAAAGGGCAGTGCCATAGGAATAAACTACTCTTGGGTTGTTCGCCTGTATGATCTGGAGATCATCCGGGAACTCATCTGCATAATAATATATTCCACGAGCTTCTTTTACAAGAATGCCTTCATCAATAAAGGTGGGTATCAGTACACGACTGATACCTGCTTTTTCTATCTGGGATGTTGTGATCATGCCGCCGGTCTTCTCGGCCATTTCTTTTAGCATTTCAATTCTTTGTTCTCGAAGTTTTGACATTTTATATCACCTCCTCGAAACTAACGCACTTTAATTATATAATAGTAAAGTCTAAATGTAAAGTTTTGAAAGAAAAATAATTTTTTTCAAAATTTATACCCACATTTGGACCTCGAAAATACTTCTCTGTAATGAAGGACGGAATCAGGAGCCATTCGTAGAAAGGATAACTATGAGCGGCTATGAATTCGATCCAAAAGATAAAGATGGGAGTCTAAGGGACAGGTTTGACTGTTACTGCAAGGAGGTGATCGGTAGAGCAGCACACAACCTGGTATTCAAACAGGCACAGTACCTGATCCTTCATTTTGGCGGCGGTGAGATAGATCCGTCGATGATGATGCAAGAAGATGAGCATGACAACCTGTACGCAGTAAAAATGACGGTACGGGGCAAGGATGTCTTCATTGGAGATGAGCGCCTTGCAAAATTGCTCCCCAAATTACAGAAACGAAAGCGTGAGATTTTACTTATGTATTACCTGCTGGATATGACGCTTGAGGAAATCGCTAACGAGCTGGGCATTGAGTACGAGACAGTAAAATCTACAAAATCGAAGGCGATTAAAGAATTGAGGAAAGGAGCGGCAAGTGAAAGTGAAGAGGCGTAAATATACTCCGCCGGAGGCTGATCTCATCAGGCCAGCTATTACCGGCAATATTGTTGCGCTGTTTGATGTGAGAGCGCACTATGACAGGCTTATGCGTTATAAGTTGAACAAAGAGATAATGGCCTTGTCAGAGGCTATAGGCTTCAGCCCCGATATGTTTGACTTTGACAATCTCCTCGGGGATGTTGGCGTTATCCTCGATAACGCAGTAATGAACTTTAAGGAATAATCAACTATAACGATAACTCCTGATTCCTATCGCCTTCATTATTTATTATTTGTCATTCTCATAAGGTGCATAAGCCTAAAAGCGGTGTAGCAGCTGCAGGTGTCGCTTATGTACCTTTCGGGCTGACAAGTCCGGCGCTAGGAATTACCACCGTAACGGTGGCACTGAACTATGAAAACTGAATATTGTTGTACTTTGCAGAACAACCGGAGCGTTAAGCCAAACAGCAAGTACGCCATGATGCGGCTCTTATATATAGGAAGAAAAGCGAATTTCTCTATGAGCTGTGGAGCGTCGTATATGTTGCTGAGAATGGGATTGGGGATCCTATGGCGATGATGCGTTCCTTAGTTAAAGTTACTTCCCCGGAGAGTGGGGGCTGATGAAGCTGGTGGAATTCCAATGTGATCTGTACCCAGGATCACTGCAAAGTATTTTTTTAAGAAAAAGGTTTATCGGTCAATAAAAGCGCATTTGCGGTTAAGAAAAATGGTTTAGGGGATAAGTGCGCCTTTATTGGCTGATTAGCCATGAAATATTATAGCGAGAGGAGCATAAGCTATGGCGAAAGAGAAAGATGAAGAGAGCCTCGTTAAGTGCATCTATAACGATATGGTCTTTTATGTGCCGAGTGATGTCTTTTCTATTGTTCTCCTGCGGACGCAAAGATACTCAACAAAGAAATATGTTAGGTATAAAGAAGGCGCAGAACTGTATAGCATGAGCGAGAGGAAGTTTACTGATCTGGCAAACAATTCCGATGCGGTTGTACATGTTGATAAGATAGCGCTTGTGGATCTTGAAAAGGTTGAAGAGTACATAAAACTCAACAATTCATAAGATTCGGTTAGGAGATTTTGCAGGACAAAAACCTTGACATGTTGTAGGACAAAAAGTATAATGAGGATGGTTGAAGGGAGGTACGCTGATTTGGCAAAGATGGGAAGACCGAAGGCAGAAAAGCCTAAGTCGAGTAAAATATCCATCCGCTTTACCGATGAAGAATTTGAGCAGTTAAAGCAGCGTGCAGACCAAAACGACCAGACCATAACAGAAACCATACGTGAAGGTGTCAGGCTACTGTTTGAAACCAAGCACAAGTAATTTTGCAAAATCTCTTTCCTGAATAGAAAGGGATGAACTATGGCAAAAATACGGAAAGACACTAAGGGCAAGGTACTACACAAGGGCGAGGACTACAAGAAGGAGAAGAAGCTTTACCGATACTCCTATACGGATCCCCTTGGAAAAAGGAGATGTATTTACTCCAAGGACTTAGGGGAACTTAGGGAGAAGGAAAAGCAGCTTCAGCGGGATCAGCTTGATGGACTTGATATGTATGTCCAGGGCAAAGCAGATGTGAACTTCGCATTTGACCGCTACATAGCTACTAAGACTGAACTTCGTAGTTCGACACGAACCAATTACCTGTATACCTATGACCGCTACGTAAGAAACGGATTCGGAAAGAAGAAACTTTCAAGTGTCAGGTATTCTGATGTGGTGCTGTTTTACAATGCTTTGCTTGGCAAGGGATTATCCGTAAGCACGGTGGATTCTGTTCATACGGTGCTACGCCCCACCTTCCAGCTCGCAGTTAGGGATAATGTCATTCGTAATAATCCTGCGGATGGAGCAATGGCTGAGGTAAATAAGAAGTGGGACGGCGAGACCGGGGTAAGACATGCACTCACAATAGAGGAAGAAAGGGCATTCCTTGATTGTCTTAATCTTCAGAAGAATCTGAAATGGAAGCCACTGTTTACCGTGATGTTTGGTACTGGATGCCGTATAGGAGAGGTTATCGGTCTGCGTTGGGATGATGCCGATATGGATAATGGGATTATAACCATTGATCACGATATTACCTATTATCCGAGATCTGACAAGAACTACAAGTGTGAATATGAGCTTGCACTTCCAAAGACAGAGGCGGGCATCAGGACTATTCCGATGCTTAAGAAGGTTAAGGAAGCTCTGGAGCTTGAAAAAGAGAACCAGGAAAAGTATGGCTATCATTGCGTTGTAGAGCTTGGAGGAATGAAGAACTTCATCTTTTGTAATCGTTTTGGCGGACTGCTCAATCCGGCTGGCGTGAATAAGGTAATAAAGCGCATAGTATCGGATCATAACGCAAAGGAAATAGTGGATGCAAAGAAAGAAGGCAGAGTGCCGGTAATAATACCGGATTTCAGCTGCCACATCACAAGGCACACATTCTGTACGAGGCTTTGTGAGAATGAAACAAATGTTAAGGTGATACAATCCGTTATGGGGCATAAGGATATCCAGACAACCCTGGACATCTACGCCGAAGTATCGGAGAGCAAAAAGAAGGATATATTTGATCAGTTAAATGATCATGATGTCATTTAGGAAGAGTCCTTGATGGACTCCCAAGTACCACAAAAAATGCCGAGTGCCACATCTGTGCCACAGATATTCCAATGTATGGTGCAGTACGGTGCAGGATAACGGCAATTGAGAAGCTTGATAACATGTTGGGACTGCAGGATGATGCAGGGTAACGACAGTATAGTGAGCAGTCGTCCCTACTATGAAGAGCTTGGATAAGTAAGTGGCGTAAAATCAACGGTTACAAACAGGCAAGGTCGAGATTTACGACCGATTTACGACTAAATAAGAGAACACGTTCAAAACAAAGAGATGATTATGGATATAATCATCTCTTTTTGATATAAACATAAACCAGCCTGCGAGGCTGTAATGGCTTCACAGGCTGTCATTCAATTCAACTTTAATTAGCGATTAGATTAATTGACATTTTTCAGAAAAATATGTTTGAAGATATCTAGTTTACCCTCATCGTCAAATCTTTCTAATTTGGCATATCGTTCATACCATTGCCATTCGTCAAGAAGGTTGTTCTCTCGATGTTCCACTAAATAGTAGCCAAGTTCCAATTGACAATCATTAGCATGAACTAATTCATGCCAATTTTTAAAATTGGCCAAATTAGCGATGATATGTTGGGCTTTCATTAAACTGAAGTCATTTTCATCGATGTTAAAAGATAAAATGATGTCATCAATATCATGCCAAAATTTAGGATTGTAACTATAAATATAATCATTTTCAGCTATGTATTGTGTTTGGAAATCTTTGTAGAATTTTTTAGCTTGTGACTTGAAATAATGGATGTAGTTCACGTGATAATTCCTCCTTTGATAAATCATTTTTTTAAGAAAGCATCCGTAAACAATCTCAATGATACTAATCAAAGTTGGATTGTGAAAATGAATATGAGGCTGACTTTGTCTTTACACGGATGAGCTGGCGTGCCTGAACACCAACATAATGGTAACAAATGTAATCTGAAAAAGTCAAATAAAGTCGATAACCGTATATATCATGAGAGCAAGCTGCCTTGCTGAGATCGCAAGGGCTCTTTACACAACACCGGATTATCTGCTTGGTTTTGAAGAAAATCAGGATTCTTTTGAAGCAGAAGCAATGGGAATATTACAGGGAATAAAGGATGATACTGTAAGAGAGATGCTTCTGAAACAGATGAAGGCCCTTGTATAACCTCACATTGTTTCCGATTGAAAAGCTGATATTCTTCCGATTTGGGCGTTTAACGTGCGAGATTTTAGATCAACCAAATAAAGATGACTTTGTTCGGAAATATGTTCGGAAGGATATCAAATGCAAATTGACATCCTTCCGAACAATGTTTATACTGTAGGAGATGATAGATGCAAAGGGGGTATGTCCATATGAAATCCTGCAAGCAAATGGCTGTGGTATGGGGAATATCGGAGCGCAGAGTAACGGAATTCTGCAAGGAAGGTATGATTCCCGGAGCTGTTAAGGTAGGTAAGAGATGGCAGATACCGGATGATGCAAAGCGTCCGGCTGATAAGCGTATCGTTACAGGACGATATATCAAGTCGGGAGTAGAGAATGAAAAAAAACCACTTCCGGTAGGAATATCAGATTATATCCGTGCACAGTCAGAATACTATTATGTGGACAAGACACTCCTGATCAAAGAGTTTCTTGATCGTAAAGCTTTTGTCTCATTATTTACAAGACCAAGGCGTTTCGGAAAGACCCTGAATATGGATATGCTTCGGGTTTTCTTTGAAATATCCGATGAAGATACAAGCAGGTATTTTACCGACAAAGAGATCTGGAAGTGCGGGGATGAGTATAGAAAGCATCAGGGGAAGTATCCTGTGATATTTCTTACATTTAAAGATGTCAAATATGATTCCTGGGAAGCAACGTTTGCAAAGATCTCCGGGCTGCTGCAGGAAGAATTCGGAAGACATTCTGAACTGCAAAACAGTGATAAACTCGAAAAGTATGAGAAAGAATATTTTGAGAAAGTATTAAGCGGACAGGCGAATGAAGTAGAGCTTTCGGCTTCGCTTCAAAAGCTTTCCAAAATGCTTGCAGCTCATTACAAAAAAGCCCCGATCATCATTATTGATGAGTATGATACCCCGATCCAGGAAGGGTATTCGAAAGAGTTCAATGATGAGATCATCGGATTTATGAGGAACTTTTTTTCCGGAGCATTCAAGGATAACAATAACCTGTCATATGGATTTCTGACCGGAATACTCCGGATAGCGCAGGAGAGCATTTTCAGTGGTCTGAACAACCTTACGGTTAATTCAGTAATGGACGAGGAGTACGATGGTTTCTTTGGCTTTACGGAATCCGAAGTGGCCCAAATGCTTGCCTACTACGGAGCATCCGATAAGGAGGAAGAACTTCGTAACTGGTATGATGGATATTTCTTCGGGAACAAGGAAATTTATAACCCGTGGTCAGTGATCAATTACTTGTCAAGAGGATGCCTGCCGCAGGCATACTGGGTGAATACCGGAAAGAACGAAGTACTGGAAGATGTACTGAAGGCTGCAACGGGCGATATCACGGAGAAACTGTATTCCCTTCTTCAGGGCGAACGTGTTATTGCCAGGATCGATCAGAATGTGGTGTACAGATCACTTGCGGAAGATCCTGCAAATATCTACAGTCTGCTTCTGGTGGCCGGATATCTGAAAACTCCGAAGAAAGAACTGCAAGGTGATGGAGCGTGGCTCTGCGAGGTTTCGATACCGAACCGTGAGATAGCGGCAGTATATAAGAGTGAGATCCTGTCGCATCTGATGCAGATCGGTGCAATGGGAAGAGCTACAGCAAACAAGATCGCTGAGAGTCTTTATGTACAGGATACAAAGAAACTGCAGGACGGAATAGGAGAATACTTAAAGAAGAGTATCAGCTTCTACGATGCCGGAGCGGAGGGCTTTTATCATGGCCTGGTTCTCGGGCTTATCGCTTTGATGGATAATCAGTATCGGATCAGGTCAAACAGAGAGTCCGGCGATGGACGATATGATATAAGCTTGTTTCCAAGGGAAAATAAATACCCGGGGATGATCATGGAATTAAAATGGGATAAAGATCTGAGTGATGAGGAACTGGATGCCTTATCCGCAAAAGCTCTTGATCAGATCAATGAGAAAGGGTATGACACAGAAATGCGTGAGGAGGGTGTGGCGGATATCATTAAATTTGGGATAGCATTCTCAGGGAAAAAAGTAAAGACAAGAACTGAATAAAAACATGTGTTTTAAGGATCTCTTCGGAGGTCCTTTTCTGTGCATTTATATTGATAGTTCTCCCCCGGTCAACTTTCGGTTGTCTGTTTGGGGAACGACTTTTTACATAGAGTTTCGTAGAATTGCATGTGTAAGCAAGAGGTGACGCAAGCCGGCAAGCCTAACCTCCAAGAAAGAAAATGGAGGGTGCTGATCGTCCAGTGGACGATCGTTTAGCACCGACCGGAACGGAGTGGAGAACGAACATGTGCATTACAGAAGATAAGTTGGTGGAAAGCTATGGGAAAGCAACTCCCCGTGAACGCTTCCGACTGATCTACAAGAACTACAGTATCTTTCCACAGTTGGTGGATTGCTACGAAACAGGACTGTTCAACCGGATCCTTTTCGAGGTTGAATACAACAGACGGAAGAAAAATGATGACGACCTGGGCGTGAGGATCCAGACCAGTCATCGCAGCGATCCGACAGCCGCAAAAGCGATCGAGCATATCATGATCCGCGATGCCATCGAGGAGTGCAATTTCTCTGGGAATATTCTGAAGGAGACCGATGATCCCGGGAAGCATAAGCGGGACATCCTGACGATCCATATGATGCACAGGGAATATGAGGTCTTTGATACAAGCCTCAAAGCACTTCCCCTGGCAGAATTCAAGATCACCTACAGTCATCTGCATGACGGGAGAAAGCTCGTAGAGATCGCGGAGGAGGAAGACAAGGCGTATCAGACGATCCTGAATATCGTATCGAAAATAAGAAAAAAGCTGGAAGGCAAGACGATTGCTTTCTTCAGGGAAACCATACAGGAGGGTTAGATCATGGGATATAAGAGAAAAGAATATGAGAATATGGAAAACCTTTTTACGAACGGCAAGAAGAAGTTCGTAAAGTATGAAGAAGGTGCAGCAATGTACTCCATGGGGATCCATGCATTTACCGAACTTGCCAAAGAAGCGAAAGCGATCTACCGCATCAGGAGGATCGTTCTGGTAAATACAGAGATCATTGACGAGTAACTCTTTATGCCGCTTAATGAAGATATCGGAACTCGTCAGGATCCTACAAGCGACATAAAGATGCCATTGCAAACTTCAACAAAGACTATATCAAAACCGAAAGCTTTCCCGCGTAATTGGGAGAAAAATTGCCGGAGTAGAAGAGATCAGACATGCAAGCGACTACGATGATTTCTACATCGCAAAAGTAGAAGAAGCTACTGAGCAAATCAAAGTCGCGGAGGAAGTAATCCGTTTGATTGAAGATTACTGCCGGAAACGAATCGCTGAAGGAAAAGGTTGAGCATCAGACATATACTTATACATCCCGACAATGAAATCAATGGATAAATAAAATTGCATGACAGGATATTCCGCTTTATGGCGGAGTGTAGAGTAAAAGGCCCGGGTATGCCCCGGGCCTTTTTGAAACATCGAAAATATATGCCGGAGACGTAGAATTATTTCCAAAACTACGCATGATCTTTTTGGGATTCCTTGGGGGCATCATAAACTGATTATGGATAAGTGCAAAGATTCTCGCGATGCTGAGTGTGTAATCGAAAAAAATGTAGAATTCTACATTTTTTTCGATTAAAACTGCCGATCTATTAGCAAAACCTGTAAACAGTTGTACGGGAGAGAACTTGAAGAATAGAAGTGTCGGGAATATCTGGATAATATGTCTGACGAGGAACGGGATGCATATTTTAAGAAACGATATGAAAACTATTTTAAGCAGATAGCAGAAAAGAAGCGGCTTGGTAATTAACCAGGCCGCTTTTCAACTACGCGTTAAATGACATATATGAGGGAGTCATTTACTATTATATGTAACCAATATGTGCTAATAAAAGAGAAGATTTGTGAGTGGCTCATAGACAGATATAATTTGCGAGGTTAATCATATGAACGAAGTAGAGATAGAAAAACAAAGGCGGATTGGTAAGCAGCTTCTTTTGGTAGATATTATCCATTATGAAAATGACACGGCAGCGAGGACCGGTTTTTCTTTTGTTACCCGAGATCATATGACCGCATGGACGTCTATGGAAAAAGAAGAACTTGATCAGTTTATATATGCGTGTTCGAGACTTGATCCTTTTAGTATGGCAGCTAATGGAGCGAGAGAGATAGCATATGGCGAAGACTGGGAGAAGCCTAAAAGATATAAGGGGGAGAAAGACATTTATGGTTTCATTCTGTATACCTGTAAATCTTATGGTGAAATTGTTCTTCGCAGCTTGAAATTGGAAAAACTAAGAGATCTCTGCGAGGCTTGTGCAAAATCCAATTATGAATCCTATTGTGAAAAGATGGGGGAGGCTTTTGGTGTAAGTGAATCTGTCGGTACGGCAGAAGAAATGGAATATATACTCTTGAGTTATATTTCGTATGCCGTAAGGGTAATCCATCAAGTGCAAGATATGGGATATGACTGGGACGTCATTGATGGAATGCTTCGTATGGAAGTGTCAAAGGACCGTTTTTCTGCTCTAGAGGGATATGTCAAATCGAAAGGGGTTTAACTATGTCACATGGAAGTAAAATCCATAACCCGCCTAGGATTATGGATCTCCGTACCGTAGCGGAATCGCTTCCGCCCTACTAACATCATTCAACTGTCGGTCATTTTATCATTCTGAAATTGGGTTGTCAAATGGTCCCTTTGGGACGGGGTTGAGGGACCATTTTTTTCAACCACGCGTTGAATGAAATTATGACGGTTTACATATAGAATTATAGTATGGGATCTTAGTGGAGGTTTGAGATATGGGGATGTTTGATACCTTCTGGGGAGAATACAAATGCCCGGCATGTGGAAATATCGTAAAGTTTGAAGAACAGACCAAGGATTACGATTGTGTTCTTGAGGATTTCTATCTGGGAGATTACATGGATCGTGGCAATAGGAATTACTTCTATGAGTTTGAATCATATTGTTCGAAGTGTCATACGGCCCACGATATCAGTCTGGCAATCCGCAGAGGCCAATATGCTGGTATATATTTCAAATACGAAGCGGATGAGATCAACATTATGGATTTGGATAATATTGAAGATGGGTATCAGCGCAATCGAGATTTTGACAAAATGAGTGAAGAGAAAATAGGGCATGAAACAATCAGAAGGGACACCCTTGAGCAGAAACATGCCGGGGAGTATTTAGACGCACTTCGTACACAGTGGAAAATAGAAGAAGTTTATAAGGAAGAGCAAAATGAATTAGCAGGAAAGAGATCTACACTATTTTACAGGGACAACTTTATCTATCGTGTTTCCGACGGGTCAGTCCGCAGAATTATAGCGGTATATAAGCATATTTTTTTTCCAATACTGAACGTTTTTGTAAGAGAAGATGATCTTGAGCAAAAAGATACATGGTCAGATGATGAACGCAATAGCAGGTATATACTGCAACACGGATGCAAGCTGGTACGTGTTGAATAAAGGATGGAGGCTTTTGGTATGGCAGAAATAGCAGAGGGTCTTAGAAAAGAAGTGCAGGATATACTGGACCGCGAAAGATGGCAGGGGTATATCAGCGGAAAAGTCGAAGGCGCTTTAAACGTGCTCTACGCCCTTGATTTAGACAAGGAGAAGCGATTAGAGCTACTTTCAGACGCAGTTGGACTAAGTGAGACTACGGCTATGGGATTCCTTGAATCTAGGGAAAACGAAGAGCGGAAAGATAAGAATGAAAGCCTTTAGGCGGTGAGTACCATGAAGAAAACAGGATATTCCTGCCTAGAGGAAAGAGAGCGGGGATTCATAAATCCCATTAAGCACGTGAAGCGCTGGGGAAGAAATATAAAGCATGCATATCAGCGGATCCGATACGGATATTGCGACCGAGATGTATGGTCGATCGACTGGTGGTTTTTAAGCGTTGTTCCAAATATGCTCGAGGATCTGAGGGAGACTACACATGGATATCCAAGTATGTCTGATGATTTCTCGCGGGCGCTTGTGGGTACGGGTGCCCCGGAAGAGGTGGACGAGGAGGGCATGAAGAGATGGAATGGGATTCTGTCTGAAATGATATTTCTCTTCAGAGAGGCCCACGAGGATACCTGTACAAAGAAGAATCCGTTTGAAGAGGAATACTCCAGGGCAACTAAGGAGTTCACTGAAAAGTATGGATTCTTTGGTGACGGGTTAAAGACTGAAGAGGAAAAGGCCGAGGAAGAGAAAGAAGGGAGCTACAGGTGGTATATGCTTGGAGATGTCCCTGAGTATAAAGAAATCGCTGATCTATATTATGATGAATACAAGAAAATCGTTGAGTATAGACACGAGTGCAAAGACAAGGGAATGGATCTTTTTAAGGAATGGTTTTGGAATTTATGGGATTGAGTGATATGATCGAATCCTCTCACGAAAAGGGCAGAAAGCTTCAGCTTCATTACTGGTATGTAGGGGAGCATGAAATACATGGTGATATGTTCCGTCTGGGGCATGGGATTGTGACCGGACATAGGAAGCTGCCTGATGCCATGGATATGCACACTTCGGCGGTAGAAGCTATGCATATTGATGAGGAGGCAGAAGAGCTGATACTCACTACAGGGAACAGCGTGTATCATTGTCCGCTGGCATATTGCAATTTTGAGGAGCAGGATGCGTATCCCGATATCATACCTGATTACGCGACTTTGAAAGAAAAGTACCGGGGGACAATCGAATATCCTTCAATAGAACCGGGAAAAGTGCTCTTGGTACTGGCGAATTTCTGTGAATACTATTTTCATTCACTTTATTATGTGCCCGAGGATTCTGAGGAGGGAAAGAAACTTGAGTTCTCAGGTTGGGCGCACGTTGGTATGTTCCAGGATAGTTATCTGATCAATACAAAAGACCACCGGATTGACCTTAGATACTTCCCACATTATCAGAACATTGAGTTTTATTCCGAAGATACAAACGGTTGCCCGTTGTTTATAGAAAATATCGGTGATGTGGCGATCTATGCTAAAACAAGCGAAGGTATTATCAAGCTTGAACCGGGCGACAGGAAGGAAGTAACAAAAGCAAACGCCGAGGAGGAGATCCCGATACTTCCGGGAGGAGATCTGTACCCTGCAGGTATTATAGAATAGGCGGCAAGCCGGTACGCGTTGAATAAAGGGCGGAGACATTGAGCTGATGATATATTTGAGCAGCTTTAAGGTATCGGAACATCGTGTGAATAATCCAAATCTATATCCGTACAATGTGTTCCGGAATAAAGAGATATATCCGTTTATTTTTGCTCCGATAACAATTTTTTATGGGAACAACGGCTGCGGCAAGTCGACACTTTTGAATCTGATCGCCAAGAAAATACAGGCAAGGGGATATGATGACTATACGGTCGGCCAGCTTGGAATAGAGCAATTTGTTTCGGAATGTGCGATAAGCTACGGAGAGGATGACTACGGCCATGAACTGATGATTCCCGGGGGAAGCCTTTACTTAAAGAGTGAGGATCTGCTTTATGAGGTAAAAAAGGTTGAACAGGAGAGCGCTCTTGAAAACGGTTATGTTTTCGATGAGATGCGTATCAATAACCTCACCAAGGAGCAGGCAATCCTAAAGCTTCATTCATCGGCCGTGAGAGGTGCACCGTCACGGCTTGCATGTATTCAATTTAACCAGGAGAAGTACTCTAATGGTGAGACAGCCATGACGATTCTGGAAAACAGCCTGGAACCTGATAATCTATATTTGCTTGATGAACCGGAGGTGTCATTGTCCCCGTCTAATCAGGTAAAGCTTGCGGAGGAGATCAACAAGCTGGCCCGATTTTTGAACTGTCAATTCATTATAGCGACTCATTCACCGTTTATGCTGGGAACATTAAATGCCCGAATATACAACATGGATGATGAATGTATGGATGTATCAAGATGGCAGGATCTGGAAAATGTACGCTATTTCTACAACTTTTTTAAGAAGCACGAGATTGAATTTGAATAGGAGATATGAATTATGGGAAGAGATGAAAATGTAACAGTGTTTAAGGATACGGAGAGATTATGTAAGACCAACCCGAAGCTTTCGGAATCGGTAAAGAAAGCGACAGCGTCGCAGAAGTTGATCCTGGAAGGGGATACCTTAGCAGATCAGAAAAAGGACATTTACGAGGATCCTGCAAAGGTCGTAGTGTCCAAAAAGAGAACGTATGAAGCGGCAGCGGGTTATAAAGGACAGCATGTTGCGGTGCATAACTTTGCATCGGCGTCAAATCCGGGCGGCGGAGTTGTGAATGGAGAAAGTGCGCAGGAGGAATGCCTCTGCAGATGCTCGGGATTGTACTTCAATCTTAATACACGGGCTATGTGGGATGGTTTCTATCAGCCTCACAGGGATGCGCATGATCCTATTCACAATGATGATATTATATACACTCCTGGTGTTACTGTATTTAAGACAGATACTGCAATGCCCGAGCTCATGCCTGAATCGGACTGGTATGACGTTGATGTGATCACATGCGCGGCACCTAATCTTCGTAATCAGCCGAGCAATAAGTATAACACCGGGGATGGCAATAAGCAGACAGTGTTGAAGGACAAGGATCTTCTGGCGCTTCACGAGAAGAGGCTGCGGAGGATATTAGAAGTTGCCTTATCAGAAGGATGTGACACGATCATCTTGGGTGCCTTTGGATGTGGAGCCTTTCAGAATAACCCCGAGGTTGTTGCGCAGGCAAACCGCAATGTGATCAAGGATTATCTGCATGCCTTTAAGAATATTGAATTTGCAGTATACTGCTCGCCACGCGATGATCGTAATTTCAAGATATTCGAACGGGTTCTGAAGGTCTATTCCAGGTAAGAATACTGAACTAGCGGTTCAATGACAATGTGAATATGCTGTGCTATGTTTTTTCAGACGCGACAAACAGATATAAATGGGAGGATACATATTATGACTAAGATGACATCCGCATATGCAAACAAAATGCTCAGAAAGCTCAACGAAGATAAGGGCTTCTGGCTTTCCAAGGAAAAAGAGGGTTATCTTTATGTAGCTGCTCTCGATGAGGAGCCGGTAATCCCCGAATATGATTACGAAGAGGTATCAAAGAATGTCTCTGAGATCGACGCTAAGATCGTGAAGATCAAACACGCCATCAATGTAACCAACTGCACCAATGAGATCCAGGTGGGTGACGCTAAGATGACGGTTGACATGATCCTTGTTAAAATGGCTCAGCTTAACAGACGCAAGGCCACACTTGACGGGATGCGTAAGCAGCAGCCTAAGTCCAGGATCAATTCAGGACTGTATTCTGCAAGGAAAACAGCTCCAGAATACCAGTATATCAATTATGATCTTGATCTCATCAAGAGAGAGTACGAGCAGATTGATGCCGAGGTATCTGCGATGCAGATAGCATTGGACAAGTACAATCAGACAGTAGAGTTTGATGTTGACATCTGATGATTAGCCGTGTACGCGGCTTTTCCGTGCGGCGAGTTTGATTTGAAAATCCTATAACAGGCATTGTTAGGGGCGTATGCACACAGGTTAAATGTTGTCAATCCCCAGTTATCTTGTTATTCATTATTGGATTATTGTTGAATGTTCCTATTGAGCGAAGGGCTTCTAATACAAGTATATTGGTTTTTGACCTCTATGTTCAGATCCTTTTCTCGTCTGCTAAAAACTTTCCGCCTGCGGGTGGATGAGGTATGGAAGTTCGGTTATACATGCCTCTTTTTTAGATCGGAGGGTTTATATGTCGGTACTTATGTCGAAGGATAAGAAAGAACTGATCGTTACCTGTAACTGTAAGTGCGGACAGTCGTTTCATATAGCTGTAGATGATGAGGACAGGGATAGAGACATTATGTTTTATCTATGCTATATGAAGAATAGTTTTCATACAGATTATGACATGAATCCATGGAGGGCCTTCAAGATCAAGATGAAGAAGATATGGTTCATCATAAGAGGCAAGGACTACTGTTATTCCGATATAGTCATGACAAAAGCAGATTTTGAAGAGTTCAAGCAATTCGTAAATCAGTTTTGACAGATCACTCCCGACAGAAATGTTGGGAGTTTTGCTTATTCAATCATACGTTGAATGACAAAGCCGGTAACCGCAGATATAATTGTATTGTGGAGGAATTTTGATGATTTACATTACCGGAGATACTCATGGAGAGTTTAAGCATAGATTTAATACGGAAAATTTCCCGGAACAGAAGGAGATGTCCAAGGACGATTATGTGCTGATCTGCGGTGATTTCGGCGGTGTATGGGATGTCGGATGGGAAAGCAAGCATGAAAAGTACTGGCTTGACTGGTTTGAGGAGCGATCTTACACTCTTTTGTTCATTGATGGTAATCATGAGAATTTCGACAGGTTGAACGGATACCCAGTGAAGATGTGGCATGGCGGTAAGGTGCATGAGCTTAGACCACATGTGCTTCATCTGATGCGGGGTCAGATCTTTGAGATTGACGGGAAGAAGATATTCACCTTTGGAGGAGCAAGCAGTCACGATATAACCGGTGGCATATTGGAGACTGATGATCCGAACTTCAAGGAGAAGAAGAAACGCCTGGAAAGAAGCTATGAACCATTCCGTATTAATCATTTGAGCTGGTGGGCGCAAGAACTGGCAAATGAAGAAGAAATGCAGGAAGGCAGGAATAATCTGTGTGCTCATGACTATATGGTTGACTATATCGTGACTCATTGCTGCTCTACAAGCACGCAGACCTTGTTGGACGGGTCTCTGTACAAGCCGGACAGGGAGACTGATTATCTTGAGTTCATTAAAAACTATACAAATTATAAGAAGTGGTTCTTTGGACATTACCACGACAACAGAAATATATCAGACAAGGAGATTCTGATCTACGAACAGATGATTCGGATCTCGTAAAAGGAAGTGATTTTAAATGATTCTATATACAAGTGATCTTCATTTTGGGCATTCAAGTGTGATCAGGTTTGATCATCGACCTTTTGCCGACGTGGATGAGATGGATCATGTGATGATAGAGCTTTGGAACGGAAGGGTCCAGTCGGATGATACGGTTTATATTGTGGGAGATCTATGCTATCGGAGCAGCCATCCCGCAGAGTGGTATCTCCGTCAGCTAAAGTGTCGTAGTAAGACGTAGTAGCCAAGTTGGAAAGGCGACGGACTGCAACTCCGCGAGCGTGGGTTCGAGTCCCATAGGCAGCACTAAGCTGTTGTAGTTCAGTTGGAAGAGGCAACGGTCTCTTAAACCGAAGGTTGTGGGTTCAAGTCCCTCTGTATCCGCTATTCCAGGATAGCGGGGGAGGTAGAGCGCCCGCTTCATACGCGGAAGGTTATGGGATCATGGCCCCTTCCTGGGACTAATGATTTTTTGGTTGGTGATTTCATCAACCACGAGTTTAATGACAGGGCTAAACTTTGCTATTAGAATATAAGTAGTACTAGAGAAAACATAAATAGATGGAGAGATGATATGCCTAATAATAGTCT
>SVFN01000007.1:74455-144791 GCA_015056815.1 Lachnospiraceae bacterium | reverse complement strand
TCGCACCTACCCCTATGTGTACTTTCCGCTTGGCAAAGCTCTAAAGAGCAGAGCTTCACCAGGCGAAAAGTCTGTCCAGTCAGTCCGTCCGTGTTTTGATATGCCGTCAAGGTGGAAAGTGAGGTACGGACATGACGGTTAAAAACATCAGCACCCGTGCCAAGATATGTGGCAGGAGTGCCAAGTGTAAGGGTGGTCATTCTGCAGTTGAGCAAGCTACACGGCGCAGGATTCAGACATTATTGCAGTTAATGAAAGTTATAAAAATTTGGAAGAAAGCTTGCAGGAAACCATCGATAATATTGAAACATATTATCCTGGTTATGATGAGTATAATTACACTCTCAATGAAATATCCCACAATCCATTTGAATTAGCTGCATTATTAACTGTTTTATATGAAGACTATACGCCAAGCGAAGTTGCATCGATGCTTCTTACGATAATGGATGAGCAGTATGAACTTGATATCGAAGAGGTAGTTGAAACAAGGACTAGAACTGTTACAGAAATTGATCCAGATACCGGAGATGAAATCGAGGTTGAAGAAGAGTATGAGTACTACATTTTAAATGTAACTCTTACAAATCACGGGGTTGACTATGTGGCAAGAAATAAGATGAGCTTAACATCTGAGCAGCTACAGCGTTATGAAGTTTTATTAGAGACTTTTGGTAATAAAAAGTATCTGTTTGAGGATGATCCTTATGCACACCACAGCCTGGTGAATATCAGGATTACAATATTCCATCTGAATATTTAACAGATGTAGAATTCGGAAATATGATTCATGAGGCAGAGAAATATCTGGGATATCCATATGTATGGGGTGGAAGTAGTCCAAGTACCAGCTTTGACTGTTCCGGATTTGTAAGCTATGTAATCAATAATTGTGGTAACGGCTGGAGTGTTGGTAGACAAACCGCAAATGGACTTTTAGACAATTGCACGAGAGTTTCAAAAAATAATGCAAAGCCGGGTGATCTTATTTTCTTCCAGGGAACCTACAATACTTCAGGTGCAAGCCATGTAGGAATTTATGTAGGTGATGGAATGATGATTCACTGTGGCAATCCGATTCAGTACACAAGTATCAATAGCAGCTACTGGCAAAGTCACTTTTATACTTTTGGTAGATTAAATCACTAAACAATGAGCCGTCTGGAAACAGGCGGCTTTATTCATGGAAAGGAATTAAAACGATGGATAGTAAATATGAAAAGCTTGATCGTATCCGTGCTGATATTCAGAAGGACCGTGATAGGGTCGCAAAATTGCAGGAGCAGATTAAGCAGAAGGAAGCAAAGTTAAAGGAAGCTGAGGCATCACAGATTGTTGCCGATGTTGGTGCTATGAATATGTCGCCTGAACAGCTTGGTGAATTCTTAGCACTTATTCAGTCCGGTCAGATTAGCGCATTACTTAATGGACAGAATTCGAGTCCAGTAAATGCAACTGCCGGCGAAGTAAATGATGAGTCCGATGATGAGGACGAGGATGATTATGAAGATATGGAGGATATCGACGATGAAGAGAATTAGTTTTTCGACAATTAAGGGTAAGCTTGCTGGATCAGTAATTGTAGCTATGGCAGGTATTGTTGGATTTACACCGGTGACAGCATTTGCGCAGGGAGATGATGCAGCATGCATCTGTGATATTAAATGTACCGAGGATACTATAAACCAGGAATGCCCGGTTTGTTCTTACGACTGGACTTATTGTGAAAGCGAAGAGCCTGCACCTGAAGAGGAAACTGTTGAAGAGGTACCAATGGGACCACTTACTCCTAATGGAAATCTTACTTTGGTAGATGATTATGGAACTCTTGAAGCCGGTGGTAAGCAGTTTATTACTGTTGTTACAAAATCCGGTAATTATTTTTACATCATCATTGATAGAGATGACAAGGGAACTGAAACTGTTCATTTCTTAAATATGGTTGATGAATCGGATTTGTTATCTCTTATGGATGATGAAGCCGTAGAGGAATATATTGCAGCTACAGGTGGTAATAAAGAGGACACTACTGTAACGGAGGAGCCTGTTGTAGAAGAGGAGCCTGAAGAGGAAGAGGTAGTGGAAGATGTGCCACAAAAAAAGAATAATTCCGGAATTGTGGTACTTGTTATCTTGTTTGCCGCAGGTGGCGTAGGCGGATATATGTACTTTAAGAAATCTAAGGGTAAGAAGCCAAATAATACCGGTGTGGATCCTGATGCGGATTACAACGAGGATGAAGATGATTACTTAGATTCACTTCCTGATGATATTGAGGATGATGAAATCGATGAGGATATCGAGGAAATTGATCTTGATTCTGAAGATGAAGAATAAGTAATCCCCGAAACTGAATATATATACGGTTTTGAGAATAGAAGCTGGGCGGCCAATCGGTCGCCCTTTTAGATTGGAGGAAATCAGATGGGTAGAAAATCAAGATACTCAGAATATGCCAAGGGCATGAATAGACGAACTGTCGCAAAAAATGCGACACCCACAAAAAACAAATCAATTAAAAACAGACTTCAGGAAATGAAGGAAAAAACAAAGAAAGGGGATAAGTAAATGGCAGATTTTGATAAAAGCACTTTTGATCCAAAGGCTGCGGCTGAGGCTCGTAAGAAAGAAATGGATCAGATAACAGAAAAGCTTGAGGCCGGTGTTAAGGATGTATTTCAGGGAGATAATTATAAGAATTATTTGGACTTCTGTGCCAAGCTTCCAAGATATTCTGTAAATAATCAGATTCTCATTATGATGCAGAAACCGGATGCTACTATGTGCCAGTCCTTTACAGGCTGGAAGGAAATGGGTCGATTTGTTCGTAAGGGCGAAAAGGGAATCAGAGTTCTTGCACCAGCTCCTTATAAGATTGAAAGAGAGCAGGATAAGATGGATGCCTCAGGTAGACCGGTACTTGATAAAGATGGTGAACATGTAAAGGAAACTGTTGAAGTTAAAGTAAATGCATTTAAGCCGGTAAGTACCTTTGATATTAGTCAGACTGAGGGTGAGCCCGTGCCCCGTCTTGGAGTAGACGAATTGATTGGTGGGGTAGATGGATACGACACTTTGATTGAAGCAGTTATAAGTGCAGTTGGTGTTCCCATTACATTTGAGCAGATTGAATCAGGCGCCAAGGGATATTTTTCGATTGATGAAAATCGTATTGTTGTTCAGGAGGGAATGAGCCAGGCGCAGACACTTAAAACTATTCTTCATGAAGGCGGGCATGCGGCGCTTCATTCCAGAGAGGCAATGGATCAGTCAGGAGATAAGAAATCGCGAAATCAGAAGGAGTGTGAAGCGGAGAGTATCGCATATGTTGTATGTCAGCATTATGGTGTAGATACTTCGGAATATTCCTTTGGATATGTGGCTGGCTGGTCAGAGAATCAGGAGGTTCCTGAGCTTAAGGCCTCTCTTGATACGATTCGTAGAGCAGCAAGAGATTTGATTACGAAGATTGATGAAAAGGTAGCAGAGCTTACTCAGACACAGGATAGAACAGAGTTTGCCGAGGTGGACCAGTGGATTGCTGCACATGGCGATGAGTTCCCTTTCGATAATCCGGAGGCTAGTCAGCTGGATGGCTATATTGAGATTACACCTCCGGTAGACTTAAGTGAAATTAAGGCTGATAAGCCTATTGAAATTACAGCTGAGGAAGCTGTGGAGCCTAAGCAGGATGAGGCAAATAGGGCACCAGATAGTAAGGAAGCTGAAAAGGAAAAGCTGACAAAAAAGAAATCTGTAAAAAAGCAGATTGCAGATAAAAAAGAAAAAGCACCTAAGCCTAAAAAGCAGAAGGTGGCTGATACCAAGCAGATTGGTGAAGCAATTTAAAATTGGAGGAAAATCAAATGAGAAAGAAGAAATTAATTATTGGAATTATTGCAGGAGCTGCAGCAATTGGTGGGATTGTTGCAATCGCTATAAAGAATAATCGTAAGAGGTCATGTGATAGGTTAGATGCTTTAGATTGTGATGACGAGGAACTGTGGGATGACGACGAAATGGATGATGTTATTTATGAGTGCAATGATCCAGAGCTTCGCGATTCACAGAGGATCATTGATGCTGCTAAGGAATTAGCGGATGTTGTAGGTGGCATTCTTGATAGAAAGAAGGAGGAGCTTTATGGCTAATCTTGTGATTACTGAAAAACCATCGGTTGCTCAGTCAATTGCAAGAGTCATAGGTGCTACTACCAAGTGTGATGGGTACCTGGAGGGATCCGGGTACCTTGTCAGCTGGTGTGTCGGTCATCTTGTGGAGTTGGCTAAACCAGAAGAATATGATGGTAAATACGAGCACTGGAATAAGGATGACCTTCCAATTATTCCCTGCGATTGGAGGTATCAGGTTTCGATAGGAACAAAAAAGCAGTATCTGATTTTGAAAGAGCTGATGGAACGAGAAGACGTGGAGTGCGTAACAAATGCCTGTGACGCAGGCCGTGAGGGTGAGCTGATTTTTAGACTTGTCTATGATAAGGCGAGATGCAAAAAGCCAATTAAGAGGCTGTGGATTTCTTCAATGGAAGATGAAGCAATTATTAATGGCTTTGAAAATCTGAAGGATGGGATTGAATACGAGGCTTTATATGAAGCAGCACTTTGTCGTGAGCGTGCCGACTGGATAGTTGGTATCAATGCTACACGACTTTTTTCAACTCTTTATGGACAGACCTTAAATGTGGGACGCGTTATGACACCAACACTTGCACTTGCTGTTGAAAGAGAAGCTGCGATTAAGGGATTTAAGCCGGAGAGCTTTTATACTGTATTGCTTAATTGCGACGGGATAGTTTTATCAAGTGATAGGTTTGATGAAAGAGAAAAAGCAGAAGTAATTGCTGATGAATGCGGACTTATTGGACAGGTTCTTATTGTTGATGCTACTAAAAAAGAGAAGCAGGAAAAGGCACCGGCATTATTTGATCTTACAAATCTTCAGAGGGAAGCCAATCGCAGACTTGGATATACAGCGCAGCAGACTCTTGATTATACACAGAGCTTGTATGAGAAAAAGCTGGTTTCATATCCAAGAACAGATAGCAGATATCTTATTGAAGATATGGAGAATACAGTCCCGTGGCTTATCGCAAAGGTAGAAAAAATTGCAAATTGCGAAATGACATCTCAGAGCAATATCAAAGCAGTTATTAATGGCAAGAAGGTTACAGACCATCATGCCATTATACCGACAGGTTCTGTTGATAAAGCAAATCTGGATGAACTTCCCGCAGGTGAGCGAGAAATTTTGAAATTGGTTGCAATCAGGCTATTAGAAGCTGTTTCATCTCCTTGCAGATATGTTGAGACTGTAATTGATGCTGATTGCAATGGACATCAGTTTAAGGCAAAGGGTAAGCAGATAATTGATCTGGGATGGAAAGTAATAGCTCCTTCAAAGAAGGCGGATAAGGATGAAGATTCGGACCAGGAGATTAATGTCAGAATTAATGCTGGTGAGAAACTGAAAATTAACTCTACCGAATGCAAGGAAGGAAAGACTACAGCACCAAAATCCTTTACAGAGGATACGCTTCTTAGTGCAATGGAGAAGGCTGGTGCAGATGAAATACCCGATGAAGCTGAGCGTAAAGGACTTGGTACTCCAGCAACCAGAGCGGGGATTATTGAGAAGCTTGTAAGAACCGGTTTTGTGGAAAGACGTGGTGATAAGAAGACAAAATATCTTGTACCAACTCATAAGGGAGAGGCACTTATTACGGTTATACCTGAAGCGATTCAGTCAGCATCAATGACTGCAGAATGGGAGCAGAAGCTTCTTGAAATTGAGCGAGGAAATTATTCTTCAGAGCAGTTTATGAATGAAATCGCGGAGCTGATTACAACTCTTGCTGACACCTATGAGGTGATTCCTGATGCAGAGGTGTTAATGCACCCGGTGTATATGCCACTTGGTAAATGTCCTCGTTGTGGTGCTGACGTTGTCGAGAAGAGCAAGGGATTTTTCTGCAGTAGTAAGGAATGTAAATTTGCACTTTGGAAGGATAACAGATTTTTTGATTCGCTTTCTAAGAAGCTGACCAAACAGATAGCTGAGCAGCTGCTTAAGAATGGAAAAGTTAAGCTTAAAAAGTGTAGGTCCGTGAAAACAGGTAAGACCTATGATTTATCGAGAAGCAAAGCAGGAGATGACTGACTTTGCTACAGCAAAATATGATATCGAGAGATTCCTGAATTTATCGCAGGAAGAAATACAGCATCAGGAACAGGAAAAAGAGAAACAGAAAAATAAAAAAGAGACACGTTGACCTTTGGGGCATTTGTCAGAGATTACAATCTGGCAGGTGCCCCGCTTTTTTTATTTTACGGAATTTTATATATGTATTCAGCGCCACAAGGTGGAGCGTAGCTCAGCCAATCATAATTGGATGTTTGAGGGGATTGGGGGCAACCACCAACAAGCCGACCTAAGGGAGTTGTCTGGACACAGACATTGCTTGTCGATTTGTTTTTATAACAAAGTAGAGCAAAAATTCTTATATATATTTGCTTAATTGGATACTTCTATTGAACTATGCCGTCAATGATTTTTCTTATAATACGAGCTAACATTTATGTCGAGGTGATGAATTTATGTCTAAGAAAAATAAGCAGAAAAATATAAAAACAAGCTATTCCTGCTTCGAAGAAAAATATCACGGCTGGACTAACCCAGTGAAAATGGTTGGTCGCTGGAGACGAAATATTAAGCATGCATATCAGAGAATAAGATATGGCTACTGCGATCGAGATGTATGGTCCATTAACTGGTGGTTCTTAAATGTGGTGCCGAATATGCTCCAGGATCTTAGAGAGACAGCACATGGTTTCCCTTCCGAGGTCGGAGATATGGTTGGGTATGATGATCAAAATATAGATCAAGCTAAGGAGCAGGAGGCAGTAGATAAGTGGGATTCCATTTTGGCTGAGATTATCTTTTATCTCCGTGAAGCCAATGAGGAGACCTGTCAGAAAAAGAATCCTTTCGAAGAGCAGTATCATGCTGACTGGCGGGAGTTTGATGCTAAGTATGCTGGCGGCGAGAAGCTAAAGACAGCAGAAGAAAAGGCTGAGGAAAAGAAGAAGGGGTTGTATCGAATGTATATGCCTTCTGATCTTCCGGAATATCGAGATACGGCAGATAAGTTCATAGATGAGGAGAGAAGACTTAACGCATATCGTGATGAATGCAAGAATAAGGGACTGGAGCTGTTCAGTAAATGGTTCTGGAATCTGTGGGATTAATATAGAAAATGTTCGGGAGTCTGTGGTGAGACATATCACCATAGGCTCCTTATTTTTTGCTATTCAACTGCAGGTTAAATGACTACAGGAACAATGAAAACTATAATGGAGGTATATGTGGCATGAGCTTTTATCATGGAACAACAGACTTGTTTGAAATGTCGATGCTGCTTCCGGCAATTGAGACAGGAAATCTAAGAGAGGACTGGAGAAAGAAATTAACAGATAAGGTTTTCTTCACAGACTCTTTAATGTCAGCAGAAAAATTTGCCTGGAAGGCTGTGCAGCGATATGGTGGCAATGCGGTGGTATATGAGGTTAGACCTAACGGTGATGTTTGGCATACTAATACAAATGAGTATGTGGCTGACTCGGCTAAAATCATAAAGCTGGCTGCTGTATATAAAGAAAAATGGAAGGAATTATAAAATGGACTTGTGTGAATTGATAAGGATTCTTAGGGAAGCTTCTACGGCGGAAGCTATTGATAAGCATAAAGAAGAGATAACTGAGCTTATACCAAAAGCGAAAATAATGCCGGATTTCAATCAGCAGAATCATGCACATCAGTACGACCTATGGGAGCATTGCCTGCAGACAGTCGTAGGTTAGCCTAAGGATATTGAAGATGACATGGTTTACTTAGCCGCAATGCTTCATGACATAGGAAAGCCGGATTGCCAGATATACGATACTAAGGATGGCAAGGTCAACATGCATTATTACGGTCATTCTAGGCGGAGCATGGAGATTGTAAGAGATGAAATTATTCCAGAGCTTTTAGTGAAGGGGATAGCTCTTAGCGATGATGAGCAGCGAAGATAAATATACTATGTGGAGTATCATGATGATCGTATGAGTCTGAGGATGAAGCACATGCGCCAGCACTTAAACATGGGAGCAAGTCTACAGGAATTTCAGAATCTGATGAAGCTACAGGTGGCTGATGCAAAGGCTCATGTATTGATACCTATTGTCCAGCAGAGAATTGAAATATGTGAGCAGCTGGCGGGAGAGTATGGAGTTGAATTGTATAGAAAAATCGAGGAAGGATTTTGATAAATTGTACGGCAAAAAATATAGATTTAGATTGATATTGTTCGGCTAAACCGCTATAATGAAATTGGAGTAATAATACGCGTATGATCAGTACGCCAGGCTGTTTAGATTTAGAGGATTAGCATGCAAGGATACATGACTTTAAAAGAGGCTTCTGAAAAATGGGGAATTGGAGACAGAAGAATAAATACCCTTTGTTTACAGGGGAGAATTGATGGTGCGTCTAAATTCGGTAGGGAATGGGCTATACCTAAAGATGCTAAAAAACCTGTAGACGCACGAATAAAAAGTGGAAGATATATTAAAACTGTTTAAAAAGCAGTACTGTGTAGCATAGGAATTATCTTATGATTTGGGAAAGGCGATATTATGCTTTTATATTCAACAATATTGAATATTAATTCCACAATGGACAAGGAAGCATTTATTAATCTGGTCATTGAATGGAATAATAACAATCCTCATGAAGAAAACCGAATAAGTGGCATTACCTGGAATGGTGAACAGAATATCCGCTTCGGTGATGAGAGGCTGTGGCTGGAGATTCAAGAGTATCCAAGTAAGAACATTGTTGCAATCCGTTATGAAAAGGTAACAGATGACGGCGTGACCTGGGATACAGATTACATTATGAACTTCAATGATATGAAACTTTCAATTCAGCTTGACCGTAGCTATCGAGAGGATGCCTTGGTTACGAATGCTATTTTCTCAACACCGTTATTCATTTCGCATCTCATTGAGCATGGATATTTAGAGGATGACGGAGACCTTGTGATTAGCAATCGACCACTTTATATATCTGGAGACAATCTTGCAGTACTTGCAAGCGCGTTGTCTGGAAGGAACAAGCATCAGCTTCCAATTGTATTTGTTTCTAAGACGCAGGCAAATGAGGATCCGGTAGATGTATCACTTCTTGCTAGCAAGCTTAAGGGTGCAGCACATGTGTTGGTACAGGAGGATCGCCAGACCAATAAGGATATCCGAATTATCTGTGATGAGGAGAATGATTATAACGGAACTATAGGAATCTATTATCCGAATGAAGTACTGGGACATAAGAGATGCGCCCATAGGGATATTAATGGAATTGAAAAGATTCTGTTGGATCGAGTACTTCATTATATATTTGAATTTGGTAATCTGCAAAATATTGATACTTTGTATACCTGGCAGGGTGTTAGTAATGCATTATTAAATGAAAGACTTTCTGCGCAGCTTGAGAAGCTACAGAAGGCTGAACGAGACAAGGAAGAGGCTCAGAATGAAAATGCAGAGCTGTATTCTGCGTTTGATGAGGAATTCCAGGAGCTACAACAAAAGGTTGAAGAGCTGACCAGACGTAATGATGCACTGGTATGTGAAAATGCTGGTCTTGTGGCAAAGCTTCATCAGTCCTCAGCACAGCCAGTTATTTTCCAAGGCGAGGAAGAGGAATTTTATCCTGGAGAAATTAAGGATTTTGTTCTTTCAGTTTTGGCAGATGCTGTTGTTAATATCGAGAAGGATTCTCGTAAGCAGCATGTGGTTATAGATATTGTTGAAAGCAATGGCTATAAGCATTTGGCGGAGGATAAGAAGCAGAGGCTCAAGAGTTTGCTGAAGGGCTATAAGACAGTATCCTCTTCGATGAAACAGGAGCTCATTGATATTGGCTTTGAGATATCTGATGATGGAAAGCATTATAAGCTTATTTATAATGGAGATCCACGATATACAATTGCATTGGCAAAGACTCCAAGTGATAATCGCTCTGGAGATAATATAATAGGAACTATTTCTAGAAAAGTATTTTAATTACATTTAGCGGGCACCAAAATTGTCCGCTAAAATATTACAAAAATTTCCTTATGCCCAAATTATTGAACATTAGCTTTGCTATGATGAAAATAACTTATTAGATTTAGTCATAAAAATCAGAGAGGTGAAGCAATGAACGAATTAAAGCTTGAGGTATTTGCATCAGATAGACCAGTACAGGAATGTTCTTTCCATATTTATAAGTTGATATCTGCCAATTTGGTAGAGAGCTCCTTTAAGATTATCCGAGGCGCCTGTAGAAAGCTAAGCAATTATAATGCGGCTATTGGAATATTCGAAAATGGCAGACAGATTATTTCTACATCTGAAATCGCTAATATTCCTAAGGATTTAGATTTCGAGCTGGAGTATCAGGGCTGCCAGCAGCTTGATGTACAACAGAACAAAAGAGTGTATGAAGAATACATTCGCTTTTTAATAAGAGAGAAGCTAAGAGATGTAAAGGTTCTAGATAAGTATAGAAAATATTCTCTTAAAAGTGATATTACCAGCAGTTGGTATGCTGATGGAAGAGGTGGATATACCGTTCACGAATGTAGTGATAAAAGTATTCGTCTAGAACGGGGCTTCAAGCTCCGCGTAGAAATTCGATCAGATGGCAAGGCATATCTGTGGTTAGATACAAAGGCAGTATTTTCTTCCAAGATGAATGTCATGGACCTTATTGATAAGAAGATTGATGTTTGTGGCTTGGAGGTAAAGAATGACTGGTCAGGCTTTAGACAGAGCGGTGTGATTACTGAGGTGTGTGATTATACAGTCACAGATCAGCTTGATTTTGGATATAGCCTAAAGGGTTATTACACTGATAAAAAGGGTGAGGCTGGTCGTGTCGCCAATATTCCAGATAGTACGCCGGTAGTAAGAGTAAAGCTGGATAGAGGGACAGAAGCATTGCCGTATTATCCGCAGGCACTTGTTCCTATTATAACTAGGGAATATATGACCAAATATGATTCTGCATTTTCTAACAGAATCGATAATTTGGTTAAACGTACAATGGAGATTCGTCTTAATACAGATAGGGAATTCATAGCTGACATTGGTAGCTTAGAGGCTCTTGGAGGCTTAGGCTTTGAGGATACTTGCTGTGATCCAAGATGCTTGGGATATAAATGGGGCAATGTAAGATTACCTCAGCTTGTTTGTGGTGATGGAAGCATGCTTCCGCCAGGAGAAGAATATAAGATATTTGGCCGAGGGTTTTATCAGAAGCCTACTAAGCAGATTAAGATAGGGTATCTTTATCCAAGAGGTGAAGATGAATTATTAAAGCAGATTGCGAATGATATTTTTCTTTTTGCGGCAAAGGGAACCTATCATGGTGCGGATGATCAATACACAAAGTCTGGCTTAATTGATATTCAGTCGAAGCCTTTATTGGTACAGGAATATGATGTGGGTAACATCACTGACTATAAGCGTGCGGCACGAGAACTTAGGAATGTTGCCGATGTAGATATTGTTATTGCTTTGATTCCAGATGGAATGGATGAGGAAAGTCCATACAATCCATTTAAGAAGATATGGGCAGAGATGAATATCCCTTCTCAGATGTTGACAATGAAGACAGCCAAACTATTTGCACAGGATGCAAGGGTAAATGGTTCGAAGGCGCGCTATTATCTGCACAACATTGTACTTGGTATTTTGGGCAAGACAGGAGGTATTCCTTGGATTGTAAAGGATATGCCTGCAGGCGTGGATTGCTTTGTTGGACTTGATGTTGCCATGATGGATAAGGGTGTACATCTCCCTGCTTGTTCAGTTGTATTTGATAGATTTGGTCGAATGCTTGGCTTCTTTAAGCCGAGATCACCTCAGCGCGGAGAGAAGATTGCTACTGAGATATTGCAGGACATCTTTGATCAGGTAATCATTTCCTATGAGGATACCTATGGCGAAAAGCCAGGGAATATTGTGATTCATAGAGATGGCTTTAGTAATGAGGATGCTGAATGGTATGAGCATTACTTTAAGGCGCAGGGGATTAAGTATTCTATTATTGAGGTTCGAAAGAATGTTGGCGCCAAGGTTCTTATGGAAAATGATGGAGATATGAATCCACCAATGGGAGCCTGCATTTTCAATGAGAATAAGGCATATTTGGTAACGACACTGATGAAGAATAAGAAGGGTTCACCGAATCCTCTTGTTATAGAAAAGAGCTGTGGGGATATTTCTATGGCTGATGCTGTTACACAGGTTTTGTATCTGACGCAGCTTCATGTAGGCTCAACTAACAAGCTGAGACTTCCAATTACCACCGGCTATGCGGATAAGATTTGTAAGAATTTGGATTATGTACCAACAGGACAGGTAGAGAACAAGCTTTTCTTCCTGTAGAGAGGATCTGAGGGATGAAGAAAGAGAGAACACTGTTAGACATTTACATACTGGAGATTTTGGAAAAATATGCCAGCAAGGACAAACCGATGATGCAGGCAACGCTTATAGAGAAGCTTGCAGATTATCCCTATGAAATAGAGGTGGCTAGAAATACGCTGTCTGCATATTTGAAGAAGCTCAGAGATGATGATCGTATCAGAGGCAAGAGAGGAGTCTATAAGCCTGGTCTTTTCGATGACCATGAGCTACGACTTCTTATCGATGGTGTTCTCTTTGGCCAGCATATTCCGAAGGAGATAGCTACAGAGCTTATTGATAAGCTTAAGGGCATGTCGGAGCTTGGACTTAAGAATCGTGTAAGGCATGTACATTACCTGCCAAGCATGCCACGTACTGAAAATAAGAACCTGTATGAAATTATCGATAAGATCGACGAAGCAATTCAGGCTAACCGGAAGATACGTGTAAAAAGGTGTAATTACAATTCTGAAAAAAAGCTAGAGGAAATTGATGCTGAGTATATATTAGATCCTTATTATTTGGTTACTGAGAAATCAAGATACTATCTAATCTGCCAAATGGAGAAGAATGGCAAGCCGGGAAAGGGACTTATTAATCTTCGTGTTGATAGGATCTTGGATGTTGAAATCCTGTATAACAGACCGGCAATGGATATTAGGAAGATAGAAAAGTATCGCAACGGTTTTCAGCTTGATGAATATATGAGAGAGCACCTTTATATGGTCACGGGCGAAACTGTTAATGTAACTATGAAGCTTCTGAAAAAGAACATTGGAGATTTCATAGATTGGTATGGCAAGGACTTTATGGTCGTAAAGAGAGAGCCAGAGGAAATTACCATACGAGTTTCAGTAAATGATAATGCGCTAATATATTGGGCTCTTCAATACGGTAAGATAGCGACAATCATATCGCCGGAATCTGTAAGGGTGAAGCTACAGAAGGAAGTACAGCTGTTAGCTGACAAATACTTGCAAAAAAATGAAGAAAATTCATGAAAAAATTGAAAATAAATTTCTTGTGCACAATTTATTGGGCATAAAGTGTGGTAAAGTATTATCAGAGAAGTAGCCAACTGGTTACAACAAAATACAATTTAGCGAAAGGAGTAATATGCTTATGGTATGGAACGGTATGAATATTTCCGGCATCGATATGGATGCCACAGGCAAGAAAATTAGCAAGCTGATTGACGAGAGCGGACTTTCAGATAAAGAGCTCGGTGGAATCATGGGACTCTCGGTTCAGTCAATAAACAAGTGGCGTCATGGTCACAACCTGCCAGATATTGAAAATATGTTTTTCTTAAGCAGAATCTTCGGTATCAAGGTAGATGATTTCCTTGTACCATTAGTAATCAAACCTCAGTTTGAGGTGGAATTTCAGCCTGAGGCAGAGGGCTTCTCTGCCTCAGCTATTCGTCGTTTATGGGCCTATTACATCAGGCTAAGAGAGATGTATTTCAACTATCCGTTAAATGACAGCCCAACTTAGAGATTGATACACTATCCATAATAGAAAATCCCTTAAATAAGGGCTGAAAGGATGGTGTTTATGAATATTAATAGAGAACAGAAGCCGGTAGAGCTTGATATCGTAGCAACAGGACATAAAATCAAACTGCTTATGGAGGAACGTGAGATTGCAATTAAGGATCTTAGCAAGGTAATGAATGTATCCTTCCAGGCGGTCTACCGATGGCAGAAGGGGGAAGCCCTTCCAACAATTAGTAATATGTTTATTTTAGGCCAGCTCTTGCAGGTTGATGTAGATGAGATGCTGGTGGCGAAGGAGAATTAATGCGAGAAAAAATAATCTTGGTATCAGGAATAAATGGAGATGAGCTGCTTAGAAGTCTGGCGATGAACGGTGTAAATTGCTTCAATGTTAGGATTATGAATGCAACTGGATTAGCAAGATATTCGCTAATGAAGGCAGGCGTTTCTATTACAGCACCATTTGTTAGCCAGCAGGAGGAAACTACTATTGTTTCGAAGGCGATAAAGGATTCCTCGTATTTTAAAAAGTCTACCTATGCAGATATAGTGGATTTGACAAATGCAATTCGAACAATGCGTAGCTTTGTAACTGCTGAGGATGAGAATAAGGCACTTTCTGACATTTTGCCGAAAGGAATTTTCTCAGATAAGAATAAGGCTATTCTTGAAGCCTATAAAAAATACAACGAGCTATTAGAAGGCATCGATAGTATTGGACTTATTCGAATGGCAATTGCTAATTGTGTAGCGCTTGATGCTGAATTTATTACTATCAAAGAGCTTCCATTAAAGCCTCTTGAAAGACTGTTAATTGAAAAGCTTTCTAATGGAAAATTTTCTGAGCATTCTTTGGCTGATTTATATAATACAAGTCTTAATGGTGTAAAGATTTCTTCCTATAAAAATTGCTATGGAGCACCTAATGAGGTTGAGGATGTATTGACTGAGATATATTCCTCTAAACAGCTCGACAAGTGCATGATTGCAGTCGCTGATGCAAGGACCTATTCTCAGCTACTATTTGATTTGGCCGTTAGGATGAAGCTTCCAATTACCTTTGGCTGCGGAATTGCTATTACAAATTCTAATCCTGCAAAGCTTCTGCGTTTATACAATAATTGGATAACCACAGGACTTTTTAGTGCAGCCTCTATGGATGCAATGTTGAGTAGTGATGCATTTGATCGAAATGCATTTATGGGAGAATTTGAATGTCCAGATAATTGGAAGCTTAAGGATATTTTCGCACTACTGGGGCAGTTGAAGCTTTCGAATAATAAGAAGGATAATGCTGATAAGGTAGCAGCATACATCGAGTCACTTTCTGATGAGGAAAGAAATGAGGATTTAGAAGGTGAGCTTAAGAGGATGGCAGACGAGCTTGCACTTCCTTGCGAAGAGTTTGTAAATAAATATTCAAAAATTAGACCACATAGCGAAGATTATGCACATGAATTGCTGAATCATTTAGACAATGCTGCGGCAAGTATCATTTTTAACTCGTTATCAATTGTGCGATATGCAGGTATAGATCAGCAGGCAGAGGATATAATCTCAGATATATTAGCGTCAATGGTTTGTTGTCAGAGGAGTGAACCTGGAAAGCTTCATGTGACAGATATTAGTGCGGCAATTTGTTCAATACGTGAAAACATTTATGTAGTAGGTTTATCAGCCAATAATTATCCAGGCACACCAAAGGAAAACTACCTTCTCTTAGATGAGGACATAAAGCTCTTTGGCGGAGACATGGAGCGATATACTTCAAATGGAAAAATAAAAGAGAAGAAGGATAGACTTTTTGCGTTTGCAAAGCTTTGTACAGCACTTGGCTGTAAGCTTTGTATCTCTTATGCAGGCTTTAATGTGTCAGAGCTTAAATCTCAGAATGCTTCATCAATGATGTTTGATTTATACAGGCTTGAAAATGGAGAGAGTGTAACTATTAAAGAGCTGGAAAGCAATATTGCAAAGGTTGAATATTTTGCACCTAGACTTGATGCTACAAGAGAAATTGGTAAGGCCTACAATGATAGTATGATGATTGAAAAGTATGGAAAGACTATTTCATCTGTGTTGGCAAAGTTGACTACAGATGGACGTAGCTATTCACCATCTGCTCTTAGTGATTTCTTTGAATGTAGAAGAAAATATATGTATAAGAGAATTCTTGGACTTCCAGAGGATGAAGAAGACAAGCCATTTGAGGTTATTTCAGCAATTGATCAAGGACTTATTGCACATGATCTTATGGAAAAGCTTGCAAACACCAGTATCACAAGAGCTGATTTCTTGAAGCTTGCGGATGCTGCCTTTGAGAAGCATTTAAAATCTCATCCGGCTCTTATTGCAAGTAGTGTTTTAGGTGCAAAAGAGCAGTTTATGGATATGATGGCATTAGCATATGACGAAGATCCTCACAGAAAAGTAGTTTTAAAGGAGGAGGATATCGAATGTAAGCACGAGGCGGGTATTTCTATTCACGGCTTCCCAGATCGTGTAGAACAGATTGGTGATAGTGAATATATTATTGTAGACTTCAAGACGGGGCGTAGAGTAAAGCATGTGCAGGATGACATTTATTCATGTCTTCAGGTAGTAATTTATGCGTATCTTATGGAATATATGGGATACCATATTACCGGAGGTGAGTTCCGTTATTTAAGACTTGGACAGACGGTAACATGTCAGTATGATGCGAACATGAAGCTGGCATTAAATGATATGCTTGTGGAATTTATGGAGGCTGTAAAGCATAACGATTATCCGTGTACTACAGCTGATGATAAGGGTGAGCCTTGCAAGTATTGTAGCTATGCTAGGCTTTGCAACAGAGTAGAACTGGAAGGAGATGACTAATATGTGTATGGATAGTTTAACAATTGATTCAACCTCCAGAGATAAGATTATAAAAGAAATCTTTCAGAACTTTTTTGTAGAAGCTGGTGCTGGTTCTGGTAAGACAACTATGCTTGTAAATCGTATGGTTGCTATGGTAGAGGCTGGTGTGCCAATTGAGAAAATTTGTGCAATTACCTTTACAAAGGCTGCAGCAAATGAATTCTATGAGAGATTTCAGAAAGCACTTAGTGAAAGAGCAAATCCTGATTATGAATATAAGGCAGAGGGTTATGCTGGAGAATTGCCTGCTCCAAAAGAGGAGACAAGAGTAAGATGCCAGGAGGCACTTAATAATATTGATCTTTGCTTTATGGGAACAATTGACGCGTTTTGTTATATGCTTTTAACGGAGCATCCTACAGAGGCAAGAATTCCATCAAATGCCTTGCTTCTTATGGAAAATGATATACGTGCGCTTTATAAGCAGGAGTATGTAAGAATTTGTAAGGGTGAGCATGGCAAGGAATTAGCGGAGCTTGCAAAAAACTTTAGATGTCTGCATTCCGATCCAGAGGAAGTATTTTTAAAGGTAATTACATTGCTGATGAATAACCGCAATGTGCGCTTTAATTATAATGAGACAAAAGACCTTGATATTGATAAGAACTTCAAACAGGATAGAGAAGATTTGATTCGTATTCTTGGAGTGATTGCGAAGCATAAGGAATGTATTTATCTTGGAAATGATGGAAGTAGAAGCTCTGTTGATGCTATTGAAGATACTGCAAATGCAGTTAGACGTACCTGGTCAGTTCATTTTGTAAGTGTATTTTATTCTATTAAGAATATTCTTGGCTTACAACTTAACAAGGACGCTGTGGATGTGCTCGGATTTGGAGATGAGGACATTTTCAATCCTGCACAGAGGGCTATCAAACTGAAATTAGATGCGGAGAACGGTATTTTTACTCGTCTTGAGAATTTGCAATATGACGGAACGATGACCTTTGCGATAAAATGTGTTCCTATTATAGAAAGTGCAATTCGTGAAAAGGGCGCAATTACATTTTTTGACAGTCTCTATTATCTCAGAAATATGCTTAAGAGAGATGCTGAGCAGGAAGGCAAGCTGATTAACTATATCTATAATCGTCATAGCTTCTTCTTGATTGATGAATTCCAGGATACTAATCCTATGCAGGCAGAGGTATTCTTTTATTTGACGTCTAAGAATCCAAAGCCAGATTGGACAAGTTGTGTTCCAAAGCCGGGCTCGATGTTTATCGTTGGTGATCCAAAGCAGTCAATATACAGATTTAGAGGTGCAGATGTATGTGCATTCTTAAATGTTAAGGGACTCTTTACTGGTGAAGTGGGAGAAGTTCTTATGCTTTCGCGTAATTTTAGATCTACGACTCAGATGTGTGAGTATTATAATGATCGATTTAAGGTAATGCTTCCAGAACAGAATAAAAATCAGAGTAAGTTCGAGGATATTCCGTTACCTGATGACAAGTGGGGAACTGAACTTCAGGGCACATATAAATATGGGGTTTATACTGGTGGCCCGGAGGGAGATGGTCATGATGAAGAGCTTGATACTCTTCAGGTCGGAAAGATTATCCAGAGACTTGTAGGAAATCCTAAATATACTATTAGAGACAAAGGTGATAAGGAACCACGTGCAATTAGATACAGTGATTTTATGCTGATTTCAAAATCAAAAAAACAGCTTCCTGGCTTTATGAAGCATTTTGACGAGCTTGGCATTCCATACAAGGTAGAAGGTAAGGTCCCATTCTATGATTGCCCTGCATTAAATGAGATTTATAGCATTTATGCTACTGTAGCTGATAGCAAGGATCAGATATCTCTTTATGCTACACTTAGTGGAATGGTATTTGGTTTTACGCAGGATGAATTACTTGTGTACCGCGATGCGGGAAAAGCTATTTCTATTAACAATGTCAATGAGGATGAAAGTGATTCCGAATTGGTTAAGGCAATTAAGTCGGCTGTATTGTCACTTAAAAAGCTTAGCTTAGAAGCTAAAGCATTATCTCCATCTGCCTTATTTGAAAAGATTATGGCAGATTTCCAGATATATAGGTTTGTAGATAGCAGGAATCTGGAGGTTGTATATTATACTCTCGAGCTGCTTCGTGAGGCTGAAAAAGCAGGTGTGATTGTATCACTTAAGGATGGAGTTGCTTATATCAAAGAACTTCTTGATGGAACTAATGAGGTTGAAAGATGCCTTAATCTGAAGGAAGAAGAAAATGTAGTTCATATCGCAAATCTTCATAAGGTAAAGGGCCTTGAGGCTCCGATTATAATTCTGAGCTATGCTGCGGCAAAGACACCAGGACCAACAATAAGGATTGAGCATGGCGACACTGCGGCGGGATATATATTTGGACTTGAGAAGGACGGAGATGCTAAGGGGTATTATATTTCCACAGGTCATTTTTCGGATAAGAAAGATGAGGAAAAGGAATCTATAAAAGCCGAACAGACTCGTCTGTCTTATGTTGGTGCCACGAGAGCAAGAAATGCATTGATTATTTGTGATAGTCATTATTGGAAAAATAATAAAAATGGTGGCGGTTATGTAGCTTATTCCGCATGGAAGACATTAATGGAAAACGGTGTTAAGGATTTCTTCGATGAAATTGATGAAAACACTGTCTGTGTAACGCCAGTATTAGCTTCAACAAAGGCTAACGAACTCTACGATAAGGCTACAACAGAAAGTGTCTTAAATGATCGTTCAGCAGAGTCAGATACCTATGCTATCATGAGACCTAGCTTAGTTGCTCACTCCAAAATGGAGGAAGAAATTGCAGTAGATATATCAGAGTCGTTTGATACAGGAGTATTGGGGGATACGAAGGAAGTGGGAACATCAGCTGTTCATAGATTTCCTACGCTCCTGGGTACAATGATACACAAACTGATGGAGATTCTTGTTAGTACAAAGAATATGGCTAGACTTGATTCTGCTGTAGGTGAAATATTAAGTGAATTTTTATCGGAAGAAGCATTGCCATATGAAGCAAGCTTTAAGACTACTCTACTTAAGGTTGGAAACACGATGCGTGATTGCGGATATGCTCAGGAAAATGCACTTCCACAGTTGATCCTTCAGGAGATGCTTGATGCAGATGAGGTGTATTGCGAGGTTCCATTCTGTTATAAAAATGTTTCTGAGCTTTGGAATGGTGTTATGGATGCTATTTATCTTAAGGACGGAAAGTGGCATATTATTGATTATAAGACTAATCTTGATGGTAGAGGCTTAGATAAGCTGTATGAAAATCAGTTGGATGCATATAAAAAAGCATTTAAGGCAATGACTGGTGAGGATGCAGACGCATTTACATATCATATAGCTGTGTAGAAAAATATATTTTGATGGGGTACACGCATGAAGATTTTATATTGTAGAATCGGATGGATGAATTTTTATAAGGGACCAAAGAATGATATTATTGCGAATGGTGGTCGCAATGATGATAAATTTGAGGTGTATAATTTTATGCCCCATCAGGATATGTATTTAGGCTTTGTAGAACCAATGGGAACTATTCATGTGGAGAGATTAGGGGCAGCTAAAGCTGACGAGTATGTTGATGATGTATTTGTAGTTTGGCTTGCAACCGCTCCAGATGAGGGTGGAATGCGTATAGTTGGCTGGTATAGGGATGCTACTGTTTATAGAGAATTTCAGAATATACCTGAGAACTATCTAAAAAGCAGAGATGACATAAGATTCAACATTTATAATATATCCGCTAGAGAGGCGGTACTTTTATATCCTGAAGAAAGAACATATATTTTTGATGGACCGAATAAGCCTGGTCAGAAAAATATTTGGTATGGAGATGACGCGGTTAATATAGATGTACTTAATTATATTGAATCATATGAGCTTGAAAAAGATGGTGAAGGCTATACCGACAAAGCAGTGGTTCAGACATCTGTAGCCGATGATGTGTATCAAAGAGCTGCAGCAAAGATTGATTATTTGTATAAAGAAAATGGTGTGACAAAGGATTTTGAAGCTGAAGATAAATGGGTTGCAGCAAGGAATACCTTTAGAAAAAGATATCATGTCGATGTGTTAAAAAAGTATTTCGATATAGATATATGGAATAAGATTTGGGATCATGGCCCAGGAGGCATGATTTACGCGCTAAGGAATGATCCGGATTTTAGAAAATTTGGTTCTGCCCAAAGTCAGGATGTTGCCAGTCTACCCATGCATTTAACACGAGACGGGAATTATTATGCTGGACGAAATAATGAAATTGTTGGACAAAGGGCCTCGTTAGAGTATGCGACAAAATTTAGAAATAAATTTGTAAGGTGCATTGAGGATATCGGACGAATGCAGCTTGAAACGGTAGAGGATTTCGTAAAGCTTGGAGATTATCTTGATGAAAACCTTGATAGTAAGGGACAGCAGATGTGGGTACACAAGTATCTACATATGATGTATCCAGAGAAGTTTTCTCAATTTCATTCAAAAGATTTTAAGAGAGATGCACTTTGTGCACTTGGTGTTATGCCAGTACAATCCTTTTATGGAATGGCAGGACAGCTTTATCAGATTAAGAAATATTCAAGGCTTAATGATTTCACTCTATTTGCACAGGTAATGTACAAGAATTTCCCTGGAATAGGCAAGGATGAAAAATATTTAGTAAATGTTCTTGATAGCGGAGTTGAAACTATAAGAAGCTGGGAGCCCAATACAGAGGTGGATGTATATACACAGTTGTTTGATAATCTTGCCGATAATCCAAGATTTCAGCAAAAAACAAACGATGATGATCCGAGAAATCATTTATATGTTTTGGTATATAAAGATAAGCCACTTGGAATGGTAGATAGCCTAAGACAACAAAGGACAATACGGAGGTTCGTTATGGAATTTGGCATAGCTGCTTTGGCGAGGGAGACAGAATAACAGCAGAATCAAGTGCGAGAAAAAATAGAATCAGACCAGTGGTAGACCCAGAGAAGATTATTCTGATTTATGAAAGATATTTCAATAATTATTATAAGTTATCTGAATTGGAGGAATTGATTAGGTCTTGCTTTGATGAATTTACATCGTTTTATGATGAGATGATTCAGAAATCAATTGCTACATTTTTGAATAAGTATCCAAAGGATTTTATGACTCTTCAAAATGCATTATCTGACGATGGGATTAGAACCTTTTATTCTGATTTGGAGTCGTTAAAGGTTTATGATGGCGTCAGAATTACAGATATTTTAAGGTTGAATTCTTCCGATGAGAATGAGCTTCGTATTTGGACTGCGATGTTCATTTTGAATGGTGACAATAAAGAAACAGATAACGTAAATATCGATGTGATATCTAGAATGGCTACCCTTTATTATCCAGACAAATATCTTAATATCATAGATGATGAAGTGTTGTCGCTGGTATTAGACGAGTTGGATATCCCCTTTGATGAAAATCAGAATGTGTGGATTAAGCAAAGCCTTTTAAGAGGATGGATAGATAAGAAGCTTGGAAAGTATACGGATAATACACGATTACAGAATTATATCTTTGTGAGAAGTGTTAGCCGGTGGCTTGGTATTGACTTTTATATCCCAAAGAAGATTCGATATTCACATCTGAATCCGGTAAGTGACAAGCTTATAAAGGAATGCGAGAGAATTGATCGAGAGGATCAAATAGAAAGTCAAATTATAGAGCTGCAGGAAACAGAGGCTGAATATAGTAGGCAGCCACAGGAAAAGGTTTTGGTAGAAGAAAAGAGCTCGACAGGAAAAATGCTCCCTAAACGTGATCCTGTTAAGCGTAAAAACTCTATGGTGCTTGCTGGTTATAGATGTGAGATAGATCCGAGTCATCGAAGCTTTATAAGCAGAGGTACTGGGCAACCGTATGTTGAATCACATCATCTAATTCCTATGGAGTTTTACGATGATTTTGACTATTCGCTTGATGTAGAAGAAAACATTGTGTGTTTATGCAGTAACTGTCACAACGAAATTCATTATGGACAGGACAATGGACGACTTGTACATATATTGTATGAGGCTAGAAAGGATTTATTTCATGATGCCGGTTTAGACATTACAGAAGCTGAACTGCAGAGAATAGCATATAATATTGAAGTTTGATAAGAATAGGTCTTCAAGCCGACGAGGTTTGGAGACTTTTTCTGTACATTTTTTATCAATTAGGATATAATTATTGTACGGCAAAAAATAATGAAGGAAGGTGTCTCTTATGCCATTTAAGGTAGAGTATGGGGATATAACTACATATAGTGCTGATGCAATCGTAATTCCTGCCAATCCTAAGGCAACAGTAGGTAATGGTGTAGATAAGCTAATCTATAAGCTGGCTGGCCGTAATCGAATGCTTGAGGCTAGAAGAAAAATTGGCGAAATGGATTTTGGCGAAGTGAATTTCACTGATGCATTTGACCTTAGGAGGAATGGAATTAAGCAGATTATTCACGCTGTATCTCCAGGTTATATTGATGGTAAGCAGGGAGAGGCAGAGCTGTTACGTGCCTGCTATGAAAAGTCATTGCAATGCGCAGTTGATAATGGATGTAGGAGTATCGTATTTCCATTGCTGTCTACAGGAGTTTTGAATTATCCGGTGGATCAGGCTCGAAATATTGCAGAGGGAGTTTGCAATTTATTTTCTGCCGAGAATGATATTGATATTACTCTTGTGATTTACGATGGGCAAAAAGAATCACCAGAAGACACAGAAGCTCTATATAGATACATAGAAGAAAATACATATGGTAATCTGAGCCAAGACCAATATAATCGTGCGGAAAGAGAATGGAGTCATTATCCAAAGGAACGTGAGGAGAGAATGATTCTTGACCTCATGCGCAAGCAGATTGCACGTAAGAAGGCTGATGAAAGAGCCTATAGAGCATTCCTTGAGAGACATAAGCCTAAGAAGAAGGAAGAACCTGATTTCTCCAGAGCTTTTTATATGATGGATTTTATAACCACGATAAAGAGCTTTGACAGTTATATTAATGAGCCTAAAAAACCGACCTTTAATGAGGTGTTTGAAAAATTTAGAGCTGCTAAAAAGGCTGGAAAATACAGAGAGATATGTGTAAAAGCAAATTTGCGTGAAGATACATTAAGTAAGCTTCGCAGTGGAACGACAAATCCAGCCAGAGATTATATATGGGCTTTAGCAGTTGCTCTAAAATTGGATCTTGATGAAACAGAGGAGCTATTTAATTCCTGTGGATTGTCAATTCATGGTGGATTTAGATTCCAGGATGGAGAGGAGCAGAGAGAACGAGCGATTGAATTCGGACTCATCAATCATTGGGGAATTAAAACAGTAAACGATAAATTGGAGTCGATGAATATGCTTAGATTAGGCAATTTTGTCGCTTAAATGCGTGTTTTAACTAATAAGTCAATGACAGCGCATAATTGATTTTTATATAATTTCATAGAAAGATGACAATAGGCGGAGACTTGCCAACGCGGCAAGTTTTTCGCCTGTTTTATTTTTTATAATCCTTAATGTAACAGGTAAGCATAAACATACATTTGTTCCTAATAGTTGAAGGAGGAAGTGCCTATGAGCATTAAGGTAGTCGATAACGAAGCCACCTGCCTCAGACTCAAGGAGATGTTTGATGAACGAGGGCTTACACCCAAAGAGGTTCAGAGAGCATTACAGCTTGATAGTGTACAGGCAGTTTACAAGTGGCTCAGTCCCAAGAATAAGACGATGCCGTCATTGGATAGTCTTGTGCAGCTGGCGAATTTGATGGATTGTCAGCTTGAAGACATTTTAGTCTTACGGGAAATCATCTTGTAGTAATAAGGTGCAGTTCTGTCGGCAATAGTCGGCAGATGTAAGCACTGAATATAGATAAAGGTTTTCAACCTTGAGTTAAATGAAATTATGAACAGTACCTACTATAATTTAAGGTAGAAAGGACAGAATATGGCTATTACAAATTTTACAGAGAGTCAGAAAAAAGCAAATGAGATGTTTAGTAACGAGCAGGCAATTCTTTTAACGGGAAAGCCTGGTACAGGTAAGACAGAGCTTGTTGAGGATTACAGAGAGAGGCAGGCTGCATTGGGTAAGAAGATTTTGGTCACAGCATCTACAGGATTGGCAGCCTCCAATCTTAGCGGTGGTAGAACCATTCATAGCGCGCTCAAGTGGAATCCAAAGGCTGAAGCTTATGATTATGATAGGTGTGTAGAGCTTCTGAAGGATACAGACATTCTGATCATTGACGAGGTAAGTATGATGGATGCAAGTATTACGAATCATTTGTACCATTGCTTACAGCATGTTGATAGGAAACCGCAGATTATTATGAGCGGAGATTTCTTTCAACTTCCTCCAGTAACTAAAAAGGGTGAATTTAGAACCTATCCTTTCGAATTAGCGTCATGGAAGGCTTTGGGTCTTAGGCCTTGTGTATTGGATGATGTTGTAAGGCAGAGGGATCCTGAATTTAAGAGGATGCTTGAAAGGGCAATGCTTGGAGATAAGACCTGTATTCCATATTTTAATAATAATTCTCAGCAGAGACTTATTGAGGGGGCTATCATCCTTTGCACTACAAATGATTTTGCTGATTTTTATAATAGAACAATGCTGGCGAATCTTCCTGAAGTTGCCAAGTCCTATTTTGCGACAGGCGATGTCGTGGGTGCAGATTTTGAACACTCAAGAGTTGAAAAGTGCTTATCGCTTAAGCTTAATATGAGAGTAATGGCTCTTCGTAATGATTCTGCTGGTAATTATCAGAATGGTTCCCTTGGAACAGTGGTTGATATGGCAGAGGATTCTATTAAGGTAATGTTTGATAATGGTGTTGTAGCTGACATCCATCGTGTTCAGTATGAAATAGATAAGACCAAGGGATCCACAGAAATGGCAAAGATTAATCAGTTCCCTCTTCTGGGTGGTTATGCTATCACAATCCATAAGAGCCAGGGTCAGACCTTTGATTGTATCAATATTAAAGCTCCATCCTGCTGGGATCCTGGCCAGTTGTATGTCGCGTTATCAAGGGCAAGGTCAGTAGAAGGAATTCATCTTATTGAACCAATTCAGCCGAAGAGTCTGATTACAGATCCTAAGGTTGTTGCATATTATAAAAGTTTATGTGAAGGCTATGCTGCGTAAGTGGCATAGCTGAGGAGGAAAAGAATAATGGATAAGATTGCTAAAATTTACACATTAGAGGTTGGTATCGCAAAGGAGCTTACCTTATTAGTTACGAAGCTGACAGATAAGTTTAAGAAGAATGGAGATCCATTTGTTGCTGTCGAACTTTTTGATGGAGCCAAAACAATTACAATAAGTTTCTTTGATAAAACTGTTCCAATGTTAGAAACGGAAGGAATTGTAGTAGATGCTATTTTAAAGGTTGTCGTTACTCGTCAGTCCAACGGTTTTTATAATCAGAGTGGTTATAGATTGAATGATGATTTGTCAATAACAAAGGCCGACTTTAAGCACATGGCACCTATTGAGCCGGAGACTAACTTTGCTTGGCTTATTGAGCAGGTAAAGGCTGTTGATAGTAATCCAGAGTGCATTGGTCCCTATAGGAGCCTTTCCTATTTGACACAGGAATTACTTAAGGCAAATGAGGAAGCCTTTAAACGTTCTTCGGCAGCTGTGACGATGCATCACAATTTCCTTTCAGGCCTTTTGTATCATACGGTCCGTATGGTATCAATGGCTGAGCGTACATGTGAGACCTATAAAGCATTAGATAAGGAGCTTCTTATCTGTGCAACAGCACTGCACGATATTGGAAAAGTCAGCTGCTATGCCACAGATGACATTGGAGAGTCTGAAATTACCGTAGAAGGTAGATTGTTAGACCATGCTGTTGTGGGAATCATGATGATTCATGACGAAGCAAAGAAGAATCTTTATAATCCAGAAAAAATTCAGATGCTTGAACATATGCTTGCCTCGCATCATGGAAAGAAGGAGTGGGATGCCATTACGACTCCTGCATTTCCGGAGGCTGAGATGCTTCATCTCATTGATATGATCGACAGTCGTATGAATATGTTTGAGGAAGCATACAAGGGTCAGCTCCCAGGAACCATTTCAGAGGAGAAGGTATATGGGCTTGAAAATAGCTATATTTATAAGTCTTCTTATAGTGGGATGTAAGCAGAAGAATAACGGATTATAGAGCCAGAGACGCAATATACTCTGGCTCAAGTTTTCTTCTACTATGAGTTAAATGACACTCTAGAGGGTACGCGGTATCCTAATAACGTAAAGATTAAATGACAGGTTGAATTAGACGGAGGAAAGTACATATGAGTGATAAATGTGTATTTTGTGGAAGACCCGCATCTGCCGCCAGGTTCATGATTCAGGGATCGGGAGAGAAGGTGGCATTATGTAATGATTGTGTGTCTGTGGTTAGCATTATTGCAAATCAGGCATACCTCAATATGGATGATGTTGAATTTGGGATGGGTCCGGGAAATGAGGATTCGATGTCTGAGGAAGAAAGAGCAGCCTTTGAAGAAGCAATGCAGGAATGCGACGATTTCTTTGATGAGGAATTACCCTTTGACCTTACCGAAGCAGCATGTGAAGAAGCAGAGCTAGTGTCTCAGAAAAAGATGACTCCTATGGAGATTACAGAGGTTCTGAACAAGCATGTGATTGGTCAGGATAAAGCAAAGAAAACCTTGGCTGTAGCCATCTATAATCATGCTAAGCGTTTACATGATAAGAGTGGCCGTATTAAGAAAAGCAACATTATGATGATAGGTCCATCAGGATCGGGCAAGACGCTTCTTGCACAGACCCTGGCAGGAGTACTTGATGTTCCTTTTGCTATTGTGGATGCAACCTCACTTACAGAAGCTGGTTATGTAGGTGATGATGTAGAGAATATCCTCGTAAGACTTATTGCGGCTGCTGATGGGGATATTGAAAAGGCAGAGCGTGGCATCATTTATATAGATGAGATTGATAAGATTGCTCGTAAGGGTGAAAACAGAAGCATTACTAGAGATGTTTCGGGAGAAGGAGTACAGCATGCTCTTCTTAAAATCATCGAAGGCTCAGAGGTATCAGTACCTGTATCAGGAGGAAGAAAGCATCCTCATGGCAATAACGTGATGATGGACACCAGCAATATCTTATTTATTTGTGGCGGTGCGTTTGAAGGTCTTGCAGATTCCTTAGAGGAAAAGAAGAAGACTATCGGATTTGGTTTTACTTCTGAGGCTGAGGTTGAAACAGAAAAGACAGAGGTAAAGGACATCTCACCAGATATGCTGGTCAAATATGGAATGACACCAGAATTGATGGGCCGTCTTCCTGTAATCGTAAAGCTTGACGACCTGAAGGAGTCAGATTTGGTACGCATTCTTACAGAGCCAGAGTTTGCACTTACGAAGGAGTACCAGCAGCTTCTTGCGGAGGATGGCGTAGAGCTTGAGTTCAAGGAAGAGGCATTGCAGGAAATTGCAAAGGTAGCTCTTGAGAGGCATACAGGAGCCAGAGGCTTGCGTTCTATTATGGAGGATATGATGCTTGATATCATGTACACAGTACCTTCTGCTGAGAAGCCAGTCCGTAGCTGCACGATAACCAAGGATACGGTACAAAATAAGGTACCTGTCCTTAGATACCGAAGGATTAAGAGAAAGGAGAGCACATGTGCGTAAAGTCAGATGAGCAGATATTATATGAGTGTTACTTAAAACTTAGTGTAGAGGCTGAGACAAAGGCAATGAAAAAGAACAATGTTTCAGCTAAGAATGATAAAAAGCTTATCGAAGGAATCAATTCAAAGCTCTCTTTATTATTGGTATATCTCGATGAGACAAATATGCTGACCACGGCTGAGATACTTAAGAAGCTTATTAGTGCAAAGGGAATGTACATGCAGTTCTTCCAGGTTAAAGGAAGAAATCCTAAATGTGTTATGGGCTCTATGAACGATAAAATGGATCGCTTAATTCGTGCTGTGGCCAGGCATGAGGCTAATATTCTTCAGAGCGTGAGAAATCAGGAGGTTGGAGGGGAGAGAATCGACCTTTAGACTGTTTTCGAAAAGAAGGCAAACCTTAATCGCTTAGGAAATACAATTGCTCGCGATGTTGTAAGGGATGCGATGAAGGACCTTTCAATGTCGGTAGGAAAGAGTAAGGTCGTATATTATATTACTGAAACCGGTAAGAAGTATCACACAGATAATTGTCCATATTGAAGAGGAAGAGAATTAATTTCAGCAACAAGAGCTATTGTCGAAAATCAGAAGCTTACGGCATGTAAGTGTATTGCCTTAAAAAAGGCAGCTGATGAAGCAGACATGAATTGCGTTACAGCCTTTATTGACGAGTCTATTCACCCTATAAAATGGAATGAAGAGGGTACTAAGGGCAGCGCTGGAAGCTATTCGTACATCATTTGTAGAGGACACTTAGCAAGTGAAAATGATATAGAAAATACTGTTGTTATTGCACAGGGAATTGACTATATGAAGGAGAAGGATCATATTGAGCATCTTACGGAGGCTGCTATCGGTAAGGTCATGATGATGCTGGCATATGATTATAATTTTAAGGGTAATGTACAGATTTTTACCGATAACATTACCGCTATGGAAAAGTGGACTACTATATCTACTAATTCGCGCTTAGCAAAACTTTTTGAATCTGTAACAGTAAGCTTTGTACCTCGTGAGAAGAATACGCATGCGGATAAGCTTGGCAGAACCCAGATGTTTATGAGCATACCTACCGCTACATACAATGAGATAGTTACTAAAGTGTGCGCCTATGACAACATTCAGAAGCAGAAGGCCGAGGCAAAGCGTAGAGAAGCAGAGTTTAAGGCTGAACAGGCTCGTATTGCAAAGGAACAGGCGGAGCAGAGAAGGATGGAGGAACAGAGAATGCAGGAAATGAGCTTATGGGATGGAATTGTTAGCGCCCTTAAGGATTTCTTTAAGGTCAAAGAACCCATACCAGTAAAGGTGGAAACAAGAAGCGAATTGAACTAACAGTTCAATGACAATGAATTGTGGGTATGTTATTCTATTTAAGATTCGCCACTAATTTGGTATTTATACTTGAATAATATTATCATTGGTGTTATTCTAAAAGACCCGCCCGGTGAGAAAGGCATCGGGACACAATGCTTTAACCTGTAGCTAATATTAGCTACTAAACCCTTGGACCGCGTGCTCGCGTATCGAGTACAGAAGGAGAGAAAGCATTATGCGTTACAGACCGGAATATGATATGAAAGTCATTGGACAGAATCTGAAGCGTCTTCGCGAGTCGAAGAATCTTTCGGTAGACGAGGTTAGAGAATACCTTTGTCTGGGTTCTGTGCAGGCCGTGTACAAATATGAGAAAGGGAAGTCATATCCTCAGGCGGACACAATGTTCGCACTCATGGAATTGTATGAAGCGGATTTACATGACATTACGAGAAACTTTGAAGAGGGCGAACAGCCCTCTTCAGTTGTTTTTAGGGACTTTGCCTACAGTAAGGCGGCATGATTGAACTACCAGTTAAATGCTAGCAGCATGAATATATGGTATTTATAAATGCAGGAGGTGATGTCATGGCAGTACTTATGACAAAGGATAAGAAGGAAATAATAGTTACCTGCAATTGTGGATGTAAATCATCTGTGAATATACAAATCGATGAGATGGAGGATATAGGATACGCATATTTGTGTTTCTTAAAAGGTAACTTTTATACGGAATATAACAATAATCCATGGAGAGCATTTAGGATAAAGATGAAGAAAATATGGCACATTCTTCGCGGAAAGGATTATTGCTATTCAGATACTATTATGACCAAAGAAGATTTTGAAGAATTTAAGAGATATATTAATCAGTTCTGATTTGTGAGCTGAGGAGGAAGTAAAATGGGTAGTTTGATTATGATTGGAATCAAACCGGATTTAATTGATGCGGAAGCATGGAAGCTGACCTTTGCTGATGCTATGAAGATTAGCAAGAGAGGAGAACTATCCTGTCGTCAGGAAAAAACAAAATACGGAGCGCGATATGTGAGTAATTGTATATCGGAGCCAATATTTGATAAAAGAGTTAGAGCTAATAGATGGATTTCGTCAGGCGACCTTGTTATGGGAGTTACAGTAGATGATTTTACTCTGGTGGATGACATTGCTTTTTATCAGTGGGTATATGATAGGGCAGAAACAAAATCGCTTTGGGATTGCGATGTCCTAGATAAGAATGGTGAAGGTTATTTGACTCTTTGGTATGGTGATACAATGTGCAGACGAGCACATACCTGGCTACTGGCGATAGCATGCTTACTATATAGCAGATTTCCAGATGCAGTTGATATTAATGGGGCATCCACAGCAACAGATTTTTTAAGAGCAACAGCTATAGCTGGTGATGTGGTTGGAGAGCCGATTGCAATACCGAAGAAATATTCAAAATGTGATGTAATAAAGGTGGCTTCAGAGCTAATGGGTGATGCTGATCAGCCCAAGTATGATTGCAATGTAGTGACTGATTTGTATTATTGGGATCAGGAAGAAGATAGTGTGGATCCTAGGCTTGATAGTGCACTAAAACATTATATGAAGCAAATTGACGAGTTTGGTTCAAAGCATATGGATAAATTAGAGGGAATGGATAAGAAGGATCGTCTTGAATTCCTTGGAAGATTGATGCAAAGGGAGAAGTCAATTCCAGAAAAGGAATGCGTTGTTCCAGATAAGGTTTGGGACAAACTGATTCAAAACATCAATGATGATAACTGCCTTAAGCCATACATCGGGTTGTACAGTGTGGATACTGAAGATATTGCCTGTGCACAGCTGGTTAATTTATTAGTTACGAATTATGAATTGTTTCAGTATTATTGGAAACGACATTTAATGAGTTATTCAACTAACCGTTAAATGACAATACGTGAATGTGAATATAAAATAGTACTTATGGAAAGGAGGTTAGCAATGAATCAGACATTAGGAGATTTCTTAAAAATAACATCAGCAGATGATTATTATATTGTAAATATCAGAAAAGGCAGAGAACAGATATATTTTGGCTATGAGAATGAGGTTCCGGAAGATATAAAATCGTTAAAGGTTACAGAGATATACATTGATTGGGCGAGTGAAGCGCTTGGTATACACGTTAGTGATGAAGAATAATGAAACCACAGGAGTCATGGCAGAAATGTCATGGCTCTTTTTCAACTACGCGTTGAATGACAGGCTTTTTATCCTTGGATAAAATTGTAGTGTGGAGGATTCTAGGGGATGAAGATTACAAAGTGCTTGGCTTATATCTGGCCAGCAGAGGATATACAAGGAAAAGATATTGCGTTAGCTAATGTTAAGTTTATAACTGGTCCATATGAAAGAAAGACAGCAAGGTATATGCTCACGACCAGTATTTATAAATATTATTACTGGGGAGTAACCTTTGAGGTTGTATCCTTGGCTGAAAATGGAGCCATTACTGAGGTTGCGGATGTTATCCGGGAAGACCTAATATCCTTTGGCATGAATATAATTCACGCTCTTTCATTTAATAGTATTACGCATGAGGTTCTAGGTTCGAATGGCTTTGTTTATAAATTAGACCAAAGTCTGTTTTATAGAAACTGTAAGCCAGTATGTGATTATATTTATAGCCAAATAGAAACGGCAAATAATATCGTTATGCAGATGTATACCCTCAATGGAGGGATCATATCGATTTTATTTGATAAGGATATACAGCCTAATAGTAGCAGCTATAAGTATGTGATTCAGAAAGGGTTTGTAACTGCAGACAATAAGCTGCTAAGGAGTATGGTTCCGAAAACTGAGGCCACGACAGACAATCGCGAGGTACTTAAGCAAAGGGATATCGATAAATTAATTGAGAAATTATCAGAAGCAAGTCCCTGCTTAGAAATGGAGTAGTTATGCATTATGTGATAGGTGATGTGCACGGGTGCTTTAAGGAATTAAAGCTATTGTTGAATAAAATAGAGAGTAAGGATCCAGATGCCATTATCTATTTCGTGGGTGACTGGGTTGACAGGGGAGATCAGGTTGCAGATGTGATGCAGTGGGTAGTGGACAATATCACGACCACTGGCAAGTATCGCAGTGTAAGAGGTAATCATGATCAAGAGGCTATGGATTGGTATAATGCCTATTTTCTTCCTTGGACAAGGGAGGAACATGACCCCTATGACAGTTTGCCGGAAACCTATTATGATTTTGCGTCTGTTGTTGATAATTGCTTTAATCGCGATCCGGAGGCATTAAGGGTCTTCTTTGATAAGGTAAGGTCTGAAATGCCATATAACAGAGCAGTAGAGATTACTACTGCTGGCGGTGTAACAGTAACCTATAGAATATGTCATGCTTGGCATAGTAAAGATGAAAGCAGGCTGTTTGATACAAATTTATATGAGAGGAATTATTGGGGCTATTATGTCGATGATGAAATTATAGTTCATGGACATACGCCAACTGTAACAGAGAGCTATCGGCTGAGGGGAAGATGGGACGAAGATCGCCCAGGACTGATTGGATACAGACATAATGATATTGATGTTGATGGAGGCTGCTGTTTTCATAAAGGATTTCCTAATTATCCTTGTATGCTTTGTGGCATTTGTTTGGAAACACTTGAGGAAATATATCCTTATTCTATAGAGGATAGGTTGATGGAGGGAGCAAAGCACACGGTAGAGAAGTACATGATGGCAGCTATGAAGGATATTCCCTTTGAAGAAAAGGTGCAGGCTACTTATGAAAATTACATAGAAGCATATGGAAATAAGAAGCCAAATAGCTTTAGACAGGAATTATTAGAAAGGTTGGGACTAACAAATGAGTAGAGAAGATAATGTAGCAGTATTTGAAGATACAAGAAGACAATGCAAAGAAAATGAGATATTGAAAAAGGCAATAAGGCAGGCGACAGGCGATCAGTTTGTGTTGTATGAGGATGATGTGGTAGGGGAATTCCCTTATGCTGATAAGCACAAATATGAGGAAAAAGCCAAGGTGGTTGTTTCAAAAAAGCGTTCTTATGAGGCAGCGGCAGGATATAAAGGGATGAAGACATGTGTTCATAATTTTGCTTCTGCAACAACACCGGGAGGCGGCGTGGTAAAGGGTTCATCCGCGCAGGAGGAATGCTTATGTAGAACTTCGACGTTATACTTTAGCATAAACGAGCAGGAAATGTGGGATAAGTTTTATCTTCCACACAGACGTGATTTAGATAATATTCATAACGGTGATCTTATCTATACACCGGGTGTAATAGTAATGAAGACGGATACAGCCAAGCCTAGGATGATGCCAGAGGAAGACTGGTATCCAGTAGATATTATTACCTTAGCTGCACCAAAACTAAGAGGTGGAGCAAGACATGGTGAAAAGCCAAGAACTGTGACAGATAAGGAATTATTAGCAATTCATGAAAAGAGAATGAGACGCTTCTGTGATGTCGCAAAAGCATTTAATGAAGAGGTGCTAATTCTTGGAGCTTTTGGCTGTGGAGCGTATATGAATTCTCCACAGGTTGTAGCACAGGCAATGAAAAATATTCTTCCAGATTATCTGTATGACTTTAAGGCAATAGAGTTTGCGGTATATTGTCCACCAAACGATGATACAAATTACAAGGTATTTGAGAGAGTACTGAAGGGATTATCATGATTTATTTAACAGGAGATACACATGCGGAATTCAAGCACCGCTTTAATACAGATAATTTTCCAGAGCAGAAGGAAATGACTAAGGATGATTATGTAATCATTTGCGGTGATTTTGGTGGCGTATGGGATGTTGGCTGGGAAAGCAAAAATGAAAAGCATTGGCTTGATTGGTTTGAAAGCAGATCATACACCTTACTATTTGTTGACGGCAACCATGAGAACTTCGATAGACTTAACGGTTATCCTGTCAAAGAATGGCATGGTGGCAAGGTTCATGAGTTGAGACCACATGTGCTCCATCTTATGAGAGGCCAGGTCTTTGAAATCGATGGAAAAAAGATTTTCACCTTTGGTGGGGCAAGTAGTCATGACATCTCTGGCGGAATACTAGAGACAGATGATCCGGAGTTTAAGAAAAAGAAAAAGGCACTTGATAAGTGCGATGAGCCATATCGAATCAACCATTTAACTTGGTGGGAGCAGGAACTGGCCACAGAGGATGAAATGGAGGAGGGTAGAAGTAATCTTAGAAAGAACGATTACACCGTAGATTACATTATTACTCATTGCTGCTCAACCAGTACGCAGATAGCACTCGGTGGTGCCGGAATTTACGAAGCAGATAGGCAGACAGATTATTTAGAGTTCATTAAGAACTACGCAAATTATAAGAAGTGGTTCTTTGGACATTACCATGAAAATAAAAACGTAAATGACAAGGAGATCTTGATATATGAGCAGATGATACGGATCTCATAGGAAGGATTTGTTATGTGGAATGATCATAAAACACTTAATAGGATAAATGAGAGTATTGCTGGCTGGCATACGGATAATTGCTATAGATCTGAACCGTATTACATTAGATATAATCCCAATGTTGAAATTGGGAACAGTATCGAATACACAACAGAGGAACAGCCAGAGGTTGATTATCCAGATGAGATTTTCAAGACGTCAGCTGGTGAAATTGATCTTTATGATGAAGGAGAATTTGGTGGACACCTTGCCATCGGAGGCAAGACTGTATGTCAGGGCAACTTTTCTAAGATTTTTGAATTTAAGGGATCAAAATATGTGATTGATGATTTGCGTCATATGATGAGCTATACATTTAGACTGATTAGGGTAAATGATAACGGAACCATTGATGTACTGTATGATGCAGATCAGTATGCGGCACTTCATGATGTATATTACAGTATAACTAGGGAAGATAGACTTGCAGATCCGGAGGTATGTAAGAAGTTTTATACCACTAAATGGAATAGAACTGAAGATGATATTCAGCGATATAAGTTAGATCTGGATTGCTCTGTGGGTTTGGATTCCTTCTATATTGGAAAGGACTTTTGTGGAGCTGAAAAGGTGTTTTTCTTATGCAGTGGCCATATATTCAATCATAAAAAAGAGGGAAGAGAACGCTTTACGGATGTCCAGTACCTTCTTATGTTTGATCCTGAAAATGAGGCTAATCCATTCATAAAAATTGAATTGCCAGCTGATAAGGTTGAGTTTAGTGGAGTTTCTTCTATTTGGACAGATGGAATAATGCTTGCAATAGGATGCGATAGGGAAGTTGTCATGGTGCATCTGCCAGATATGTCTGCTGAATATTGGACAGAATTAGAGACTGAAGAAGTAGAGGAAATATTAAAGCATAAACACAAGTACAGATAAGAGGTTTGGATATGTATAAACAGATCACCTCTGGACATAGAGAGGATGATGAAAGATGAATTTATATACGAGTGATTTACACTTTGGACATACTAATGTAATTGCCTTTGATCATAGGCCATTTACAGATAGGGATGAGATGGACCGAGTAATGATAGAGCTGTGGAATGGGCGTGTACAGCCGGATGATACGGTATATATACTCGGTGATATTTGCTATCACAGCCAGTATGGGGCTGAATGGTATCTGCGTCAGCTAAAGGGACATAAAATACTGATTCTTGGTAATCACGATGTTCCTATTTTAAGTAATCCTAAGGCGCTTCATTACCTTGAGGGTGTTGAAAGAATGATGCATGTTCAGGATGGTGACAAGCAAATCAGTCTTTGTCACTTTCCGATAGCTGAGTGGAATGGATACTTTAGAGGAACATGGCATATTTATGGTCATATTCATAATAGAAAGAATGAGACCTATGAGTTCATGAAGAACAAGGAACATGCACTTAATGCAGGCTGCATGATTAATAATTATGCTCCAGCTTCGTTCAATGAGCTCGTGAGAAACAATGCTATTTTTAAGGCAAAGGATGGGGAAGTATAGCAATGATCTATATTACAGGAGATACTCACGGAGAGTTTAGAAGAATAATAGATTTTTGTGACCGCGTGGAAACAACAAGAGATGATGTAATGATTATACTCGGTGATGCGGGTATCAACTTCTCTGGTTATCCACGAGATGGTTGGAAGAAGCAACTGTTAGCCAGATTGCCTCTGAAGATTTTTTGTATTCATGGAAATCATGAGAAAAGACCGGAGACAATAAAAAGCTATAAGACTACAACCTTTCATGGTGGTACCGCCTGGTATGAATATGATTATCCTAATATTCTTTTTGCTAAGGATGGGGAAATCTATGATTTTGACGGAAAGAAATGTATTGCTATTGGTGGTGCATACAGTGTCGACAAATGGTATAGGCTTCAGATGGGATATCCATGGTTTGATGATGAGCAGCCATCCGATGAAATAAAAAAATATGTGGAAAGTCAGCTTGCAAAAAATGATTGGAAGATAGATGTTGTTCTGTCTCATACGTTGCCATTTGAATATATGCCGATAGATTTGTTTATTTCTGGTATAGATCAGAGTAAAGTTGATAATTCTACGGAGCACTGGTTAAGCGATATCGAAATTAAGTTGGACTATAAGTGGTGGTATGCAGGTCATTATCACACTTCTAGAATTACAGATAAGGTTCAGATTATGTTTGAAGATATCGAAGAATTTGGAATTCATGGTGATTAATACGATGATAAATGAAAGTTTTACTAAAGTGGGTATTAATGAATTAGGTAATAATTTTATGGCGCTGATTGATGCCCAAGATTTGACAAATGAATATGCAGATGTGTTTCGTGTTACATATGATAATCAGGTTCTCGAAGGGCTGATATCATCAGTACATATAAGAAGCGAATATTTTAGGCTTCAAATGATGGATGGGACGGAGACAGAGCGACTAGATATAGACAAATTGGAAAAGATTGAAAAGGTAGAGCGCTGGGACTTTGATATTAAAACAGGCGACTCATTTAAAATATATGTAGATGATTTAAGAAGTGTTCCAAGTGGTTATATCGGTACAAAATCTGTAAAAGAAACAGTAGCATTAATTGAAAAAATCGAGGCAAATGGTGGAACAATTGAATGCTTGGATTTGGACCATGACTTAGGCGAATTTGCTTGGTTGGGTGGAGATGCAATTAAAATATTGGATTATCTTGTATCGGAAGAAAAGTTCTACAAAATTTTCATTCACACAGCTAATCCAGTAGGAAAAGCAAATATGGAACGTATGATTAAGAGATATTGGCCATAAAGGAGGAGAAAATGTCAAAAGGAAAAGGTTGTTCAGGAAATACACATACACAGGCGCAGATGAATCATCATGCTAATCAGTCAAATCCAAATAATGCTGCACACACAGCAGCTATGAATAATCACGCAAATCAGTGTAATCCTAATCATAGTGCATCGAAGAGTAAATGATTGTGGAGGTAGGACATGCGACACTTCTATGTCGATTATGAAATTGCATTATTACAGCCTAGTGAAGTTGAAGGTAGCTTTGTCGAAAAATATATTCCTTCAAAAGACGTTAGAGCAAAAATCGAATCAGACAATTGGACATTTTCAGATAGAGATAAAGCGACTATTATTTGGAATACTGAAAAGATGTTATCTGAAAGGTATGCTGATCTGATAAAGATAATGCAGGAAACAGATGATGAAATACTTAAAGGTCAGATATCTGAAAGAATCAGATATGACGCGGTGGCATTTAAGCTTTTTGATGAGAATAAACAGGGCTTTGTTTATGCTACAAATACATATGAGTATCCGGGAGAGGATTGTATAATTGGATATTTTGCTTCAGCAGAATTAGCATATGAGGCTGGCAGAAGAGAGGGCTTCGCATTCAAAATTGAGAAATTTCAGATTATAGGTGAGGACACAGTTAAGATGAAACAGTGGTCTGTAGTGTCTCCAATACTTGTTAAGGATGTAGATAAACAAATCGAGGAGTTGGATATTCCGGGAAGCCCCGTGGCGGCATTGGAATATGATTCTGATGGAAAGCTTATTGATTATTGGTCTTATGAGGTATCAAAGGAGGATAAGCTTCTCGTAGATTCTCTTGGTCGACACAGATTCGAGAATGCTTACGTTGTTCTGCCTAATCCATTTGAATTGGGAGAATATGTTCGCTTTATCGGAACTACAGAGATTGGGCGAGTTGATGTGTCACAGGAGGATTGGGCAAGATATGTCAAAAAGGCGCAAGCCCCCGATGCAATTGATGATTATTCAGATGCGAGTATAACCATAAGATACAATTATAATAAATGGGCACACAATCATTTGAGCCCATTGTATCTTGAAAGGGTTAATATTGATACAGCTTATACCATTCCGATGGTATTGTCCGGTCATGATTCGGGAAATTCTTATTGGATTCGTCCGGTGAAGGTGCAGGATGAAGGACATATATATCTTAGTGAAGTTGAGGAACTGAATCCTGAAATATCTGTTCCGGCAGAGCATGTAGATGGCATCGTATATGAAATCTTTAAGAGATATCTAGACATGGAACTGACCTATAATAAGCGACGAGTAAGGTTCGATTATGATCCAAATGGCAAGAAGGTTATAGGCTTTGGCATTGATATGATTCATAATTTCTATGATGCAGAGCATATCGAGAAGCTCTCTTATAATTTAATTGCGGTATCTTTATATCTCTGCGACAGAAGCTATGTTCCAGAGAAGGCTGATATCTCAGCAGCTGTGGTTAAAGAGATTGACAAGTTCGATTCTAAGATTGCTGAGTTAAATGAAAAGGATCGGTTCGAAAGAAAATGGGAATATGCGGAATTTCTAAGAGATTTGGCTGATCGTGTAATGGGATTAATAAATTATGGAAAGGATAAGGATGCGATTATTTCAATAATGGCTCCATAGTGGTATGAAGGTTAATACAATCTTGTTTCCATCAAGCTTTTTTGATGGAAAGAAGGTAGACGAAGATATACAAAATGAATATGAAGCAGCCTTGGATACTGGCCTTTGGGAAGTTATTTTGTTTAACTATGCAAAATGGTTTAACGAAGGAAAGCTTGTTCTTTCAAAAGCTATTGAAGAGCCCATAAATGCGGTCTATCGAGGTTGGATGATGAAGGAAGAACAGTATACTTCCTTCTATGAGGAGCTTCAGAAGAGTGGAATTACGCTTATTACCAATCCAATTGAGTATAGGTATTTTCATTATTTTCCGAATGTATACAAAGCGATTGCGGATGATACGCCAGGAATGATAGCTGTTCCACTAGCATCCGCTTATTCCTTGAATGATATTCAGAAAAGATTTGATCGATTTATGGTTAAGGATTATGTGAAATCTGTAAAGGGAACGGATTTCCCTAAGTATTTTACAAAAGAAACAACAGATGCTGAGTTCAAAGAGGCTATGAAGATATTCTATAAGTATCGTGGAGAGCTTATTTCCGGGGGATTATGTTTTAAAGAATATGTAGACCTTGCAAGCTACGGAGACAAAACCAATGAATATCGTGTGTATTATATTGGTAATGAGGTTGCAGCTGTATCTAGAAATTCGCTTCAGCAGGATTTTACTGCAGAGCCTCCTAGAGAATTAATAGATCGCTATAAGAGGCTTCCATCTCCATTCTATACATTGGATTATGCAGAGCTGACTGATGGCACATGGAAGATTTTAGAAGCAGGAGATGGCAGTGTTTCTGGACCATCTGAAGGACAGGATTTATATTCGTTCTATAGAGCGATATATCATTGCCTAAATTAACAAAGCGGCGGTGAAGGGATTATTTGATCACTTCGCCGCTTCTTTTATTGGAAAGATTTCATAAACCGATAATTCAAAATACTTCGCGATTCTATATGCCATGCTGAGAGAGGGATCCTGGAGACCACGTTCAATATTACCGATGGTGTTACGACAGCTGTCTACAGACCTTGCCAAATCTTCCTGACTGAGGTTCCTACTTTTGCGAATTTCATAAAGATTATTTGTATAGTCCATGAGAGCCACTCCCTTCTATAATTTATACTGACAGTTGAAAGTATAACATCTACTACGCTCGATAAATTGTGCATAAGCCATACTTGGAGAAAATAAAATGCAACTTAAATGCACAAAATAATGTTGTTGACGAACGGGAACATATGTTCTATATTATCAAACGTAAGCACTCCACGACATTTCAAATGGAGTGGGGTATAATATTTTGCTTAAGAGTATTCAGTAGGCTGCGCGAACTCTGGCGCGATATAGTAGACCTACTTTGCGGATCGAGTAATCAACGTTCCGCAGTAACTTGTAAAGGTGACATCCCTTTTCCTTTTCAAGTACAAAATGAGCTATCAGTTTTGTATGTAAGGAGGTGTCTTTATGCAGGAGACTGAATTCTATTGCAAGAAGTACAAAAAGAGTATGAAAATGTCATACATGGCTACAGGAAACCTTGATACACCAATTATGGTGGGAATGACCTTTAAGTGTCATACCTGCAAAAAGGTTTCCATTATGAAGAAGTATACAGAAGGCGACATTGTCGCTAAGGTTGATAAGGATAATCGCTATTATCTTTAGGTGAGTTAACATCAGAATAGACAACTATTAACTACGAACAATTACATGAGGGCCTCATGATAAAGGAGATACTGCTATAGATTGGTCGATGCCAATTAGTATCAATCCTAGGGACGCATGAGAAAGATAACCAGTTTGGACTGGCCTTTCTTTTGCGTCCCATTTTTGCGCCTTTGAATCCATTTCCGGTTATCGCCCGGAAAAGGGATGAAATGAAGACAAATACAATTGGAGAAAGAATTGCGGAATGTAGAAGAAACAAAGGCTTAACACAGTTTGATTTAGCAGAGCTGCTTTGTACAAAGAAGGCTACTATTTCTGCATACGAGAATGACAAGATTGATATTAAGATCAGTATTCTTAAGGATATTGCGAAGCTACTGGATACATCAGTGAGCTATTTGTCGGATGGTGAGTCGGAAGCTTCTTCATGCGAGGAAGTGATGGCGCTTTTTAATAACATCAAGGACGATAAGCTGCGTAGAGTAGCTATTGAACAGATGAGAGTGTTGGCTAATATGTGATTTTCAACTACGCGTTAAATGAAATAAATGATGCTGGATGCTATCCTTATTGTAAGTATAGATGGATTGTGAAGAGGAGGGCTTATGGAGAAGGAACAGAAGCTGATACATATTTGTGAGGTTTGCGGCAAGGCTAAAATCATGACCTCAGAGCAGGCGTTCAATGAAGGCTGGGATTATCCGCCTAGAATGGGATCCTTTGGAATTGTATCGCCCAGAACCTGTGGGGATTGCGGGATGATGGAAACACTTTGGTGGGCTCTGCAGTCTGGTGCAATTAAGAGTGTAGAGGATATGACAGATGATCAGAAGGTGGTACTTGCAAGAATTCAGAATGAACCAGCAAGTATTACTCCGAGGGAAGGGTGAATATGAATAATAGGCATAAGGTTATGACAAAAAAACTGGAGGATATATCGAAGCAATTGCTTGAAAGCGAAGGAGCTGATCTTGAGGCTATAGAAGAGGAGCTGACAGCAACATTAAATTCGATTGTTGGCTCAGATGTATCTGAAGAGGTTGAAGAATATTATAGATTTGAGGAAGAGAAGCAGTGGAGCATATTTGCGGAAACCGATGAGTTGAAGCTGTGCAAGCCGAGAGAAGGCGATGTAGATGAGTATATTAAGCTTCAAAGGGAGACTACGCTTATGCCTAGTGTCTTCAAGATGCCGGGATATGAGGACTTCTTAAAAGAAGATTTCTATGATGAAAAGGTCTTCATGGTGATTATTAGGAAGAAGGCAGATGATGCTTTTGTGGGATATTGCAGTATTAAGAATATCAAACATGAACGCTGGGAGTTGGCTATAGAAATATTAAAAAAATATCAGCATAGAGGATATGGTCGACAAGCATTAGCTGCGTTTATGGATAAGGTACGAGATTGTACTGGAGTTTGTGATTTTATAGCGCGTGTAGATCCTGAAAATACAGTAAGTCAGTCTATGTGTGAAGCATTGGCGGGTGTGCCGGAAAAAATTATAGAGCATCTTTTACATGATCAAGAATATATGGAGCAGTATGAGAAAGAAAATGCTCATGAAGTTACGGATGATATGCGAAGACTTGCTATGAAGTTTAATGTCGCTCCGGAGAAGCTACTTACACATGTGTTGCAGTATAGATTTGACATGAGACCTGGGGTATCAGAACTTGCAAAGCTGCTGTGGCAGATTAAGGATGCATATTGGGATTATGTTGTTGGCGTTATTGTTTATGCCAAGAAGAAGCCAGAAAGAATGAAGATCGTTACTGAATATGTAAAGTCTCATATGGATGCGACTACTTCTGATATAGTTTGGTTCATTTCAAATCAGCCGGATTTTCATGATGATGCCGCACCCTGCTATGAGGATGACGAAGATGTATAAGATTGAATTATATGATGAATGTTGCTCTCCGATAGCTGATGGCACGGAGTCATATTTTGTTGATGATATAAAGGATTTTGAAGAACACTGGATTCCGTTGGTGAAGGAGAGATGTCCAGAAAAAGTGGATAGATATTTTAGATCCAAAGGTGGAGAAACTATTTCTGATTACTGGTGTGATTCTGAAGAATTAAATATTTATCAAGAGGATAATGGGGCAAAGATTATAGATGAACAGGATTTTGAAGAAGTAGACTTTGATATTACACTTACAAATGTTTACGATTGGCCATCAAATTATCATATCCAAAAGCTCTCATATAATATAAGGAAGATTGTTTTTAAAAACAAATATTATTTGGTTGCAAAATATCATATAAAGGGCATTTACAGATATGAAGAAATTTTGGATCGATGGTCAGATACGATATACCATTTGGTGCAGGCTGACTATTTTGGCAATCCTATTTGTATATTGATTATGGCTAAGCTATATGGATTCGATAAGAGACGACCAGAAGAAGAAATGAACGTATCGAATAAGCCGGATAATTTCTTAAATGATTCTATAGATTGTTTTGTATGGCTACCAATTGCGTATTGTGATGAAAACACGCAGATACATAGGTTGTCGGAGGATGAGCTGGCAGTAATGTTGAGAGATATACCAGGTGAAGGAGGCTGAGAAATGTATAAGGAATTGGCTGTAGAATTAAGAACGATAAGTGCAGAAATTGAAGAATATAATAAAAACAATCCAAGAGGTGAGCAGTTAGATGCTCAGATTGTTGATGTTATTCGCATGGTGGACAGAATGGCATGGATATGTAGAAAGGAAGGACTTCTTCGGTTAGAGGAGGAACTCTATAAACCAAGAGGCAAATTCCCATGTGAAGATGTTTGGAAGCAGATTATAACATTGGTTGTTGATGGTGCGGATCCAGAGCTAATCCATGAACTGGCAGTATCAAGGTATTATGCCTTGAATTTGCACGCGCATGACGCGCTTGCTGTGATGATTTATATGGAGTCTGCAAGGAATCTTCAAAAAGGAGTAAATCCTCGTGTGATAGAAGAATTGGTATTAGCACTTGTGCCTTCACATATTGAAAAGGAATATCGTGAATTGGCTGAACGTGAGAAGAAGGAATCCTGGTATAGGACAGAGGTTCATGAACAGGTGGACATGACGACCGTAGATAAGGTATGCTCGGAATCACATTCTTGGTCAAAGGATGAAGAGGGGTATTTCCTTATTAAGTTATTTGAGATTGTTATGAGCCGGATTGATGATCGTGCAACACAAAGAATATTGCGGGATGTAGATAACACAACTCTTACAAAAGCCATGAAGGGTCTAGATGAAAATACAAAGCGTAAATTTTTCAATAATCTTTCTGAAAGATTAGCAGTTATGATTGCAGAGGATATGGTTGCTCGGGGTGATGTGAGAATTACAGATGTGGTTAAGTCTGTACAGGAGATACTGGTTGTGATTCTAAAGCTGATGAGTACAGGAGAGATAACAGACACCGGATTCGCCTTTTATGACAAGATGATGGATATTTTTGAAATAGAAAAGCCTGTTCCGAAGCAGACGGATTATGATATGGCGGTTGCTGAACTTAGAGCTCTTTTCAATGAATATAACCAGGGAAAGTATAAGAGGATCTGATACATGGAAAAGGATTGTAGAGATTGTATTCATTGTAAGCCATACTATGTTAATGAATATTGTACATTACCTTCGTGCGATTTTGGAGAACAGGGGAATTCCTTAGTTATAGAAATTCGCGAAAAGGAAATTTGTGATAGGTTTAAGCTTTGCGGTGAAAGGCTTTTTACTGAAGAATTTTAGCGTTATGTAAGACGGGTTACGGATTTTGCACTATTAATTTCTGTGTGTTTGTTGAAAAGGATATTTGGATGTTCAAGCTGTTTATGATTTCGACATGGCTTTGAAGACAATGTTTTATCCGGAAATAATGTTTTTAGAAACGGCACTAAAAAATTATGTTTTAGAGGTTATTATTGATAAAACAAAAAGTAGGCGTTTTGCAGATGTCTATGCTCAGGTGCTGGTAGCTCATAAGGCATTTCCTTTGGGAAGTAGAGATTATAAGAAAAGAATCGATAAGAGGATGGGAGTAAGGAATAAGGTTTATAATCTTATTCAGAGAGATTACGGAAAGAGATTTGTTGTAAACCATTATTATGATAAAGATCAGCCGCTTCCTATATGGGCTATTTTTGAACTTATGAGTATAGGTGAGTTTGGTACATTTTTTTGATTGTATTGATGAACAGATACGAAAAGAAATATCAAAGAACGTAGGTATTAAGAGCGCGGTTGATAACGATGGAATGATGTTATCATATGTTATTTATGCGCTCAAAGACTTAAGGAATGCTGTGGCGCATAATAATACCATTTTTGATACAAGATTTAAGACGAGTAGCATAAATACGAGGTTGGCTAAATATATATCACAAGAAACAGGTATTGCGAATATAACATTTAATACGATAGCAGACTATGTGATACTTATATGTTTTATGATGAAGGCAATGGTTCGCCCAAAATCAGAAATTATGGCATTTATTAGGTCATTTGAACAAAATTGTGAAACATTTAGAAAAAATGTTTCAAGTTCTATTTATATGTCTGTAATATACACAGATACTAGGGCAAAACTCAAAGCAATAAAAGCATATATTTAAAAATAAAATTTAACTAGCTGTTGACTTGTATTTTTTGTTCAAGTGTGGCATACTATATTATAGAATTGCGGCGGACGTCTGAGGACTAAGCCTAGGGGAGTTGGATGCGTCTAGCTTCCTTTTTTATTTGGATTCTAAGGTCAAGAGAAATCTTGGCCTTATTTTTTTGCCTTAAAGTCTATTCCTACTGTACCAAAGTCTATTCTTTGGGGAACTACAAACTCCGTCAGACTCTGTAAAATGACATATGTAAGCAAGAGATACGAGCTCGCCGGCAAGCTTCGTTTCATCTAATCATTTTATAAGGAGATAGAGATGGAAACAGGAGTTAGTATCGTTAGAAGATATTCATCGAGTAATCCGATGGAGAGAATCAGCATTATTTGTGAGCACTATGAAAACTTTAGTGGAATTGTAGACAGCTTTGAAATTGGAGTGTTCCACATGATTTCCAGTGAAAAGGCCTATAACAGACAGAGTAGACGTGCAGATCTCGGTGTTAGGATTCAGTCGGGGAATGGTTACAGTGATAGGACTGGAGACCAGGCTGTCGAAAACGTGATGATTAAGGATGCAATGAAGGAATGTGACTTTTCAGGAGATCTGCTTAAGGATACAGATGATTCGGAAAAGCATCGCAGAGATATTCTTACCATTCAGATGATGAGAGAAGAATTCGACGTGCTTGAAGCACATCTCAAGGCTTTAAAGAAAAAAGAGTATCGCATTTTTTATTCATATCTGACTGGAGAAAAGGAGATTGCAGATATCGCGGATGAGGAGCATATGCTTTGTGAATCTGCAAGAAATAAGATTTCAAAAACAAAGAAACAGTTAACGCAGGAAATTCTGCCGTTCTTTAGAGAGAGTTTGTAGGAGGAAGGGACAATGGCTTATAAGAGAAAAGAAATTGATAATATAGAAGGTTTATTAAAGGACGGCAAGAAGAAATTTGTACGTTATGATGAGGGCGCTGCAATGTATTCGATGGGACAGCATACATTTGAGCAGTTTGCTAAGGAAGCTGGTGCTGTCTACCACGTAAAGAGAATTGTTTTGGTAAATACAGATATTATTGATGAGTACCTTGAGAACTTTAGAGATGTATAAAATACAGCGGGTTAGGAACGGCGTGGTTAGAAAAACTTTACAGAATCTATTGATTTATTGTACGGCAACAAATATAATATAAATGTAGATTTTGTTAGGAGGCAATATGGCAAACAGAGGAAGACCGGTATCTGATAATCCTAGATCAGTAAAAGTGGATATTCGAATGACCGAAGAAGAAAAGTCTATGCTTGATGCTTATGCCAATGAGCACAATCTAACCAAGACACAGGTGCTTGTGAAGGCTTTCAATGAGATGATGAAAAGAGAGTCTCGCAAGCGCAAATAGCTGTTCCTCACCACTTAAGGTGAGAAAATGGCGAAGTCAAGAAAAGACGCTCGTGGCTATGTCCTGCATAAGGGCGAGTGTCAAAGGAAAGATGGTAGATACTCTTTTTCCTATACAGATAGAGAACACAACCGTCACATTATATATGCAAGTGACCTTGCAACCTTAAGGTCCAAGGAAAGAAAGATTATTCGTGATATTGAGGATGGTCTTGATCCACATTTGGCAGAGAGGATTACACTCAATCAGGTATACGATAAGTATATTAGTCAGAAATATGATCTTAAGGAAACCACTCGTGGTAATTACATATACACCTATAACCATTTTGTAAGGGATACCTTTGGAAAACGAAAGTTAGCTTCGATAAAGTATTCAGATGTCAAGAAGTTCTATTATGACATGATATTTGAGAAGCGAATGAAGGCTTGTACCTTAGATAATGTACATACTCAGCTGCATCCGGCATTTCAGATGGCAGTTAGAGATGGATTAATAAGGGTAAATCCGACGGATGGTGTAATGGCTGAGATAAAAAAGAGCTATGTGTGAGATAAGGGAAAGCGTAGATCACTTACAGTACCACAGCAAAAAGCATTCATGAAGCATTTGAATGAGAATAAGGAATTTGTTGGCTGGAAGCCAGTTATTACAATTCTGCTCGGTACGGGAATGAGAATTGGAGAATGCCTCGGACTTAGATGGGAAGATTTGGATTTTGATGCACGCACAATAGATGTGAATCACAATTTAGTCTATCGTAGAATTGAGGACGGAAAGTCAAAGGGAATGATAAAGCATATCAATACCCCGAAGACAGCGGCAGGCAATCGAAAGATACCAATGCTCCAGGATGTATATGATGCTTTCCTCGAAGAGTATCAGTTTCAGCGTATTACGGGATTCTGCGAGGAAGAGATTGAAGGCTATAGTGGTTTTGTGTTTTCAAGTGCTGTTAGAACAGTAACGATTCCAGAGGATGTGAACAGAGCTATTCAGCGTATTACTGATTCATATAATGTTCAGGAAACAAAGCTTGCCAGGGAGGAAAAGAGAGAACCATTATTAATTCCTCATTTTAGCGCACACCATTTAAGACACACCTTCTGTACGAGGTTCTGTGAGAATGAAACTAATCTGAAGGTTATTCAGTCGATTATGGGTCATGCTGATATCTCTACTACAATGGATATTTATGCTGAGGCTACAGAGGAAAAGAAACAGGAAATCATAGCAAGCTTAGAAAACAAGATACTAATTCAGTAACGATGTGCCTTGATTTTTGATAATTAGATAATAGACGTCAAATGTCGTCCTTTGAGAAATGCAAATAGGGGTGATACGATTTTGACCACAGGTTCGCACCTAATGACGGACTCTGATGGAAGAGATAGAGGGTAACCCAGAGCAGAATCACGGAGATGCATGAGGCTTGACGGATAAGGATGTGCGAACATATGTTTGAAGTCCCGACGCTTAAAAGCCAAAATTAACGGATGGACTTATAGGTATCCGTACTTCATCCATAGGAGTACAAATCAGTCCGTCCTGTAACACAAATGTACGGTAAACAACATGGACTTTGATGGACTCGTATGGACAGTTCCCTAAAAAAATGATGCGCTCTATGGATTGTGTCAAAGTGTGTCAAAGGGCATTTTCGGACTGAAAAAAGTCGAAAAAGGGGACAAAAATAACTGAAAAAAATCGGTATGAAACTGTTCAGAGGAACAGCGAAATACTTACAGAAGACACTTACGTTTCGTAGAAATACGATCGTGGGTGTCTTTTTTGTTTATCTGCTTTGGGAAATCTTCAAACAATTGTGGGTAATTGTGAAACTCGCTATGCTCGTTCGCAATCTTGAATGAAAATGAAGACAGAATCCCGCCATGCGGGATTCTCAGGGAGAGAATAATCCTTTTTGGGTGCCCGGACGTAAGCTGATGGCAGTTATTCTTTCTGTGCAGAAAGATGCCTGAGCATTTTGCTGTACGCCTTGCTGTCTGCCTTTAAGTAGTAGGCGAGTATGGAGAAGGTTAAGGCAAATTCGACATTGTGAGAACGCGGAAACAGATAGAGGACTGTCCCGATCACGTTCCGGAATTCTTCCGGTAAATTAAGGGAATCGAACTTGCTTTCAGAGTGTGTTCCGGCGGCTTTGCCTTTTCTGATAAACTCCGAGTATTCAAAGGCAAGATCCCTTTCAATCCCGAGATTCAACAGGTGTTCAAACACATCATCCCGATTGCAGCAGGGATACGCTTTAAAATCCGGCGAGTCCAGCATTTCCAGTTTGTTTTCTGTTACAAAATGTGATGTGACCGGAGTGCAGGAATAGGATGAATGGCTCAGGGACAATATACGGATCAGTTCGGTCTTGTTTTTGGGTTTACTCTGCTTTATGAATGAGAGTGTTTGCATTCCCGGTAATTTCGTGCTTGCTATGGTATTCCAGCCGATGTCGCACAGATCCCTGTTGGTAATGCTGCTTATGTAGATCCCGGTACTTCTTTGCATGGATACGATTGCACTCTGTACGGGCGAATGGTAAAGGCAGAGCCTTTTCATATTATTCTCATTAAGCTCCATCATATTTCCCGAAATACATGGATCTCCGTTTTCCAGATAACCCTGCAGGTCGGGATAATCTTCGGCGGTCTGGTGGGCGGACAGGATCACATAACCGCACATGGTCATATTTATGGAAGAATTTTCATCTGCAAGACTGAGAAGACCATAAGGTACAACAGCGTTGTCCGGATAGATCCTTTCCAGCAGTCTTTTGGCAAAGGGATAGAATTCGATGCTGGTATTATAGTCAAAGGATAAGATCTTTTTCCCGTCAAGCCCCCAGACTTCTTCTATACTTAAACGGTAGCCGTCCGATTCCATGACGGCGTCACAGGACGGACAGTGACATTCCGGATAGTCTATCCCGAAAAGTTTACTTGAGATTTTTCTGGTCTCACCGCACTTGGGACAAATATAATACGGTGATAAAGGATTGGTGCGAGAGGTACTGATCAGATAGAAAATGAAGGAGCCGGTCACACTACCTCTGCAGACCAGATACTGGGAGGATTTTTCTGCTTCCGCATATAAAAGTCTTGCAAGCTCAAAATCGTCAGCATAGTTGGAAGCATGAAGATACTTAAGCTCCTGATCCAGACGTTCTCTGGCTTCTGCCGGTATTTTGTGCGGATAAAGTTCTTTCAGTTTTTTTTCGCAGGCATCGCGGACATTTTCATAAGCGTTTTCAATCGTAGGTATGTTCATAAAAAGTTCTCCTTTCGTTTTATGTGGCGAGTATAGCATATCGGACCAGCCAAATATGCGCCTTTTGCTGTACTGTTTTTGGTACAGCAAATTATTGATAAAAAGGATGACGGGATGTTATAATATGGTATCTGTTTCATTTTCTATAAAAGGTGGCTGTTTTTATGCTGAGTTTAAAAGTTACGATCCTGTGCCTGTATGAGATATTAAAGCAATATTCGGATGAGAATCATATTTTATCGGTAGATGAGATCAGAAAGAAATTGAAGAGTGTTTATGGTGTTGAGATGGAGAGACGCGCTGTTTATCGAAACATCGATGCACTTCGGGAAATGAATATCGAAATAGAGGGCTACATGGACAATAGAACAGGATATTATCTGGTTGACCGGATGTTTGAACCTTCGGATATCAGGTTATTGTGTGATGCGGTGGCGGCTTCCGATGTGATATCAGATGAAATGAGTAAATCGATCATAGAAAAACTGATCAGCACACAAAGTGTTTATGAGAGAAGTATGCTCAAAAGGCTGGTGTATGTCAAAGATTCCAACCGGAGCGTGAACAAGAATCTGTTCTGTAACCTTGACATCCTGAACGTTGCGATCAATCAGGGAATCAAGGTATCGCTCCGGGAGGTTACGAAGGATTATGACATGCACGATAGCGTATCTTCGGAAGCGATCGTGATCAGTCCTTACGCCACTTTCTGGGCGGAAGGGGAATATTATATCATAGCAGTCAAAGAGGGCGGGCAGGAGCTGACGCATATGAAGGTGGGGAAACTTACAGATATAAAGCTGCTTGAACAGCCGGTCGAAATGTATTTCTCCGGGATCAATCCGCAGGAGTATGCTAAACGCTGTATCATGAATAAAGGAGAACACCTTATACAGTACGAAATTGAAATCACTCCCGGGTTATGGGAGGATGTGGTCGAAACCTTTGGAGAAAGCATTGTTGTGAAAGGATACAATGAAACGACGATCAGGCTGAAGATCAACACGATTCACAGTAAGATCTTTGGCTATGTAACCGGACACCTGGATCAGTGCTATGTGACAGCGCCAAAGGAGTTTCGGGAAGAGATTCAGAAGTATGTTTATGAGGCGTATAACCGGTACTGGTAATGGAAGCGGCATCACGAGGATCGATCGGAGTTTACAATCGATACCGGACAGTTACGAAACGAAACCACTTCTATTGCATTGATGAATCGGATTCCTTATAATCTTATCTATCAGCAGAAACCTGGCAATGCGCATGAGAAAGCCCGCCTTCCTGCGATAAAATATCCAATCAGAGTCGACGCTGATCATAATTGAAACAGTATCGGAAATGTTGTTCCGATACGGAACTTCAAAAACAGTATCGGAAAATTAGCGCCAGAGTGCGATGAATGACGTCGGAGCGAATGCGACAGAGGAATGAATGCGCTCTGCTGTACCGTGCGAATTGTTCCGATGCGGAACTATAAAAAGAAGAGAGTGGATCGAAGAAATGTGCTGCGGATAATCGGATTTTATTTTCTGTTCAGGGATAAAAAAATATGATACACTAGAAATAGTGCAGGATCATCCGGAAATGGTATCCGGGAGATGAAATTGGATTGTCAAAGGAGAGAAATCATGCCACACGTTGAGATTAAATGTTTTCCGGGAAGAACAGAAGAGCAGAAACAGATTTGTGCAGAGAAACTTACAGAAGTGGTAGCGGAGACACTGGGATGCCGGATTTCCAGTGTTTCCATTGCGATCAGAGAGATTGCCGAAGAAGACTGGAAAACAGAAGTCTGGGACAGGGAGATTGTTCCGGCCGGTGAGAATTTATATAAGAAGCCGGGGTATTCATATGAATAAAACCGAACTATTAAAAAATCTGCGGGAATTCCCGTATGCCCGTGAGGATTACTGGCTCATTACGGGTGGTGCAATGGTTTTATACGGAGTAAAAGAGCAGACATCCGAAATTCTGTTTTAAGCGGATGGCATAGGAACAGCCATTCATCTCACAGGTTTTATAAAGTATAGGAGATGAGAATCCACTGTCACCACGAAGGTATGTTTTGATGCCTCTTTCCAGATATTCCTGAAAAAGGGGTTCCATAAATTTATCTGCATCATTGCTGCAGTGGAGTGTTCCATCACGAAGTTCTGCCTTCAGCAGATCCCCGGTCAGACCATCATAGCAAAGCAAAGGATGGTATCCGTGTGCCTGATAATGGAAGTTGAATCCTTCCCCTTCCTGCTTTCCGTAGGTGCCAAATAAAGTACTGTCCAGATCCAGAAGCATATGCTCCGGGCACTTTATGGAATAGATGATATCCCTAAGGCCTTTATCAATGTCATCAAACTGTAGGAGTGTATCATCATCCATGCGGTTGAAAAATCTTGACAATGTTGGCTGTGAAGCCAGACTGCTCTTTTCAAGAACGGTATTGAAAACAGGATCAAGGGTAAGTTCATCAGCACAATCATCCTGGAAATAGGCTGAGATAATCTGATAAATCATCTGCATCAGGTTTTCATCGTCCTTGTGGAAACGCACTGACGTATTATTGGTTTTAAATTTCTTTGTAATCAGCTTGGTGAAGCCGATCCTTGCAGCGAATTCTTTTATCAGAAGAATTCCTGCATCGGAGGATAAATCGCCTCCATCAAAATTTATTTTAATCTGTCTATTGCTTTTAAGTGCTAAGTTGTTTACAATACTCATAAAGGGCTCCTTTTGGGTTATTATTTAAGATTCGACACCTTAATTTTACCACAATTGGATGCTCTTTTTTCATTCACTTGATAAGTGAAAAGCAATATTCAGTTAAAATGCAGTAACAATGTGGCTTTCAGCCGCTTTCACGACGCAATCATGAATAATTTAGGTATAGAATTGTAATCAGAAGCAGTTGAACAAATATCTGACAAATGATAAGAGTCTGACAATTTTCAAGACAAGCTGGCGGATCCCGTCAGGAGAGACTGTATCCCAGGCATACGGTCCTAATACGTTGGAACTGAACAAAAAACTGAACAAAAAGATTAAATATAAGATCAAAAAAGTGAAACAGACCGGCAACAAAGCAGTGGTTACTTTACAGGTTTCCATGGTGAATACGGATAATTTTGTGATCAACAGATATAAACTGGCTCAGAATGTGGAGGAAAGTGATTATGCCATGGCAGCATCGCTTCTCACCATGAGTGACAGCCAGCTGCAGAGCGAATTGAATAAAATGGGATTTGATGCGAGCAAAGAGCAGGTGCTTAATTTCCTGTGGCTTCTGATGGGCGGAACATCCACACAGGCGAATGCTACGATTACCGATTCGGACGGAACGACCATCAAGTATATACAGCTTCAGTATATTTATGCCAAGATGCTTGAAAAGATGGATAATCTTGCAAAGACAAGTAGTCAGTATATCAATTACGGAAGCAGGACAAAGCGCACCATGAAGCTTACTCTGGTGAAAAAATCCGGCAAATGGAAAATCGACAAGTTCGGCTCAGTGAAAGGAAAACTCCGCTACCTGATCGGCGGTGATCTGAACCGCAATGTAACACAGTACTCCCAAAGCGGTGCGTATACGATCGAAAAATGGCAGGATTACAGTGCAAGTCTGAATTTGAATGATTATATAAAGTAAGGGTAAGATGAAAGAAAGGTGAGATGGTAGTTTGCAGACTACAGTACCAAGGTGTTAATTAAGAGATTTAAGTGAAGGCATGAGAACTTTTAGAGAGGGACTTTCAGCGATAAGTCCATGATAATATTTCACAAATAAAATTTATAAAAGCGGAATCCGCAGAAGCGATTTGAAGCTGAGGATTCTATGATCAGACAGGGGCTCTTAAAGATTTTTAAGGGCTCTGTTTATTTGCACTGAAACAAATGATTGTGCAATTTGACGGACATTTTTTTAGCGGGAAATCAGGGCATTTTTGACAAACAATCAAAAAAAGCTTGCGTTATAATGTGACCATCAGATCAAAAAGGGATGCATCCGATAGATCTGATAATAAAAAAGCAGGAGGAAAACATATGATTTTTTGTAAAACATTATTACCGGACGGAAGAATTATGGAGGTTATGGGGGTATCTCTTGGAATTAGAACATTTTTTTGGATGGGGAACAAGGAATTTACTGCTACAAAAAAAGCAGTTGCGCTGGATGAGAATCCAAACTGTATCGAGCTGACTGTTTCAGATGGAAATAAAAGTGATTTGATTGAATGGGGGAATTTGAATGACAACAGGATTAGACAGATTTTGAAAATAATCGGAAGCGGTGCTTTTTTGGATCTTAGTTACATGAAGTGGATAGAAACAGCGAAACGAATCAAGGAAGAAGACAGAGAGTATTTATATAGGACTCCATCGTTGTGGAATGCTTTCCAAGAGGAAATCATATTTACAGATTTGAGCGATGAAAACCGCGGCAATACGGCGGGAATACCGAGCAGAGCCGGCGGAGACTTTGGCATTATAGATATTCCGACATTTGACGGGACATTTGATGACTTTGCAGATGATGAATTTCCTGATGTTCTTTGAGGAAGACGATGAAGAGGAATAACAGAGAAAAAGGTTGCAGGGAGAGAAGAAAGGTGCCGGACAAAAAGTCCGGCACCGGAAAGGATAAAGATTTGACGTTTTTAAGGACGGGTTAAGTACGGGTGCATAGAGCTAAGAGCGAAAATGAGCATGGAACGCTCTTCTGGGCTTAAATTGCTCTTGTTCACTATTTCGATCAGAAGTGGAAGATATTTTTCGGCAATGCTCATATAATAGAATTTTGTAACACTTGTGTTGTCGATGCCGACGTAATATCCCAACCTCAAAGTGTTTTCGCGGATGATGTCCGCAGAATAACTTTTGGGGTCATAAAAATTTTCATAGAGGCTTCGCAGACATCTTCTGACGGTAGAATTGTCGATGATACTGCCTTTGTCCTCAAGATCCAGATAGGAAAAGAGGTCGTTCACTTTATCAGTGATCTCGTTGACCGTTTTGGGATGTTCCTGATCGCTGATTTCCTTTAAGGCGGCTATGATCAGAGCTGTGTTTGAACGGTTTCCTTTTTTCTCAGGGTTTTGTGAGGGGGTGACATTAGTTACTTTACTGATTTTATTTATTCTTAATTTTTTTTTGTTCATAAAAATAATCCTTTCTTTTAATTTTTTTTCTACTTAAAAACATTCCTGCCTTAGACTTTTATTAGCGGTTATCTTTCGTATTAATAAAGTCAGTCAGGGCGGAGCACGACTCATGGATTCACCTCCAATTTTTTTGATACCTCGATTTACAAACAATGCTCTGTTGTGAGATAGACCTAAAAAAACAGAGGTGCTGGTTTGAAATAGGGGTAATGAAATATTTTTTGTGTTACCCCTAATAACCACGAGGTGCTGCTGTGAGATAGACCTAAAAAACAGAGGTACTGGTTTGAAATAGGGGTAATGAATTATTTTTTGTGTCACCCCTAATAATCAGGAGGTGCTGCTGTGAGATAGACTTGAAAAAGAGAGGTGCTGTCTGAAAAAGAGAGGTGCTGTCTAAAAAAGAGAGGTGCTGTCTGAAATAGGGAGGTGCTGTAATGTGACACTGACTTAAATGAGAACTTTGATTGGAACGAATGGTATTAAAATTCAAATGTTTCCGATTACAAAATAGAAAGAATTGTCTTGAGGAATTTGTCGAGAACAACAGATAATTTCAAGAAACGTAAATAATGGAGCAAAAATGCCAAATTTATTTTGATTTTATATGTTAAAATAAGAAAAGAATCAAATAAGGAAAGGACCGGGAAATATGCGAATAAATTACGATAAATTATATGATTTCAGCAGAGAATATATAGACGAATCATATGTTACACATGACCTTATAAAGAGATATAAGGTCAGAAATTTAGACTACGAATACGGAGAAGCCGTATTAGTATTAGCCAAAGCACTGGTATTTGACTATAACAGCAGAATAATAAGTTATAAAGCATATATAGAGAGGTATATAGACGTTAGAGTAATGTTCGAGCTTAGAAAAAGCGCATTATTGAAGTTTCATGATGAAGCCGAGGACAGGCAGTTTATGAAATTGCACCATGAGTGTAAGACAATAGAAGATATACAGAAGCTCAGGTTTGATTGGATTTACAAATATTTAAAGGGATATAAAGGATATGATTGGCAGTTTGCCGTTATTATAGCCAAAATTTGGAACATAAACATTGATAATGTATATTTTGATTTTGATGAATGCTTTATGGACGGAAAGCCGGTAGAGGGGGCTGTAAAAAGTTATAGAGACCAGTTTTTGGAACATCAGTTAGAGACATTCTGTAGACTTATGCCTAAAACATTGGGCGAATATAAGGGGAGAGATCATTTGTATGGCGGATATAAGAATATGGCTCTGTCATCCAAGGAGGCTGCTTTTTAGAATATAAAATAGGACAAATTATATGACTTTGTATCAATTACTTAAACAAATATCGAATATTATAACTCCTGAAAACGATGAATTTTATAGGTATGCATTATATACGTCTGATGATAATGGTTTTTTGAGGACAAGGTATTGCTGGTGGTTCGATAGACCAGTCAAAGACAGAGAATTAGGAGATGGTTTTAAAACCATATTAGTGACTTCAAAACAAGAAATCAATGTGAATGATTTAAAGAATGAAACAGATACACTTGTAAAAATGTAGATAACATATTCAGAGAAAGAGGCAACTATTGAGGATGCGGATTGGGATACTCAACTGGATTATTGCTTTGTCTATATATTTGATTTAATAAAGGGAACATACACTATGTCTTATATTGAGAATCCTTGTTCATAATCAACTATTTAAGGTGACAGAGCCAAGAATATTTAACAGCTTGAGGCTATATGTATGATTTAAAAAAGGGGACATTAACCATGAATGAAAATTCTGTGATCTGTAGTATGATCAGAAATAACCCGGATGACTGGCGGGAACTGATGACAGACAAATTGATTGATATGGGGACGGAAGGAGATCTCACAATTTTCAATTATCAGGCAGAGGCTGATTTTTCAGATCCTGTTGTGAGAGAAGCAAGAGGAATCATTATCAATACAAAAAAAATGGAAGTTGTCTGCTGGCCGTTCACCAAATTTGGAAACTATTATGAATACTATGCAGATCAGATAGACTGGGAAAGTGCCAGATTGTTGGAAAAAATCGACGGTGCCATTGTGAAGATGTGGTTTGACAGACAAAAGGGAGAATGGCGTTTTTCCACGAATAAAAGGATCGTGCCCGATGAGAGGTATAACAGCATCATAAAAAAGATACAGGATCAGGTGGATTTTTCATTACTGGACGAAGATTATACCTATATTCTGGAACTGGTATCACCGATGGCAAAGGTGGTGATCGACTATCTGGATAGTTTATTTTATCATATCGGCACGAGAAACAATAAAACAGGGAAATCTTCAGAGCCTTCAACGAGGCTCCCTCGCATGAAGAAATGAATTTCATAGAAAAATGGGCAAAGGAAAAAAAGCTGATCATGCCGATATTTCCCCTGCCGCTAAGACGTGCATTTGAGATGGATGATCTTTTCGCATAAAATTTTACTATTACTAAAATATTGCTGATGATCATTTATAATTAAGAAAGCGGAGATAACAGATGGCTAAGTATATTGAACACAAAGAGGTTAGGTTTACTGAAATTACTGATCTGAATGGCAATCCGATCATTGATAGGCATTATAGGTATATTGGCTTAGCAGGTATGCTTTGCATATACGAATCAGAGCATAGGGCACCGGGAAAGCATTTTGTATATTTCTATCCCAATGAGCCGTATTCATCTGAACAGAGATGGTTCAATACGATATCAGGTGAATTGATTGAAACTGGCAATAAAATATATGTGGAGACGGGTGAACGATATGTTTTTGAAGTAGGTAATTATATGTCTGAGGATGATAGAGTACTCCTTTGGCTGAATGTATTTTGTAACTGGAACAGAAGGATTTGAAAGGATGAGGAAAAGACAAATGGGAAGACAGGAAAACGTAGGGATTTTTCAGAACACAGAGCGTTTGTGTAAGACAAATGTAAAACTGGCAGAGTCAGTAAAGTATTCGACAGAGCATCAGAAACTTATTTTAGAAACGGATCATTTGAAGGAACAGAAAAAGAATTTATATGATAAGAGGGCAAAGGTCATCGTTTCCAAGAAGAGAACCTTTCAGGCGGCAGCGGCATATCAGGGAACAAAGACAGCCGTCCACAATTTTGCTTCCGCAGCCAATCCGGGCGGCGGAGTAGTGAAAGGCGCAAGTGCGCAGGAGGAGTGTCTGTGCAGATGTTCGGGCTTGTATTTTAATCTGAATGTGCAAAGTATGTGGAAAGGGTTTTACACACCCCACCGCAATGCACATGACGCCATCCATAATGATGATATAATTTTCACCCCGGATGTTGTGGTGTTTAAATCGGATACATCGGAACCGAAGCTGTTACCGGAGGAGGAATGGTATCAGGTGGATGTCATTACCTGTGCGGCACCGAACCTTAGGCGTAAGCCGAGCAATGCCATGAATCCTTCAGACGGAGATGCGGTTGTGATCTCGGACAAGGATCTGCTTGCGGTTCACGAAAAGCGTCTTCGGAGAATACTGGAGACTGCTGTTTCTGAGGGGGTAGAGAGTATCATTCTGGGAGCGTTCGGCTGTGGGGCATTTCGGAATAATCCGGAGATTGTTGCAAAAGCCGCAGAGAATGTATTGGGAGAGTATCTTTATGCGTTTAAAAATGTAGAGTTCGCAGTATATTGCAGACCGGAGGATGAGAGAAATTATAAAGTTTTTGAGAGAGTTTTGAAGAAATTGGGGAACGGAGAATAGAGAAGAGCGCCGGTAATTGACGTGGCATGTTGCTTATGTGATATGCCACGTCAATGCTTTTGGGGTAAATTAAATGAGCGACAGGCACCATGAGATATTAAGGGAGCAAGATGAAACAATGGAGCTATAAGACGTGAGAATGTTATGACGAAAGATCAGGTTGTTCTATTAATGTTTATAGAGGAAGGGATGAAAAGAAAGCCATGAGCAGAGTAAAAAAACCAAAGAATAAATATATGAATACAAACACATATCCGCCACACATAATCAATCCATCTAAAATGGTACGAATAAAAACGGAGCATTCCGATTACACAAAGGCGTCAAATTTGACGGACTGGCTGTTTTTAAAATACGATATGACCTATAAAACATTTCGAAACAAATCGAAAAAGCGGAGAGACGAATTGCGACTTGAATATGAGCAGGATACCGGTAAAAAAGTACAAATACATGCGACAAGAGATTATGAGGACTAAGGTAGAAGCAGATGAGAAGTTTGTCAGACAAAAGGGAGTAGAAATAATGAAAAAAATAAGATGAAAAAGAGGTTGATTGATAAAAGACGTAAGTAAAAAACGCAATAGAAGATGCGATAACGGAGTCTATAAAATAAAATCGAGCATTTTTGCCAAACAAATTTCTTCCTAATATGCTACAGTTTTCTTATCAAAAAAATGGGAGGAAAACGATGAACGGACAGGCAAAAAAACAGAAAAAAGGGAAAAACACAGAGCCGGCAAAGCTCAGAAGCATGATTGCAAAGATGGAGTACGAAAAGAAAAAGAAAGAGGAAGAAAGAAAAGAAAATTCAAATAAAAAACAACAGAGTTGACCGTGTTTGAATGGAAGGATATAATTGTTGCGACCAATTACTTGCAGGAGGTTTTAAAGATTATGATTTTCATTACCGGTGACTGTCATCTGGATTACGGACGATTTAAGACTAGGATTTTTTGGGAGCAAAAGGAAATGACCAAGGAGGATTATGTTATAATCTGCGGTGATTTCGGAGGTGTCTGGAATAAAGATAAAGAGAGCAGGGAAGAAACTCATTTGATGGACTGGTTGGAGGAGAAGCCCTTTACCACGTTGTTTGTTGACGGCAACCACGAGAATTTTGACAGATTGGATGCGTATCCTGTGGAAGAATGGCACGGTGGGAAGGTTCATAAGATCAGGGCATCCGTGATTCATTTGATGCGGGGACAGGTATTTGAGATTGACGGGAAAAGCTTTTTTACTTTTGGCGGCGCAAGCAGTCACGATATCAGTGGCGGTATTTTGGAGCCTGATGATCCGGATTTCCGGCTCAAAAAGAAAAAGCTCGATATGGGATATCGTCCATACCGGATCAATCATTTAAGCTGGTGGTCCAGAGAGCTTCCGACAGAAGAAGAGATGGAAGAAGGACGGAAAAATCTTGCAAAATACAATCATACAGTGGACTATGTCGTGACGCACTGTTGTGCCACAAGTACACAGTTTTTACTTGGCGGAAGTCTCTACAAAGCAGATGTTTTAACAGATTATCTGGAGGAAATCCGCCAAAATACGAAGTTTAAGAATTGGTTTTTCGGACATTACCATGACAACCAAAATGTGAATACGGAGGAGATTCTTTTGTATGAGCAGATCATACGGATAGCATAAAGAAACAGAAAAAGTTGTTTTAACGATCATTCGTTAAGACGACTTTTTTTAGTGTATAAAAATAAATGTAAAAAAATGAATACGCAAGCAATTCTGAAAAAACGTTTCTTTTCACATCTGCTTCAGTTAAATTCGTAAAGCCCTTGCTGGAGGCACTTTAGGGGGAAAATAATAATCGAAAACATAAAATCTATTGTCAGTTTATAGGATTCATGGTACAATCACTGCAAAGTAAGAAAATTTCACATAAGTATTTCTAAGAATCTGTTTTATTCTATTATGATCTGAAATTTCGATGCTTTTACCAATCAAGTTAACAGAATAAAAGCAGGGGATTTCAGAAGAATAGAAGAAAATAGTTTTCCGTTTCAGATATCTCCTGCGAAAAGGAGGAGTCGTATGAGACAGAAAGAAGAAATGTCCGTAAGTGCAGCCGGACAAACAGCAGAAAAATCTGCTGTGCAGTTGACGGAGAAGGAACGGAAAAAGCAGATCAAGTTGCTGTGGGGACGATTAAGAGAGTTGATGGCGGTGCCGCGAAGTGACTGGCATACTGCTTTTGAAGCGATACTTTTGATCGACCTGCATAAGTACGGGAGTCGTGTCAGTCTGGTAAGAGAACAGGTGCTGGGAGCAGAACCGCCGAGAGTGGATTATCTGATCGTGACGGAGGATGAGTCTGTTACATTTGAAAAGGAAATCTTTCGGATGTTCCGCAAATTTAATGTGATCGAGTATAAAAATCCCGAGGATGCATTGAATGAGCGGGTAATCCGTAAGATATGCGGTTATGCGAATTTTTATATCGGGATAGCAGAGCATGAAGGCGATGTCCCGGCAAAGCAGGTGACGATTTCCATCTTTCGTGCGAAAAAGAACAGGGAGTTGTTTCGTCGGCTGGAAAAAGCGGGACAGCTTGTAAAGGGAATGCGCAGGGAATATACTATGTTAAAGGTCTGACTGACCTGCCTTTTCAGATCGTGATCACGGGAGAACTGGCAGGAGCAGAATACGCAGCTTACCGTGCCCTGACAGAAGGAGCGGATAAAACAGATGTGGAGCAGATAATAGAGGATGTGGAAAAAGAGACGGATTCTGTTATAAGGAGACATTACCAAATCCTACTAAACCAGATATCAAGGAAAAATATTGAAACAATGGAGTCTATAAGAGGTGAGAATGAGATGGAAGATGCATTGATGGAGCTGTTAAGGGATCGGATTGACAGGGAATTAGATGAGAAAGTAAGAGAGAGAGAACAACAGATGAAGGAACAAGTGAAGGAACAGGTGAAACAGGAAGAAAAATTGATTGCGATAAAAAATGTAATGAAATCTTTGAGGATAAGTGAAGAAAAAGCTATGGATGTGTTGGATATTCCGCAGTCGCAGAGAGAAATCTATATGGGACTGCTTATAAGGGAAAAATGAAAATACTGATGAGCCCTTTTGTATGAGCAGATCATACGGATAGCATAAAGTAAAAGATAGAAAAGTCGTTTTAGCGATCATTCGTTAAGACGACTTTTTTGTATCATTTTAATAATTGTGCAATTCTGCAAAACATTAAAAAAACAGCTATGCTAAAGTTTTAGCAGATAATCGGAAAGCAGGATAGCCATTTTTCTTAGATTGCCATAATCTCGGAAAAGCATTTTTGAATAGATAAGTATTTTATGTGTTTGTTTTGGAAGATATGAGAAGTGCAAGGAAGAATAGCATTAAAGATAGACGGCGGAGTAGCTGATATTGATATAGTAGAGACAACACCACATAATTTTAGGCATACAGAGTAGTATATAGGTGTTGGTGGTCATTTATTAGCAATAGCATGTCAGTGTAGCATGGATGCCGGATGTGATGGAGTAGCTGCATTTACATCTAAATCAGATTTAGTAGAATACTACAAGAAAGAGTTAAACGCAGTAGAAATAATGCCTCGGAGAATGGTTATTTTCGAGAAGCAGGCGCAACTATTGATAGAGAAGTATATTAGAAAGTAGGTGACAGTGTGATGGCAATAGTAGAAAATAACTACAGTAGAGTAAATGATTTAGAAAAATTTACAACAGATGGAAGATTGACAGAGCCTTCCGACGGAAAAGTTTTCGAATACCATAGAATGTATGAGATTGTAGAAAAGTTAGGTAGACCATTAACAGAGGTTGAGGCAGAAAAGTTTAGGCTTAAACAAAAGCATAGGTGGGCTAGAGATACAATAGCATCGCTAGCCCATAGCTATAATGGGGGATTGGTAGCATGAATAGGGTATTGTGTATACTTGTAGATGAAAAAGGTAAAACAATAGGGCCAGAGTACAGATAGGAGATTCGCAACTTAACCTTGAGACAAAGAAATTGAGTGAAATAAGCAATGACATGAAATTTGTAAACGCAACAGTAGATAAAAATGGGTTTGTGAGGAGTAAAAAAGGAAACCTGAAAAAAGTAATTGCAAACACAAGAAAGAATGTAGTTGAGCATAGAGACTCAGTTGAAGCAGATAAATTAAAGAAAAGAACAATTATAACTGTGTATCATGGAACTACGAATGACAGCTTAGTACCAGATTACAATTACAATAATAAAAATAATGACTATGGAAAAGGGTTATATACAACACCAGATATTGAATTAGCAAAGCAATGGGCTTATTCGGGTTACACTGGTGGAGGTGTAGGCTACACATATGAATATGAAATAGACCTAGACGGGTTAAATGTATTGGACTTTACTAAGTTAGACAGCATGCATTGGCTGGCAGAACTGGTATATAACAGAGAAATAGACGTCAGAGCCGAAAGAGAAATATACGAGGACAACAGAAAAAGGTTGCTGGACAAGTATAAAATAGATACGAGCATGTATGACATCATAATAGGTTATAGAGCCGATGATAGTTATTTTGTCTATGCGAAAGATTTTGTATCTGGATTGATATACAGAGACACACTTGATAGGGCGTTGAGGTTAGGGGAGTTGGATTTGCAAGTATTTATAAGGAGCCAGATGGCATTTAACAGGCTCATAGAGGTAGACGGACCTGTAAAGGTAGACCCAAGATATAGAAATAAGTACATTTCCAGAGATAGGGCAGCCAGAGAGGAATATAAGCGTGACAGAGTAAACCAAACGCCAAGACTTAAGCAGAGAATAGATGACTTTTTAGATTAGAGAGGTATGGAAATGGTATTTTTTACAGCAGATATGCACTTTGGCCACAGAGCCATAATAAATATGCAGAATCGGCCCTTTGAGTCTGTTGAAGAAATGGATAGAATACTCCTTCAGAATTACAATTCCGTGGTTCGACAAAATGATACAGTTTATATCCTTGGTGATATCTGTCATCACATGAAGATCGAAGATGCGGATAACTTGATCAGAAAGATGAATGGAAAGAAAAATCTGATAGTCGGGAATCATGATAAGAAATATGATCCGCGACTCTTTGAGGATATAAAGGATTTTATGAAGATTTCTGTGGAAGGACGCAACTTTGCGCTGATGCACTATCCCATGTTGTCCTGGCCGAAGAAGAGTAGCGGAGGATACCAGCTGCACGGTCATATCCATGCACGCATGGAATATAATGAAAAAAATCGAGCAGAAGGCATCAGACGATATGATGTTGGCGTAGATGCCAATAACTTCTTTCCGGTTTCGGTGAAGCAGATAATAGATTTCTTTGGAGAGCAGGTGTATATAGATGATCACAATATTGTATGAACCGTGCCTTTGGAAAAATGAATTGTCCATACTGTCATGGATTCGGCACTCCTATGAGCAATTTGGTTGAAAAAATACTTAACAAAAAGAAAAAGTCCTCTCCGGAATAAATTGAAAATTGACACAAGTAAGAAAAGTCTCTTGTCACAGAAATATTGTGGCAAGAGATTTTTATTTTTAAGCATGACATGCAGTGTCATCTTCAGGTTATAGAATGAGAGTACATTCAAGGAAAGGAGACAGACCAGATGAGGATATTGGATGTTTTGAAGGCGTTATGGGAACGGCATAAGCGAACTGAGACAATTAGAAAGCAGATGCGGATGACAAAGAGGTGTAGCAGAGAATTGGATGCGCTGCTTGGAATTATCGGAATTGATTATTCAAGACTTGAACTGTGTCCTATTCCTGCAGAGGTGGAAAAGGAAATACAGAACGAAGAGAAACGGAGCTACTAAAAATGCTTGCAGATTTATTTAAAAGCATTAATTCTAGTCTGGAGGATGTGCTGAAGAATGCAGAGGCAGGAGAAGGCACAATTAAGGACAATATGGATGATTTGTGTGACATCCTTGAAGATGAGATCTTAAAGAGCAAATCCTCAGAGGAAGAGAAGAAGGCGCTACTTAAGAGACTGCGTAATTTCTGCAATACAGAGACAAACATTATGCTTACAACGAGGAGATTAAGACTGGCGAGTCTGTTTCCGGTCAGGTAAAACAGATTGTCAGATTTGCTGTGGTTAGTGGAGTGACAGGATTGGGATTAACCCAGAAAGATGCTCAGCAATATTTTATGTAAGGTAGGTGGTGATTATGCGTCGAGTGGAATTCAAAGTTTGTAGAGAATGCAAAGGAATCTATCGATGGGAGAGTGGAGGAATCATTGCTACTCCTCGGGATCACATGGATTTTGGACTCTGCAAAAAATGCAGAACAAAGCAGACCATGAAGGATATTGTTAAAATCCTTGGAGGAAAGAAAAGATAAAGTAGTATTTTTCTTCTTTAAGAGGAACAATGGGAGGAAGTACTATGTTTGATGAATTTATTGATGAATTCATTCCGGTTCCCAGGTTAAGGGAGTACTTAATGAAGGAACCGATAAATGTCTGTAAAGTGGCTGACATTATATACTATGCCAGGGCACCGCTTCAACGGAAAAGAGATGCCTTGTTGAAACTTGAAAATATGAATATACCGAAGGATAGAAATAGCGCATGGGATTTTTGGATGAATTATCGAAAGTCTGTAGAAGAAGCCCTTTCTATGATGGATTCCAAGGATGCTGTGTTTGTTGTATATGAGTACTCACTATATGAGAATGATATTGATTCGGAAGAGTGGATGCATGGGATATTTTCTTCTTACAAAGCTGCTTTGCGTTTTGCAAGTAAGGATTATGACTCCAAGAAGGATGAAACCGATTTTACTCATTGGTATGTCATCCGTCTTTGGCGGAAGGAGAAGGATGAATCCTATAAAGATGTCTGTGATTACTATATCATTGACAACGAACTATGTTATGCAGAATTTGACTACAGTAATGAATTTCATGAAAGCGGTGTTAATGGAGAACTGAATATCCCCGTTCATTATAAACCGGGAGACATTTTGATGGCTGATAATTACCCTTTCGGACCAAAGGAAAAGTTCGTTATGCTTGAGATAGGGGATAATCAGGATTGCTGTTGTCTTCAGGCTCTGAGCCGAAAACAGGATGGAAACTGGAATGTGGGAGCAGTAAAGCATGGGATGATGGGAGATGTGATATATCCCCGAATATCGGCTTTATATACTGCAGATACTTATATACCGGATTTATCAGATTCGGAAGATGCTATTCTTGCAGAGGTTAGTGAACTTGTGGCAGGAGATGAGAAAAAGGGTTCTGAATTATGGGATAAGTTCAATTCATCGGATATATCAAGCGATGAAAAAATGTGGAAGATTCTTTAAATTTGATTATTTCGGAATAAACAAGGCCAATTAGAAGTTGATAGTCTTCTAATTGACCTTGTTTTTGTCAGGTTTTTCTCTGAAAGGCTTGCCCTTTATATGTCCGAACGGGATTGCCTCTGACAATCTTGTTGTGTTCCTGCCAGGCTGAGTTGATCTGTAGTTGCGCCTGCTCGGACTGCTTGCTTTTCAGAATGATAGCAAGTTTTTCAAGGGCATCTTTTTTGTTAAGAAGCTGGCTGCGTTCTGCTGTAGAGGTAACAGTGATTCCGGTCGGAATATGGACAAGCCTTACGCCGGTTTCTACCTTATTTACATTTTGTCCACCTTTGCCACCACAATGAAACCTCTCGAAGCGTATGTTGTTGTCCTGACATATGATTTCCTGTTCGGGAATGATGCTGACATCCACAAACCAGTTTTTCCTTTTGTGATGGGGACGGAATGGACTTTCACAGATCCATTGTATGGTACCCTCAAGGGCAGACAAATCTTCGTCTGTAGAAAACATGATGGATGTGCAGCAGCCTGGTGTCTTGGCATCATGCTTCTGAATCAGTTCAATATCTTTATATTCACTTTTCAGGGAATTGAAGAGCTTGACTACAGCAAGCTCACATTCAGCCGGTCCCTGTCCGGAACTAATCTGTACAATCATATTATTCTTTTTCCTTATCTTTATTTTCCATATAGAACACTTTACCTTTTGCTCGAAATGGAAGTCGGTTGCCGTTGGGGATGAGGTAAGCGTGTTCTCTTTTCAATTTCAGATTTTCTTCTATGTAACCGTCAGTGATAATGAGTATGGGACCGGTTACAGGGAAGTCTTTTGCTCTTTCTAAAGCATCTACTCCCGGTTGCAGGATAGTACCGCCTCTTCCGGTGATTTCAACACGACCTGCGATATCTTCCGGTGCCATATATCCGGCATCTGTAGCTTCTGCGTCACAGAAGATGATTCTGACAAAAGGTACATCCTTTGATCTGAGGAATACCAATGATATCTTCAGGAGCAAGCTGGCTCCCGAGAAGCGATACGCATGGTAATCCCATTTCGTCTGCAAACTGTTCTACCAGAGCAGATTTTCCGATACCGGGGGCACCCCAGATGAATACCGGTCTGTTTGGTGCTACATTGAGTAATAGTTCTAACAAGTCATCCTGCGTGACTGTAATTGGTAAATTCATATATTATTTCCTTTCTGTATCAGGCAGAATATTTACTGCGCTGCTTTTCGTTATACTGTTTCTTTTTGTTGATATGGCGCACTCTGGCACGGGGGCAGTACTTGTCACAATGCTGACAGTAGCCTTTGTGTTCTGCCTCTCGTCCTTTGGTGCATTCACCATAACTTAAATAGTATTTGCATGGTGTTTCTCTATATTTGCTCATGGTATTGTCCTTTCTAATTGCCGCCGGCCTTGAAGTTGTAGACCGGGCGGATGATACGATCAATAGTTACTGTTTCTCCAATTACATCAGTGATATCCTCCAGACTTCGATAAGCAAATGGAGCCTCGTCCAAAGTGTCCCTACCGATGCAGCTGGAATAGATTCCCTTCATTTCTGATTTGAAGGAAGATACCGTATAACGGTTCTTTACTTCCTCACGTTTCATGATTCTTCCGGAACCATGCGGAGCAGAGCAGTTCCATTCTGCATTTCCGAGACCGGTTCCAAGAATGATTCCATCACGCATGTTGATGGGAATGATAACTTTTTCATTTATCTTGGCAGAGATAGCTCCCTTGCGAAGCATGGAAGAACCGAAGGTATCCAATGTTTCTGGAGATGCATCCACATAGTTATGAATACATTCATAGGTATCTAATATCTTCCATTTCATTCCTTTTAAAAGTTCATCCAGAATGATTTCTCTATTGAGAGAAGCAAACTGTTGAACAACCTGTAGATCATGAAGATAATCCTCCATAAGGGCTCCTTCGAGCCAGGTGATTTCATATGGAACTTCGATACCATTAGCTTTTTGATATTTCTGCCCTTCGTTCAGATAGTATTCGGTCACTTCCTTGCCAAGGTGACGACTTCCTGTGTGTATTACAACATAGAGATTTCCGTAATCATCTTTGTCTGCTTCGATGAAATGATTCCCGGATCCTAAGCTGCCAAGACTTAATAGTGCTTTGTCTGTACGAATGTGACTGGCACATTTAAGTGCATCAAAATCGAATTTATTAGCAAATCTGTGAACTTTGGTTCTGATGCTAAATCCTGACGGAATGCAATCTCTGATTACGGTATCAAGTTTCTGATATTCAATTTTCTTTCCCTTAATTTGTGCCAGGGTCATACCGCAACCGATATCAATGCCTATAAGGTTAGGAATAATCTTTTCACCAATGGTCATGGTGAGACCAATGGTTCCAACCTTACCGGGATGAACATCCGGCATCACACGAATACGACATCCCTTAGAACTTTCCTGATCACAAATCATCTGAAGCTGTGCGATGGCATATTGGTCGATTGCAGTTTCTTTGTTATTCGTGGTAAATATTTGAGCAGAAGTATATGCTCCTTTGATAGTCTCCATAATTATTTCCTTTTCCGTTGATGCGAGGGCATAAAAATAGCACCTCTATTGTCAAAGCAAAAGGTGCGGGAATTCTATGAAGTCTTCTTTTGAAATGGGCAGAATAAGCCTGTTACTTACAAATAGAAGAAAGGATAACCATACCTCTTGCTATTAAGTTACTTGTGTTTGATCTGTAATTCTGTGTCATGATAATGGCCTCCTTTCTGAGTGAATCGTTTTCTTAGTTTCATTAATGCTAGTATAGCACATTTGTCAAGTGGTTGCATTGAACCAGTAGTTTAATGTATAGAGCTGATTGGTGCTAACTGGTATATAGAATATATCGGCTGAGAATAACAAATAATGACATTAACAGAAAGCAGATACTTGTAACGGATTGGATATTTGAACTTTTTTTCGGAAAGCGGACAGTATTTTGTTGACAGCTTTGTAACTATTGTAGTATATTATCCTTATTCACAAAGGAGGTGCTTCATTATGTTGATAACTGGAATGAATATTATACCTGAATATCTTATGAAGACCTCGGTGATTTTTGTTTGATTTATTATGATTAGATGCCGTGGATTTTTGCCACGGCTTTTTTTGTGAAAAAGAGTCATGGTTTTCGTAGATATTCATACAAGCTTAAAGGAATCAGTTAACTGGAGTATTTATGGAGAACTGTTAAGTAATTAAAAACATAGAAATATGTGAGCAAATATAGACGAATATGTATAAGGATGGTGATGTTAATTGATTGTAAGTTACAAAACTGAAATCAATCCTACGCAAACACAGATACA
>SVFN01000007.1:0-74435 GCA_015056815.1 Lachnospiraceae bacterium | reverse complement strand
CTTGCAGATACATATATAACTTTTATCTTGCCACACAAAAAGAAAGGCATGAGCATGGAGAAAAACTTCAATCTGCGGTGGATTTTAGCAAATGGCTGAATAATGATTATTTACCACAACATGAAGAACTGTCTTGGATAAAAGAAGTTAGTAGTAAATCTGTAAAACAAAGTATTACAAACGCTTATAGTGCTTATCAGAAATTCTTCAAGAAACAAAGTAAATTCCCAAAATTCAAGAAAAAGGGGAAGTCAAATGTCAAGATGTACTTTGTAAAGACGGATGCTAAAGCGATTATTTATTGTGAAAGACACAGGATAAAGATACCTACACTTGGATGGGTAAGGCTCAAAGAAAAAGGTTATATCCCTACAACTAAAAGCGGTTTAGTAATCAAAAGCGGAACTGTATCTGAAAAGGCAGGAAGATACTATGTATCTGTATTAGTAGATGTTACGCAAAAAGAAATAGAGAAAACTACTAATCAAGGTATAGGAATTGATTTAGGTGTAAAGGATTTAGCAATTTGTAGCGATAAACAAGTCTTTGAAAATATCAATAAGAGCAAAGAAGTTAAAAGACTTGAAAAGAAACTAAAGCGTGAACAGAGAAGTCTGTCACGTATGTATGAAAACAAAAAGAAAGGAGAGCCTACTCAAAAGAATATACAAAAGCAAAAGAGAAAAGTCCAAAGAATACATCATAGGCTAGATAATATCAGAACAGATTATATCAATAAAATAATAGCTGAGATAGTGAAAACCAAGCCATCTTACATAACTATTGAGGATTTGAATATATCTGGGATGATGAAAAATAGACATCTTTCAAAAGCAATAAGTCAACAGAAATTATATGAGTTTAGAACTAAATTAACCAACAAGTGCCATCAGAACAATATTGAATTAAGAATTGTAGATAGATGGTTTCCAAGTTCTAAAATCTGTAACTGTTGTGGAAATATAAAAAAAGATTTAAAGCTATCAGACAGAACGTATATCTGTACTTGCGGATATATAGCAGATAGAGATTATAACGCAAGTCTTAATCTAAGAGATTGTAAAAACTATAAGATAGCTTAAATAATACAAAACTACCGATGGCTTAATCGGGAAGTTACGCCTATGGACTATACAAGAACTTGTGAGTAGTTGAAATGTAACGAAAGCATATAGGATGAAGTAGGAATTTTCTCAATGTGAGTATATTTACACACATTTTGAGTAGCAGGTAGAAATGTTAGTGCTATGTTACCCGAAATGTTCGACCTGCCAAAAGGCTATAAAGTGGCTGGATGAGCATAATATTGAATATACGCAGCGTCATATTGCAGATGAGAATCCTACATATGATGAATTAAAGGAATGGTATGGAAAGAGTGGGCTTGCGCTGAAAAAATTTTTTAATACCAGTGGACTTCTTTATAAAGAAATGCAGCTTAAGGACAAGCTTCCTGCAATGAGTGAAGAAGAACAGTTACAGTTACTTGCTTCAAACGGAATGCTGGTCAGACGTCCGCTTATTGTGGCCGGCGATACTGTGCTGGTTGGATTTAAGGAAGCGGAGTGGATTGAAAAAATACTATCAATGGCAATAGAGTAAATGTAGATATGATCATTAATACAGGACAAAGAACAGATATACCGGCTTTTTATGCCGAGTGGTTTGCGGGCAGAATAAAAGAAGGTTTTGTCTGCGTTCGCAATCCTTATAATCCGAATCAGGTAAGCAGATACAGGCTGGATCCATCCGTGGTTGATGTGATAGGGTTTTGCACAAAGAATCCTGCACCGATGTTCCGCTATATGGATTTGCTGAAGGATTTTGGGCAGTACTGGTTTGTAACGCTCACTCCGTATGGAAGGGATATCGAGCCGAATGTTCCGGATAAACATCGCTTGATAGAGGATTTCAAAATATTGTCAAGCATTGTGGGAGTGGACTCTATAGGCTGGAGGTATGACCCTGTTCTGCTAACGGATAAATATACTATCGAGTATCATCTGCATGCTTTCAAACAGATCGCGAAAAGTCTGAAGGGATATACGAAGACGGTGATTATCAGTTTTATCGATCTGTATCCAAAAGTCAGAAAGAATTTTCCTTCGGCCGGAGAAGTTTCACGGATTGATAAATTAAAACTCGGGCAGGAGATGATAAAAATCGCGTCTGAATGCGGCATGACACTCAAGACGTGTGCAGAAGGAAACGAACTGGCAGAGTACGGAGCTGACTGCAGTGGATGTATGAAGATCAGCGATTATGAAAAGGCTATCGGCAAAAGACTTGCAGCACCAAAGAAGAAAGGGGCAAGGGCAGAATGCGCCTGTTATCTGTCCTGTGATATAGGAGCTTACAATACCTGCCTTCATCTTTGCAGGTATTGCTACGCAAATGCGGAACCGTCTGTGATATATGCACAGAACAGATTGCATGATCCGACCTCACCATTCCTGATCGGAAAGGACAGGGAAGGTGATAAGATACATGAAGTACCGCAGGAATCCTGGATAGATATGCAGGAGCGCCTGTTCGACATATAATATAAATAGTGGCTGTGCTACCTTAAAAAGGACAGGCAATATTGCCAAAAACCACACACTTGTGCAATAAAGATATATATTTTTTGAAATATTTAAAATATTTATGCAATATACTGGTATTTTTGGCGCTTATAGTGTAAAATGTAGGTAACTGTTCGAAAAGAATCACTTCTTTTTTTCTATGGACGGTCATTGGGAAGATTGCAACTGGCAAAATCGGCATAGGAGGTTTTTTTATGGGGACAGTTTCGGTGGTGGCTCAGCTTAGTCAGGCAGGGTTTCAGATAGGGGCAGCGATCATTATGATCTCCTGCCTGTATTATACGATCGTGCGGGATAAACCTGGTAAATTGCAGAATAAGATCTTTATGGTGATCCTTATTAATATTCTGATCACTTCCCTGTGCGACCTGACCAGCGCACTGGTGATCCCATATCTGCCGACGGTCATGGCGGCGAGAGTCGTCAGACAGATCAGTCAGTATGTTTACTTTGTCATGCATACTTTGCTTTCCCCACTGTTTTGCTTTTATGTCCTGCTTCTGACAGGAGCTCATTATACTCTCAAGAAAAAATACCGTTATCTGTATGAGATACCTTTGTATGTGGCAGAGCTGATGGTGATCACCAATCCGTTGACCGGATGGGTATATGGTTTTTCGGAGGATTACCGGTATCATAGAGAGTGGGGGATAAATATCCTGTATATGGTGGCATTGGGATATTTTTTGATCGCGATCACGCTGATGCTGTTTTTCAGAAAGGCAGTTGACAGTGTGCGCCGGAGAGCGATGACGTATTTTTTCCTGATGGTTACCGGTGGAACGGTGATCCAGATGCTGATTCCGCAGCTTCAGATGGAGCTGTTTACGGAAGCAATCGCGATGACCGGCGTTATGATCACCGTGGAGAATGAAGACGAAAGACGCAATCAGCGCACAGGCATTTACAATCATGTGGCATTAAGCAGAGACCTGCACTCGCTGATCGTGACGAAGAGACCTTTCTGCATTATCTGTATCAAGATCGTGAATCCGCAGAATCTGATGCAGATCGTCGGCGCTTCCAATGTCGAACATCTCACGAGGATGACGGCAGAATATCTCTCGACACTGGTGCCCAAATATACGATCTATTACCTGACTCCCGGCACCTTTGTGATCCTTCGGGAAAACGATGACCATTATGAAAATCTGGAGCTTTCCAAGAATATCAGTGACCGCTTCAGTCATGAGTGGGACTTCCAGGACCGCACCACTCTGTTTCCGGCGGCGATCTTCTGTGCGGAAGTTCCCAAGGACTTTAAAAAACTGGAAGAAATAATGTCTCTGATCGGAAGCCCGTTTATTCCAAATGCGGACAATAAGAAAAAGGACGTTTATTACGGAAATGATCTGAATTTCTTCCTGCGAAGGACAAGGGTGGAAAAGGCGATCCTGGATGGCTTAAAAAATCATAATTTTGAAGTGTATTATCAGCCGATCTATGATGCCAGAGATATGTCCATCCGCTCCGGCGAGGCACTTTTGAGATTGCATGATGCGGATATCGGCGATATTTATCCGGAAGAATTTTTGCCGGTTGCGGAGCGTACCGGTCTGATCTTTGAACTGGGTGATTTTGTACTGGAGGAGGTTTGTAAGTTCTTAAGCAGCGGTATCCCTGTTGAGATGGGGATCGAAACCTTAAGCATTAACCTTTCGGTAGTGCAGTGTATCCAGTCCAATTATGCGGAGCGCATCATACAGGTGATCTCCAGGTTTGATATCGATCCGGGCAGACTGAATTTTGAGATCATGGAGTCTGCGGCTACGGCAAATTTTGAAGGTCTGGAACATTTTGTAAATACGATACGCAAATACGGTTGTCACTTTTCGGTGGATGATTATGGGATCGGATATTCCAATATCCATACCATTTTCTCGCTGGATGTCGATATGATCAAGATTGACAGAAGCATTCTCTGGGAAGCGGAGCTGAGCGATACCGGAAGGATCATTATGGAAAGCAGTACCAGCATGATCAAGCGCATGGGCAAAAAGATCCATATTTCCGGTGTGGAAAGCAAGGAGCAGATCGAGGTTGCCAATGAGTTCGGGGTGGATTATCTGCAGGGCTTCTTCTTCTCCAATCCGGTTTCACAGAATGAGTTTATCGGTATCCTGAAAGCAACACAGCTTGCAAGAGTGGAAGAACAGCGGGCGCTTGCGGCCAGTGAAGCCATGAGTAATTTCCTGGCGAATATGTCCCATGAGATCCGTACCCCGATCAATGCGGTGCTCGGCATGAACGAAATGATCTTAAGGGAGTGTGAGGATAAGCGGATCATCGAATACGCGAGGACGATCGAAGGTTCCGGTCAGACCCTGCTTTCTCTGATCAACGATATTCTGGACTTCTCCAAGATCGAGACCGGCAATATGGATATCGTGGAGGGCGAATATAATCTGTCCTCCGTGATCGGCAGTGTGATCGAGATGATCCAGCTGAAGATGAAACAGAAGGAATTGAAGCTGATCGTCAACGTGGATCCCACGACACCGGAGCATTTGTTCGGGGATGAGATGCGTCTGAGACAGATTATGATCAATATTCTCAACAATGCGGTCAAGTATACCATGGAAGGGAATGTGACTCTGTTGATCTCTTACCGCAATTTTGAAGTGGGAAGAGTGACACTGATCATTACGGTACAGGATACCGGAGTCGGGATCAAAGAGGAAGAACTGGATAAGTTATTTGAAAAATTCCAGCGTCTGGATCAGGAAAATAACCGGACCATTGAGGGCAGCGGTCTGGGACTTACGATCGTAAGCCGTCTGTTAGAGCTGATGGGTGGTGAGATCGAAGTGGAAAGCACATATGGTTCCGGGTCCAAGTTTACGATCCTTTTGCCGCAAAAGACCGTAGGAAGCGAGAAAGTCGGCGATTTCCGCAAGAAAGTGGCGAAGGCAAAAGAAGAGAAGCCGAAGTATCATGAAAACTTCCAGGCACCGAATGCAAAGATCCTGGTAGTCGATGATACGGAAATGAATCTGGTGGTTGTAAGGGAACTTTTGAAAAAGACGAAGCTTCAGATCGCGGAGGCACGAAGCGGACAGGAATGTCTGGATATGGTACAAAAGGAAAAATATGATGTGATCTTTCTGGATTATCGAATGCCGGTTATGGATGGAATCGAAACGTTACGCCGTTTCCGGGAACTTCCGGACAATCTGAACGCCCGGACACCGGTGGTGGCGCTGACGGCCAATGCGATCTCCGGTGCGCGTGAGCGTTTCCTGAAAGCGGGATTTGATGACTATATGACGAAGCCCATTCAGGGAGAACGACTGGAAGAGATGCTTCTTATGTATCTTTCAGCCGATAAGATCGAACAGATCAAGACGGATCTTTCCGATGAAGAAAAAGAAAATATCCTGAAACAGAATGAAGTGGATGCGGATGAGGACGAGAACGGTCTGAATATGGAGCAGGGTATCGCCAACTGTGGTTCACAGGAGATTTATCAGACGGTATTCAAGGCCTTCCGGGGAGATATTGCTTCCAGGATAGCAACTTTGAAAAAAGCGTTTGAAGAGGAAGACTGGGAACGCTATGGTGTGGAAGTACATGCGATCAAGAGCTCGGCGCGTATCATAGGAGCGATCACATTATCGGAGCTTGCCAAAGATCTGGAGCAGGCTGCCGATGAACAGAATATCGATTTCATACAGGAAGAAAACGGCAGACTCCTGCTGATGTATGATGGCTATCAGCATGTGAAACTGCCGGATGAGGAGAACGGGCAGGAGGTGACTGAACAGGAGGAAGCAGTTCAAAAACCTGTCATGACGGAAGAAGTCTGGAGGGATGCCTGCCAGACACTGCGGGAATTTGCAATTGGTATGGACATGGATAATGCCATGCTGATCTTAAATTCCATGCGGGATTATGAGATGACAGAAGAGCAGACGATCGGGCTGGAGGAGATGGAGACATTTGTGTCACAGCTTGAGTGGGATGAACTGATGAAAGTTTTGGATAAGATACTCGTATAGGAGGGATGCTTATGGGGTATAGTGTAATGCTGATCCGAAGTGAACGGACATTTATGATCAATGCGCTTAAGATCAATCTGGAGCAGGCGGATTATCGTGTACAGGAAGTGGACTTCAATGTGAAGGAGATCGGGGCGATCAAGGATATGGCAGATCTCATGATCCTCTATGCGGATGACGATATACGCAAGGAGCACGGTGCGCTGGTATATCTGAAAGATCTGTGTCTGGAAGAAGACAAGCTTTTGATCCTGATCGGAAGTAAGCAGGAGATCGAGGATATTTCCGCATATATTCCACCGCATCTTTTGGCGGATGTTGTAGAACGTCCGTTGGATATGAATTTCTTCATAGATAAGATCAATACACTGATGGATGAAGAACAGATCGAACAGCGTAAGAAATGCATTCTTTTGGTGGATGATGATGTCAGCTGTCTGCAACTGCTGCGGGAATGGCTGCGGGAAGACTACCGTATCGGCATGGCGCGTTCGGGAATGCAGGCGATCACCTGGCTTGCGAGAAACAATGTGGATCTGATCCTGCTGGATTACGAGATGCCGGTCACCTCCGGTGATCAGGTGTTTAAGATGCTCAAAAGTGAGCAGTATTCCAAGAACATACCGGTTATGTTCTTAACGGGAAAAAGTGATAAGGACAGCATCATGAAGGTAATGGCGTTAAAGCCGGCAGGGTATATGTTAAAGACGATAAGCCGTAAAAATCTGCTGGCAACGTTGGATAAGTTTTTCGTGGAACAGAAATATAAGAGTGAAAAATAAGACAAATTTATGTCGGATATTATGATTTGTGAGACAGGAGACGAAGATGCTAAAGAGCAAAGCCGGAAAGATACTATTTGTATTTCTTTTACTTTTGACCGGTATCATTCTGTTTCTGTTTATGAGATATTGTTACCGGACCTCACAATATAATAAAGAAGTTCATACGGTAAAGGCCGGTGAGAGTACGGAAGGACTGCAGATTACGCTGGAAAGACGCAAGGGCGGTACGAATCTGTGGACGTATGAAACCGGGGGCAGAGAACTGACCGGAGAGATCTTTGAGCTCTGCGCTGCAAATTATTCCACCTGTGCAGTTTTAAACTGGACCGCAAAGATCGTGGTGGAAAAAGAATGCTTTTTAAACACTGTATGGAATGGGACGGTGGAGATCCATCAGTTCCGGGACGGAAGTGAACGCAAACAGGATCTGGATCTGAATAATATCGATCCTCGAGTGATTCAGTTAGAGTGTCTGGAAACGGAGCCGCTGGTATTGATCAGCCTGCAGCCCGGTGACTATCTGATCTACCATCCCAGTGCGGATAAAGGAGAAAGCAGCATCCCGGGAATGGAACGTGCGGTGCGCGACTGCAAAGCAGGACTTTTGTTTTATCATGAAGGAGAACTGGTTTTTACAAAGGCTTGTGCAGAATATCATCTGCACAAGAGACTGTCGCAGGGGCGGGAATTTATGTGTTTTTTACTGTTCTTTGCCTTTTGGATGATCTTTATTGTCATCTGCATATTCAGAAATTATTATACGAAGTTTATTCAGAGCCAGCTTTCCATAAGAGAGCTTTTGATGACAGAATCCCTGATGGTGTTTTCCAATTTTGTAGATGCCAAGGACAGCTATACCAGCGGCCATTCCAAGCGGGTTGCACTGTATTCGAGGATGATCGCACAAGAGCTTGGGATGAGTGAAAATGAATGTAAAAATGTGTACTACATAGCTCTGATGCATGATTGCGGAAAATGTAAGATTCCGGATGAGATACTGAATAAACCAAGCAAGTTGACCAAAGAAGAATTTGAAGTGATCAAGAGCCATACCACAGAAGGGGCTAAAATGCTGGAAGGCTTCAGTTTTATCGAGGGATTCCAGCAGGGAGCACTGTGTCATCATGAAAAATATGACGGCAGCGGATATCCGAATGGACTTAAGGGAGAAGAGATCCCATTTATCGGAAGGCTGATCTGTGTGGCAGATTCCTATGATGCCATGGCTTCTAAGCGTATTTACAGGGATGCTCTTTCGAAGGATACGATCAGAGAGGAGTTTATCAAAAACAGCGGGAAACAATTTGATCCGCAGATCATAGAGGTCTTTCTCAGACTTATGGATCAGGAAAGCTTTAAAAATGTACAGTTACTGTGCTGACCTGCGATGCGTTCGCAGGTCAGACTATGTAGCCGTATTACGGAGAGCAGATCGGATACTGCACCGGCATTAAAAGGACAAAAAGGAGACGACATAAGGCATGCAGACAAGAGACATTCTGGAAAAGGTAAAGAGTGGCGAGATATCCGTAAAAGAGGCGGAGAAGTATCTGAAAAGAGAACCCTTTGAAGAAATGGGATTTGCCAAACTGGATACGCACCGGAAGATCCGTTCCGGTTTTGCGGAGGTGGTTTTTTGCAGTGGGAAAGCAGATGAACATCTTATGGAGATCTTTCGCAGACTCTATGAGAGAGAGGGAGAGGTACTGGGAACGAGAGCAAGCAGACAGCAATATGAATTGTTAAAGAGCGAATTTTCACAGATCTGCTATGATCCTGTTTCAAGAATCTTAAAGATCGGGAAGAAAGAAAAAGAACTGACGGGAAGGATCGCAGTGTGCACAGCCGGTACAGCGGATATTCCGGTTGCCGAAGAAGCAGCTTTGGTAGCGGAGTATTTCGGAAGCAGGGTGGAGCGTATTTATGATGTGGGAGTCAGCGGGATACACAGACTGCTCTCAAAGACCGAACAGATCCAGTCGGCCAATTGCGTGGTGGCTGTGGCAGGGATGGAAGGAGCTCTGGCAAGCGTGATCGGAGGACTGGTGGACAAACCGGTGATCGCCGTTCCGACTTCTGTGGGATACGGCGCCAGCTTTCATGGACTATCCGCGCTTCTGACCATGATCAATTCCTGTGCCAACGGGATCGCAGTAGTCAATATCGATAACGGATACGGAGCCGGGTATCTTGCAACCCAGATCAACCGGATCGCCTGTGCGGCACCGGCGGAATGAAAACAGTATTCAAGCATTCAAAAATCAGTGTCGGAGGAGAAACATGAGAACTTTATATTTGGAATGTAACATGGGAGCTGCGGGGGACATGCTTTTTGCGGCGTTGCTGGAGCTTCATCCGGACGCACAAGGATTTATCCGGAAAATGAATGGTTTAGGGATCCCAGGGGTGGAAATAAAGGCAGAACCTGCCATGAAATGCGGGATCACAGGTACACATGTGGAAGTGACCGTAAGCGGGGAAGAGGAAGTAAGCCGGGATATGCCCCTTTCAAGGGAAGGCGGAGCAGTACATACCCACAGTCATTTCCATGATCCTGCCAAAGAAAGCGACAGGGAACCGGGCGATGATGGCGATGAGCATCATCACCACCATCATCACCATCACCATCACAGAACGGATGACAGTGATGGAATCGACAGTGAGCATCATCCTCACAGCCACCATCACCACCACCATCCTCACAGCCATCAGACGCATGTGCACAGAGGTCTGGCTGAGATCAGACAGATGATCGAGAAACTGGAGATCCCGCCGGAGGTCAAAACCGATGCCATCGGCGTTTACGAACGGATTGCCGGCGCGGAAAGCAGTGTGCATAACAGAACCGTGGATGAGATTCATTTTCATGAGGTGGGAACGATGGATGCGGTGGCAGATATTGTCGGGGTCTGTTTGCTGATTCATGAGCTTGCACCGGAGAAGATCGTTGCCTCTGCGGTGAATACCGGATTCGGACAGGTACGCTGTGCCCATGGGATCCTGCCGGTACCGGCACCGGCCACGGCTTATCTTTTAAAGAATGTCCCTGTTTATTCCGGACGGATCGAGGGAGAACTGTGCACACCGACAGGAGCGGCGCTGCTTTCTTATTTTGTATCCGATTTTCAAGGAATGCCGACCATGCGCATGGAAAAGACCGGATATGGCATGGGTAAAAAAGATTTTGAAGCGGCCAACTGTGTACGCGCTGTACTCGGTGAAATGCAGCCGGCCATGAATGCTGTTACAGAGCTTGCCTGCAATCTGGATGACATGACGCCGGAGGAGATCGGATTTGCGACAGAGCGATTGCTGGAGAAGGGGGCTCTGGATGTTTATACGACTTCCATCTATATGAAAAAAAACCGTCCGGGTGTGCTTTTTACCTGTATGTGCACAGAGGCGCAGAAGGAAGAAATGCTCAGACTAATGTTTCAATATACCACGACTCTGGGAATCAGAGAATATGTTTGTAACCGCTATTGTATGAGCCGGTCGATCGAAAAGAAACAGACACCTTACGGGGAAATATCCGTAAAAAATGCGACCGGATACGGATCCGAACGCGGGAAAGCAGAATACGAAGATCTTGCAAGGATCGCAAAGGATCGGGAAATGTCCCTCTGGCAGGTCAGAAAGGAAATAAACCAATATGACAGAACAATTTAGCAGAACGGAATTACTGATCGGAGAAAAAGGTGTGCAAAGACTACAGCAAATGAGAGTGGCAGTCTTTGGAGTCGGAGGTGTGGGAGGGTATGTGTGCGAGGCACTGATCCGAAGCGGCGTCGGAGCTTTTGATCTGATCGATAACGATATTGTCTGTCTCTCCAACTTAAACCGCCAGATCATTGCGACACATGATACTGTCGGACGATACAAAGTGGACGTGATGAAGGAACGTATGCTTTCCATCAATCCACAGGCAGATGTCAGGGTGTACAGACAGTTCTTTCTACCCGAAAATGCGGGGGAATTTCCCTTTGAACAATACGATTATATCGTAGATGCAGTCGATACCGTAACTGCTAAACTGGAGCTGATCGAACAGGCAAAGAAGCGGGACATTCCCGTCATCAGTGCCATGGGAGCCGGCAACAAGCTGGATGGCTCCCGCTTTCGGGTATCCGATATCAGCAAGACAAGCGTCTGCCCTCTGGCGAAAGTCATGAGAAGGGAACTGAAAAAACGCGGGATCAAAAGCCTGAAGGTGGTCTGGTCGGATGAGCCTCCCATCAAACGGACTGATACGACAGAGTGCAATGACAGCGATCAGACTAACAGGGGAACGGAGAATGCAGACACACAGACAACAGCTTACGGAAACCGGAAACGTGCGATTCCCGGCAGCATCGCCGGTGTCCCTGCTATCAGCGGTCTTATCATCGCAGGCGAGATCATAAAGGATCTTACAAAGGAAACAGATATTCCCTGAAAGTATTTACCTCCTCTTAAGGCGATCGGACGGATGAATGTGTCATAACATCAGAGAACCGATCTGCCGGCGGGGGCAACCATCAATGAGCAGAAGGAAAGGAGAATTCCATGCAATACCGGAACGACAAACAGGATCAGCCCATCTCCATCTTGGGATTTGGCTGTATGCGCTTTACCAAAAAAGGAAACAGTATTGACATCGATAAAGCGGAGAAAGAAGTGATGGCCGCCATCAACGCCGGAGTCAACTACTTGGCACCGCCTATATCTATCCGGGAAGCGAGGTCTGCGTCGGAGAGATCCTGTCCCGCAATCAGTGCCGGGACAAAGTAAGCATCGCCACCAAGCTTCCCCAGTACCTCATCAAATCGGAGGCAGCCTTAGACAAATATTTTGAAGAACAGCTATCGAGACTTAAGACCGATCATGTGGAATATTATCTGATGCACATGCTCACAGACGTGGCGGCATGGGAAAAACTGGTGCGCCTCGGCGTCAGGGAATGGATCGAACGCAAAAAAGCACAGGGCAGCATCAAAAATATCGGATTTTCCTTCCATGGCAATACGGAAATGTTCTTACAGGTTTTAAATGCCTATGACTGGGACTTTTGCCAGATCCAGTATAACTACATGGACGAGCATGCCCAGGCCGGGAGAGAAGGCCTGAAGGCTGCCGCAGAGAAAGGAATCCCGGTGATCATCATGGAGCCCTTGCGCGGAGGCAAACTGGTAGATCTGCTCCCGGAGAGCGCCAAAAAGCGCATTGCGGATTATCCGGTAAAACGTACACCTGCGGAATGGGCGTTCAGATGGCTCTGGGATCAGCCGGAGGTTACCTGTGTACTGTCCGGAATGAACAGTATCGAAATGGTAGAAGAAAATGTCCGGATCGCTTCCGAAGCAGGATGTAAAGAATTTACAAAAGAAGATTTTGAACTGATCGAGCAGATCAAAGAAGAGATCAACCGTGAGATCAAAGTAGGCTGTACCGGATGCGGCTATTGTATGCCTTGTCCGCAGGGGATCGATATCCCGACTGCCTTTCGCTGCTATAACCAGATGTATACCGAGAACAAATCCTCCGGCCGGTTTGAGTATGCGCAGATCACAGCACTTCAAAAAGATATGAGCGATGTCCGTAAATGCATCGAATGCGGGAAATGTGCCAGACACTGTCCGCAGCATATCGATATTCCGGTAAAATTAAAAGAAGCGGGCAAAGCGCTGCAGCCATGGTATTTTCGAGCGGGGGTAAAAGCAATCCGATTGTTTAAGTTCTGGTAACGATTCAGACAATTCCCGTAAAAATACACAAAACAAATGTTACAAAATTATTAAATATTTTTTACGAAAAACCCTTACAAATTTTTCGAAAACCGTATATACTTAAAAACGGAGGCTATTATCATTGAGTTGTCGGGCAGGCTTACTATGCCTGTGAAAGAGGTGGCAAATGAAAACAAAATTTAAAAAAGGAGAGTATGTTGTATACGACAATGTAGGGGTTTGTCAGATTGTGGATATCACGAGCATGAAATTCACGTATCAGAGTTCGGAGAAGATGTATTACATTTTAAGTCCCGAGGCCAAAAAGGAGTCCAGGGTATATGTTCCTGTGGACAATGAGAAAAAGGTAGAGCGCATGCGCTATGTTATGACCGAGGAGGAGCTCAATCAGGTCATAGCAGATGCAGGGAGCGTTTGCGTGGAGTGGACAAACGATAAGGCACAGAGGGCACAGCGCTTTAAGGAGATCCTGGCGCAGAAGAACCAGCGCCATCTGATCCAGTTAGCCAACTGCATCCACCAGAAGAGGAATGAAATGCAGGCAAAGGGAAAGAGATTAAGTTCGACCGATGAGCATTTTTTAAAAGAGGCAGAGCGCTTTGTGGATGATGAGTTTTCATTTTCTCTGAAACTAGACAGAAAAGAAGTAGCCACTTATATCAGAGACAGAATGGAAATGTGTGTCTGAGCAGCAAAGATGCCTGTGAAGATCAGTCCACAGGCACCAGTTTACTTAATTTATGACCGATAAATTCAATGACGGGACCAAGCGTGAGCGCCATGAGGATCGTGACGACACCGACTTTTCCGTCAAAAAGACATCCGATCAGGATCACACAAAAATCGAAACACATGCGAATGATCCGGAAAGAAAACCGGCGCTGACGATTCGCAATCATAAAGGGAATGGCATCATAAGGTGCCGTTCCCAGTTTTACGTCCATATAGACAGCCGCCGCAAAGATAAAAATGATCAAAGCGACGATCAGCACAACGATCCGTACCCACATCTGTTTGAACATTTCTTCCGGCAACACCTTTGACCAGATCCAGGAGAAAAGATCAAAGGAATATCCCACCAGAAACATATTTGCAAGTGTACCGAATCCGATATTATCCCTTCCGAAAGCGATCACAAAAAGAAACAAAAAACAGTTAAAAAGCGCCTGCCAGGTACCAAGTGTCAGTCCCAGCTTGTCTGCGATGGCAAGATTCATAAGGGAACAGGGATCCGTACCGAAATCGACCAATACCAGCCAGGATAAGGCAAATCCCATTGTTGTCACCGCCAGTAAAACCAGGATCAGGCGGGTCCTGAAATTCTTTTTCCGATACATTCCTTGAATAAAATCTTTCATTTCATCCATTCCTTTTTATATTCTTTCTTTTCGGGTTACCGCCCGGATGGCGGAGCGGCAAACGAAAAAACTACACCTGAGTATTGATCCCGTTCACATTCACATATTCCCCTTCATCCATCGGGATGATCAGGCATTTCTGCCCGTTTACGACCTGGGATTTGATCTGATTTGCCTTTTCGGGCTTCACGCGGAGCACGACATCATATGTTTTGACGGTATCCCCCGAAGAAACGTCCGCATCCTCCACGACACCGGCATCTGCCAGCTCTTTATCCACCAGCTCCTTCTGAAGCTCATGTACCTGTTTCACCAGCTCCTGCTGTTGTTTTACCTTTGCATTTGCCTCCAAAGCCTTCGTGTCGATCAGAGCCTCCATCTGCGGGAGCTGTTCGGCAAACTCGCGGGAAAATGCTTCTTCGATCTCATGACGGGCGTCATTGGAGATTTCCATCTCTTTTAAGACATCCGTGATCGTATCCCGGGACAGAGTCATGGGTTCTTCGCTCTCTGCGGCAGATTCTTCCTCCTGCTCCATGCGGGAGTTGAGGTTTTCCTGAATGTTCAAAAGCACTTCATCCGTATCATCCACGATCGGAGCCAATGCTGTTTTCACGATGGTCGTAAACACCTTTTTCTGCTCGGTCGCAGTACGCTTCGGACCGCAGCCTAAAACGGAAGCGACAAAATCCGGATGGGAATCCTTTGCATCCTTTACATAATAGGTGATCGAATGGATGTCTGTGCTCCGATCCGAGAAAGACGGGAACAAAAAGCCGGCATCGGGCACGCCGACCACCCAGTCACGCACTCTGGGACCGATGCGGTTTTCATCCTTTAAATAACCAAGTCCCGGCTTGGAAAGATTGACCGGACAGATCGCACAGAGAAGATACTCGAATACTTCCTCGGATTCGTCGATCTTTAAATTGTCACTGGTCTTGGTGATCACATCGTACACATCATGAAAGAGAAGGATCAGGTAATTGCCGGTATAATCGTAATGCTCAATGATCTGGTCATAAAGCCTGTCTAAAAGCTCGGGATTTTTCAGACGGCTGTCCCGAAGACCCAGGAAGTACTGCTGCAGGCCGCCGCTTTCCGTTTCTTCCTTTTCAAAGTGGAGCTCTAAGACATTGTTCCCGATCGTGCCGGAAAGAGCTTTTTTGGCAATCTCCAGATATTTGTGGAACTCCTCCTCGTCGAGATTTAAGAAGTTTTCGCTGAAAGTGACCAGCTTCTCTTTGTTCGCATCCACATAACAGCCGTTAATGCGTGTGAAGGTACAGTCTTCCTTTTTCATGCGTCGTTTTAATTCTAAGATATCTTTTTTGGTAACCATATTGTTTTACTCCGTTTCTTTTCCTGCTTATGCGTAAATCACGCATGTACTATCATAACACAAAGGTGAGGGATATGCCATTGTTGATAGAATAAAATTTTCGTGTTAAAATATTCACATTGTATCCGGAATCTGTATAGAGACCGGCGAAAAGTCCGACAGCGCACCGGCAACGATTGGAAAAAGACGGATAAGAAGGTAGAAAAGTATGGAAACAGAACAGTGTCACAAGTATTTGCTGGATAAATTAAAAGCGGAACAAATCCTTTCAAAGGAAGAGATCATACAGCTGCTTACAGATGTTTCCGATCAAGACCGCGAATACGCAGCTAAGCTTGCACGAAAAGCAAGAGAGCCGTATTATGGGAAAGATATTTACACCAGAGGGTTGATCGAATTTACGAATTACTGCCGCAATGACTGCTATTACTGCGGGATACGTAAAAGTAATGACAAAGCGGTACGTTACCGGCTGACGAAGCAGGAGATTGAGGCATGTGCGGACGCCGGTTTCAGACTGGGATTTCGCACCTTTGTACTCCAGGGAGGTGAAGATGCCTACTTTACGGCGGAAAGGATCGCGGATCTCGTGCTGACCCTGAAGCAGAAGTATCCGGAATGCGCGGTTACTTTATCGGTGGGAGAACAATCGTATGAGACATACCGGATGTGGCGGGAGGCGGGAGCAGACCGGTATCTGCTGCGGCATGAGACGGCAGATGTCTGCCATTACCGTAAGCTGCACCCTCAGAAACAGTCTTTGACGAGGCGAAAAAAATGCCTGTTTGCGCTTAAGGAGCTTGGATATCAGGTGGGAAGCGGCTTCATGGTGGGTTCTTTCGGGCAGACGTTTCAATGTCTGGCGGAGGATCTTTTCTTTTTAAAAGAGCTTTCCCCGCAGATGATCGGGATCGGACCGTTTATTCCGCACAGGGATACGCCCTTTGGCAGGATGGAAGCGGGAAGTGTGGAACTGACACTGTTTCTGCTGAGCGTTTTACGGCTGATGTTCCCAAAGGTTCTGCTTCCGGCGACAACTGCGCTGGGAACGCTTCATCCAAGAGGCAGGGAGCTTGGGATCCTGGCAGGAGCGAATGTCGTCATGCCTAATCTGTCGCCTGTGGGAGTGCGGGATAAATACGAACTTTACAATAACAAGATCTGTACCGGCGAGGAGGCGGCCGAGTGCCGTAACTGCCTGGAGCTTCGGATGGAAGCGATCGGATACCGTATCGTACAGGACCGGGGCGACGCGAAATAAACAAAAGAAACAGATCGCACAGCATCGGGAATCAGGATGCCGGAGAATACGGAATTTATAATCGAGGTGAGGGTATATGAACGATAATCGAAAAGAATTAACAGAAGGGATGAAAGACAGTATCCCCATTGCACTGGGATATTTTGCGGTGGCGTTTTCCCTGGGGATCGTAGCCGGAAAGGTAGGACTGACGCCCATGCAGGGCTTTTTGTCGAGCATCTTAAACCATGCTTCCGCCGGAGAATATGCGGAGTTTACGGTCATCGGGGCAGGTGCGCCCTATCTGGAGATGGCGATCGTGATCCTGGTAACAAATGCAAGATATCTTTTGATGAGCTGCGCACTCAGCCAGAAATTTGCACCGGGTTCCCCCATGCTTCACCGGATCTTAACAGGTTTTGGGATTACAGACGAGATCTTCGGGATCTCTATTGCCAGAAAAGGATACCTGAATCCTTATTACAGCTACGGAGCCATGCTTTTAGCAATCCCGGCATGGGCGGCGGGCACCGCGATCGGCATCGCGGCGGGAAACATCCTTCCGACAGCTGTGGTAAGTGCCTTAAGCGTAGCGCTTTACGGAATGTTTCTGGCGATCATCATACCGCCGGCAAAGGAGGATAAAGTCGTACTGGGATTGGTAATCATCAGCTTTCTTGTCAGCTTCCTTTTTGGCAGGATCCCTGTGACTGCTAAGCTTTCCGGCAGTACCAGAACGATCCTTTTAACGGTTGTCATCTCGGCGGCAGCGGCAATCTGCTTCCCCAGAAGAGAAGACCCCCAAAACAGAAGTATATAAACTGCACTGATTGTTTGGATACGGAACTAAAAAAACAGTATCCAAAAATCAGTGCCAGAGAATGATGAACGACGTCGGAACGAATGTGACAGAGGAGTGAATGTTCTCTGCCATACTGCACTGATTGTTTGGATACGGAACTAAAAAAACAGTATCCAAAAATCAGTGCCAGAGGACGATGAACGACGTCGGAACGAATGTGACAGAGGAGTGAATGTTCTCTGCCATACTGCACTGATTGTTTGGATACGGAACTAAAAATAGGAGAAAAAGAACGATGACACATAATATTTATCTCTATATTCTGGTGGCAGGCCTGGTCTCTTTTCTGATACGTGTACTGCCCCTGACTCTGATCCGGCGTGAGATCAAAAGTACCTTCTGGAAATCCTTTTTGTACTATGTACCTTATGTGACGCTGGCGGTCATGACATTTCCGGCGATCATCGAAGCGACACGGATTCCCGCAGCGGGGATCCTGGCGCTGGCAGCAGGACTTCTGGCGGCCTGGTATGGTGTCAGCATGTTCCAGGTGGCACTTTTATGCTGTGCGATCGTATTTGTGGCCGAGCAGCTTCTGCCGATGCTTCACTGAACCGGGCAGATCCGGAAACAGCCGTTTTTTGCCATTTAAAATCGCTTCGCGATGGGCAAAATCCAATAACAGAGATGGTTAATCGAGCCGTAAATGCGTATTTCGGCTGTGAATGGAAACAGAAAACCCCTCTCTGTCTCCTCATTTTACTTGACGGAAACCCCAAGACATTATAAGATAGTGAAGATAGAGTGCATATTTGTACGTTACAGCCGGAAGACAACCGGTTCCTGGCAGATAACAGAGACAGCCGCGTAACGTACATACATAGAACTTAAAAACAGTATCCCAAAATCAGTGCCAGAGGACGATGAACGACGGCGGAACGAATGTGACAAAGGAATGAATGTTCTCTGCCATACTGCACGGATTGTTTGGATACGGAACTAAAAATAGGGAGGAATCAATAGATGAGTACAAGAATCGGTATTTTAGGTTACGGTAATCTTGGACGCGGTGTGGAGTGTGCAATCCGCCAGAATGATGACATGGAGCTTGCGGCAGTCTTTACCCGCAGGGATCCGGCGAGTGTTTCCATTCTGACACAGACTGCACAGGTATGCAGCGTAAAAGATCTGGCAGACTGGAAGGATAAGATCGATGTTATGATCATTTGTGGAGGAAGCGCGACAGATCTTCCGAAACAGACACCGGAGTGTGTAAAACTTTTTAACGTCATCGACAGCTTTGACACGCATGCCAGGATCCCGGAGCATTTTGCCAATGTGGATGCGGCAGCGAAGGAGAGCGGACATATCGGTATCATTTCTGTGGGCTGGGATCCCGGAATGTTTTCTTTAAACCGTCTGTATGCGAACGCGATCCTGCCGGAGGGAAGCGATTATACATTCTGGGGCAAGGGCGTCAGCCAGGGGCATTCCGATGCGATCCGCCGCATCGAAGGTGTAAAGAATGCGAAGCAGTATACCATTCCGGTAGAGAGCGCACTGGAAGCAGTCAGAAACGGGGAAAATCCGGAGCTGACCACGAGACAGAAACATACCAGAGAGTGTTTTGTCGTGCTTGAGGAAGGCGCAGATGCGGCTAAAGTCGAGGATGAGATCAAGACGATGCCGAATTATTTTGCGGATTATGATACGACGGTACATTTTATCAGCGAAGAAGAGCTTCTTAAGAACCACAGCGGTATCCCGCATGGCGGTTTTGTGCTTCGAAGCGGCGTGACAGGCTGGGAGAAAGAGCATAAGCATCTGATCGAGTACCGTCTGAAGTTAGATTCCAATCCGGAGTTCACGGCAAGTGTGCTGGTGGCTTATGCAAGAGCCGCACACAGACTGGCAGCAGAAGGACAGAAGGGATGCAGGAGCGTGTTCGATATCGCACCGGCATACCTGAGTGCCAAATCCGGCGAGGAGCTTAGAGCCAGCATGCTGTAAAGAGATTGGCAGCTGTACGGGGCAGTGAAGCATTCTGTACAGTTACAGGAGTTTATGAGAAAGGATTTTAGAAACCAATGGCAGATATTCAGAAATTAACAAAAATCTGTGAGGATGCAGCAAAAAAATTTGCGGCTGACAGATCCAAAGAAAATATGGTAGCGCTTATGAACGCTCTGGAGAACGGGCTGGTCTTCGTGCCGGTCATGACAGATCAGAAGATCACTCCCGAGATGTTAGAGGCTTCCAAAGAAGACGGAAAGCTGGTATTACCGCAGGGTACCACCATCAAGAATCATCTTCTTCAGACGACAGAAGGCGATCTGATCTTCCCGGTATTCACCAATGCGAATGAGATCACAGCAGAGAATATGAAAGATCAGGTGCTGTTAATGCCTTTTTATGAGTGCGCAAAGGTCGTTATGAAATCAGAGGGCAAGATCAAGGGCGCTGTCGTAAATCCTTTTACGGACAATATCGGTATCATTGAAGGACTGTTAAAGACCTGCGTGGAGCGTACCGAGGCACTTAAAAAGGCAAAAGAGAGCGGTCAGCTTAAGAAAGTGAAAGTGACGGAGAAAGAGTTCCACACGATCGTGCGCAACCAGATCGAGATGCGCAATCTTCCGACGATGGTCTACAAAGAGAGACAGTCTTTTGTACAAAAGCTGATCGATCAGAGAGGCGATCTGTTATTCAATATGTATCGTTCGGCATACGGATCACAGGTTCCGTTCCCGTATGAGAAAAAGGAATTTGCGGTTATGAGCTTAAATGTGAGAGAAAATTTCGAACTGATCAGCATCGACCTTCCTTCCGGCAAGTCATCAGATACTTTCTGTTATAAGATCTACATCACATGGGATAAGGATAAAGACGAGTTCCATTATTTCGTGATGCAGAAGCAGAAAAAAGAGACCAGCTTTGCAGAGCTTGAGGAGAACGGCAATATCGCCAGGATCGGCGAGGCACCTGCGGAAGGCACCGAGCTTGGCGCGGTTATGGATTATCTGGGAATGAATGATTAAGCTTTTTTGTTAGATAATTAGATAAGAGGTTATATATGGTTGAGCAGCTTCCGGCAGATTTTTTGGAAGAAATAAAGGAAATACTCACAGACGCGAAAGAATATGAACAGTTCCTTAATAGTTTTGAAAAGAAACGTGCCTATGGACTTCGCTACAATCCTCTGCTTGGTGACCGACAGCATTTTCTGGAGACGGTTCCGTTTGCCTGTAAGCCGGTGGCGTGGGCAAAGGACGGCTATTATTGTGACAAAGAAGCGCAGCCGGGCAAGCATTTTCTGCACGAGGCGGGGGCTTATTATATTCAGGAGCCTTCTGCCATGGCCGTGGCAGAGCTTTTGGAGGCGCAACCGGGCGAGGTCATCTGTGATCTGTGTGCGGCACCGGGCGGGAAGAGCACCCAGATCGCGGCGGCAATGAAACAGGAAGGTCTTCTTGTGGCCAATGAGATCGTTTGGAACCGGGCGAAGATCCTTTCTTCCAATATGGAACGGATGGGCGTCAGGAACGCAGTGGTGTGCAATGAAACGCCGGACCGGATGGCACAGATCTTTCCTGCGTTTTTTGATAAGATCCTGGTGGATGCGCCCTGTTCCGGAGAGGGAATGTTCCGCAAAGACCCCAAAGCCATAGACGAATGGAGCAAAGAGCAGGTTTCGATCTGCAGGCAGAGGCAGCTCTTTATTCTGGAACAGGCGGCAGGGATGCTTCGAAGCGGTGGTATTTTAGTCTATTCGACCTGTACCTTTAACGCAGAGGAAGATGAGAAAGTCATCGAAACATTTTTAAAAAACCACGAAGAGTTTGAACCGGTACCGGTCAATGCGAAAAACGGGATCGTGCCCGGCGGCCTTGCCGGAACGATACGGTTATGGCCGCACAGATTGGATGGAGAGGGACATTTTGCAGCGAAATTGCGCAAAAAAGGAGTTTTTCCCAAAGCGGGGTATCCTACGGTTCAGGCAGAAAAACGCAAAGAACTGTTGAAACCCGTCCTTGCATTTGAACAGGAATTTTTGCAAAAAACATTCGAGGGGACAAAAGTGTTCTTCGGTGAAGAACTCTATCTGGTGCCGGAAAGGATGCGGGATCTGAAGGGAATAAAGATTGTCAGAGCAGGTCTGCACCTTGGCACGAACAAAAAGAACCGGTTTGAGCCGGCACATGCACTGGCTGCGAGTCTTCGCAAAGAAGAAGTGAAGCAGTATGTGACGATCAAAGATCCCGGGATCTATCTGAAGGGAGAGAGCTTTTCGGAAGAATCGGTAGATAAGGAGCGTTCAGCGTGTGAAAAAAACGGCTGGGCAGTGTGCTATGCGGCGGATTATCCGCTGGGACTTTGCAAATATGCGAACGGGGTATACAAAAATCATTATCCGAAAGGATTAAGATTACAATTTTAGGGAACGATAAACAACAGTAGTGAAATTTGATCAGGAGGTTATGGTATGGCAGCAGTTGAGATCACAAACGAAAATTTTGAAGAAGTGGTATTGCAGGCAAATAAACCGGTACTTGTGGATTTCTGGGCAACATGGTGCGCACCGTGCCGTATGCTTTCCCCCATTGTGGATGAGATCGGGGAAGAAAGCGTGGATGTAGTGGTGGGCAAAGTCAATGTGGACGAGCAGCAGGAGCTTGCAGCCAGATTCAAAGTGGCGAGTATTCCGACACTGTTGGTGTTTGAGAAGGGCGAAGTTAAGAACAAGAGCGTAGGCGTGATAAGTAAGGCCGAGATCATCAAACTTTTAGGATTATAAGAAACAAATGGCTTCCCGTCAGCGGGAAGCCATTTGTTTCTTATAAAGACTGAGAATATGAGGGGCATGTCTTTGGTGGAGTCTGCGGTTTTGCAGAGATCCAAATTTATTATAAAAATAATACCCCCAGATCAGGATCTGTTTTAAGGGCCAGTACTGTTTGTGAAATACGCCGGGGACAGGTTCGTCACTGGCAGTGATCGCATGTCTTTCTTTTACGGCGCGGATCAGATCATTGTTGCACAGGATCGGTTCGTTAAAGATTGTGTAGGCAGAGCCGATGGCACTCATACGGTGAGAATCGGAACCGGCAAAATGTGGCTTGTCATATTTCTCTGCCAGCTTTTTGGACTGTTCATTTGTGACAGGCGGCATACAGGAATTAAAGGTCTCGACAAAATCAAAATCGTATAGATTCCGGGTCCGCTTTAATGCAACTCTGGCAGCCTTTGTATGCATATGTGCATAAAAGCCGTAGCCGTAAGGATGGGCAGGCCCCAGGATCCCGCCCAGACTGTGGACAAGCGCGATCAGATGTGCGGTGTTCATGCCCCTTTTGGTCAAAAGACTGCAGTGAACGTGATCCGGCAGGATCACAAGGATATGTCCTCCGTCTTTCGTATCATACTCGACCCCTTTCAAAACCACAAACGGTCTGTCAAAAACAAGATCTTTTTCGGCTTTTTTATAGGCATGATACCCCTTATAACTGTTGTGATCTGTCACAAGCATACCGTCAAAACCCATCTTAGAGAGCCGCTTTGCGTAAGTGACAACTGAAATTTTGGCATCCATGGAGCCTTCCTTTGTATGACAATGCAGATCGAACTTCATAAAGATCATCTTCTTTCTGTTTCTATTTTGAGTAATTCACATGTTTTTATTCTAGCACTTTGCAGACAAGAGTACAAGCAGAGCCGTCTGCTTTGACGAAAGCCGGATACGAAAGCACCGAAAACTATTTGTAATCCGGGAAGGATTTTGGTATACTGAAAGTGTCCAAATGCAGATAAACTGTGGGAATGACGCTGATCACGCACAATAAAAGCAGAGAACTGACAATCGTCTCTGCCTTTTTTTATAAGGGAGTTTCAATATGGATACATCGGAACAAAATGTAATAAAACGCTTTGCAGAGCTTGCAATAAAGAGCGATCGAAACAGTCAATACCTGTTTACGGACTTTCTGTCCCTGGCAGAGCAGGATCTTTTGCACCGGGCGATGAAGGATTTTCCGGATGGCAGCTATGAGCTCAACGGCGGCATGGAAGGGGCAGAACGTGTGATGGCACGTTTTGGCTCACCGGAGCAGTTCGGCTATGAGACAGATTACCCCATCACTTGCATTAAGATCCGGCCTCTTCTGGAAAAATTCGCGGAGAACCTGACACACCGCGATTATCTGGGAGCGCTCATGAACCTGGGGATCGAGAGAGGACTCCTGGGCGATATCGTTATCAGGGAAAAGACAGCCTTTTTGTTTTGTGAAGAACATATGGCTGATTATATCACACAGAGCCTGGAAAAGATAAGGCACACCAACGTGAAGTGCGAATGTACCGAAGAAGTACCCGAAGAAGTGCAACTTCGGCTTAAAGAAGAGGAGCTGATCGTCAGCGCACAGCGGGCGGACGGGATCGTGGCGAAGGTCTATAGTCTTTCCAGAAGTCAGAGCCTTGCCCTGTTTCGCGGACAAAAGATTTTTGTGAACGGAAGAGTGTTTGAAAACAACAGCGCAGAGCTGAAAAGCGGCAGCGTGATATCGGTCAGAGGATACGGAAAATTCCGCTATGACGGTCTTATTCAGGAGACCAAAAAGGGCAGATGCAGGGTAAAGATCGCCCGGTATGTCTGACAGAAAACGGTTGACGTGACGGGCGGATAAGATAGAGATACATTTTTCGGAAAGGAGGGAGCACATGCCGATTACGGGTGAGACCAGACACCGCATAGGTTTTTCGATCACGATCACTCTGTTTGCGGGGATCATGCGTTATTATTTCTGGAAGCGTCAGCTCCCGGTATGCTATCACGCGATCTGCTCCCTGATCTATCAGGCGGTCTATTTTGAATGGCTTTTATCGATCCGTAAACGATTCTGGCAGAAACGGATGAGAGGTGCTCTGACGACGGCGGCGATCATGATGATCTTCTGGCAGATTTTACGTACCGTAAAGTATGCGTTTGTGATCGGGGATGCTCTGGTTGACCGTTATATCTGGTATTGCTATTACATTCCGCTTATTCTGATCCCGTTCGCCATGTTCATGGCGTCTTTGACCATCGGAAACTCGGAAGAACAGGATATCTCGAAGGGCTGGTATATACTGGGAGTTCCCATTGTATTTGCGCTGGCAGGGATTTTGAGCAATGATCTGCACCAGCAGGCATTTTGGTTTTACAGAGGGATCGACTTCTGGGAGGAGGATTATTCCTACGGTATTTTCTGGTACTTTGCGATCTTTATCATAGTCCTGTCGATCATCGGGATTTTGATTATGGTCTTCCGTACCTGCATCAAGAGAAGGTTTGTGCGCTATGTTTACAGACCGGTCGCAGTGCTGATACTCGGATTATTATACTGGATCAATTATGCACCGTTCAGGCACCTGAGTAAAACAGTGATCCAGAGGATGTATGAGCTGCCGGAAATGACCTGTCTGATTCTGATCGCATTTTGGGAGAGCCTGGTCTTTTCCCATCTGATCCCGTCGAACCAGAACGATATCGAACTGTTCAGACTCTGCTCGATCCGGGGCGGGCTTGCAGATTCCGGATTTCATGTGGAGCTTGCTGCGGCCAAAGAGATCGAGCCCACACCGAAACAGCTTAGAAGGGCTTTTGCAAAAAAGAGAGTATCCATGAACTACGGCAATGCACTTTTACAGTGTCAGCCCGTTACGGGAGGCTACTTTTACTGGATCGAGGATCTGACGGAGATCAACCGGCTGAACAGGGAACTGGAGGATACGGGCGATTATCTTTCCGAGGAACACATGATGCTGAACGAAAAGATCAAGCTGGAGGAAAAGCGCGAGCATTTAGCCCAGCAGAACCGCCTGTATGATATGGTGGCCAAGAGCTTAAAGCACAAGCTTGACAAACTGGAGTTACTATTGCAGGATCTGCCGAAAGAAGAAGCGGAATTTCAGAAGCAGATGGAAAAGGCGGCAATCTTACAGGCTTATGTAAAAAGGCATTCCAACCTTCTTTTACTGGGAGATAATTCTCCCTCCATTGACAGCGGGGAGCTGGCGCTTTCCATCGGCGAATCCTTAGACTACGCCGCACTTTTGGGGATCGTGGGCGGCGTGCAGATCGACGGGGGGCTGAGCATTCCGACCAATGTATTGCTCTTTATGTATGAACTGTTTGAGGAAGTGCTGGAGTCTGCCATGCCGGATGTGACAGCGATGTATGTGACACTTCGGGTGGAGGAACAGGTGATCTTCTATATCGAGGCGGTGCATCCGACCAGACAGTTTGCCAGGAAGTGTGAAGAGGAGGCAGAGTATCTGGGCGGAAAGATAGAAGTGGAATATTCGGAACATACGGAATATGTGACCTTATCGCTTCCGGTGGAAGGAGGTGAGAGCGGATGAGAGTGGTACAGCTTTCGGACCGCATGATCGGAGTGACCGGAGCACTTGCATTTCTCTTGTGCGTGTTTTATGTACTAAACATCATGCGTCTTGCTTATGTGCGGAGTCAGAGAAAACTTTTCCTTCCTTCTATCGTGTTTTTTCTTATGAGCTTTGGTGTGATGTACAGTCTGGAAACAGTGGCATCAGAAAGGATCACGGGAGAGTCTTTGGAACCGGTGTCCGGAATCTTCAAACAGATTCCTTTTGGCATTCTGCTGATCCTTCTGATCGTAAGCTTTTTGTGGGGGATGATAGGCTGGCTGAAGGTGGGGGAGGTTGTACAGAAACAGCTGACCGCTTATTCCCTCAGACAGGGATTGAACCAGATGCCGGATGGGATCTGCTTTGGTACGACAGACGGGATCCCGCTTTTGGTCAATGAGAAGATGCAGGCAATCTGCCACGAGGCGTTTGGAAGCGGTGTGCTGGACACCGAATATCTGAAGACGCTTCTGATCGAGGGAAGAATCAGCAAAAACTGTGAGATCCTGCGAAAAGAAGACAATGTGAATGTCCTGTTAAGACTTTCCGACGGGAGCGTATGGGATTTCAGACGGGTATATATGAAGTACGGGCGCAGGCAGATCAAGGAGTATGTAGCTTATAATGTGACGCAGACATACGAAAAGGGACGGGAGATCGAGAAGCGCAATGCGCATCTGGCGTCCTTGAATGAATCCCTGCGGGAGTATAACCGGAATCTGGATCTGGTCACCAGAGAACAGGAGATTCTGGCTGCCAAGATCAAGATTCATGATGAGGTGGGAAAAACACTCCTGGCATTTCGTGCTTATCTGGCGCAGCCAAAGGAAGAACGGGAAAGGCAGAGAGAAGAACTGATCTCCATGTGGCGGTTTACCATTGCACTTTTGCGTCGTGAAGCGGCGGCACAGAAGAAAGACGACCGTATGGAAGCGCTGCTTCAGGCGGCGCAGGCGGTGGATGTCAGGCTGCAGCTGGATGGAGAGCTTCCCGCTTCGGCAAAGCTTTCCAATGTGATCTTTATCGCGATCCACGAATGTCTGACGAATACGGTAAAGCATACCGACGGAGATTTCCTGCGCATCACGATCAGGGAGGAAGCAACACGCCTGATCACAGAGATCACCAACAATGGCACACCACCGAGAGAGCCGGTTACGGAGAGCGGAGGACTTGGCAGCCTTCGTAAAACAGTGGAGCTAAACGGTGGACAGATGCAGATTTTGTGCCTTGCGCACTTTGTTCTCAGAATCGAACTTCCCAAAGACACAACAGTTGCCGACCGATCACGTGGGATACAAACAACACAGAAAAGGAAATAACAATGGAAACTACAGCGACAAAGGAAAAGATCAAAGTCATGGTCGTGGATGACCAGGCAATATCAAGACACCTGTTTGAATTATATGTAAATTCTTCCGAGCGGTTTGAACTGGCTTTCTCCATCACCTCGGCAGGGATGGCGGACGTTTATCTGTTAAAGCACAGGATCGATCTGATCCTCATGGATATTCTGATGAATGACGGCTCCAACGGACTGGATGCGGCGGAAAAGATCAAGAAACGATACCCGAGGGTAAAGATCATAGCCGTGACAAGCATGCCGGAGTTTTCCTGGATGCAGCGGGCGAGACAGATCGGTGTGGACAGCTTCTGGTATAAGGAGGCGGATGAGCATACGATCTTAGAGGTCATGGAACGGACCATGGACGGGGAGAGTGTTTATCCGGATGACAGCCCTGTGGTGAAGATCGGGCAGGCGGACAGTTCCCAGTTTACGCAGAGAGAACTGCAGGTATTACAGGTTGTGACGACAGGAGCCAGCAATTCCGTTGTGGCAGAAAAACTCGGATTGTCCGAGAATACGGTCAAGAGTCATATCCGCAGCATGATCGAGAAAACAGGCTGCGCCAACCGGACAGAGCTTGCCATCAAAGCACGCGTCATCGGCATCGCGATCAGCTCGGATGAGACAGAATGATTTTGGCACTGTTTACAGCTGAATTGCGCACCGGCTTTGCCATTACGGCCCGAACCTTATAGCATGAGAGTTTTTTTCGTAGAATTCATCACTTGTGAGGATGTGTGCCACGAAAAAAAGAGGTATAATAAAACTGTCTGTGCAGGTGCTTCTATCGTACAGATTTTGATCAAGGATAAGGGGGAAGAAGAATGTTACAAAAAGGCAGGAAAAAATGGCTTACACCGGTTCTGGCGCTGACGGCGGGACTGTTGTTATCCATGGCGGGACCGGTAAAGGCGGATACACTGTGGCAGGATGCGCCCAGGCAGCAGACCATGACAAATCCGGTAAAAGTCGAGGTCCCGGATGCAGATACGTTTAAGACCTATGCGCAAAAAAGCGGCAATTATCAACTGGTCCTGACGGATGATCTGGAAGAGCGGATCGGGGAAAAAGGCAGATTTTCGCTAAAAGCCGGAGATACGGCAGATACTTACTGGATCACTGTCGGTACCGGGGTTAAGATCATCGAGCTTGCGGGGCATGATATCAGCTTAAGCAACGATCTGGGAGCCGCAGAGGGTGAATTCTGGATGTTTAAGGTGCCAAAGGATGCTACGCTTGTTGTGAATGATTCCGAAGACGACGGCGAGATCAATTATAATGGTTCTTTATCCGAGACCAACAGCCCCTATATGCTGCAGCGCAATCTGATCGAGGTGGATGGCGGGGCGCTGCGCGTCAACGGCGGATATCTGAGCGCCGGCAGATCTTCTAAGTTTTACGTTGCCTCCAAGGCAAAGAGCTATTATAAGCAGATCAACGGAACAGCAGTGGCGGTAAAGAACGGAACGGCTGTCTTTAATGGCGGACATATTTCCGGAAGGGGATTTCGGCTGCACCAAAAAGCCGGCGACGCGGCAACCGTCCGCAATGCTGCGTTAGCTGTCGCGGGCACAGCGCAGGAAACAGAGGTGATCATCCACGACGGAGAGTTTTTGGGAGAAGGCTGTGCCGACTGTGTGCAGATGTGCGAGGCAGATTGGGAGAACGATAACCTGATAGACAGTTATTGGAAAAAAGTATATGTTTATGGCGGATTTTTTAATACCTATAAACAGGATCTGGATATCGTGGCGACAAACAGTGTTTCATCCGCGTTTGACACGTCCTACGGCATGATCGGCGTGGACGCGGAATCGATCCGGGATTCTGCCGTGGTCAGCGAATATGACAGAGGAACCATGGAAGCGGATGAATACAGACAGTATGATTTTTTAAACACACACAGCCGTCTGACCGTTACACCGCCGAGAGAAGCGGAAACAGCCATTTATGATAATCAGGCCGGGCGGTTACTGGTGAAGAGCGTGAACAGGACGTATGAGTGGGATAAGCATGCTTCTCTTTCCTTCGGACTGGGGGTCGTCAGGAATACATGGTTTGATTATTGCGATCCCTGGATCGAGGCGCTGCCTCTGGATTATGATGAGATCAAATCCTTTAAACGGACTGTGACATTTGAGATCAGTCACTTCGAAAAAGGAAAGGAAAAGGTGATCATCACCTATAGATCGCCGGACGGGAATATCGATTTATCAAAGCTTCCCGCAGATGATCTGGATAAACTTCAGTACGGAGAGCAGTATTATCTGAAAGCGACAGGAGAGGTATCCTGGAAAAACGCAAGAGAGTATACGACCGGATATAACTGTTCCTGTGAAGTATTTATCCATCCTGTGGATCCGGCCGTCGATCTGACCGCAAACAGCGGATGGAGCGGAGAGGATACAATGGAGGGATATCTGATCACACCCAAACCATCCTATACCGTTTCGAACATGAAAAAGCTGATCGATCATGGCAGGATCGATACCTATATCGCCACGCTCCGTTACATTAGCAGAGCGGATGACAAAGAAAAGACCCGGATCTTTAGTAATGCAAAGCTGGAAGGCTCCGAAGGAGAGATCCCGGATAAGATCCTGCTAACGGATCTGCAGGACGGGGAGACAAAGCTCAGCCTTTCCATCACCCTGATGAAAGACGGGTATGATGTGACCGGCAAGGGGACGTCTGCATCCGGAAAGGTCCGGAAAATCCCAAGGATTTATGCCACAAATCCGGCTGATGAGAAGATAGGAGAAATGGAGAACGGTGACGGACGTGTGATCATCAAACCCAGTTCTCCCAGCAAATATGTGTGCCTATGTGCCGATACGACTAAGGGCGATCAGTTTGAATGGCGGATCTATGGATGGGACAGCACGAACAGATCTTTCTGGTCACCTGTTCCCAAAGAAGATGTGGTCGTGACAGAGGAAGGCACTTATTATCAGATAAAGGTCGATACGACCTATGGAAACAGTGAACAATACCGTCTGTTCTTTAAGGGATCCGAGTATTATGGGTCAAACCTCTATACGGTGGGATACGGAGACGGCACGTTGACAGGAGAACTGACCGCACCGTCTGAGTACGAGGTCACTCCCGATAACTATAAAATGCCAATTGACATTGTTGCAAAGCTGGCAGGAGATGGTCTGACAGCAAATGGCTATCGGTCATTCCATATCAGTCTTTCCGGGTATCCGGAGGGAGTCGAGCCGGTAAATACGACTTTGAACAGCTCTAAAAATGTACAGGAGGATGAACTGAAATTCGATTTCAGAAAATTCTTTGGGATTTCCGGCAGCCAGAAGGCGGGAGAAATCTTTGATCTGCCGGCGGGAGATTATGAGATCAGCGGATACGGGGTAGACAATGCCACGCAGAAAGAAGTGCATTTTCAGCCGGTGAAGATCCATCTCACCCACAAACTTCAGAAACTGCAGATCTGTGTTTCGGATCATGATGTGACGGACAGCTATGTCTTTAATGGCAAAGTGGGAGAAGAAATCTGCTTACAGAGCAATACTATTCCGAAATACGCAGAGGTTTCCGGGGAAGAAAGCTGGACATCTTCCGATCCCATGGTGGCGCAGGTGGACAAGTACGGCGTCGTGACCTGCAAAAAGACCGGGACGGCGGTGATCACCAGAACGGTCGGAGATATTTCCTCCAAGACCACCGTGTGTGTGCCGCTGCGACAGGCGGAAGTGGAGTTTGCGCTTCCTTCCTTCGGGGAGAGCATACCGGCAGCAGGTACGCCGTTAAAAGTGCCGGATGGCGCGGAGTATACGGCGACGCTGACCTGGACGAATGACGGCTATCCGACGACTTTAGACACCTTTGCCGGACATATCGAATACAATCCGATGATCACGATCACACCGAAGGAAGGCGTTTCTTTCCCGGTGGACGCAGAGTTTTATGAGATTTATAAGGAAGAAGAAAACCGATATCTGGGTGACAAATATGCGTTTGCAGTGACGGTCAATGGCAAGACCTATCAGGGCACAGGCGTTTGGGATGGCAATGAGATCAGAAAAAACGGCAGCAAAGATCCCATCTGTAACGGGATAAAGGATGAGGACAGCTACACGCTTTTGCTCCCGGCTGTCCCGGAAATTGTGGATCCGGCGGATGAATATGTGAGCCAGATCGATATCTCACTAAGTGTTCCGGAGAACGGGGACAAAAAACTTGCATTTGATGAGACTGATTTATTGCATCAGAGAAACGAGCTGAATCTGAAAGCAAACAAGGGAGTGTTGTGTCATGACATCACTGTAGGACTGGTAAAAGAAAATGCACACAATGATTCCGTTTACGATGATGAGATTGACGAAAAGTTTACGGAATATGAGGACGGACAGACCTATCGTGCGAAGTTTTATGTGATACAGGACAACACGAAGACGGACAGAAACGGGAAATACATTCTGGAAGAAACCGTCAATGCGAAGGCAGACGGCTGGAAAACGATCGTGGTGAAGGATTTGTATGATCAGTATATCATCTATGTTTATTTCACCGTAGGCGAAGATGCTTTGGCATCGGAAGAGGAGGAGTCTGAAACGGTTTATACCGTTACCTACGATGCAAACGGCGGAAACGGTCTGATGGGAGCGCAGCAGCTGCAAAAAGGTGACAGCTTTGCGCTTCCCGCCTGCACGATCACGCCGCCTGAGGGCAAAGAATTTGCCGCATGGCTGGTAAACGGCACAGAGTATCAGCCCGGCGAGACGATCGTTGTGGAAGGAGACCTTACCGTTGGGATCTGCTGGAAGGAGAAAGAAACCGGACAGACTCAGGAGCCGGCACCGATCCCGTCCGACAGCGGACAGACAGGACAAAACGATAAGGAGCAGCCTGTCATGCAGACGCAGGCTCCGAAAAAAGGCACTGTGCTTTCCGACAAAAACGCAGACTACCTTGTGACGAAGGCGGGAAGCACGGGCGGGGAAGTCTCTTACAAGGCTCCGTTAAGTGTAAAGACAAAATCCATCAAAATACCGGATACTGTGACCTTCAACGGGATCACCTATAAAGTGACCGCCATCGAGCCGAAAGCAGGCAAAGGCTGTAAAAACCTTGCCGGTGTCACGATCGGAAAGAATGTGGCAAAGATCGGCAAAAACGCTTTTAAAGGCTGCAGGAAGTTAAAGAAGATCGTGATCAGGAGTGCCCTGCTGACCAAAAAGAGCGTAGGAGGCGGAGCCTTTCAGAACATCCATCCCGGGGCGGTTGCAAAAGTACCGAAGAAACAGCGGGCTATTTATAAGAAGTTCCTGCCGAAGAAAGGACTGAACAAACCGGCTCAAAAGATAAAATAATGCCTTCCGGCCGGGCGTAAAGATCCGGCGGATACGGGCTGGCATAAAATCAGACTAACAAATTTTCAACTAACACTTGTCATAAAGAAAAAAGTGTGTTATGATAGGCAAAGTGATGTAACAATTTTGTAACAAATGGTTGTTGCAGGCTTTGCCATCACACACATGAGTGCCCGTAGTTTAATGGATAAAACAGCTGATTCCGGTTCAGCCGATGGGGGTTCGATTCCTCTCGGGCACATGAAAAAGAGGGGATAGTGACCTCTTTTTTATTTGTAACCGGATATTGGCATTGTGGTCTGAGCAATATATGAGAGAATACGGATCATGATGCATGCAGTTCGTTAAGAAAGGGTGATTTTGTGAGTCAGGAGACCAGTCAGGATAGCAAAAAAAAGACGACCGCAGAAACTGCTGCGGAAGAAAAGACCGTACATAAAGCAAAACAGGAAGTAAGAGAGCGCCCCAGAAAAGCTTCACCGCACAGACCGGTGAAGGAGGAAGTCGGCGGCGTGGAGGAGTTCGCGGAGCAGTTTAAAGAGGACCGGATGTTTGCCGGATATATCATCGGCGGCGTGGTCATTCTGCTTGCGATCATCATCATAGCAGTCTATGCTGCCTCTTCCGGAGACCGTGCACAGAAAGAGCCGGAGACGAAGGTGGAGGAGTCACAGACCGTTGAACAGGAGGAAACACCTGCTGACGGGACAGCGCAGGAGCAGCCTGCACCGGCAGAGACGGAAACAGAACCAGCAGAGCCCGAATTTGTAGACGACGGCAGCCTGCAGGAGGATGCCTATGAAGAGGTAAACAGCCTCGTCAAAGAATATTTTGATGCAATGGCAAGCGGCGACGGTGACAAGATCATGCAGCTTAAGAGTGATACCAGCGAAGAAGAGCTCTTAAAGCTTGAGACCAAGAGTGCCTATATCGAGGGATATGAGAATATCAAAGTCTACACCAAGTTAGGACCGGTAGACAGCTCTTATGTGGCATTTGTAAGTTATGATATTAACTTTAAGGATGTCAACACACTGGCACCGGGACTTACGACCATGTATATCTGTCAGGGAGATGACGGTAAGCTTGGTATTTATGACGGCGCTTTGGATGAGAATGTGGCACAGTGCATCAAGGATGCCGCGACGGACGCAGAGGCGGTGGATCTGATCAACCGCACACAGGTTGCCTATAACGAAGCCATCGAAGCGGATGCGGATCTGAAGAAATTCATGGATGAGCTTCCTACCAGACTCGGTACGGAAGTGGCAGCGGCCATGGAAGCGAAAGAAAAAGACAGTAACGGTGATGCTGAGAGCGCCGGGAATACAGATGCTGCACCGGCGGATACACAGGAAGCAGCTCCTGCGGATACAGCTGCAGCTTCCACCCAGACCGTTATGGCATCTGAGGCAGTTAATGTCAGAGCGTCCGACAGCGAGAATGCGGACAAGATCGGAAGACTGGACGCAGGTGCAAAAGTGACAAGATATGAGGCAAAAGAAAACGGCTGGAGCAGGATTGATTATAACGGACAGGAAGGCTATGTTAAATCTGAGTTTTTACAGGTGGTTTCCGGTGATTCACAGCCGGCAGCTGACAATACACAGCCGGCTCAGACGGATAACGCTGCAGCTTCTGCAGACAACGGCGGCGGACAGTCCCAGGGCACTGTTACGATCAAGGAGAGTGTCAATGTACGTGCTTCCAGTGGAGAAGGTGCTGAGAAGCTGGGGAATGCCTTCGCGGGCGAGACTTACAAACTTCTCATGAAGCAGGAGGACGGCTGGAGCAAGATCCAGTATGGCGATAAAGTGGGCTATGTCAAATCCGAATATGTAACATTCAACTAAGCATAAACAAAGGCTTTTCATACAATGCGTATGGGAAGCCTTTTTCATTTCGAGATCCATTGTGTAACTTTACCACACCAAAGCGTCAGCTTGTTAAAATCTACTAAATACGAAAAATAAATTTTGTGCGAGAGTGGCAAAATTTTATCTTGTGCGATTGAAAAGGAGATTGTATAATTGGATACAGGGCAATGGGGTCCGTACATGCAAATACTAAACCAAAGGAGGACATTAAAATGTCATATGTTGATGAGATTTATGCAAAAGTAGTTGAGAAAAATCCTGCACAGCCGGAGTTCCATCAGGCAGTTAAAGAGGTTTTGGAATCTCTCCGCGTCGTTGTGGAAGCAAACGAGGAAGCTTACAGAAAAGATGCTTTATTAGAGAGATTGACTACTCCTGAGAGAATTATCATGTTCCGCGTTCCGTGGGTAGATGATAAGGGTCAGGTTCAGGTCAACAACGGATTCCGTGTTCAGTTTAACAGTGCGATCGGACCTTACAAGGGAGGACTTCGTTTCCATCCTTCCGTAAACCTTGGTATTATCAAATTCTTAGGTTTCGAGCAGATCTTTAAGAATTCCCTGACCGGACTGCCGATCGGCGGCGGCAAGGGTGGTTCTGATTTCGATCCTAAGGGCAAATCAGACAGAGAAGTTATGGCATTCTGCCAGAGCTTTATGACAGAGCTTTTCAGACACATCGGAGCAGATACGGACGTTCCTGCCGGAGATATCGGTGTTGGCGGACGTGAGATCGGTTATATGTTCGGTCAGTATAAGAGAATCCGCGACGTATACGAAGGCGTTCTGACAGGTAAAGGACTTACCTACGGCGGATCTTTGGCAAGAACACAGGCTACAGGCTACGGTCTGTTATATCTGACAGAAGAGATGCTTAAGTGCAACGGCAAGGATCTTGCAGGCAAGACAGTTGCTGTTTCCGGTGCCGGTAACGTAGCGATCTACGCGATCGAGAAAGCACAGCAGTTAGGCGCTAAGCCGGTTACCTGTTCTGATTCTACCGGATGGATCTATGATCCGGAAGGAATCGATGTAGAGTTATTAAAAGAAGTAAAAGAAGTAAAACGTGCACGTCTGACAGAGTACGCAGCAGCAAGACCGAGCGCTGAGTATCATGAGAAGAAAAACGGCGAGCATGGCGTATGGACTGTAAAATGTGATGTAGCTCTTCCTTGTGCGACACAGAACGAGCTGGATCTTGAAGATGCCAAGGCTCTTGTTGCCAATGGCTGCTTCGCAGTAGCGGAAGGTGCTAACATGCCTACTACCTTAGAGGCTACCGAGTACTTCCAGTCAAACGGCGTACTGTTCTGCCCGGGTAAGGCTTCCAATGCCGGTGGTGTTGCTACTTCCGCATTAGAGATGAGCCAGAACTCCGAGAGATTAAGCTGGACATTCGAGGAAGTTGACGCGAAATTAAAAGACATCATGGTAAACATCTTCCACAATCTGGATGCTGCAGCAAAGAAATACGGCAAAGAAGGCGACTATGTAGCAGGCGCTAACATCGCAGGCTTCTTAAAGGTTGCTGATGCTATGACTGCACAGGGTATCTGCTAATCACTGGCCGGCCAGATAAGATAATGAAGTCCCATAGACAGCATGTCTATGGGACTTTTGATGTAAGATCCTTTTACAGATAAAGATGGGAATGCGATACGAAGGCTTCAGTTCAACCGGAATTTCATCACTACCGGATTATGATCCGTATACTCGTATCCGGTATCTATATTCTGCACATATTCGCAGGATACATTGTCGGAAACGATATATCCGTCAAGGATCACCGTAAAGCTGTCCTCACAATACGGGATGTTCGTATAGCGGGAAGAGGACACCATCCCTTCGGCATAGTCCGTACATTTGGAGAATCCATCCGGAATGATCGCATCCGGGAACGGATGACACCAGCTGTAAGTCTTGTCGGTGCCGGGGTTAAAATATTCTTTGGAAGTGGTCGTAAAGTCATGATTGAAATCACCGCCGCAGATTACGTAATTTCCCTTCTCATATTCGGCCTTCATATCCGCAAATAACATTTCCAGCTGCGCATTTCCCTGTGCGGCGTCGGTACCGTAAGCAGATAAATGCGTGTTGATCAGGACTAATTCTTTTCCGTTTTCCACCGGAATACGGGAAATACAATAGCAGCGGTCCAGATCCAGCACCTTCTTGATATCGGTCGCAATAGGAAGACTTCTTCGCAGGGAAGAGGAGACCGTAAATCTGCTGAAGGTCAGAAGTCCGGAATTGGACGCGCCATGCGGCTTGTATAACGGATACATCAGATAGGCGGAATGATAGTTCCTGGCAAACACATTGTCAAACTGACCGACACTTTGAAATTTCTCTTTGAGAAGATCGGCCTCATTGATATGGTAACTTCTGGTAGAATCCGTATCGATTTCCTGAAAGAGTACCAGATCCGGCGAAAAAGAGAGGGCACGGTCGCCGATCTCGTCTATACAGGTCTTTACACTCTGAGCGCTTCTTGCGCGACTTTCCTTCCCTTCATCCATAAAGAAGGTAAAGTCAGCAGTATAGGCTCCAAAACCGGCGTTGTAGGAAACAATGGTATATTCCTCGTCCGGCTTTGCGACAAGCTCTGCATTTCCTTCGGAAGCGATACTCACATTATCCTCGATCCGGGAATAGGTCAGAAGCACATAAGACACATAGCCTCCCACGATCAGAGCTGCAGTTCCTAAGATACCAAGCGGTATTTTCCAGATTTTTCCTTTTTTAAACATTCTTTTACTCCTTTTTCAAACAGTCCGGTTTCATTTACCGGTGATCTCGTCTTGGCATATCATTTTCAATGCCTGTGGCATTCATGGACCGGTTGCCCAAACGCACAAACTAAATATAGCATAAATGATAGAGTTTGAACAGTAAGCGGAAAGAACTTTATCAGGACTTGAAAAGAGATCCCGAGTGTGCTAAAGTGTTACGTATTGCAACGAAACAATCCGGATATCGGGTTTTGACTCTGACATCATTATATAAAGAAGTGAAAATATGGAAAAGAATGCAAACACTTGGAAAAACATCATCAAATGGCTGATCGTCCTTTTACTGATCGCGATCGTCTATCGGACGAAGAAGGAGCTGATCACAGAGGCGGTCGGACAGATCCGGCATCTTCCCGTGCACTGCAGCGTGATCTGCCTGGCAGTGACCGTATTTTACGGGATTCTGGAAGGGGCGCTCATCAGCACGATATCGGGCAACAAAGGGGAGGGCGTATCCTTTAAAAAGGGTGTGGAATGCGCGTTCTACGCAGCGTTTTACAAGCTGGTAACCCTTGGCTCCGGTGCGGGGATCGCTGAGATTTATTATCTGTCCAAAGAGCGTATCCCGGTAAGCCGCGCTACGGGCATGACGTTAATCCAGTATATCTTCCAGAAGATGATGATCACCATCCTGGGAATTGCAGGACTGGCAATATGCCTGCTCTTTGGAAAAGAACAAATACAACCATACCTGAAGTTTGCGGTGCTTGGTGTACTTGTATCCGCAGGCATCACACTGGCCTTGTTCTTGCTTTCCTGCTCGGAAAAGGTCAAAAGTGCGCTGCAGGGGCTGATCGGGGTCCTGCTTAGGAGATTTCCCGAAAAGCAGATATCTCTTCATAAAAAAATCGAGGAGTTTAATGAGGCGGGTAAACAGATCTGGAAAGATCCGGAGAAGATCGCGAAATGTGTTTTTTACAATCTGGGGAAACTGCTTTGCTGGTATGTGATCCCGGCAGTGGTCTTTTTGACAAAATACGAAGTGAACCTTCCGCTTTGCGTCTGTCGGATGGCAGTCATCAGCACTCTGGCCGGAGTCATGGTGGCTCCGGCAGGCATCGGGACACTGGAATATGTCTTTACCTTATTCTATGGAAGTGCCTATGGGGTACTGGCGGCGACAGCAGTGATCCTGTACCGTTTTTTTATCATGATCGTACCCTGTCTGATCGGGATCGTCCCGGTAGTATTGCATGCAAATAAGAAGGAGACTCCTTCTTATTCAAACGGTCTGATACGGTAGGTTACACCGAGACTCTCACAAAGTGCGGCGCATTCCTTTTCGTCCTCTTTGGAAATGGTTGTCTCCACGGTAGACATGATCACGTTCGGAACGTATTTCGTACATTCCTTTGCAAAGTCTAACATTGCCCGGAAAGACACATCACCGAATCTGGAACGGACTAGCTTGTGATATTCCTCGGGATGAGGATTGTTCAAACTGATGGACACCGTATCGACCAGTCCCGCAAGCTCCGGAACAATATCGCGTCCGTTCACCAGGTTGCCCAGACCGTTCGTGTTTAAACGGACCGGAAGATGATAAGTCTTTTTGACAAAGCAAGCCACTTCCTTTAAGACCTCAAACGCTTCTGTGGGTTCACCGAATCCGCAAAAAACGACTTCCTCAAACTGAGACATATCAAATTTGTCAAACTCCGCGATCGCCTCCTTAGCGGAAGGCTCACGCTCCAGCCAGAGCCTCGTGGATTCTCCGACATGGTCGGTAGTCTGTCTGAGACAGAACGTACAGGCACAAGGACATTTGTTTGTGAGATTCACATACAGATTGTTGTGGTAACGATATAAGATTTCCATTTCTTTCACCTGATCCTTTCCAATAGATTGTAAGCGCTTTTTTGTTCGCTTTGGCGGAATGCTCTCCGACTAGCGCAGGGTGTGCAGCAATTCCTCAAAACACACACCGTCTGTCAAAGGGATCTCCAGCTCGATCGAGCGCCTGATACAGTTTTTTACAAAACGGGACGCTTTTTTTACGGATGCATCAAACGCAACGCCGTTGACCGCATCTGCCGCGATGATCGAGCAGAAGATATCACCGGTACCGGAGCGCTGCGTCCCGACCTTAAACGTGCGAAGAAAATGTGCCTCCTTCCCCGCTTCATAGCAGAGATTCGCGATGAACTTCCCCTGTGGGATCCCGGTGATCACAACCTTTTTGGGACCTTTCAAAGAGAGTGCTCCGGCCAGAGCGATCAATTCCTTCTTCTTCCATTTCTCTTTATACGGCGTATCTGTCAGAATGCAGGCCTCTGTCAGATTCGGCGTCAGGATATCCGCATAGGGAAGGAGCTTTCGCATCCGTTTGCAGGTCGCGGCCGAATACGTCGGATAGAGTGCACCGTAATCCCCCATGACCGGATCGATGATCACACAGGTGTTTTTTTTCTTGAAACACCGGATGAAATCAATGACAAGATCGATCTGCTTCTTTGAGCCCAGAAAACCGGTACAGATCCCGTTAAACTTTAACCCGAGCTTTTCCCATTCTTCTTTAAAATGCGGCATTTTCTCCGTATAGTCATCAAAGAAAAAGCTGTCAAACCCTGTATGATTGGTTAAGATCGAGGTCGGCAGGGGACAGCACTGGACCTTCATCGTGGAAATGATCGGCAGCTCCACCGCGATGGAACAGCGCCCGAAACCGGATAAGTCATTGATCAGAGCAATTTTTTTCTGATTATTATGATTCTTCATAAAAAACCTCTGCTTTTTGTAATGATATAAAACGCTTTCCTAACACTATACATCAAAAGTGGCGTGTTTAAAAATGCCAATTTCAATATTTTTGGCCATACCAGTGAGAAAAAGAAGAACCATTGCACATTCCACGGGCAAAACGACTGCGTATCGTAACGGATCATTCTATGAGCTATTCTCTGAGCCTATGGAAATATCCTTGCATTTTTCATGGGAAACCATTAGAATGGTAAGGTATGAAAACCATAGCTTATATATATACTGATTTTACTGAAAAATTCGGGATTCCCCGTCAGAGCGGACTGGTGGATGAGCTGACAGGAAAGATCGTCTTTGAGAAGCCCTATCGCAATCCGGACGCTTTTGCGGGACTGGAAGAGTTTTCCCATATATGGATAGTATGGCAGTTTAGTGCGAATCCTAAAAAGGAGTGGAGTGCGCTTGTCAGACCGCCGCGACTTGGCGGCAACCGCAAAAAAGGCGTCTTTGCCACACGCTCGCCCTTCAGACCCAACGATATCGGACTGTCCTGCGTGAGGCTTGAGCGGATCGAGTATACCAAAGAAGAAGGGCCAATTCTGTATGTGAGAGGGGCGGATCTTTTAAACGGGACGCCCATCTATGACATCAAGCCGTATCTTGCGTATACGGACTCCCATCCGGAAGCGACACAGAGCTTCGCGGCAGACGGACTGGATCACAGACTGGAAGTGGAGTTTGACGAAGGATTGCTGACACAGATCCCGGAGGAAAAGAGAGAAGCACTCTGTAAGGTCCTGGCACAGGATCCGCGCCCGGCCTACCAGGATGAGCCGGACAGACAGTACGGAGTTGCCTTTGCCGGTCTGGATGTTCATTTTAAAGTGCAGGATGGAGTCCTTACCGTCCTGGGGCTGGAGCCTTTACAGACATAAGAGGCGGGCAATACAAAGCAGACAGGGTTTTAGCAGATCCTGACCATAGTAAGCAATAGATTGGAGAAAAAAATGGCAGGCAGTACGAAGCCAAAAACAAATGCAAAAAAAGCAATACTTGTACAGGGAGGTATTCTGGCAGGGGCCGGGCTGATCACGAAGATCATCGGCTTTCTCTATCGCATCCCCATGGGGAATATACTGGGGGAGCAGGGAAATGGAATCTATACCGTATCCTTTGGCATCTACAATATCGCCCTGACGCTTTCTTCCTATAGTATGCCGTTGGCAGTATCGAAGACCGTCTCGGCGAGACTGGCCAAAGGAGAGTATAAAAATGCAAGAAGAGTCTTTACGGATGCCATGATCCTTGCCCTGATCGTGGGAGTTATCGCCATGAGCGTCCTGTTCTTTGGAGCGGATGCGCTGGAAGCCTTGTATAAAAGACAGGGATTGGCGAGACCTTTGCGGATTTTGGCACCGACCACCTTTGTGGTGGCACTTTTAGGCGTGTTCCGTGGGTACTTTCAGGGACACAGCAACATGGTGCCGACGGCGCTTTCACAGATCATCGAACAGATCTTCAACGCCATTGTCAGTGTTGCGGCATCCTATGGATTCGTGCGTATGTACAAAGAGACGGCGGACGCAGCATCCTACGGAGCGGTGGGTGGTACGATGGGTACCCTGTGCGGTGCGGCGGCAGCACTGGTATATTTTGTCATACTGTATGTCCTGACCCGAAAGAACGAGCCGGTCTCCGACGAAAAAGCACAGTCCCACGCCATGATCTACAAGGCCCTGATCCTTACGATCCTTCCCGTGATCTTAAGTCAGACCATTTATCAGATCGGCTACACGTTAGATGATATGATCTACGGCAATATCATGGCGCTTAAGAACTACGAAGAAGTAGCGGCGGCTTCCATGCAGGGGGTATTCAACACCCAGTACAATCAGCTCATCAACCTTCCGGTTGCGATCTCGACCGCGCTGGCTTCCGCAACTCTGCCGAGCATGGTCGCATCCAGAATGATGCGAAGGAAGAAAGAAGTCTTTGCCAAGATCACGCTCGTGGTAAAGGTGAATATGCTGATCGCCTTCCCGAGCGCAGTAGGAATGGCAGTGCTTGCCACACCGATCATGAAGCTTTTGTTTCCAAGGCTTGTGACCTATCAGCATCTGGCGTCCATGCTCCTTGTGACCGGATCGAGTGCCATCATCTTTTACGCTCTGTCTACCATCACGACATCGGTATTGCAGGGCAATGACCATATGCGGATCCCTGTGATCCATTGCGGGATCTCACTGGTGATCCATGTGATCCTGGTAGCAGTCCTTTTGTATGTTACGGACTGGACAGTCTATGCACTGATCATCGGCAATGTCAGCTTCCCGCTCATCGTATCCGTACTGAACTGTCGGAGCATTGCAAAGAAGCTTTCTTACCGCTTTGACCTGCTGCAATTGTTCGGCAAACCCCTGGTATCCTCCCTGGCCATGGGAGTCGTAACCTTTCTGAGCTATCAGGCGGTCTTTTGGCTCATTCACAGTTACCTGATCGCGACGGCGGTTTCGGTGATATTGTCCATCGCATCCTATGCCTTTATGATCCTGTTTACCGGATGCATGACCAAAGAAGAACTGACCCAGCTTCCCGGCGGGCGCAAACTTGCCGCAAAGCTTCGATGACACTTAAACAGTATCGGCAGACAATGCACGACGGCGGAGCGAATGCGACAGGGGAGAAACTGTTCTCTGCCTGACTGCATCATTTGTTCGGATACAGAACTGAAAACTTAAAATAGGAGACTATATATGCGTTACCCTGACTTTTTACAGCCAAACGGCACCATCGGATTTATCGCACCCTCTTTTGGGTGTAACATCGAACCCTACAAAACCGCATTTGACCATGCGCAGCAAACCTTTCTGGCACAGGGCTATCAACTGCAGCTGGGACCCAACTGCTACGAAGGCAGAGGGATCGGGATCAGCAATACACCCGCAAGCTGCGGGCGTGAATTTACAGACGCCTACTGTGGGGGCGAAAGCGACATCTTACTTTCCTGCGGCGGCGGAGAGCTGATGTGTGAGATCCTGGATCATGTGGACTGGGAGCGTGTGAAAGCGGCAGACCCTAAATGGTTCATGGGATATTCCGATAATACCAATCTGACATTCCTGCTGACAACGATGTGTGATACGGCATCTGTCTACGGACCCTGCGCGCCGGCTTTTGGCATGGAGCCCTGGTACCGGAACCTGACAGATGCGATGGATGTACTTACGGGACAGACACAGCAGGTAAGAGGGTATGAGCTGTGGGAAAAGGAGAGCCTGAAGGATGAAGAACATCCTACCGTACCGTATCATCTGACGGAGAAAAAACAACTGCACATCTTTACGCGGGAAGGAGAACTGCCAAAGGAAAAAAGTGTTACCGTTTCGGGTAGACTGATCGGGGGCTGTATGGACTGTCTCGTCAATCTTTTGGGGACAAACTATGATCATGTAACCGAATTTCAGGCGCGCTACCGGGAAGACGGATTCCTCTGGTTTCTGGAGAGCTGCGATCTGAATGTCATGGCGATCCGGCGTGCCATGTGGCAGATGGAACATGCCGGATGGTTTGAAGCGGTCAAAGGATTCGTGATCGGAAGACCACTGTGCTTCGGACAGGAGATGATGGGTATGGATCAGTACAAGGCTGTGTGCGATAGTATCGCACACCATAATGTACCGGTGATCATGGATGCAGATCTGGGACATCTGCCGCCTGCAATGCCGTTTGTGTGCGGAAGCATGGCAGAGATAACGGCAGATCGGAACCGGATCTGTGTAAATATGAAGTTTCAATGAGACGATCAGATGCCCGGAATCAGATTCTTTGTGTATCAGATTCCGGAAGCGTTTCGAAAACCTTGCCGCGATACAGCCCAAGAACCGTACCATAACAACGGAAACGGTGCTTCTTTAGCGGTAGGATCTCATGATTGGGTAAAAGCGGGTGAAGATGCCCTGTCCTGTCCGGATGAAACAGATAACGGCGGATATAAAACTGCTTGTTTTCGTCAATATACAACCCGATCTCATTACTCTTGGGGGAACGGGTGCCGTTTAGCAAAAGGACATCTCCGTCAAAATAGATCGGAGCCAGTTCATCCCCCTGCAGCATGAGGCCGCAGGTGATCTCCTCGCTTTTGTAACGGTGCATTACCGGGAGAATGTCAATGTAACCAAACGAACAACTGTCATATTCGATATGATCCGAAGTGAAGGTATTGGGAATGATCACCGAACGATATTCGTGATAACGCCTATCGGAGCACGAAGTCAGTCTGAATTCGGCATCGGTCATACGGATCAGCAGATTCAGAGAATGCCCGGACAGATCCCTTACCTGCTGAAGAGCGTCACTTCCGCGCTCCGTCAGATAATCGATCGAGCAGTCAAGCGCATCGCAAAGCGGGATCAACGTACTGATCTTGGGATCCAGGACCCTTCCGTAGATCAGGTTTTTTAAAGTGTCGATGGACATATCCGCTGCTTCGGCAAGCTCTATGATCGACATGTTGCGGTAGTTCATCATTTCAAGAAGTCTTTGCTGTACCATGTTGTCAAACCTCCCTGGGGTAAAATTTATGTGTGCGAATAGATTTATGCCGCAAAACAATTTGAAATTATAGCATAACAGGAAACCCTATGCTACCCAATATTGGAATATTTTGTAAAAATACGAAAATTTATGCAAAACCGTTTACTTTTTTAAAAAAGTGACCATAGTACTATACAATATGTATAATTGCAACACGATAGCACTGTATCGTAATAAATCGTTAAAAAAGACGGCGAATATAGAAGCAAGGACAAAACAATATGTAAAATTGTTTGTACGATACACACAAATATAACTGCAAAAACCGTATCCCAATATCAGCACTGATCACCCGGATACGCAGCTTCAAACAGGAGAATCGAATGGAAAAGATCCGTTTAAACAAATACATCGCGCAGGCCGGCGTCTGCTCCAGACGGGATGCGGACAGCCTGATCGACAAAGGACTGGTAAGTGTCAACGGGCAGACCGCGAATATGGGCATGCGCGTGGATGATTCTGACCGGATCATCGTCAATGGCAAAGAGATCAAAGGACGCAATGAGAAGATCGTACTGGCCTATTACAAGCCGGTGGGCATCACCTGCACGGAAAAAGACAGGTTTGCCGCCAAAAAGATCATGGATGAGGTCAAATACCCGATCCGCCTGACCTATGCCGGGCGTCTGGATAAAGAATCCGAGGGACTTATGATCCTGACCAACGACGGAGACCTGATCCACGCCATGATGCGCGGCGCAAACCGTCATGAAAAAGAATACATCGTCAAGGTCAAGGAAGAGATCACACCGGAATTTATCGAAGGGCTGCAGGCGGGCGTTTATCTGCCGGAGCTTCATAAAACGACACGTCCCTGCAAAGCGGAAAAGATCGGTAAATACACCTTTCGGATCACACTTACCCAGGGGCTCAACCGCCAGATCCGCTATATGTGCAAAGCCTTTGAATACCATGTTTTCAGCCTGAAGCGGGTGCGCATCATGAACATCGGACTGGAAACATTACACCCCGGCGAGTGGAGAGTCCTCACCGAAGCCGAGCTTACTGCGCTCTATACCGCATTAGACTTTCACGATCACCCATAGAAGGAGAGAATGCTATGTCATCACCGAATATCACCCGTATGAAAGAACTGGTCACCCTGCTCAATCAGGCATCCAAAGCCTACTATGCCGAGGACATTGAGATCATGAGCAATTTTACTTACGATGCCCTCTACGACGAGCTGGAGCAGCTGGAAGCAGCGACCGGCATCACCCTTGCCAATTCCCCCACCCGGCATGTCGGATACGAAGCAGTGGAAGAGCTCCCCAAAGAGCGCCATGCTTCTCCCATGCTTTCCCTTTCCAAAACCAAAGAGCGGGAAGAACTGGTCACCTGGTTAAACGGGCGGGAAGGACTCCTTTCCTGGAAGCTGGACGGACTGACCATTGTCCTGACCTATGAAGGAGGAGAGCTTGTCAAAGCCGTTACCCGCGGAAACGGGGAGATCGGAGAGGTGGTCACCAATAACGCAAAGACCTTTGTCAACCTCCCTCACAGCATTCCTTACCGGGGGGATCTGACTCTGCGCGGAGAAGCGGTCATCACTTATCCGGACTTTGAGAAGCTCAATGCGCAGATCGCAGACGCTGAGGCGAAGTACAAAAATCCGCGCAACCTTTGCAGCGGATCGGTCAGACAGCTCAATAATCAGGTGACAGCCGAAAGAAGTGTACATTTTGTGGCGTTTTCCCTTGTCAGTGCAGTGGAAAATGAGGTAGAATATGATTTTGGGAACAGTCGTGACAGGCAGTTTACATTTTTAAAAGAACAGGGATTTGAAGTCGTGGAATATCAAAAAGTCACGCCGGAAACGATCCTTGCTGAGATTGCTTACTATGAAGAGAAGATAAAGACCTATGAGATCCCATCCGACGGCCTTGTCCTTTGCTATGAAGACATCGCCTACGGACGATCCCTGGGACGCACAGCCAAGTTCCCGAGAGATGCCATCGCATTTAAATGGGCGGATGAACTTAGGGAGACCACACTCAAAGAGATCGAGTGGAGCCCGAGCCGGACAGGACTGATCAATCCGGTGGCGATCTTTGAGCCGGTGGAGCTGGAAGGCACCACCGTTTCCAGAGCCAGCGTCCACAATATCAGCATCATGCGTGCCCTGGAGCTTGGGATCGGAGATAAGATCACCGTTTACAAAGCCAACATGATCATCCCGCAGATCGCGGAGAATCTGACTAAGAGCGGTCTGGTACCCATACCGGAGACCTGCCCGGTCTGCGGCGGTAAGACAATGATCAAAGCCGACAATGAAGTGGAAGTGCTTTGCTGTACCAATCCTGACTGCGAGGCAAAACGCATCAAAGCCTTTACCCTCTTTGTGAGCCGTGATGCCTTAAACATCGACGGGATGAGCGAAGCGACCTTGGAGAAATTCATCGCAAAGGGGTTCATTCACAGCTTTCGGGATATTTTCCACCTGTCCGACCACAAAGCGGAGATCGTAGAGATGGAAGGCTTTGGAGAAAAATCCTATCAGAATCTGATGGACAGCATCGGGAAAGCACGTCATACCACTTTGCAGCGGCTGATTTATGCGCTTGGTATTCCGGGATTCGGGGTAGCCAACGCCAAGATGGTCTGCAGACACTACGACCATGATCCGGAAAGGCTGATGAATGCCGACGCCGAAGAACTGGCTTTGATCGAAGGAATCGGCGAAGTGCTGGCGGGAGATTTCACGGCGTATTTTGCCAGGGAAGAAAACAGAGAACTCTTTCTGGAGCTGCAAAAGGAGCTGACGCTGGAGAAACCGCAGACTTCCCAGGCAGAGCAGAAGCTTAGCGGTCAAACCTTTGTCATCACCGGAAGTGTGAATCACTTCGCCAATCGGGGAGAAGTAAAAGAGCTGATCGAAAGCCTCGGCGGCAAAGTGACCGGAAGCGTGACTTCCAAAACCGACTATCTGATCAACAATGATACGACTTCCACCTCCGGAAAGAACAAGAAGGCGAAGGAGCTTGGTATCGCGATCATTTCTGAGGAGGAATTTTTGGAGATGATTCAATAAAGAAAGAGTGATAATAAGATGTCTATACCGGTCGTCAGTCCTATCATGTATTCCTCCACAGACACGCTCTCGCTCTGTGTTCACCGTAGCGGTACTAGGGCGCTAAAACACAGCGCCCAAGGACCGACGGTTCACAAAGGTCTGTTTACGGAACACATGATATGCCTGACTCGTGACAGATAGAAACATATAGAAACAAGAAGAAAGGAATCACAACCATGCCTATAAAAACACAGAAAGATTTACCCGCAAGGGAGATCCTTGAGAATGAAAATATCTTCGTCATGGACGAAAACCGTGCGATCCATCAGGATATCCGACCACTGAAGGTCTGTATCTTAAACATCATGCCGGTCAAGCAGGATACGGAACTGCAGATCCTGCGTGCTCTATCCAATACGCCCCTGCAGGTGGATGTGACCTTTTTGAATCTGACCAGCCACATATCCATCAATACGCCGGCCAGTCATCTGAATAAGTTTTACAATACCTTTGATGAGATCAAGTCACTCAAATTCGACGGCCTGATCATCACCGGAGCGCCGGTGGAGGACATCACCTTTGAGGAAGTCGATTACTGGGAGGAGATCTGCGCGATCATGGACTGGGCGGAAGAACATGTGACCAGTACCTTCCATATCTGCTGGGGGGCTCAGGCAGGCTTTTATCATTATTATGGGATCCAGAAGGCACATTTAAGCGAGAAGCTGTTTGGCGTTTATCCCCACAGAGTGATGAACCGCAAGATTCCGCTTGTAAGAGGCTTTGACGATATTTTCCTGGCGCCCCACAGCCGCCACACCGAGACGCCGGCAGACAAGATCCATGCCTGCGATCAGCTGACAGTGCTGGCAGAGTCGGATGAGGCAGGCGTCTTTTTAGCCATCGCCGAGGAGGGTAAGAAGATCTTCGTCAACGGTCATCCGGAATATGACCGCTATACCCTGCACAACGAGTACCAGAGGGATCTGGGCAAAGGACTTCCAATCCATATTCCTTATAACTATTACCCGGATGACGATCCGACGAAGCGCCCGCTTTTGCAGTGGAGAAGTCACAGCAACAATCTCTACAGCAACTGGCTGAACTATTACGTATATCAGGTAACACCGTATGATCTGTAAAACGGATTACAAATTGCCGGTATCAGAATCTGGAACCGTCTTTTTTTGACTGTATAAAAATCTGAAAAAATGGTAAATCTTTTTGGTTGTAAAAAGCAGTTTACTATGTTAAAGTGTTGAAAGGAAAGAAGAGAAAAAATGAGAACGTATCTGCGTAAGAGTGTCACAGGATCATGCAGGACGAAGGTCGAATGAGGAAGAAAAGAAAATGATAAAACAGGCAGAAGAGGAAAAGACGGTTTTAAATAATAAAAGAAAGCAGATACAGGGGGCGACGCTGTGTCTGATCCTGTATGATATTCTGGCGGTCAACGCAGCGTATTTTCTGGCGTTATGGATCCGCTTTGACTGTCAGTTCAGTAAGATCGAGCCGAAGTATCTGATGACATATGTGTACTTTGTCCCGATCTATACGATCCTGTGTCTGATCGTATTCAGGGGGTTAAGGCTTTATCACAGTATCTGGCGATTTGCCAGCTACAGTGAGTTGGCGAGAGTCGTCGTCTCTTCGGCAGTCACAGGTGTCTGTCATACGATCCTGATCACTCTGATTTTTCAGCGTATGCCGATCACCTACTATGTGTTTGGTATGGCGATCCAGTTTATCCTGATCGTGGGCGTGCGCTTTTCCTACCGCTTTATCCTGTTAGAGCGCTCCAGAAGAGCGCGAAAGGCAGAGCATTATCATAATGTCATGCTCATCGGTGCCGGCACCTCCGGCCGTATCATCCTGCGGGATATGGACAGGGCGACAGAGTCTGATGACAGAGTCTGCTGTATCATTGATGACGATCCCACCAAATGGGGCAAATACATTGACGGCGTACCGGTCGTGGGAGGCAGGGACGATATCCTTGCCAATGTCGAGAAATACCATGTGGAGAAGATCTACGTCGTGATCCCGTCTGCGACAGCCGTGCAGCGGCGTGAGATCTTAAATATCTGCAAGGAGACAAGCTGTGAGCTTAAGAGCCTTCCCGGTATTTATCAGCTTTATAACGGGGAAGTGGGCCTGCAGGCTTTAAAGAATGTAGAAGTGGAAGACCTTCTGGGACGTGAGCCCATCAAGGTGGAGCTAAGAGAGATCTTTGACCAGCTAAGCGGCAAGGTGATCTTAGTCACAGGCGGCGGCGGCTCCATCGGCTCGGAACTTTGCCGGCAGATCGCGGCACATGCACCGAAGCAGCTGATCATTCTGGATGTTTATGAGAACAATGCTTACGACATCCAGCAGGAGCTTAAGAAAAAATACCCGGGACTTCATCTGGAGGTGCTGATCGGTTCGGTCAGAGACAGCAGACGTATCGAACAGGTATTTGCCAAATACCGGCCTGACATCGTTTATCATGCGGCAGCCCACAAGCACGTACCGCTTATGGAGGACAGCCCCTGCGAGAGTATCAAGAATAACGCGATCGGCACCTATAAGACGGCTTATGCCGCCATGACCCACGGCTGTAAGCGGTTCGTTCTGATCAGTACCGATAAGGCAGTCAATCCCACCAACATCATGGGCGCCAGCAAACGCCTGTGCGAGATGATCGTGCAGACCTTCGATTACATGATCAAGGCAGGCACGCCGGAGAAGCTGCCGCTTTTATACGTACATGCGGAGGATGAGAGCGGAAGCATGGGGTTTGCGAAGATCCCCGATCAGATCAAAACAGAATTTGTAGCCGTCCGCTTCGGAAACGTACTTGGCTCTAACGGCTCTGTGATCCCGCTGTTTAAAAAGCAGATCGAACAGGGTGGACCGGTGACGGTCACACACCCGGATATCATAAGATACTTCATGACCATTCCGGAGGCGGTCAGCCTCGTGCTTCAGGCCGGCGGCTATGCGAAGGGCGGCGAAATCTTCGTCCTCGACATGGGAGAGCCTGTTAAGATCGAAGCGCTTGCCCGCAACCTCATCAAGCTGTCCGGTTTACGACCGGATGAGGACATCCGGATCGAATATACAGGACTCAGACCCGGTGAGAAGCTTTATGAAGAGAAATTAATGGAAGAAGAAGGAATGGAGACGACTCCGAACAAGCTGATCCATATCGGAAGTCCCATTGCCTTCGATCATGAGACCTTCCTCATGCAGCTGGAGGTGCTCATGAAAAAAGCCTATGACAATGACGAGGACATCCGTGCCTATGTACAGGAGATCGTAGCCACCTATGCCCCGGCCTAAGGCTTCTGTTTCCCAAAAGGAGAATATATGTATTATGTTATTTACGTCGGCGCGGGCAAAGAAGCCCTCGCCGAAAATTATATTAAAAGTAGAATATCAGAAGAACTCTGTGAGCGCTGCTTCCACCCGATCCGACATCTGCGCAAAAAGATCCGGGGTGAGTGGAAGGAAATCTATCAGAAGCTGATCCCCGGCTATATCTTCATCTTCAGTGAAAATGTGCTCTCACTCTACGAAGAGCTTCAAAAGATCCCCCTGTTTTTTGGACTGTTGGGGAAGGATGATCCGGAAAACACCTCACAGATCTATCCCCTGACCGATGCGGAAGTGAAGTGGTTGATGAAGATCACAGGGAATTTTAAAGAAGTATCAGACTTTGACGGCAATCCCGTCTCCGAGCTTTCCCTGATCGACTTTGATGAGAACGATCAGGTCAGAGTCCTTTCCGGACCATTGACCGATTTTGTCGGAAAGGTGAAAAAGATCGATCTCCACAGGCGTATCGCCATGGTGGAGGTGGATTTCATGGGACAGTCAACGATCCTGCATCTGGGGATCGAATTTGTCCAAAAAGAAGAATAGAAACGTTTCTTACGATTGCAGCAAGAGAATCTTCAAAAGAAAACAGTCCGTGGAACATTGCAGCTGATTTTACAATAGATATGAGCCTTTCCAAAGAGGGCATCTAGGGGATGCTGGATGAATATGAACAGGATCATCAAACGGGTATGGATACTGCAAATATAGCAAAACAAATCCGGGATTATACAAACGGATATCCATTCTTAGTCAGCAGGATCTGCCAGCTGATCGATGAGCAGGTCAGTAAGAAAATGCTTTTATCAGAAGCCTGGTCAAATATCGGTATCGATGAAGCAGTGAAATTGCTTCTTTCAGAAAACAACACACTGTTTCAGACCTTGACAAAGAACCTGAACAACTACCCTGATCTGAAAGCTACCATCCGCAGCGTCCTGATGGAAGGTACGAAGATCGCATATAATGCCCAACAGGATGAGATTGTCCAGATGCAGATGTATGGAATGATCAGGAATGATCATAATACGGTTCGTGTTGCCAACCGGATCTTTGAAACAATGCTTTATAATCTGTTCCTCTTTGAGGAAGAATTAAAAAATAATGTATTCTCCAGAGCGGGCGATCTGGGTAGGAACCGATTCGTCATAGACGGCAGGCTCCAAATGAGAGCGATCCTCCAGGGATTTATAGACACATTTACAGAAACCTTCGGACCTCTTGAGGAACGGTTTCGGGAAAAGGATGGAAGGGAGTATTTCCTGCTGTATTTGAAACAGATCATCAACGGTACCGGCAACTATTATATCGAGGCACAGACCAGAGATCAGACACGAACCGATGTGATCGTGGACTATCCGGGGCAGCAGTATATCATCGAACAGAAGATCTGGCGGGGACCACGGTATAATGCCGATGGCGAAAAACAGATCAGTGAATATCTGGATTACTTTGGACTTGACACAGGGTATATGCTCAGCTTTAACTTCAACAAGAAGAAAAAGACAGGAGTTGAACAGGTTACTATCGGAGATAAGATCCTCTATGAGGGAACCGTGTGAGTCCATCCGGGATGTATGAGGGGTGCCGGGAAGCTTCGTTTCAGCCTCTGCCCAATACACAAAAGCGGTATTGGACGGAGGTGTTTTTATAGTCTTTTGGATTTTAAGGGATATACCAACTGTTTCTTGGGACAGATTTGGCATATTTCACAAAAAGTGTGTGAGTTTTTTGCAATATTGGAAAAATTGTCATATTGCGGGGGCTATGAGAATGCGATATGATAATAGAGGTTATGTGTACACAAAACCTGGGGCAGGATTGCCTTTTGAATTTCCTGAAGCAGGGGCACAGGAAGGGAGAGGGGCATGACAGAATGAGGAGACAGTCAGGTAGAAAGGCCTGGATGGCGAAGCACGCCATAAAATAGAATGTGTTTAGAAATTGCAAATGTTGTCGGATGACGTTATGAGAGATATATAGTTCTGAGGTAAAGACATGCAGATTTTTGGAAAAATAGTAACTGTGTTAGGAACTGTTGCGGCAGGGATGGCACTTGTAGGGCTGATCAAGAAACCGGATTCCATCTATAAGAATCATCCGGAAGAAAAGAACCCTATGGAGGGGAAAACAGTCCGATTTGTAGAAAACGAGAACGAAAAAGAAAATGCAGACGGTGTGAGGGGACATTTGGAGTCGGTTGCCAATACGGATCATAAAGAGTCTTTCTATGAAAAGTTCGTGAAAAGACTGTTGGATATCATCCTGTCTTTTGGAGGGCTTGTCATTCTTTCCCCGTTATTTTTGATTTTAAGTCTTTGGATCGTGATCGATGATCCGGGGCCGGTGCTGTTTACCCAGAAGCGGCTCGGAAAAGATAAACAATATTTTAAATTACATAAGTTTCGCTCTATGAAAATGTGCACACCACATGACAAGCCGACTCATATGCTGGAAAATCCTGAGCAGTATATCACAAAGGCAGGCAAGTTTATCAGAGCGCATTCTCTCGATGAGCTTCCGCAGATCTGGGATATTTTCATCGGAAATATGAGCGTGATCGGGCCTCGCCCGGGACTTTGGAATCAGGATCTTTTGACGGCAGAGAGAGATAAATGGGGTGCTAACGATGTGAAACCGGGACTTACCGGCTGGGCGCAGATCAATGGTAGAGATGAACTGGAGATTCCGGTGAAAGCAAAGCTGGATGGAGAGTATACAAAGAATATGGGATTTAAAATGGATCTGAAATGTTTCTTTGGAAGTCTTGGGGTATTCACCGGTGATAGCAGTGTAGTAGAAGGCGGAACCGGAGCGAGAAGAAAAGGATAGGATAGGAGATAGTACATGATCTTAGGAGTGCATCATATTTCTTTCATCGTTTCTTCGGAAAAGTGTGTAGAGTTTTATAAGATACTTGGCTTCACAGAGTTTTACAGAAAAGAAAGAGCATATGATCTGATCATTCTACTTGAGGGATACGGAATACAGCTTGAATTGTTTGTTGATCCAAGACATCCTAAACGGGCGGAGGCAATGGATGAACCGTTAGGTCTAAGACATATGGCGTTTAAGGTTGCTAACATAGAGTGTGAGATTGAAAGATTGAGTAATGCGTGCAATCTGCAGCTGGATCATGAACTGCAAGTGGATAAAATCTCTGCTGACTGGATCGGGGAGAGATATGTATTCATCAGGGATTTGGATGGAAACGTTGTAGAGCTGCATGAGTAGGGTGGAATCAAGATGAAGAAAGTGCTCATCACAGGCGCAAATTCATATATTGGCACAAGCTTTGAACAGTATGTGACAGATAAATACAGTCAGGAGCTTTTAATCGAAACCGTAGATATGATCGATGGAAGCTGGAGGCAGAAAGCTTTTAGCGGATATGATTGCGTTTTCCATGTTGCGGGCATCGCTCATGCTGATGTGGGAAATGTGAGTGAGGAAACCAAGAAGAAATATTATGCAATCAATACAGATCTGGCAATAGAAACATGCCAAAAGGCAAAAGCGGATGGCGTGAAACAGTTTGTATTTATGTCATCGGCTATTGTGTATGGAGATTCAGCGCCTTATGGGAAACAAAAACGGATCACAAGAGATACAGAGCCCCAACCTTCCAATTTTTATGGGGATAGTAAGTGGCAGGCTGACAAAGGCGTAAGGCAATTAGCGGATGACAGCTTTATCGTGACCGTTTTACGTCCGCCAATGATTTACGGAAAAGGCAGTAAAGGGAATTATCCTACGTTGGCAAAGATGGCGAAAAAGTTACCTGTTTTTCCGGATGTTGATAATGAAAGATCGATGCTTTATATAGAGAATCTGTGTGAGTTTTTGTGTCAAGTGATGATAAGAGGCGAAGGCGGAGTGTTTTGGCCACAGAATGCCGAATACACAAAGACTTCCGAGATGGTAAAAATGATTGCCGGTGTTTCTGATCATAAGATACTTGTTTCGAAAGTATGGAACTGGGGCGTTAAATTAGCGTTGATCGTGCCGGGAAAGACACGAGATTTGGCGAATAAGGCTTTTGGAAATTTGAGTTATGAGAAAACGATAAGCCAGTATAATTTTCATTACCAGATAATTGACCTAAAAGAATCTATCAAAAGGACAGAAGGGTAAGTCTTGCATGAAAAAACATATTTTGTTGATTTCTCAATATTTTCATCCTGAAACGTTTCGTGTGAACGATATGGCATGTGAATGGGTCAAGAGAGGTTATAAGGTAACAGTGCTTACTGGTATACCGAATTATCCAATGGGTAAATACTTTGAGGGATATGATAAGAAACATAGAACACGAGAAATATGGAATGGAGTGAACATCATAAGAATTCCGCTTGTCGCAAGAGGAAACAGCAGTAATAAACTTATCAATGCTGTGGGAATGGCTGCCAATTATTTCAGCTTTGTCAGATCCGGTAAGAAGTGGGTAAAGAGCAGCGAGGCGGCAAATGTAAGAGCCGATATTGTATTTACATTTGAGGTTTCTCCTATGACACAGGCAATGATAGGAGTTTGGTATGGGAAAAGGTATAATGTACCAACATTTCTCTATGTTCAGGATCTTTGGCCTGAGAATGTCGAGACTGTGACGGGAATACATAATAAAGCGATTATCGGTCCTATTGACAGAATGGTCGACAAGATTTACAGAGAAACCGGAACAATTCTCACCACGAGTCCGAGTTTGGTAAAGGCTATAGTGAATAGGAAAAATCCGGTGGATAGGAACAAGGTTCATTATTGGCCACAGTACGCTGAAGAGTTTTACAGACCAATGGAGCCACAAAATATTGATGGAATAAATCCTGATGATGGATGTTATAAGATAGCTTTTACAGGAAATATTGGCACAGCTCAGGGCTTAGATGTTTTGCCTAAAGTGGCGGAATTATTAAAGAGTGAGACTGTAAAATTTGTTATTGTAGGTGATGGTCGTTATCTACCAGAGTTTGAGAGACAGATTGAAGAGAAGGGTGTTCAGGACAAATTTATCATGATTCCCCGTGTTTCTGCTGAAAGAGTACCAGAAATACTTAGTGCGTGCGATGCTGGTTTTATTTCGTTCAATAAGACGCCTCTCTGGGAGAACACAATACCAGCGAAGCTTCAGTCCTATATGGCTTGTGGTAAGGCTATCATTGCATCCGCGTCAGGGGAAACAAAAAGAGTTATTGAAGAAGCTGATTGTGGAATTTGTACTGAAATAGGAAATGCCGAGGCATTGTCTAATGGAATTAGAAAAATGATGAATGCGAATGGAAACAAAATGGGGTTAAATGCCAGAGAATACTTCAATACCCATTTTGATAAAAGCTCATTGATGGATGAAATGGATAGGTTTTTCTTGATAAAAAAAGGTTGAAAGGGTTGTTTATGGATTGTATTTTCTGCACTCTTTTTGATTCCAATTATTTGGACAAAGGTATTACTTTATACAAATCAATGGAGCGGGTCATGGACAATTTCAAGTTATATGTATTCGCTTTTGATGATAAATGTTATGAAATATTGAAATCAGAGAATTATAAACATATAATACCGGTTTCGCTCAATGAATTTGAGACACCTGAATTGTTGAAGGTTAAATCCGAAAGAACGGCCGCAGAGTATTGTTGGACGTGTTCTCCTTGGGTCATAAAACATGTGATAGATCATTACAAAGAGACAATATGCACTTATATTGATGCTGATATGGAGTTCTTTTCAACACCGCAACCAGTGTTTGACGAGATGAGAACAAAAGGATGTTCGACTATTATCGTTCCGCATCGATATGAAACGGAAGAGGAGGAGAAAAAAGCACACGATTTGAGAGGATCGTATTGTGTTGAGTTTAACACATTTGTCAATGATGCAAATGGTTATGCAACGCTTTCCTGGTGGGCAGAACGTTGCCTTGAATGGTGTTTTTATTCTCGGCCGGGAACTACAGAATGGTATGGGGATCAAAAATATCTCAATGTTTTTCCGGAAAAGTTTGACGGAGTAATGATATGCGAACATTGTGGTGTTGGTATGGCTCCTTGGAATCTTAAACTATTCGATTATGCTAAGGAACAAAACGGAGTTCCATATGCAAAAGAAAAAAAGACCGGAGAGGTTTTTCCGACAGTACTGTATCACTTTGAAAGCGTGAAATTTTTAACCAAGCACGTTTTGCATGCCCCATCCTGCTTGCATTCGGGAAAAATATCAAAGAAGCTTCAAAAGTCTATTTATGATCCGTACATAGACAGATTGATGACGAACAGAAGATACATTGAAAAAAAGTATGAGATAGAGTTTTCAAAGAAAAAAAGAGTGGTAACAAAGAATCCAATTATATCTGTATATCATAAATACATATCGCCATTACGACGAATAAAGCATTTACATGATTTGTATTGGATAAAAAATTAGGAGGTAAGAAAATGATAATGCCAAATAATCTCGGCAGACAATACAGTTTGCATGCTGAAGAGTATAAAAAGAAAGCGTGTGAGGTTCTTGATTCCGGATGGTATATTCTGGGGAAAGAAGTATCAGCATTCGAGGAAGAATGGGCAAGATACATAGGGGCGAAGTACTGCGTGGGGCTTGCTTCAGGATTGGATGCGCTTTGGATTAGTTTCAGACTTCTAAATATTGGGGAAGGCGATGAAGTTATAGTATGTGCTAATGCGTACATTGCATGTGTGATGGGAATCACAATGAATGGAGCAACACCTGTTTTCGTTGAGCCAGATCAATACGACAATATTGATGCCGAAAAAATTGAAGAAAAAGTATCAGATAAAACAAAAGCCATATTGGCTGTACACTTATATGGTCAAAGCTGTGATATGACGAAAATAATGAGTCTAGCTCAAAAGTATGATTTGAAAGTGGTGGAAGACTGTGCACAAAGTCATGGTAATCACTGGAATGGGCAAACGGTAGGAACATTTGGTGATGTTGGTTGTTTTAGTTTTTACCCGAGTAAAGGCTGTGGTGCTTTTGGTGATGCCGGGTGTATTGTGACGAATGATGAAGAATTAGCAAAGAAATTTAAAGTATTTCGCAATTATGGTTCCGAGAAAAGATATCACAATATGATGGTTGGAAGTAACAGTCGACTTGATGAAATGCAGGCAGGTCTTCTAAGGATTAAACTTAGTCATCTTGATGAATTTAATGAGGAACGCTGTCGAATTGCTGATCGTTATTATAACGAAATAAAGAATCCATTGATTCAATTTCCAAAGATTCGTCCAGGAGCCGATTCATCGTGGCATCAGTTTGTTGTACATGTATCTGGGCATAGGGATGCTTTGATGGGGTTTCTAAAAAAACAGGAAATCGGAACACTGATTCACTATCCGATTCCGCCACATCTATCGGAAGCATATTCTTATTTGGGGCATAAGAAAGGCGACTTTCCAATTGCAGAAAAATATGCCGATGAAGTTTTAAGTTTGCCGATGTACAACGGTATGACAAATGATGAACAACAAATCGTTATAAATGCGATTAATGAATTTAATGCGGAGGATGTAAATAATGAGTTTAAGGGATAAATGTTCTATTATCGAATTTAAAGATCTGGGAGATGAAAGAGGAAAACTTGTTGTGGTTGAAGGCGGTCAGTCAATTCCCTTCGATATAAAGAGAGTATTCTATATTTATGGATCTGATAGTACGGTTGTACGTGGCCAGCATGCTAACAGAGAATCAGAGTTTATGCTTATAAATGTGGCTGGTAAAAGCAAGGTGAGAATTACTGATAGCAAGGAAGAAATTATCGTTGAGCTAAATCGACCGATGATGGGAGTCTATATTCCTAAAATGATATGGAAAGATATGTATGACTTCTCAGCCGATTCTGTTCTCTTGGTTTTAGCTAGTACCCATTATGATGGTTCAGAATACATAAGAGATTATGAAGAATACAAACGTGAAATGGAATAGAACTGAAGGAGAACAGCAAAATGAAAATATGTCATTTATGCTTACATGGACCATATAATGAAGGGTGGAACTACCAAGAGAACATTTTGCCCAAATATCATAGTCTTCAAGGACATGATGTTTATCAAATAGTGACTCCTTATATGTGGGATCAGGACAAAATCGCCATTTCACCAGATACAAAGTATATAAATAAAAGCGGCGTAAGAATTGTTAGATGCAAACTTAGCAAGGGTCCGACTTTTGGAGGAAGAATAACACATTATCCAGAAGTGATGGATTTACTTACAGAAATTACCCCAGAAATCCTATTTGTACATGATGTTCAATGTATTGATATTAGAACAGTAGTCAAATACTTGAAGAAACATCAAGAGTGCATAGTATATGTGGATAATCATAGCGATTTTTCAAATAGTGCAAGAAATTGGTTTTCAAAAAATATACTTCATAAAGTTTTATGGAGACGCATGGCGCAGATGATTAACCCATATGTAAAACGATTTTATGGAGTCCTTCCAGCACGTGTAGACTTTTTGGTCGATATGTATAAGCTTCCCAAAGATAAGTGTTCACTTCTTGTGATGGGAGCTGATGATGAGCTCGTTGAAGCAGCCCTTAATGAAGATAAAATAGCGGATACAAGAGCAGAGATGGGTATCGGCTCCAATGATTTTCTTATTGTAACAGGGGGTAAAATTGATCTTGCAAAGACTCAGACACTGTATTTGATGGAAGCAATAAAAAGGATAGGAGGAGAAATTGAACTTATTGTCTTTGGATCGGTAGCCAATGAATTGAAAGAGAGATTTGAAGATCTCTGTAGGGCTGAAAATATACACTATTTAGGGTGGGTTTCAGCTGAAAAATCGTATCAGGTTTTCGCTGCGGCTAATCTGGTTGCCTTTCCAGGGAGGCATTCAGTGTATTGGGAACAAGCTGCCGCCTTAGGCAAGCCTATGATACTAAAGTATTGGGATGGAACCACACATATAGATGAGGGAGGGAATGTTAAGTACTTATATAAGGATAGTACTGATGAAATAGAAGATGTCATACGTTTAATTCTTTCGGGTGATACATATAAGCTGATGTGTAAAGTTGCAAATAATAATAGAAGTAGATTTCTGTATAGCGAAATAGCACGATTAAGTATAGATGAAAATGATAGCTATGGTGATGATAAATGAAAATAATGTATGTAACAACCGCATTGAAAGCTCCAAATGGTGTGTGTGCTGTTAATGTTATTGAAGAATTAATGAAGACAGGACATAAGGTATCTGTATTCACTCAAAGTAATATTGCAGGAGAGGTGAGATGTCCTTGCCAAGTGATTTATTCAAAGCATCACAGTATCCATACAAAAAAAGAGCGATTCAAAGAGCAACATCCCAAGAGCAAATTGAATAAGCTCATTGATTTTCTTTATAGAGTATGGATTGTTTTATGCTACCCCATATGGCCAATTAGTTCACCATTGTTTGTTCACAACTTTGCAATAGAGGCACATAGAAAAGCAAAGGAAAACGATGTTGATATAATAATCACGGAGTATGGAGATATTGCTTGCCTTAATGCAGGTAGAATTGTCAAAAATAAAGAAAATCGAATAAGGGTGATTGCTTATTTCATTGATGCCTTATATTGTGGAGCCAAGCCGAGTCGCATGTCTATTGAGGCTAAAAACAAAAAAGCTCTGCATTGGGAAAATAAAATGTTAGCGGACTATGACAAAGTAATAATGATGGAGGCTACAAAAGACAGATATTCAAAAATTGGCGATGAGATATTATTTGAAAAAAAACTAACATTCTTGGATATACCTATGTTAAAGCGTTTAGGGTTAGATGAAATGACTGATAATAATCATAAATTGGAAGATAGAATTGTATTTGCTTATATTGGATCGATGCCTCGAAATATTAGAAACCCTAAATACTTACTTGAACTCTTTAAAAGAATTAATAATCCAAAGTGGAGTCTTTATATCTACGGAAGCAATGAGTATATTGATTTGATTGAAGACTATAAGAATTATAATGTAATTTACAAAGGTTTTGTTTCACATGATGTAGCAATAAGCGTACTTAAAGAAGCTGATTATTTAATAAATATAGGCAATAGTTTTCCAGAGATGGTACCAAGCAAAATCTTTGAATATATGTCTATGGGTAAGCCAATTATATCTACATTCAAAATAGCTGATGACCCATGCAACCATTATTTATCATTTTATGCTAATAGTATTTGTTTAGATGAGAATACATCGTTTTCTGATAATCAAAGAAGATTAGTTTATTTTATTAATGATTGCAGAGAAAATGGCAATATTGAAAGCTTTGAAGAGCTGACTTTAAGAGAGGGACCATTATACAAGAATACACCAAAGGCATTCGTAGAATGTCTGGAGGAATGAAATGATACAGCAAGAAAAGTGTGGCATCCATATATATATAGCAGTATATTTTTTGTTGTTATTTAAGGTTGGATTCTACTTTATTGAGCAATCTAACATGATTACAGCGCCACTGTATTTTGCACTGTTATTGTACATCGCAATCAGGTATTACAAGGGTCTGGTAAGGACAGAAAAAACGGTGGTGTTTGTAGCTTTGTCTTTGTTTGTTTTAATGAACATGACAAATCTGGTTTGCGGATTGCCTGCTATTAATGAGTTTATTAATACAATTATTAATATTATTACAGCCTTATTATTTGTATTTATTATTCCAAAGAATAAGTTTATCAAAGCTTTTTGTGACATTATTTTTTGGATTGGCATTGCATCTATAATTGCTTGGGTTGCAATGACATTTATTCCACAAATTTTCAGATTTTTTCCTTCACTTGTAAATACTTCAAATAGGGTCGGATATTTTTGCGGACTAACAATTGTATCAGACTTTAGAGGAGCTAGTGCTCAAAGGACACAAGGCTTGTTTTGGGAACCGGGGGCTTACCAAAGCCTGGTAGTCGTCGCGATGCTTTTAGAGAAGTATTATTATTCTCCGCCTAAAAAGCTGTTGAGAATAATCATTAATTCTATAGCTGTTTTTTTGTCGTTTTCAACTACAGGGTATATTGCATTAATTCTTGTTTGGATGATTCTTCTGAGCAAAGATGAAAAACACTTTCACGCAATCCGTACAGGATTATTAGTGTTACTAGTAGGATATTTATACTTGACATTTGGAACCAATCTATCAGGACAACTATGGTATACGTTATCATTTAAAATAGAGGGAATGCTGAATTACAAAACGGCGACAAATTATTCAATTACAGCCCGAGCGGGATCTGTTATAGAGCCTTTGAAACTATTCTTATCAAACCCAATTTTGGGAATTGGTGAGAATGGTTACAGACAAGTGGCTGAGACGGTGGGATTAGCTACTTGTACACCAGTAAACTACATATGTAAATACGGACTATTATTTGCAGGTATGAATTTTTATGGATTTTACAAATTTATAAGAACTAAAGATATGCGGTTGCCGGAGTTGTTATTTGTTATTGGAACATTATTAGTGACCTTCTTTTCTGAGACCTTCTTCATGAATCCTATATTGTTGGTTTTTATGTTTTATGGATATAAAAGAGAAGTAATAGTTGAGAGGCATGTTATAGAAGGAGCGAATTCTTATGAGTATAAAAGACAATCTATTAGGATCTAAAATATGGACGAATATATCAGATAATCATCCTGTTTTTGCGACAAAAGCAATTTATAGAATTGCTATGAAAAAAAGTTTAAATATTAAAAAACCTGAAACACTGAATGAAAAAATGCAATGGCTTAAACTCTACAAATATAAAGATAATGTTATTGTGAAAAAGTGTGCGGATAAATATAGAGTCAGAGAGTATTTGAAGGAGAAAGGTTGTGATTCATTATTAAATGAATTATATGGTGTGTGGACATCACCTCATGATATAAAATGGGATGAATTGCCGGAAAGATTTGTGCTTAAGTGCACACATGGGAGTGGATATAACCTCATTATCGAAGACAAGAATTCAGCAGATATTAAAGCAATAGAGAAAAAACTTGATATGTGGATGCATGAAAAATATGGTTCAAAGTTTTGTGAGCTGATTTATGAGGGTATTAGTCCGAGAATCATTGCTGAGAAATATATCGAAACTATTGATGGAAAAGCTCCTACAGATTATAAGTTCTTTTGCAGTTATGGGAAACCAAAGTTTTTATATGTAATGCAAGGAAATGATGAAATACAAGATTATTATACTGCTGACTGGGAATGGTTACCGGTAAGATCAGCTGGCAGACCTAATTCAAATAATACACTTTTAAAACCAGAAAAGTACGAAGAAATGTTGCAATATGCATCAATTCTTTCAAAAGATTTCCCAATAGTACGAGTGGATTTCTATTATGAGTACGGAAGAGTATTGTTTGGCGAGATGACTTTTCTAACAACGGGGGGGTATACAAAATACGATCCTGCAGAGTATGATTTAAAATTTGGGAAAATGTTCCCTGATGTGACAATCTCAAATTGATATGACAGCATTTGATGTTCATGATTAAGATTAGGTGATGGGTATTCTGTGAGAGATGAAAGGCCAGAAAGAGTAGAAATAATTGACATCTTAAAGGGTATTGGTATTATGCTGATAGTTCTCGGGCATTTAGAGCCAGAAACATACCTGATGCGGTTTATCTATTCATTCCATTTGTTTTTGTTTTTTGCCAGTTCCGGTTTTATTGGTAAGCGTTATGAAAATAGAAGTTTTTCCCAAGTGTTATCAGGGAATCTTAAGCGATTGTTAATCCCGTATATTATTTGGTGCACACTATCTCAGATAATTGATTGTGTATGTGGAACAATTACTGTAAATCAAGCGATAAGAAATGTTCTGTTTTTTGACGCTAATGTTGGTTGGAATGCGGCACTTTGGTTCTTGGTATCATTATTCTGGTCAGATACACTTTGTGCTTTGATTATAAAACTTAACAAATGGGGACAATTGGTTGTTATTGTTATATTCATAGGCTGGGGAATCATTGCACGATATTCTATCGCTTTACCACTCGGGCTCTATACAGTTCCGACAGCGGGTGTATTTTGGATCATCGGATATTGGATGAATATTTTTGGTTTGATAGATAGATTTAAGGACCTAAAAACACCGATTTTAACAAGTCTGGGGGGGTGCTTTCTACTAATCAACATATGCTGTGGAACAGTATTTAATTCGGTTATATCGATATATCATATCAAGTATGAAAATATCGGATTGACCATAGTTGCAGGAATTGCAGGTATATTATTTGTAGTTGTTATTTCCAGTTTTATAATACAAGGCAATATGCTATCAATGATTCTTATAAAATACGGAAAAGGTACACTTGCTATTTTATGCACACATTATTTTATTCTGAGGCTGATAGGAATGATATCAATATCAGTAACAGGCATTGATCTTTGGCGAAGTACGTCCACAATTAAAAGCATTGGACTTACGGTTGTGATTATTGCCGTTTATTATCCGGTATTATGTGGGATAAAACTGATGAAAGAGAAGCACCCTAAGCTAAAATATATACTATAGGATAACTGGATGGAGAATGAATCTATGGAAAAAATCCATTACTGTACCTTGTTTGATTCAAACTATCTGGATAAGGGAATGGTACTAGGAAACTCGTTAAATAGAGTTTCCGATAATCATATACTCTATATTCTAGCAATGGATGACAAGTGTTATGAAATACTTCAAAAAGAGAATATTAAAAATACAGTAGTGATCAGATTATCGGATTTTTTGAGCCAAGAGCTTGAAAAGATAAAAAATGAAAGATCTCGTGCTGAGTTCTGCTGGACATGTACATCACATTTAATTAATTATATTTTTGAAACATTTGATGCAAAAATATGTACTTATGTTGATGCCGATCTATATTTTTATTCTAATCCTGCTGTTTTAATCGAAGAGATGGGGAAATGTGACGCACAGATTGTAGAACATCGTTTTACAAAGAGGATATCTGATAGAGTGAGTAGAAATAAATCGGGGAAATATTGCGTTGAGTTTAATACCTTCAAGAATAATAAAGGCGGACGGCAGCTTTTATCATGGTGGATGCAAAAATGTATAGAATCATGTTCAATCACATCAGACAGTACTGTTTTTGGAGATCAGAAGTATTTGGAAAAGTGGGGAAATAAAAGCAACGTGTCAGTCCTAAAGAATCTTGGAGGGGGAGTTGCTCCTTGGAATATCGGACAGTACAGATTTGTGAAAAAAGTAGGTGATACAATAGTGATGAGGAAAGGCTCATCAAAGTTCAGTCTGGTATTTTATCATTTTCACAATCTGAACTATTTGGATAAAGATCATGCCAACATAAATGTATATAAAAGAAACTGGAAGACGGACGCAAGGCTTGTGAAAACAGTGTATGATCCGTATCTTAAGGAAATTGATAATACTAAGGATATGCTTGAGAAAAAATATGGCTTTTATCCGCTATTGATTGAGCATCCCGCAAAGGCACAGGCTCACACCAAAGGGATTAGAGGATATATAAAAGACTTTTCTTGGATGGATTTCTTGAAAGCATATGTCTTGGTGGAAGGAAAAGTTAAAAGTCGAATTAATGCAAGTAAAGATATAATAAACATTAATAATGTCCGAAGTGGTAGGTAGTTGATATGGTAAGAATTTTTGTGTTTTCACAGAACTTAGTAATTGATTCATTAAAAGAACTCTCTTTCGTTGAGCCTGTAGAGAAATGTGTTTTTGTCACAACAAATTCTTTGTTTGACGAAGAAAAAGACTTGATAAGAGGTATCTTCAGGAATTGCAGTTTTATCTGTTTTGGGGATGTGCTTACTGATGCGGAAAACGAAAAATGTGATTTGCTTGCATATAAAAACACATATACTGTTCAGGAATATTATGACGAAATAAAAAGAATAAAAAATAGGCGAATAATTCAAAAAATCACAAAAAAGTATCCGGAATATGAGGGCTTTCTTATTTGCGATGATCTTGGAATATACCGTAATGAATGGGTTAAAGCCAGGTTTAAGGACATTGAGCTTAAGTATTATTATAACCATCCGACATCTACAAGGCGTTATCTATTAAAACAAAAGCTGAAGGAAATCGGTATTGTCCGTTTTGGGTATGATAAGATCAGAACCTTAAAAAAATCTATCCGCCAGAATAAATCTGTAAATACTATAGATTGTGATGTGCATTCAGGTGAATGGAATGGAAGAAAGTATATTTTTATAGGTCGCCTTGATAGGATAGGTTATCGTTTGGATATAAATTGGACTTTAAATGAAAACGAGAAGAATAATATCAACAAGGGAGTCTTTTATAAAAAAGATGAATGTACATATCTTACCACATTGCATGAAAGCAGTAATAATGTAGTTCCAGATGAAAGTAATTATGAAGTTTATTATATCCAAGATGGATATCTTCCACCAAATTATTCCAGTTACTATCTGAAGTTTAAACCTAGAAATGTAAAGTATTATGTATGGGATAAACTGGGACTGCAGCTATTCAAGAATCAGAATATCCCTGCGGAAATAATGCCGTTTAGGATAAACAAGTATATCCCAGAAACGTATTTTAAGGACAAAGTGAGGACAATACTTGTTGCCACTTCCGGACCGGGGGATTGGACTGCTCAAAAGAATAGGTCGGACGAGGATCTTCTTGTAAAAGCTTTTTGTACGATAGCAGAGAGACATCCGGAAATTCAGATTATTTATAGATGCCATCCCACATGGATTCATCCTGAACATAATGGTGTGAATTCAATCAATAGAGTAGCGGAACTGTTTAAGACAAGAGGGCTATGTAATATTACCTTATCAACCAACATACCAAGTAATGACACCGATAATTTCCGCGTATCTTTTCCAAGGCAATCTCTAGAAAGTGATCTTAAGAAAGCGGATATTGTGTTTGGCGAACATTCTGTTTCCATGATAGATGCGGCTATGCAGGGGATTCCATTTGCGTCAGTCAACTTATCGAAAAGACGTAACCTGTTTTGTGGAATTACGGATTGTGGATTTCCGCACTGCACTAGCATTGAAGAAATTGAGAGAGTTCTTGCAGAATATGGAACTGCTGAGTTTTCAAAAAAATTTGCAGATGCGGTAAGGAACTACAATGCAATGACGAATGAGAAATAAGCAAAGATACAGTTTTACTGATTGCACGTTAAACGTAAGCAAGACAAAAAATATGAGGTTTTTATGGCTCAAAACAGCAAAGAAAACATAACTAAAAATTTATTTTGGAGATTGATTGAACGTTTCGGCGCACAAGGGGTTACTTTCGTAGTTTCAATTGTTCTTGCTCGCTTACTGGATCCTAGTGTTTATGGAATGATAACGATAGTAACCGTTTTCACATCCATTTTACAAGTTTTTGTGGACAGCGGATTAGGAAATGCTCTTATACAAAAGAAAGATGCTGATGATTTGGACTTTTCTTCGGTTTTCTTTTTCAATTTACTTTTCTGCGTTGTCTTGTATGGGCTGATGTTTGTGGCATCCCCATATATAGCGAGCTTTTTTACAATGCCAGATTTAATTCCGGTACTCAGGGTTCTTAGCCTAACCATTGTAATTTCGGGAGTAAAAAATGTTCAGCAAGCCTATGTGTCGCGAAATTTGATGTTTAAGAAGTTTTTTTTCGCAACATTGGGTGGAACATTAGGGGCTTCTGTCATCGGCATCATTATGGCTTATCGAGGCTATGGGGTGTGGGCATTGGTTGTACAGAGCTTATTTAATGCAACAATGGATACATGTATTCTATGGGCAACTGTAAAATGGCGTCCCAAAAGGATGTTTTCTTTTGAAAGACTTAAGGTCTTGTTTTCATATGGATGGAAGCTTTTAGTATCTAAACTTATTGATACAGTATATGAAGACGTAAGATCGTTGATAGTCGGTAAGATGTATTCTCCTGATGACTTGGCATATTTTGATCGTGGAAAGAAGTTTCCGCAATTGGCTGTTGATACGCTAAATTCTTCGATTGACAGTGTGCTTTTTCCATCTATGTCCATGGAGCAGGACGATATATCTAGGGTTAGGGCTATGACATCTAGAGCTATAAAGACTATGTCATATATTATTTTTCCACTTATGGTCGGATTGGCGGTTTGCTCAGAATCGATTGTTAATATTATTCTTACTCCAAAATGGGCTGAATGTGTGCCATATATGCAGATTTTCTGCATAGGATTGGCAATTGTACCAATATCAATCGCTAATTTGAATGCAATAAAAGCGATTGGAAGAAGTGACATATATCTGAGACTTGAAATAATAAGAAAATCATTGAATACAGTTTCACTACTTGCACTGATGTGGTTTGGTGTCAAGGCGATTGCTTACAGTTACCTATTAAATTGCATAATGAATGTGGCTGTTAATGCCGCCCCAAACAAGAAGTTTTTGAACTATGGATATAGGGCTCAAGTAAAGGATCTAGCTCCAGCGTTTGTATTATCTGCTGTGATGGGGATAATAGTCTATCTGGTTTCGTTCTTTGGATTTGCAGATTGGATTACTTTAATAATACAGATTTCAGTCGGCGTTGGAATTTACGTCGCAGGATCAGCCTTATTTAAGATAGACAGTTTTTATTATGTTTTGTCTATAATGAATGGGTTATTACATAGAGGGAAGAAGGAAGATTGACATGAAGGGAATTATACTTGCGGGTGGAGCTGGAACAAGGCTTTATCCACTTACGATGGTTACAAGTAAACAACTGTTGCCAGTATATGATAAACCAATGATCTATTATCCGTTGTCAACGCTTATGTTGGCTGGGATAAAAGACATTCTCATTATATCAACCCCTGAGGATATACCTCGATTTGAAAACTTGTTGGGTTCAGGTGCGCAATACGGCATAACGCTTACGTATGCGATTCAGCAGAAGCCGGAAGGGTTAGCACAGGCGTTTATGATTGGAAGGACATTCATAGGAAATGATGCTTGTGCCATGGTTCTTGGAGACAACATATTTTATGGGGAAGGATTTTCTGGATTTTTAAAGGAAGCAGTTTTAAATGCGGAGGAGAACAATAGAGCTACAGTATTTGGCTATTATGTTAATGATCCAGAACGATTTGGAATTGTAGAATTTGATTTAGATGGTAGAGTCATTTCTGTGGAAGAGAAACCACAAAGACCAAAGAGTAATTATGCAATTACCGGACTCTATTTTTATCCAGCTGGAGTATCTGACAAAGCAGAACTAGTGAAGCCTTCGGATAGAGGAGAATTAGAAATAACGTCACTAAATGACATGTATCTTAAGGATGATAAACTCGATGTGCAACTTTTAGGGCGAGGATATGCGTGGCTTGATACCGGAACCATGGAAAGTTTGCTTGATGCAGCTGATTTTGTAAGGATGATAGAGGAACGTCAAGGAGTTAAGATATCAGCCCCGGAGGAAATAGCTTATCGATATGGATGGATTTCAAAAGAGCAATTGATTCAATCGGCAGAGAGATATGGAAAGAGTCCTTATGGACAACATTTAAAGGCGGTTGCTGAAGGAAGAATAATTAGCGTTTTGAATAAAAGAAAGAGGAAAGCATGATGACAATATTAGTTACTGGTGGAGCTTGATTTATAGGTGGTGACTTTAGCCACTATTATCTTAATGAGCATTGTGAGGACAGAGTAATATGCCTAGATAAGTAAACATATGCTGGAAATCTTAGCACGCTGAAGAATGTGATGGATAGTCCAAATTTTAGGTTCGTTAAAGCGGATATATGTGACAGAGATGCCGTTTATCGCTTGTTTGAAGAAGAATGCCCTGATATTGTTGTCAATTTTGCTGCAGAGAGTCATGTTGACAGAAGTATTGAAGATCCAGGAATCTTTTTGCAAACAAATATCATTGGAACTTCGATTATGATGGATGCGTGCAGGAAGTATGGTGTACATAGATATCATCAGGTTTCCACAGATGAGGTATATGGGGATCTCCCTTTAGGTCGACTAGATCTTCTATTCACTAAGGAGACACCAATTCATACATCATCACCCTATTCATCAAGTAAAGCAGCAGCGGATCTTTTGGTTTTGGCTTATTACCGCACTTATAAGTTGCCGATCTCTATAAGCCGTTGTAGCAATAATTACGGGCCATATCATTTCCCTGAGAAGCTAATTCCTTTAATGATCGCAAATGCACTGAATGATAGATCATTACCAGTTTATGGCGAAGGGAAAAATGTGCGTGATTGGCTTTATGTTGAAGATCATTGTAAAGCAATAGATTTGATAATACATAAAGGGCAGGTTGGAGAGATTTACAATGTTGGTGGTCATAATGAGATGACAAACATTGAAATAATGAAACTTATTTGCAAAGAACTTGGAAAACCCGAAAGCCTGATAACATTCGTGCCGGACAGAAAGGGTCATGATCTCAGATATGCTATTGATCCTACAAAAATTTATAATGAGCTGGGATGGTTACCGGAAACAAGCTTTAACGATGGAATCAGAAAAACTATTGATTGGTATCTAAAAAACCGTTCTTGGTGGGAAGAAATAATTAGTGGAGAATACAAGTCTTATTATGAGAGAATGTATTCAAACAGATAAATGAAACTAAACGGGAGGAACTATCCAATGAAAAAAGTCATAGGATATACGACGGGTGTATATGATATGTTTCATATTGGACATCTGAATGTAATAAAAAGAGCAAAAGAACAGTGCGATTATCTTATTGTTGGTGTAAGCACCGATGATCTTGTAAAGAAAGATAAAGGGAAAACTCCTGTTATTCCATACGACGAAAGAGCGGCTATTATTGAAGCACTAAAATATGTGGATGAAGTTGTTCCTCAGCCGGATAAAAATAAGCTTGAAGCTTGGGGAAGATATCATTTTGATAAAATGTTTGTAGGTTCAGATTGGAAAGGAACGCCTCAATGGAATAAATTTGAGGAACAGTTTGAGCCATTAGGTGTAGAAATTGTTTATTTGCCTCATACTGACGGCATTTCGAGCACAAAACTTACCACGGTTATTAAGGATATTCTTGATGAACATCCTGAAGATTGGGGGGGTACAGAAAGCATAGAATAGCAATATTCAGTTGGTTCTGCAAGCGGCCTATTCTTAACAATTATATGAAGGAGGCGGCTTAAATGAAACAATATAAAATCGGCTATACAACTGGCGTATTTGAGTAAGCACTCATTCATGAGTACCATATAAAAAAGAAACCACCATTTTACTGGCGATTCCTATATTTGCACATTGAAAGCAGAATCAAGACTTTTTGGGATGGCCACATTTTTCCTGTGCCTTTTCAGACCATGGCATGAGATCTGATAAAAATTCTCGACCGGTATCATCCTGATGGTTAGCCAGCTCTGTTAAGATATACTCAAAGTAATCGTATACGCGGAGATGGTTGGCTTTAGCTGTTTCCACCAGACTGTAAATGGGTTCTCCTAGAAATGTTGGTGCCGACTCCTTGTGAGCCGGCATAAATAAAGGGATGGGAGTGAATTTGCAAGTCAAAATCAAGGAAAAGAGTACAGAAAACAGAACCGGAGACATGATCAGATCTCCGGCAGACTGGATTTTGCGGTATAAGGTGGGAAGGAATTAGAAAGAATTCCGAGATAAGAGGCTGTAAAGAGCCTTTTTTAGTGGCATTTTTTGAGGAATCACCTCCTTTCTGATTGTGCAGTATCACGGAAAATCAGTCTTCGCTGAGTTCCATGAGACGATCTTCCAGACGTTCACAGCGCTGCCGTAACTTTTCTGCTTCGAGCCGACAGGTTTCGGCAAACTGTTCATAACAGTTCATACTTTCGAGGGCATCATTATAGAGCCTCCGGAAAGCATCAAGGCAGAGATAATAGGTGTTCCCATGAAAGTCTGTGACACACAGGTCGTTAAAAGGTGTAGGATCGAGTCTTTCCAGCAGACAGTGCTTCATGGATGTGACAGAAAATGAGTTCTTGTGTATATGGTAATACCTCCCGTTTGATTAATCCAATTAAGACAGTGCATAGTCTTTTCAGACAGACGGAAGTGACAGGATATGTTCCGGCTGTCTGAAAAGACCATGACAGAAACATGGTCTTTATACCAACATTGAAATCTAAATAGCTTTTTGGGGGCGGAAGTTCTCGAAAGAGTGCTGTCCGTAGGAATTGCGCTTGATCTCCTTGATGGCGCGGTTGCGTCCCTCGGCGGTACTGTTGGACTTATGGTACTTCAGGGAATTCTGAATATAACCACGGTGATGCTTTACGGCATTGGCGGCAGAATGTACTTCTTCGATTTCACAGCTTCCATATGTTTTCAGCCATTCCGTCAGTGACAGGCGTTGAAGGAGAAATTCCTTTTCGTCAAGGATCAGATAAAACTCCTGCAGGGCATCATAGGCTGTCACCAGATCCGGTGACAGGGAGAGGACATAAGCCAGCCGTTCTTTCGTTGTTTTATAGCGCCTGGCCCAGTAATGGGACTGATTGCGTTGCGCGGTTGTCAGCAGTCTGGAAGCGTTACGGAGTCTGGTATAGTCGTTGTCCCTTTTGTCATGAAGCAGGTTTTGCTGGATACGGATGCGAACTTCGTTCACGGCAATAAAAAATAGAATTTGGAAGGAGAATAGCTATGGAAACATTTAATCCAATAGTATATTGTCATGTTCCGGCAAGCCCTAAACATGATAAAACTGCAAAGTATTATGTCGCTCTGGGATTTGAGGATTGGGGCAACGATGATAAAAATCTGGTATTCAAGATTCAGATGGAATACAACGGAAACCGACAGGGGAGAAAAGTACCTTCTTATCCTGTTACACAGTCAGACTTGAGTTCTGAGGATTGGAAAAATGTAAATCGTGGAATCAATTTGGTCCGGGAGGCATATAAGAATGGAGAGAAGGGAGAAATCCCATTTAAGTCTCAACTTCCGAAAAATACTTGAGATGGAAACAGTTTTTATACAGAATATCTTAGCAGGAGAAGTGAAAAATGACAAATATCACAGAAGCATTTAAAGGAAAAACACTGGTAATTACCGGAGGAACCGGGAGTTTTGGAAGCACTGTTTTAAAGCACTTCCTTTCATCGGATATCGGCGAGATCCGTATCATCAGCAGAGATGAGAAAAAGCAGGATATGATGCGGCACATTTTGCAGGCGAGATATCCGGAGCATGCCGGCAAAGTTCAGTTTTATGTGGGAGACGTCCGGAATATTGATTCCGTGCGCGACGTTATGTATGGAGCAAATTATGTATTTCATGCTGCGGCTTTGAAAGAGGTACCTTCCTGTGAGTTCTTCCCGATGGAAGCGGTTCGGACAAACATCATGGGAACGGACAATGTGATCACAGCCGCAGTTGAGAACAAGGTGGAGAGAGTGGTATTTCTTTCTACTGACAAAGCGGCTTATCCGATCAACTCGATGGGAATGACGAAGGCAGTTGGTGAGAAGATCGTTCAAGCCCGTGCGCAAAAGGCGTTTGAGCGTGGTGGCACAGTCTTGTCGTGTACGAGATATGGTAATGTTATGTGCAGCCGTGGCTCGGTGATTCCGCTCTTTATCGATCAGATTAAGAGACAGGCTCCGATCACGATCACAGATCCTAATATGACTCGCTTTCTTATGAATTTGGATGAAGCGGTAGACCTGGTAGCGTTTGCTTTTGAACATGCGGAGCCGGGAGATTTATTTATCCAGAAGGCAGATGCATCTACGATCGGGGATCTTGCAGATGGCGTTATGAAGGTTTTTGGTGAGACAGAGAAAAAGATCATTGGAACACGTCATGGTGAAAAACTATATGAGACTCTGATGACTCGTGAAGAGCGGCTGAGAGCCACCGATATGGGACATTATTTTCGTATTGCACCGGACGGTAGAAGTCTGAATTATGATAAGTTTTATGTGGAAGGAGATGTCTTGACGGAAGGCGATGAGTCGTATACTTCTCATAATACGACACGGCTGGATGTAGACGGTGTAGTTGCGAAGATCATGACGACAGATTATGTCAGGGAAGAACTGGAAGGGCGTCCGCATGCGGTAGAGGCATAAAAAAACCGCCTTCGCATTACAGTAAACCAAAATAGTATATGCGAAAGCGGTTTTTATTTAATCTTTTATTCGTCCGGGGAAATACCGGCGGCGATCAGTTGTTG
>SVFN01000041.1 GCA_015056815.1 Lachnospiraceae bacterium | reverse complement strand
TGTTCGGCTATACACTTCCCACTATCTGGGCGTGTTCGGGACTTTCACCCGTTAGAGCGCGCCCATGGCGCGCAAACTAAAGAAAGGGACTCCGCAAGCGGAATCCCTCGTTTCCTACAGTTTTTTACCTGTCAGCAGTTCATATCCCTGCAGATACTTATCAATGGTCTTCTGTACGATCTCCTCCGGCAGCGTCCAGTCATGTCCTTCATTTGCCTTGAGCCAGTCGCGGGCAAACTGCTTGTCAAAGGACGGCTGTCCATGTCCCGGTTCATAACCGTCTGCCGGCCAGAAACGTGAGCTGTCCGGCGTAAGCATCTCATCACCCAGCACGATGTTTCCGTTCTCATCCAGTCCAAATTCAAATTTGGTGTCTGCGATGATAATACCGCGTGTCAATGCATATTCCGCACACTTCTTATAAAGCGCGATGGTGTAATCCCGAAGTTTGGAAGCATATTCTTCTCCCTTGCCCGGAAATCTCTTCTCTAAATACTCCACACTCTGCTCATAGGAAATATTCTCATCATGATCGCCGATCTCCGCTTTCGTGGACGGTGTATAAATGGGCTCCGGCAGCTTATCGGATTCTTTTAGTCCCTCCGGAAGTTTGATACCACAGACCGTTCCGTTCTCCTGATAGCTTGCCCAGCCGCTTCCGGTGATATAACCTCTTACAATGCACTCTACGGGAAGCATCTCCAGTTTACGGCACAGCATACTGTTGCCGTCGAATCTGTCCTGTCTGAAAAACTCCGGCATATCCTTCACGTCTACACTGATCATATGGTTCGGCAGGATATCCTCTGTCATGTCAAACCAGAATTTGGACATCTGTGTCAATACAGTTCCTTTTTTGGTAACTTCATTTTTTAAGATCACATCGAAACAGCTGATGCGGTCTGTCGCAACCATGATGAGGCTGTCGCCATTATCATAGATCTCACGTACTTTACCTTCTTTGATCGGTTTTAATTCCTGCATCTTTACACCTCGCATATTTTTTCTTACTGAAACCTCTGTTGCCCTGCCCTCTATGGGCAGACAATTATATCTTTCTATATTTTGAAAGAATTGTCAAGTAATATTTGCGTGATCCGTCCGTACGGGAGGATCACCCTCTTACGCACTCTGCTGCATTTTGGCAAGTTTCGCTGCCTGGTCAGCCGCGATCAGGGAATCGATGATCTCCTGTATATCCCCGTTCATGATCTTATCCAGCTTATAAAGAGTCAGATTGATGCGGTGATCCGTCACACGTCCCTGGGGGAAATTGTAGGTACGGATCTTCTCGGAACGGTCTCCGGTGCCTACCTGACTCTTGCGAAGCTCAGCCTCCGCATCATGCGCTTTTTGCTGCTCCAGATCATACAGCTTGGTGCGAAGCAGTGCAAATGCCTTCGCCTTGTTCTGGATCTGGGACTTCTCCGTCTGGGAATAGATCACGATACCGGTCGGGATATGGGTCAGGCGCACCGCAGAGTCCGTGGTGTTGACACACTGTCCGCCGGCTCCCGAAGACCGGCACACATCGATCCGGATATCCTTCTCATCGATCACAACATCCACTTCTTCCGCCTCCGGCATCACTGCAACGGTAATGGTCGAAGTATGGATACGTCCGCCGGACTCTGTCTCCGGCACACGCTGTACGCGGTGCACGCCGCTTTCGTATTTTAATACCGAATAGGCTCCGGAGCCTGTCACCATAAAGGTCACATTCTTCATACCGCCGATACCGATCTCTTCCATTTCCATCGTCTCTACGCGCCAGTGCCTCTCCTCCGCATAATGTACATACATACGGTAGATCTCCGCCGCAAAAAGAGCCGCCTCGTCGCCACCGGCACCTGCGCGGATCTCCACGATCACATTCTTGTCATCATTCGGATCTTTAGGCAGAAGCAGGATCTTAAGCTCTTGCTCCAGTTCTTCCACTCTGGCCTTCGCCTCATTTAATTCTTCCTTTAGCATCTCACGCATGTCTTCGTCGGATTCTTCTTCCAGCATCGCGAGACTGTCCTGTATGGTCTCATTGCTTTTCTTATACTCTTTATATGCCTCCACGATCGGGGTCAGATCGCTCTGTTCTTTCATGAGAGCACGGAATCTCTGCTGGTTATCCGTTACGCCCGGAGAACTTAACTCACTCATGATCTCTTCAAATTTAATCAGTAAATCTTCTAATTTATCAAACATATTACGCTCCTGTTTTTCTCTATTTCCATCTTGCCGTCAGTCACAGAGTATGTTCCCGACAGACTGTAACACAAATAACATGCAACGTCGCGATCCTTATCTACAACTCCCCGTACACGATCCGGTCAAAGCCGGAATAATCTTTTTTAACGCACACATCCCGGAAGCCGTTTTCTTTCATCAGGCTGCTCACCGCCTCTCCCTGATCGTAGCCGATTTCCAAAAAGAGCATGCCGCCTTTTTTTAAATACTCCCTGGATCCCGAGATGATCTTCCTGTAAAAATACAGTCCGTCTTCTTTGCCGTCGAGCGCCATATACGGTTCATGCTCCTTTACTTCCACCATCAGGGTCGGGATCACATCGCTTCGGATATAGGGAGGATTCGACACGATCATGTCAAAGCTGCCTGTCACGTTTTCGAACAGATCTCCCTGCAAAAAAGTCACCTTCTCTGTCTGAAGCTTCTCTGCATTTTTTTGTGCGATTGCAAGAGCCTTTTCGGACAGATCGGCGCCCACACCTTCGCAGTGATTGGAATAGTGCAGCAGACTGCACAGAATACAGCCGGAACCGGTACACATATCCAGTATACGCATTCCGTCATGGAGATGGATCATGGCTTCCTCCACCAAAAGCTCCGTATCCTGTCTGGGAACCAGCACATCTTTGTTTACATAAAATTCCAGTCCCATGAATTCCTGTACACCCGTGATGTGTTGGAGTGGAATGTGTTGTGCGCGCTTAGCGATACAGTTTACATAACGCTCATATTCGGCATCAGACACTTCCCGGTCGGGATGCGCAAAAAGGGTTGTGCGATCCGTCCCGCAGACGTATTCCAGTAACAGTCTGGCGTCAAGCTCCGCCTCGGCTATTTCCGCCTGTATGAACTTTTCCTTTCCATATAAATAGCATTCTCTGTAATTCATGTGGTTTTCCCGTTGAAAAAAAACGAAATCAGACAGTTCTCAAGTGACTTGTATATACGCTTCTTTTTACATAGCGTTCTTATTCTAAATCAAAACATCCCTTTCGTCAACGAAAAAGTCGCGGCTCCCGTTTCCGTCTTTCCCGATCACCTTAAATTCACTGCTCTTCTCCTTCGGAAGGTTTCCTTTCCGCTTCCACTTCCACGCCAAAGGTTTCCTTAAAATATGCCCGCCAGTCAAAGACGGCTTCCACAGATGCGATCGCCACTTCGATCATATCATCATCCGGTTCTCTGGTGGTCAGCTTCTGCAGCCACAGGCCGGGGGCGGATACGATATTTACGATCGGATTGTCCGTCCGGCCCGCCAGGCGGATGATCTCATAGGAGATCCCGGCGATCACGGGGATCAGCGCGATCCGCAGTACCACGCGAAGCAGTGGTTTGTCTACACGGATAAAGAAAAATACAATAATGCTCACCAGTACCACAAACAGCAAAAAGCTGGTACCGCAGCGCTTATGCTGTCTGGAGCTTTTCCTTACATTCTCCACATTTAAAGCATAACCGCGCTCAATACAGTTGATGCACTTATGCTCCGCTCCATGATACTGATATACCCTGCGGATATCCTTCATGGCGGAGATCGCCACAATATAGATCAAAAAGATCACGATCCGGATGATCCCCTCTAACAGTGCCAAAAGTGAGTCATTGCGGATATACTCTGTCAACTTCTGCGCCGCAAAGTAGGGTAACAGCATAAATAATCCGATGGCAAGTGCAAAGGAAAGGATCAGTGTGATCGTTGTAAAAACAGTCTCGGACTTATCGCCTGCCAGCTTATCCATCGTCTTGTCCACTGCCGTCTCTTCCGCTTCGTCATCTTCGTAAAAAGACGCAGAATAGTTTAAAGAGCGCAGTCCCAGGATCAGGGAGTCCGCAAAATTAAACACTCCTCTGACAAACGGCAGCTTTTTCCACGCTGCTCCTTCGGCGCATCCTTTGTATTTTTCCGTCATAATGGCAATCTTTCCGTCCGGCTTGCGCACCGCAACAGCATAGTTCTCCTGATTTTTCATCATGACGCCTTCTAAAACAGCCTGCCCGCCCACTCCGCAGTAGCGGCGGCATTCCTTCTTTTCTTTCATATGTCCTCCCCGGGAAGTGATTCTTTTGAGAAAAAGAAAAGGTTGAGATACCTCATATCCCAACCTTATCATCGTCTTATTTACTCTGAATACCGTATCTCTTGTTGAACTTATCAATACGTCCATCAGCTCTTGCGGTCTTCTGCTGACCTGTGTAGAACGAATGGCATTTTGAGCAGATCTCAACGTGGATTGACTCTTTGGTCGAACCTGTCACGAATGTGTTACCACAGTTGCAGGTTACGGTAGCCTGATAATAATTCGGATGGATTCCTTCTTTCATTTCTTTCACCTCACTATATAAAGATCCGGCCTTGTGTTTCATCCTAAAACCAACGCCACTCCTGTGTTAGCCTCGTCATAACTGTGCTACTCACAACAGCGTTTTAATTATAGCATGTATATTAACCAAAATCAAGCATTTTTTGCAACGAACCAGCGGATTGTTACTTTCACAGCCGTTCCGCCTGTGAAAGTAACGGATTTTGCCATTTAAAATCGCTTCGCGATGGGCAAAATCCAATAACAGAGATAGTTTATCGAGCCGTAAATGCGCAGTAAATGCGCATTTCGGCTGTGAAAGTAACGGATTTTGCTGTACTAAATAAACTTAATCTTCTGTACGCTCTTGACAAATTCATCATTGTTTCTGGTCTTTGCGAACATATCAATGATCTTCTCAACCGCTTCATCCGGCTTCATGCCGTTAAGCGCACGACGCATAACGTTGATCGCCTCCATCTCCTGTGCGGATAAAAGCAGATCCTCTCTTCTTGTGCTCGAACGCGGAATATCGATGGCCGGAAACAGACGTTTCTCGGAAAGTTTACGGTCAAGTACCATTTCCATGTTACCGGTACCCTTAAACTCCTCGTAAACCACATCATCCATCTTGCTTCCTGTCTCCACAAGCGCCGTTGCAAGGATCGTAAGGCTTCCTCCCTCACGCATGTTACGGGCTGCACCGAAGAAGCGCTTCGGCATATGCAGGGCGGCCGGATCAAGACCACCGGATAATGTCCTTCCGGATGACGGTACGGTCTGATTGTAAGCTCTGGTCAGTCTGGTAATGCTGTCAAGCAGGATCATTACATCCTTATTGTGCTCAACAAGTCTTCTCGCACGCTCGATCACCATCTCCGCCACACGTTTGTGATGCTCCGGCAGCTCATCAAAGGTAGAATAGATCACTTCTACATTCGGTCCCTCGATCGCCTCTCTGATATCGGTAACCTCCTCAGGACGCTCGTCGATCAGAAGGATGATCATATGGATCTCCGGATGATTTTCCTTTACGGATTTGGCCACTTCTTTTAATAATGTAGTCTTACCTGCCTTCGGCGGGGAAACGATCATACCACGCTGTCCCTTACCGATCGGGCTCATCAGATCCATGATACGCATGGCAACGGAAGAACCGGGCTTTTCCAGCTTGATCCTCTCATCCGGGAAGATCGGAGTCATATCTTCAAAATTCCACCTCTTGGCAGCCTCGGAAGGAAGATAGCCATTGATCTTTTTCACATATAAAAGGGCACTGAACTTCTCATTCTGGGATTTTACCCTCGTATTGCCGCATACGATATCACCGGTCTTAAGACCGAATTTGCGGATCTGGCTCGGCGCCACATAGACATCGTTCTCGCCCGGCAGGTAATTGGCACAGCGGATAAAACCGAAACCATCCGGCATTACCTCCAGGATACCGTTTGCCTCAATACCGCTGTCTAACTCTGCATTCAGTTTCTCTGCACTGATCTTATTTTTCTCATCTTCCGCAAGCATTGCTTCTACGACTTCTGCCTTCTTCATGGCAGAAACCCCTTTAATACCACGTGTCTTGGCCATTTCTTTTAAGTCCACCAAAGAAATAGCTTCATACTTTTCTCTCACGCAAAAACCTCCATTCTTACTTGAATTATCATTATCATGTTATATTTTAACTGGGATTCAAAAAAAGATTTGAATTTGGACCTGTTGTTTGTAGTATACACCAACCTTTTAAAAATAGCAAAGTTTTTTTTCACTCTTGCAGTCAGAAATGAAATATTGTATCATGATAACCGTTAATACGTTATATCGAACACTATATAATAAAAGGAGAACCAGCCATGACGATCAATGAAAAAGCACTCAAGTTACATGAAGAATGGAACGGCAAGATCGAGACCGTAGCCAAATCACCGGTAAAATCCCGTGAGGATCTATCGCTTGCCTATACTCCCGGCGTTGCAGAGCCCTGCAAAGTCATTGCCGAACACCCCGAAGAAGCGTATCGTTATACCTCTAAAGCAAACACTGTCGCTGTTATTTCTGACGGTAGTGCTGTTTTGGGACTTGGCAATATCGGCCCTCTTGCCGCAATGCCCGTTATGGAAGGTAAGGCTGTTTTATTCAAAGAATTCGGTGGCGTAAATGCTGTTCCGATCTGTCTGGACACACAGGATACGGAAGAGATTATCAAAACCGTAACCTATCTGGCTCCCGCTTACGGCGGCATCAATCTGGAAGATATCAGTGCTCCGCGCTGCTTTGAAATAGAAGAAAGACTGAAAGCCACTCTGGATATTCCCGTTTTTCATGATGATCAGCATGGTACAGCCATAGTCGTACTGGCCGGCATCATCAATGCTTTAAAAGTAGTAAACAAGAAAAAAGAAGATTGCAAGGTTGTGATCAATGGAGCCGGAAGTGCAGGTGTTGCGATCACCAAGCTTTTGCTGACCTATGGATTTACCAATGTCATCATGTGTGACAAGACCGGTATCGTCAGCAAGAGTACAGAAGGTTTAAACTGGATGCAGCAGAAAATGACAGAGGTTACCAATCCCAATAACGAGACCGGCTTACTGGCAGATGCCCTGAAGGGTGCCGATATTTTTGTCGGTGTTTCTGCTCCGAATATCGTGACTCCCCAGATGGTTGCTTCCATGAATCAGGATTCCATCCTGTTTGCCATGGCCAATCCCGTACCGGAGATCATGCCTGATGTTGCAAAGGCTGCCGGTGCACGCGTAGTCGGTACCGGGCGTTCCGATTTTCCGAATCAGGTCAACAATGTCGTTGCCTTCCCCGGCATTTTTAAAGGTGCCCTGGAGGGACATGCAAAGCAGATCACCGAAGAGATGAAATTGGCGGCTGCGAACGCCATTGCCGGTCTGGTAAAAGAGGAAGACTTATCCGATGAAAATATCATGCCGGAGGCTTTCAATCCGGAAGTAGCAAAAGTGGTCGCCGAAGCAGTCAAATCACATATCTGATATGGAAAACCGGTTTAAAGATCATACCCGTCCTTACTATGCCCTTGATGATTATCTCAAGGGCATATATGGTGAAAAAGTATATAAAGTTGCTTTAGACGGCGGCTTTACCTGTCCCTCCCGGGATGGGAGACTTGATACCAGAGGCTGTATTTTCTGTTCCGCCTCCGGAAGTGGTGATTTCAGTATAAGCTGCCATGAGTATCCGGATATCCGACTGCAGTTGGAAAAAGGGATTTCCCTGTTTTCGGCCAAGCGGGCACCGGAGCGTTTTATTGCATATTTTCAGGCATTTACCGGCACTTATGCTGCACCGGAATATTGTCGGAAGCTCTATCTGGAAGCCTTGTCCCATCCGAAGGTCTGTGGAATATCCATCGCCACACGGCCGGACTGCCTTTCAAAGCCTATTTTTGAAGTTTTGGACGAATGCCGCAGACTCTATCCCGATAAAACAGTCTGGATAGAATTGGGGCTTCAGACTGTTCATGCATCCACAGCTTCCTACATACGCAGGCATTATCCTCTTGAAACAGCAACCGATGCTATTCTCTGTCTGCATGAGCATTCCATTCCCACGATCCTTCACATTATTCTGGGACTCCCCCGGGAAACACCGGAAATGGTATTGCAGACTATAGATTATGTTAATCATATGCATGTTTTTGGTATCAAGCTCCAGCTGCTTCATGTATTAAAAGGAACCGATCTTGCTCGGGACTATGCCGGCCGGCACTTTAAAGTATTAACCAAGGATGAATATCTCAGGCTCCTGATCTGCTGTCTGGAGCATTTGGATCCGGATATCGTGATCCATCGCGTGACGGGTGACGGTCCGCGAGAACTTACCATCGCGCCGTTATGGAGTCTCAATAAGAGAGATGTCCTAAACTCACTGCATCACGAAATGAGGCTGCAGGATAGCTGGCAGGGGAAATATTTTACAGGCTGACCCCTGCACAGGATCTTTCCGGCAGGAAACATTGCCCAAAAGGAGTATTTCATGACAACAGAACCTCTTACCTTATACAAACTGATCATATTATATATGGTGGACAGGGTTTCCTTCCCATTGACCAAGGCGCAGATCGCGGATTTTATGGCGGATCACAATTACACTGATTTTATGAATGTCCAAAAGGCCGTCGCGGAGCTGACGGAAGCGGATATGCTGACTACACGCACGATCCGCAACCGCACACAGCTTTTTATTACTGATGAGGGGAAATCCACACTTTCTTTTTTTGAGCAGGATATCTCCGGCGATATCAGACAGGAGATCGATCTTTATCTGAAAGAAAACAGAGGTGAACTGCGAGACGTAGTCTCTGTCACCTCTGATTATAAGCGCAATTCCTATGGATTATATGAAACGGATCTTGTGGTGAAAGACAAAAACATACCGCTTGTCACGTTACATCTTTGTGTTCCCACTGAGGAAGAAGCTGCAAGAGTCTGTGAAAACTGGCAGGCGAAGAACCAGCAGCTCTACCAGTATCTCGTGGAGCAGCTTTACTGATACTGTCATTTTCCGTCTCCTCAACGTTTTGTGCCTCATCGATCTCATCCGAAAACGGATCCGTTACATAAAGATCTGTTTCCGGGGATGCTTTCTTTGCAAGCATCTCTCCCATCGAAGCATCTTCTCCCACATAAAATGTTTCCATCGGGATCGCACAGATCCGATCCACCGGGTGGGAACAGTTTTTTTTGCTGCTATTGCTGTAGCAGTTTGCTGCCGACTCAAACAGGAAATAAAGCCGGCTTCCATCGCATGCCACTTCCTCTCCCATGGGCGGAAATCTGTGTCTTTTGCAATATTTCTTGGAAATTGCCTCCGTCCCGTCATTCTCAAGCTCATACACATAGACAAAGCTGTCTTTGACTCTCGAATAACTGGATACAACCGACATATATACCCTGCCATTATACTTTTCAATATTAACCCCATTTGCATAGCAGGGAATGGACAGCCGGTTTACTTTTTTCAGGGAAAGCTCCTCCCCGCTTCCGCTTATGGCAAAGCTGGTAAGAAGTCCTTCTTTTTTGTTCCCATATGCAAAGGTACCTACCCATAACCGTTCATCATAATAAGTCAGAAAGGAGGCGGTCACACCACAATCAACCGTCGCGGTATAGTTCACCTCGCAGCTTCCCATCCTGCTCATCACCGCTGCATCGATCGTCTTCTTATCAATGGCGCTGCAGGTACCGGTGGAGCTTTTGGCGATCCAGACATACTTCCCGTCGAAAGCCAGCCCACCCACATGATTGATGTCCGGCAGCACCAGTGTTGTCAGGCATTTACGGTCTTTGGGATCCTGATCCGACATCACATAGATCACAGAACGCTGTCTCTTACCATCCCTGCCGCAATCATACGCCGATACCAAAAGATAATCCTCACAGAAGCAAAGCCCCTGCGGTACCATGCCGGTACAGTTCGTCCCCAGAACGTCCGTCGTCCCCAGTCCGGGAATGGCACTGGAAAACTGCGGGTCATACATCGAATGGAAACTTTTGTATTTGGAATTTTTCATCACTTTCTGAAATCCGGCAGAGTGATGGTAATCGCAGGTGGTCCTTACATGTGCCACCTCTTCTCCATGCTCTACCGTCTGCTGCTCTATCTCCGCAAGTGAGACAGGCTTCGTCCAAAGCTTCATTAAGCACCATGACACAAGGCAGAAAGCTGCCAGTAAAACTATCATGATCATCATTTTGATCCCTTCCCTGAGTCTCATAGAGAAACACATATGGCAGCCCCCTTTCCCGTTCTTAACTGTTTTCTGTCTTATTCTGCTTTTTAAAATGCGCGATTTTCACAGAATGTCACAATATAAGAATAGTATACCTTCGCCATATGTGTTCAATATCAACAAATTATAAACAAATTATGAACTTTTATTGTTTTCTTTATACAATCGTATTTTGCCGGTCTTTCTCTGTTTTCTGTCAATTTTCTTTTGATCCCGCCACCGGCAGTGGAAATTCCATAGAAACGCCGGATCATTTATCCTCCTCTTCGTTCCCGGCTTCTTTTCTGAGCCTTTTCATATGTTCCTTAACCTTTTGCTCATACCCATTGCCGGAAGGTTTATAAAACTCAGTCCCGGTCAGCTCGTAAGGAAGATATTGCTGCTTAACGTAATGATTCGGGTAATCATGTGCATATTTGTATCCGGTTCCGTGTCCCAATTTTGCCGCCCCCTTATAGTGTGCATCCTGTAAATGCGCGGGGATCGGAAGATTCCCGCTTCGTTTGACTTCTCCCGTCGCAGCAAATACCGCTTCGCAGGAGGCATTGCTTTTGGGCGCAGTTGCCACGTAAACAGCCGCCTCCGATAGAATGATCTGTGACTCCGGCATACCGACTCTCTCTACCGCTAAAGAAGCACTGACTGCCACATTCAGCGCGTTCGGATCTGCCATGCCGACATCCTCCGCTGCGCAGATCATGATACGCCGCGCAATAAAGGTAACACTCTCCCCCGCATAAAGCATCTTCGCCAGATAGTATACCGCCGCATCCGGGTCAGATCCGCGCATGCTTTTGATAAAAGCAGATGTCGTATCATAATGATTATCGCCGGTTTTGTCATAACGCACTGCCCGCTTCTGGATGCATTCCTGTGCCACTTCCAGCGTTATGCGGATCGCACCGTCATCTCCTGCCTGCGTCGTCATGACGCCAAGTTCTATCGCATTCAACGCCCTCCTTGCATCCCCGCCGGAAAGGTCTGCCAGAAATTCCAGTGCATCCTCATCGATGACTGCATGATAATGTCCAAGCCCTTTTTCATCATCTGTCAATGCACGTCTGATCAGACCTTTGATCTCTTCCGGCTCCAAAGGCTTTAATTCAAAGATCGCAGAACGGGAAAGCAGAGCACCGTTTACTTCAAAATATGGATTTTCCGTCGTCGCACCGATCAGAATGATCGTCCCGTCCTCCACAAAGGGAAGTAAATAATCCTGTTGTCCCTTATTGAAGCGGTGGATCTCATCGATGAAAAGGATCGTTTTTTTGCCATACATTCCCTGGGCATCCTTTGCCTTTTCCACCACCTCTTCCATATCCTTTTTGCCGGCAACCGTCGCATTGATCTGCGTAAATTCCGCACTCGTGGTATGAGCGATCACTTTGGCAAGTGTAGTCTTGCCGGTCCCCGGAGGTCCGTAAAAGATCAGGGAACTCAGTTTATCTGCTTTGATCGCCCGGTAAAGCATCTTATCCTTCCCGATAATATGCTGCTGTCCCGCCACTTCCTCTAACGTCGTCGGTCTGAGCCTTGCCGCAAGCGGCGACTCTTTCTCCATATGCGTATTTCTCATGTATTCAAACAAATCCATTTCTTCTGCTCCTGTATTTCCTGCTTTTTTGGCATTTATTAAGCCACTCGCCCTCTTTTTGTCCCGTTTCAGGCTTTTCGCTATAATTGTTCCCTCTTTCCGACCGTTTTTTTCGCTCTATCCGGCTATAAAATGCATAGCCGATCGTTCTGTCGGCTTGTAATGCGCTCCCTTTTATACTACTCCGTCATTAATTCATCTACCGTCACGAATTCATATCCCCGTGCCTGTAAAATGTCTATGATCTGCAGCGCTGCCGTCACGCTTGTGTCATAGCTGTCATGCAGCAGAATGATATCATTATCCTTCACATGCTCCACCACGCTTTTCACGATACAGTCCACATCCTCCCTGCACCAGTCTAAAGGATCCACATCCCACAGGACCGGGATCATGTTCACCGTCTTTTCCAGAGCTTTATCCCACGTTCCGAAAGGCGGACGTAAAAACTGAGGTCTGTTCCCGGTAATCTGCTCCAACAGATCATTGGTTTCATCGATTTCCCGTTTCAGCTCCTCCTTTCCAAGATCTTTCAACTGTATATGGTGATAAGTATGATTCCCGATCAGATGTCCCGCTTCCGACATTCGCTTTACAAGCTCCTGATTTTCTTCTGCATACTCTCCGATCAGGAAAAAGGTCGCTTTCACGCCTCGTTTTTCCAAGCCGTCCAACAGCTGCGGCGTCATGAGCTTCGACGGCCCGTCGTCAAACGTCAGGGCAATCCTGCCTTTATACTCCGTGATCTTCAGCTGATCACTCTGTGTCCGGACCATTTCCTGTGCAGTATTCTCCCACATCTGCTCCGGATTTTTCTCTTCTTCCCACTGCTCTTGTGTGATCCTTTCCGTAAAACGTGCAAGTAACGTAAGAATGCCAAATGCTGCAATGAAAAGCAACCATTTTTTCCGTGTTTCCAACCGCAAACTCACTCTCTTTGCAGAGCTTTTTATAATCTATGCAGGTTTCTCGCCGATTATACACCCATCTAAGCAAGCCGGACAGACCATTCGATGCTTCCTGTTTCATTTCCGTTCTATTCACTGTACAAACAGCCATTCAACAGATGTGCTATGCTTTCATTTTCGCTTAAATCACCGCGAAAGCAAAGCAGCACTTCCGGTTCTATGCCATTTACGTTTCCGCAGCATGGAACCGGAATCAGGGCTGAACAATTTTCCGTTTTCTTTCCAGGGACAAAAAAATTATTCTCCCAGATTCATATGCTTAACATAATTTTCATTGAATTCCGGGCATTCTGCCAGATTGAATACCTTCGCATTCTGTATCCTGTCACAGATCCTCTCCCGTCGGGAAAGATCATGCGTAAGAGAACACTCCATTCCCGCTTTCCCGTATTCCCTGTATTTCAAAAAAAGTCCTGTCAACGCTGTGTTTCCTACTGCCTCTGCCTTCCCTGCGAGTTCTTTCGGCAGTAATCCGATCTGTCCCGCTTTCTGCGGATCGATCAGATAGCCAAATCCACCGGCAAGACACACTCTGTCTATCTCATCATATCGGCAGCCCGCTTGTTTACATAATATTTCTATTCCTGTACGGACTGCTGCCTTTGCAAGCTGAAGCGCCCGGATATCTTCCTGTGTGATGCGTACCTCTTTCACCCGGAGCCCGTCTGAAAAGAACGGTTCTTTTAATGTCCCGTACCTATCGATCAGCCCATTTTGCATCAAATCCGCCAAAAAACTCACCATATCCCTGCCCCACAGCCCTGTCCGCCCCTCAAATGCAGGACCGGCTGCAGTGGCTGTGACATAAATCTCCTTCGGAGTAAGAAGTGCCATCTCTCCGTTTGTGCCAAGATCAAGAAGCAGGATTGTTTCATCCGGAATCGACTTTTCATCCGCAAGTCGTTTTTTTCTATCCTCCTGCATCTGCATGAGCAGTGCATAGATGCCCGCACTGATATCGCCGCCCACAAAAGCGGATATTCCGGGCATGATATAAGTCGTCAATCCTCCGGACTGTGTCACGATCTCTTCCCTGTTCGCCGCAGTAAAAGGCGCCTTTGCCAATCCTTCAAGCGGCTTTTCCATAAGCAGGTAGATCATACCGGTATTCCCTGCAGCTGCCATAAACTGCGGATCGCCGCCCAGCTCTTTTAATCCTTGCAGGAGTACCTCTCTTACAAGCTTTGAAAGCTCACTGCTCTCTCCGGACATCCCCGCTCCGATCCTTGAGATCACATCCGATCCGTATTTTCTCTGCGGATTGAGCTGATGATAACTTGCCTTGATCTGACCGCTTCCCTTCTCTACCAAAAGCATCGCGATCGTGGTCGTACCGATATCAGCGATCACCATCTCATCTTTTTCGCAGCGACAGGGGGATCCGAAATCAAAAGACGCTTCTCCATTCATCCCCCTGTTTTCCAGCAGTCTGTCCAAAACAAACATCTTTTTTTCTTCCGGAAAACATAACTCGATCTCACAGTCAGCCACCGGCTTTGTCACACAGGCAAGCCGCAGCCCTGAGCGTAATTCTTCCGGGGTAAGGAGTCTTCGCTCAGAAGGCATCGGAAGTGGTGCATTCTCTAAAAACCGTACCTTACATCTCCCGCATTTGCCGATTCCTCCACAAAACTCCCCATGGAACAGACCGGATTTTCTTAACCACGCAAATAAGCTTTCTCCTTTTTTCAGGGAAAGCAGTTTTTTGGAGTTACTGATTGTTATCTGGATTTCTTCTTTCATGACCCTATCACCTGCCGGAGTATATATACCCATAATCCTTCGGAACAAACAAGAACGCCCGCGACGTCAGGCGATTACACAAACTGATTCTTTTCTTCATCATAGTGGTATCCGATACCTGCCAGTTTGTCTTCGATCTCCTTCTTATCAGCGTCCAGATCTTCACACATCTTTTCGAGACTCCCATAAAAATCTCTTAACTTCATATTTACAAAACTCAATAACATCACCGGATCTTTTGGTAACATATGGTTCCTCCCTGCCTTTTTGGCTTTCCTGACACTTCAAATTTTTACTCGTGCAGGAATTCTCTTTTTCTTTTTAACACAATTTGTGCCTACAAGCAATAGCTCATTGTCAGGATCTTTCTGTTTTTGTTGTTGCTTTGAGATCCATCAACAACAAAAACAGCCCTGCAAAGAATAAATTCCTTCCGGCTGTTTTTATGACATACTTTAAATATTTCATTTGCTGCTTTACAGGATTATGGCGGGCGTTCAGCTTCGGATCTGCGCCCACGCCTCCATAAGTCTCTCAAGATTCCACGCCGCGTTCGCCGGACTCGTGGACGGCAGGCAGATACAGGTGCGTCCGATAACAGGCGCTGTGTATTTTAAGAAAAGCTTCTCCGCAGTTTTTCCATTGACATAGATCTGTCGGATCTTCGCTATACTTAAAATTTCAGACAGATCGTTTGCCACTGCGTTTCTGATGCTCGCATCGGACGAACCCTTGATCTCGCACTGTGCGATCACATCCCAGACGGCAATCTGATTGCGCAGCAAAAACGCTCTCTTCTCTTCGACAGTCTGCGGCACCGTTTCTCCACAGACACCCGCTGTCACTTTCCAGAAACGGTTCTGGGGATGCCCGTAAAAAAATCCCTGTTCCCTGGATTTTACCGAAGGAAAACTGCCTAATATCAGCACGTTTGAATCCGGATCAAAGACCGGTGCGATCGGATGCATGACCGTTTCTCTCATGCTTTCTTTCGCGTGCTCCTTTCTTTTCTTCCGGATGTTATCTCCTGCTTTTTCTTCTCCCATACACTCTCCCCGGCTTTCCAAACGTCACATTCTTCACGCTCAAACTCTCTGTTCCGGGCAGGTCATGCAGTATGTTTCTCAAAGAGCGAGAACGCGTCTGCATGAGAACTATACTGCATGTCTAACGACCGGATCATAAGCTTTACTGTGCCTTAAATCTCTTACATCTCTGCCATCTTCAGGTAAATCCCCGCATTCTGATGTGCCGGGTCGATTTTCAATACTTTTTTGAAATACTCTGTCGCCTGTTTCTTTTCTCCCAGTCCCAGTTTTCCAAGCCCCATCAGATAATAGCAGTGTGCACGGTTCTTCTCATTCATATCCTCGTCAAAGATTGCGAAGTCCGGCATGGATACCGCAAAGTAATCCATTTTAAACACATCATAAAAATGATGCTCTCCGTAATCCAAAAGCTTATAAAATCTTGCGTTTGCCTCCACATGAGCTCCCAGCTCTTCTTTGGCAAGTCCCTGATACAGGATCATGTCAGCAGGCTGATCGTAATAATACATCATGCCGGCAGGCTCCATCGCTCCCAGTGTTGCTTTTTTGAAATTCTCGCGTGCTGCCTTAGAATCTCCCAGCATTTCTTCCGCAAGTGCCAGGTGATAATACAGATGGTTATCCTTGGTTCCTTCCAGACGTCCCTCACCGAGATTTTCCGGATAAGAAAGTGCTAAGAGGATCCTCTCCTTCGCTTCTTTGGCATCACCTTTCGCAAGATCTTCCTTTGCAAGCTCTAACAGACATACTTTAAACTGCGTCGTGATCTTGCCCTCGGCTCCTTCCCAGGTTGCAAACTGATGGGACGCGATCGCCTGATAGGCCTCCTTATATTTTCCGCATAGATTTAACAGCGTGATGTATTCCACATACAGATCATCCCTGCGCTCCAAGAGTTCCTTATGATCTTCATATAAGGCAAGTCTCTCCCCGGAAGACATTTTCAGTTTCCGGTAAAGCTGATCCAGTTCCAAAAAGACTCTGGCATCCGTTTCATCCAGGGAAAATGCCTTTTCCAAATACTTCCTTGCCTTCTCAGGCTCCTGCTTCTTATTATAATAAGCAATGGCAAGATTACGAAGCAGTGTCGGATAACTGCCTGCGATCGTTTCTGCTTCCTCCCAGAGTCTGACGGATTCCTCATACTGCAGTCTGTCATAGAAAAGACATCCCAGATAATACCGCGCCATGGCACACTGCGGGAAACTTTCGATCGCTGCAGAAAGCACCTGGATATCCTCCGATTTATTGGGGAAGGTGTAAGAAGGATCTGCCTTTTCCCCTTTCTCGTATTCCGCGCAAGCTGCCTCTTTGTTCCCCAGTTTTTCCAGATAGAATCCTTTGTAATAATAGATCAGCGGTCTCTTTGCCTCACACAGCTCCAGCATCTGCACAGCTTCTGCAAAAAAACCGGCCTCTGCAAGATCTCTTGCAATATTCAAAAACGTCTCATAAGCTCCATGGCTCAAAGCAAAGAGTTCTTCCTTCGCATTCTCTTCTCCCAGAAAGATCCGTACAGCGCGGGAAACAAAATCAAACGGATCGGTCTTTAAATTGCTCTCGATCCAGAGCTTTGCGTCCTGTATGCGCTCTAATTTGTAAAGTAACATTGCACACAGACTTCTGGCCTTGATATTGTGCATATTTTTCACCAGACTCTTTCGCACAAGTGCTTCCGACTCTTCATACTCGCCTCTTCTTGCCGCGATCACTGCTAAGAAATAATAGCCCATTTCCTGCTGTTCATTCGACCACACAGCTTTATAGAAAGCATCATAAGCATCGTCAAATTTTTCCTGGTAAAACAGGGAAAGACCGAGATGGTAATACGCCTCGCTGTTATACGGATTCGGATTTAAACTCGTCAGTCTCTCGATCGCTTTTCTGAAATATCCTTCCGATCTTTCAAAACAGCCTCGACGTAAAAGCAGTAATCCATAGGCATTATTGATCCGGCTGTCAAGCGGATCTCGCTTCAGTCCTTCCAGATAATAAGGATCCGGCAGGAATGTGGCATGACGGTACTGCTCGATATGCTGTCCGGTCAGATACAGTTCCTCGTTCGTTTGGATCTTCTCCGGCTCTCTCGCAGCCTTCGCCGGCTCTGCCAGTTTCGGGATCCCCTGATCCTTTGCCTGATAGCTGACAAGCTCTTTGCCATCTGCTTTTACCGTCACTTTTACCTGATAGAAATCCTTAATGGAAACCGACAGTGTCTTTTCATAAATCTCTACCGGAGAGATCCGTGCTTTTTCACGCCAGATTTCATTGCCGTTCTCCGTGACGATAACTTCCGCTTCCGGATAGTCCTGAGTGCCATAGACACAGACGTACAACCCATCCTTTCGAAGCTCCGTGTTCATCACCGCATGGATCGATGCATTCTTCACCTGCCCGACCGACTTATAGGGCATGAAATACTGATGGAATGTCTTTTCCTCATAGGGCTTTAACCAGGTGAAATCCGGCTGGTTGTCACAGTACATTCCCGTCATCAGCTCGATGTACGGTCCGTCCTCATCGGTCAGATTGCGGTCCCATGCTTTTCCAAAATCGCCACATCCCCAGGTCCACTGTTTCTTTCCGGTGGAAACATGGTGGTCTGCCACATGCAAAAGTCCGGCACCTACGCCATAATCATAACCGCCCACAAAATTATAATCGGAACGCTCCGCCATATAAGAAGTCGGCACAGGGATATTTTTGTATCTGGAAATATCCACGCCTTCACTGTAATCGTGCTTATAATATTCTCCCGTCGCGATCGGGAAACGTGACACGGCTCTCTTGCCATGATCGTATACGCTGTGTACATCCGGCGGGAAAATGGACTGGGTATTGTCATTGACCGCCACGGCCGGATTCGCCCACCACAGGAAAGTCTGGGGCAGGGGGGTACGGTTATAAAGCTGCCCTCTGATCTCGATATAAGCCTTGTCCGGATACAGCGTAAACTCTGTCATTTCCTTCGTGCCATACATCTGATCGGTATCGCCTGTCTGCAGCGTCATGCTCCCGTCCTCATGCTCCACAATCCGGTAGTCCACCGGCATAAAGGTGGTCGGTCTGTGATGCTGCGGCCAGTTAAACTCGATGCCGCCGGAAATCCACGGTCCCAAAAGTCCTACCAAAGCCGGTTTGATGACACGGTTATAATAAATAAAATCATACTGATTGGTCTTATCAAAAGCTCTCTGAATACGTCCGCCAAGCTCCGGCAGGATCATCACCTTCAGATACTGATTCTCCAGCCAGACCGCACGATAGACCTTGTCGGTCTTTTCTTTTGAAATCTCCTGCGTGGCAGGGTAAGGATAAATCTTGCCACTGCTTCCCTGATAGACTCTCTTTTCCAAAAACATCGGATTCTTGTCTGCCGCTCCCACTTCATAGGTGGGGATCACAACCTCTTCTTCCCAGATTTTAACTGTTTCCATCAATACAACCTCCTGTTATTTTGTATAACGATCACAAACTGCGCGCAGCTTCATAACCTGCACTGTGTCATACATTTCAAATCTGTTTTACACTTTTATCATACCCCTGTCCTTTCTCTTGTACAATGTGAAAACTTGTTGTATTATATAAAAAAATTGCTGTAATAAATTTTACTTTTCAAGAGGTTTTCTTTATGTATTCCAATGAAAAAAAGGTAGCACCACACTCTCCATATTATATCTATACGCCCAGTGCCATGGCGAAAAGGCTCTTTTTCTATCCGACTGCCATCGGGCACTTCCGGTATCTGCCGGGATATTGTCAAAAAAGGAGCTGCTACGATAGTTTTCTGTATCTTTTTGTGGAGGAGGGAACTTTCCGGCTTGTGCTGAATGAGAGCACTTATCATGTGCCTGCCGGAGGGATTGTGCTGTTAAATTGTTATGAACCGCACGAATATGGTTCCGATGAGGGCTGTAAGATTCTCTGGCTGCATTTTGACGGTCCGCTCGCCGGGGATTATTATGAGCAGATCACCTCTGTCCACGGAAATATCCTGCACCCGTCCGGCTTTCCTTCCCTGCACTGCCGTCTCAGGGATCTTATGCAAAAATTTGCAGATGAAAACATTCTTCCGGAGGAAGAGATGTCCCTTCAGATCGCAAAGCTTCTCCTGCCGCTTCTTCGGCCTGAAGCCCCAAAAGAAGCGGACAGCAATACCTCCAATGCTGCTATCCGCAAAACATTAAACTATATTTTATCCCATTTTCAGCAGGAGCTTTCCCTAAAAGAGCTTGCCGCTATGGCAAACTTAAGTTCCTATCATTTTCTGCGTGTTTTCAGATCGGAAGTCGGCATGACGCCGCATCAATATATCATCAAAACACGGATTTCCACCGCTTCGTATCTGCTGACCACGACCTCCCATACCGTCAGTGATATTTCTTACGAGGTGGGGTTTAAAGATGAAAGTTCCTTCTGCCGCACTTTTCGTCAGCGCACCGGCATGACTCCTTTAGCGTTCCGTGCAAACACGACCGGGCTCTCCTAGAAGCTCTGTTGCTTACGGCATTCCCACAAATGTAAAGGGCGTGTGAAAAAACGAAAAGTTTTTTCACACGCCCTTTTTATTTTAGGGAAAGCGTGGCCATTTCAGTTG
>SVFN01000006.1 GCA_015056815.1 Lachnospiraceae bacterium | reverse complement strand
GTATTCAATTGTCAAGGAACAAATATTTAGTAGCCAGTTGGGAGGTTATAACCCGACTTTTGGCGACCTAATCATAATATTATTGAAGAAATAGAAGTAAGAAATAGTGGAGATGACAGTGTTATAGTATTCTGTGAAGGAATAGATGTCTTTCAGAAAGAAAAAGAGATGGTATTGTCTTATTTTGAGAGAACATATGGAGATTTATTAAAAAAAGACAGTACAGATTTCGTTGTAGAAAAGGCAGGAATAGAATTTGCATTCGGTATCTCGGAGGATGATGTTAAAGAGTGTATTCAGGAGGCTAAGAAGGATGGAATTTATGAGGAAATGAGGGAAACAATCGAAAAAGATATTTATAGGTCAAAGCATGTGGAAACATTTTTAATCAGGAGATTAGAAAAGTGAGAACAGATCGTGTGAACATAAGACTTCAGAAAACTCGATGAGGAGATCTGGAGTCTTTTTCTATGAAGGAAATACCTTCTGACAATGCGAAAGAAGCCTCGGAGAATACTGCCTGGGATCAGCCAGTCATAAAGCTGATCATAGATGTAGGATTAATCCTGGGAGAATGTTCTTTGGGAAAATCTTTTCTTTTTGTTAAGTTTTTTTTAATTCCTTTCCGCACCTCTTGAAAACAAACTCAGATTTTGTCAATATAGTGTATAGAACGTGAGTGGGAAGTGTGGCAGATGCCTGTTAGGATGAATGTTATCCCGGAGACCCGGAAGGAAAACAGGCTGTCACAAAAGTGGATATTGGGGTGAGGGATAAAATGGAGTGGACGATGGAACCTGCAGAGGGCAGGGTGAAAAGAAGAAAGATGGAAACAAGAGAGAGGGATACATATCTGCCTTATGAAACGGATGAAGCTGATGACGGACTTTCCTGGCAGGAAGAACTGGAGATCATTGAAGTTTCCGAAAAAGGCCAGATGAAAGAGATTGAAAGAAGAGCAAAGGCGAGAGCCAGAAAAAGGGCCAGGCAGAGGAGAAAAAAACGTCGCATCATGTACACCATGTGGTTTAGTACCTTCATGATGGTTATGTTCGGTGTCCTGCTGGCGGTATTTGTGGTAAAAAAAGCGGTTCCGGCAGTAACCGAATATGTAGAGCAGGCAGTGAGTGACCATGAGCCAACCATCGTGATCAAAGAAAAACCGTTAAAAGTCTGGGAGCCTCCGGAGTTTGAGGTCAATTTCCTGACACCGAATCAATATTCCAGACCACAGGAGGAGCTGCGAAAGATCAACAATATATTTGTACATTACACGGCCAATCCGGGGACCACGGCGGCGCAGAACCGCAGCTATTTCGAAAATCTGGGAACCACCGGAGAGACCTCAGCCAGTGCCCATTTTGTGATCGGCTATGAGGGAGAGATCATTCAGTGCCTCCCCTTTGAGGAAATCGGTTACGCAGTACAACAGCACAATTACGATTCTATTTCCATCGAGTGTTGCTATCTGAACGACGATGGAAGCTTTACGGATGCGACAAAGGAATCCCTGATCCACCTTCTGGCATGGCTGATCGGCAAATTCGACTTGACGACAGACGATATTCTGCGGCACTACGATTCCAACGGAAAAATGTGCCCCAAATACTATGCCGAGCATGAGGATGAGTGGGAAGACCTCAAAAAACAGGTGGATCTATATATCATGCAGTACGGTACCACCGAAGCAGACCAGACACAAAGTGATGCCGCCAATGAGTTCACAACCGATAACTCGCAAAACCAGATTGGGAGCCCATAAATACGAGTAGCCAATCACGGTCGGACAGGCGAAATGCCCGGAAAACGGAACACCCGTCTTCTCACAAGCCAATCGCCGCCAGTGAGTGATACAGCCGATTAACTCTCAGATCGGGAGCCCACAAATACGAGCAGCCAGTCACGAGCCGGACAGGTGGTATGTTTCGAAAACAGACCTTAGTGAGGCGTCGGTCCTTAGACACCGTATTTTGGTGCCTTAGTACCGCTACACTGCTTCACTCAAGACATCTCCGTCCAAGAGTGAACCAGCCTGCCACAAGATACTGAACGGGAGCCCACAAATAAGGACAGCCCGTCACGAGCCGACCAGGAGGTATGTTTCGAAAACAGACCTTAGTGAGGCGTCGGTCCTTAGGCACCGTGCTTTGGTGCCTTAGTACCGCTACGCCGAACTCAGAGCGAGAGCGTGTCTGTCAGAGAAACATACCTCCTGGCCGGCGACCGGAAGATAACTTTAACGAAAAAAGGAATTCCCAACCTACCCTCTTTGTGGTAAGATAATTAACAGGGCATCATGATGCCACAGGAGGCGTACACAAATGGCAAAATGGTTTGTAACAATGAAAAAAGCAGACTTTGACGGAATTGCCCGGAAGTATCACATCAGCCCCGTCCTTGCCCGCATCTTGCGAAACAGGGAAGTGACAGCAGATGAAGATATACGCAAATTCCTAAACGGTACGCTTGCAGACCTGTACGAACCCGAACAGATGAAAGACCTGGTCAAAGGATGCAAGATCGCACTGGAGGCTATCCGGCAGGGAAAGAACGTACGGATCATCGGCGATTATGATATCGACGGGATCTGTTCCACACATATTTTAAAAAGAGCGTTTACCATGGCGGGAGCGGATGTGGATACCGCGATCCCGCACCGCATCAAGGATGGATACGGACTGAGCGATCATCTGATCGAGGTGGCGCATGAAGAGGGACGCGAACTGATCGTGACCTGCGATAACGGGATTGCTGCAGCAGAACAGATCGCTTATGCCAATTCTCTGGGCATGGGAGTGATCGTGACAGACCATCATGAAGTGCCATACCGGGAGACAGAGTCCGGAAAAGAAGAACTGCTTCCGCCGGCATTAGCCGTGATCGATCCCAAACGGGAGGGCTGTGAGTATCCCTATAAAGGGATCTGCGGAGCGGTTGTGGCCTACAAATTTGCAGATGTACTGTTGAAAATGTCTGAGAATGTGGCACAGACAGAGCGCGAACTGTTTTTACAGGAAGAGCTTGCCTTTGCGGCGATCGCGACAGTCGGGGATGTCATGGAACTGTTAGACGAAAACAGACTGATCGTGCGTTATGGTCTTCGAGAAGTGGAGCAGACGACGAATACAGGACTGCGTGCCCTAATCGATGTCTGTGGGCTTGTGGATAAAAAGATATCACCTTATCAGGTGGGATTTGTCTTAGGTCCCTGCATCAATGCAACGGGCAGACTGGATACTGCAAAGCGGGCACTGGAGCTGTTTGAGACGACGAATGAGCGCGAGGCAGTCCTGCTGGCAACAGAATTAAAAGAGTTAAATGAAAATCGTAAAGGGATCACGCAGGAAGAACTCGAAAATGCGATCGAGATGATCGAGAGAAAGCCTCTGGACAAAGTGATGGTCGTATATTTGCCGCAATGTCATGAGAGTATTGCGGGGATCATTGCCGGCAGGCTCAGAGAACGTTATTTAAGACCGGCCATCGTACTGACGAGAGGCGAAGAAGGAGTCAAGGGGTCCGGCCGTTCGATCGAAAGCTATTCCATGTATGATAAATTACATGAAGTGGAGGATCTGTTTACCAAATACGGTGGTCATCCGATGGCAGCGGGACTTTCCATGGCAGATGAGAGTGACGTGGAAAAACTGCGAAAAAGGCTGAATGAAAACGCGGATCTGACGGAGGAGGATTTTGTGGAAAAGGTACATATCGATGTGCCGACGCCGCTCAGCTATCTGACATTGTCTTTCGTGGAAGAACTTGCTAGGCTGGAACCATATGGGAACGGGAATCCCAAACCTCTTTTTGCGCAAAAGGGAGTCTGTCTGAAAAACGGAAGAGTATTAGGGAAAAACCGTAATGTGGCAAAATTCAGCTGTGAAGATGGCAACGGGCGATTCTTGGATGCCGTCTACTTTGGAGAAGCGGATGAGATGCTGTGCCGGGTGGAAGCCCATGACGGAAACTGCAGTATCGTTTACTATCCGGATATTAATGAATATAATGGAAAGAAATCTGTACAGATTGTGGTAAAATATTATGATTTTAACAGTTAGTCTGAATCCTGCGATCGACAGGACCTGTGAACTGGATAAATTACTGATCGGAAAAGTGAACAGGGTTCAAAAATCAACCGTTGTCGCAGGCGGTAAAGGAATCAATGTTACAAAGGTGTTGTGTAAATTTGACATGCCTGTCATAGCTATGGGCTTTTTGGGCGGTGAAGGCGGCAATCTGATCGAGAATGTTGTCAATGAGATGGGTGCTGACTGTACCTTCACACGGACATTTTCCGACACGCGGATCAGTACGAATGTGATCAGTGCGGACGGGAAAGTGACGGAGATCTTAGAGCCGGGTGCAGGGATCACGCAGGATGAAGTCAATACCTTTTTGGAACAGTATAAAGCGATGCTGGGGGAAGCGGATGTGGTTGTTTTGTCCGGAAGCCTGCCGGTCGGCGTGGAAAATGATTTCTATGCGAAGCTGATCGAGCTTGCACATGAAGAAAAAAGCATTGTGATCGTGGATTCCTCCAAGGAAGCGTTAAGCGAAGCGGTCAAAGCGAAACCGGACTGCATCAAGCCGAATTTACACGAGTTGGAAATGCTGATGGAGAGACCGCTTAAAAATGATGAAGAAATTAAAAAAGCGGCAGAGGAGCTTTTGGAGAGAGGGGTTGGCTGCGTGGCGGTGTCCATGGGAGCTAAGGGACTTTGGGTATTTGAAAAATCCCATACCTACCGTTCGGTGCCGCCAAAGATCGAGGCGGTCAATACCGTCGGCTGTGGCGACTGCGTGGTAGCGGCGCTTGCCATGGGCTATTTTGAAAAAAAAGATTTTGAGGAAGCGGTCAGACAGGCGGTGTGTGTATCGGCTGCGAATGCGCTGACGCTGGAAAACGGGGATATCCCCATGAGGAAGCTTCGCGGACTGTATGAGAAGATTAAGGTAGAGATTAAGAACAGATAAGAAACGATGCTCTCCGCGAAAAAGAATAAGGTTTAAGGATGTGCCCGCAGTTGTTTGAGGAAACTCAGATGGCTGTGGGCGTTTTTGGATAATGCTCACCATTGAGCAGTTTCATGACAAAAAGCTGGCAGATGAGTATATGGAAGCTTTAAGAGAAATGTTGAGACAGGAATAGCTTTCAGGTTTATGAAATAAGCAAATTTGCGTTTGCCTTGATGATGCGACAGAGATTTGGCAGAAGGCATTGACCTGAAAAGGAAAAACAGCGAAATGAGTCAAGCGATTTGGCAGAAGGCATTGATCCAAAAAGGAAAAACAGTGAAATGAGTCAAGTGATTTGGCAGAAGTCATTGACCCCAAAAGGAAAAACAGTGAAATGAGTCAAGTGATTTGGCAGAAGTCATTGATCCAAAAAGGAAAAACAGCGAAATGAGTCAAGCGATTTGGCAGAAGTCATTGACCAAAAAAGGAAAAACAGTGAAATGAGTCAAGCGATTTGGCAGAAGTCATTGACCCCAAAAGGAAAAACAGTGAAATGAGTCAAGTGATTTGGCAGAAGTCATTGACCTGAAAAGGAAAAAACAGCGAAATGAGTCAAGCGATTTGGCAGAAGTCATTGATCCAAAAAGGAAAAACAGCGAAATGAGTCAAGCGATTTGGCAGAAGTCATTGATCCAAAAAGGAAAAACAGCGAAATGAGTCAAGTGATTTGGCAGAAGTCATTGATCCAAAAAGAAAAAACAGTGAAATGAGTCAAGCGATTTGGCAGAAGTCATTGACCCCAAAAGGAAAAACAGTGAAATGAGTCAAGTGATTTGGCAGAAGGCATTGACCCAAAATGGAAAAACAGCGCAATGGAAATATATCGTACAAAGCACAAAGCGGTAAAAATACAAATGTTACCTGAGGTATATACGCTTCTTTTTTGACAATATACTTCATGGAATCCTGTTATCTGCCGATATATTATTTGATGCGTAATGATTCTGACAGCCTGCCATACAAGGTGATCCCGGATCGCAGAGGCAGGGAGGAAATTATGCAGAAAATGAATGACAGGAGGGTATAGTGTATGAAACAGAGCAGAATTACGAGGATGTTATCATGGATGCTTACGGTCATGATGCTTCTCACACTTCTTCCGCCACAGCTTTTGCAGGCACAAGAGAGTATCTCAATCAACAAGGGGGAGCAGCTTTATGCCGTACATGCCTGGTTTGACAGGGAAAACGGTGAACTGCGGCCGGATACCAGAACAGATGAGATGGAAGGTGAGGTCGTCGACTGGGGAACCACACAATGGTGTAATGTAAAAGGCGGACATGAATGTGTATTTCGGATCGATAAAGAGAACCAGTATTACAAAGGCGGGTTCACGGTAAAGAAAGCGATCATTACCGGAGAGGGTGAAGAAGAAACGGTCCTACCCGGTGAAGTGGTGGATGCTTCATCCTACCGGATCGAGTTGTGCACGGAGTGGAGCGATGAGGCGCAGAGCGAGGTTGTTTTAAAAGATGGATTTTACCGGATCACTTTTTATCAGTCAGGGGTGTATCTGGTCTATGCAGATGGTGTGGAAGGTGGCGTTCTTTTCCATGTGGAAGTGCCGGATTGCGGATTTGCGACAAGCCCTGTGCTGACGGAAGAAAGCTATGTGGCGGATTATACTTATACGGATCAGACAAAGAGTTTGTATCTGATCGTGCCGGAGAAAGAGAAAGAGACCTTCTGGAATAAGGAGGAAGAACGGGATGAAGAAACGGAGATCACCAATCGCCCGGATGTGTTGCGTACATGGATCAATGATGCAGTTGGGGATGGAGACATTTATCGTTTTGATACGAAGGAACTCAATGAGGAATATCTCAAATCTGTAACGGAAGTCACCAAAGATATCAAAACAGGGACGAAGGTATACCTTGTGACCTTTGCAGAAGAATTTGACCAGGATCACTGGGTTTATGCACGGATTGAGCGTGTGGGTACAAAGACCGGATGGAAATGGAACGAACCCGGCGTGAATCTCCGTCCGGAGCGAAACGGTCTTGTGCTGACAACGGACATCAATACCGAAGAACAACGAAATGAGCATGGTGAGCTGGAATCCATCAAGGCGGAGCTTAGGGAGAATCCGAATTATGAAAAGAAGTGTTATTATGAACTTGACCGGGGAGGCGCTGTGTATGTGGGCGCTGCATGGTATGATGAGGAAAATGACACATGTGAACCGCTTGCCAAAGGGACAAAAGTGACCCTGATCAATCAAAAGACGAAAAAGAGCGGTACGTATGAGACGGATAAAGACGGAATCTTTGCATTTGATAAACTGGAGGATGCCGGTACTTATCTGGCAGAGGTTCAGATGGAGGGAAGCCCTTCTTCGGCAAAACTGGTCATTGATCTCCCAAGGATCGCCTTCTATTCGGAGAAGAAACGTTCCTACCAGACGCTTATGTTTAATGATGAGCTGAGCATGGAGGCGTCGAAAACCTACTATTGTATTTACGACACAGATGTGGAAGAAAATAAAAAGATTCAATTCCCGGAGAAATCGGCAGAAGGCACGTATTATGCCGAGATGGAGACGACAGACTGGGGGAAGAAGCCTTACGGGATCTTTCGTTGGGTGGGAGACAACGTTTCGGCTCCCATCACAAAAGAGATCGCAGACATCGGTGATGCACAAAAGCTGGCAGATGGTTCCATATGCCATACAGTGACTGTGAAAAAAGGGCAGGCATCTGACTTTTACCTGGGAGCAGCGCTTGGCGTGATCGACAACTGGAATCCGTCCAAACCGGAGTACTATACTTGGGAAAGAGGAATCGACCTGCGCATCAGCAGAGATGGACTTGTCCTTAGGGAGACCGATCGCAGAGGCGATGATTATGAGATCAGCAATGAAGAAGCACGTAAGGTACTGCATGGCTGGGCAGGCAGGGAACGCTATTTTGCACTGGGCTTTCAGAAGGATCTGGAGATTACCGATATCAAGGATAAATCCACCATCACCATGACGGGACCGGACGGTAAGGCAGTGGAGCTGACACAGTACAGGGACGCTATTTTCAAGTGCATCTTTTTACAGACAGGAACCTATACCCTCACTTATACCAAGGGGGATGTCGAATCCCATGCACAGTTTGATGTGACCAATTCCAGAGAAGGGATCTACTGTAAAAAGGGAACCGGCGATGACATTTATGAGGATTATCAGGTGGTAACGGATCAGTTCCATGCAAATGACCGCAACCATGTCCTCTATGTGATCTATGAAAAGGACAAAGACTATCATGGAGCTTTCCCGACGGAAGCAGATAAATGGTATCAGGAAAAAGATGTTGAGCAGGTAAACTGGGACAATGGAGAGAAGGGAATCTTCCATGCGACCTATGGGATCTTTCGGGATACCTGGGATAAAGTGACTGAAGAAGGCGGGAGCGAGAAATTTGATTACGAGGCGGCAGGCATTACCATTTCGGATCAGAGCAATGACCGCTTCGGCGTGATTGCGTTGGATCTTTCCAAGATGAAAGGAACACACACCATCGATTTCGGCATTCTCTGCCATAATGAGTGGACAGACTGGAATGACGAAGAAGAAAAAGAGGAAAAACGTTATGATGACTGGGTAGAGCGTTTCCGTGTCACGGTGGATGGTAATGCATCCGTTAAGAGTCCGGAGACTCTGGCAGAAGAAGCAGCCGCAAAGGCAGCAGCTGAAGCGAAAGCAAAAGCAGAAGCAGCCGCAAAGGTCGGAGGGGAGTTAAGTGCACCTGCTGTCAATGCGAAGATCGTTGTAACAAAGACTGCCCCGAATGCGACGGCAGCCTACGCCGGTCCGATCAGTGATACCGGTAAAGTAACGGTTCCTGACAGTGTGACGGTAAACGGCGTGACCTATACCATTACAAAGATCGCGGATGAGGCATTTAAAGGAAATACAAAACTTACATCTGTCACGATCGGAAAGAATGTGACGGAGATCGGGAAAAATGCCTTTGCAGGATGTTCGAATCTGAAGAAACTGAATCTGTCCGGCACTTCCATAAAAACCATCGGCGCCGGAGCGTTCAGCGGCTGTAAGAAGTTAAAGACGATCACCATCAATGCCAATGTCACGAAGAAAGTCGGTAAAAACGCGTTAAAGGGTATCGCAAAGAAAGCGACGATCACTGTCTTTGCAAAGAATGAAGGAGCCTATAAGAAATTTGTGAAGAAGCTTAAAAGCGCAGGCGCGAAGAACGCGAAATTTAAGTTTAAGAAGAAAAAGTAAGATGCAGTTTAAAAACAGAGATTTCGTGCGGATCATTATTCGGGCGAAATCCCTGTTTTTAGGTGAAAAAGTATCAGAAGTTTTTGGAATATTGTAGTTTTTTTGCAAACAATATGATAAAATATATACAAATTATGCGAACGAATCTCCAGAAATATGTGTAAATTGCAACGATTTGTAACAGGAGATATTCTATGAATTTTGCGGTTAAAAGGACAAACAGGGCATTGCTCGGCGGTTGGGCGCTGATCACGGTCGTGCTGTTTTTGATGTACCTGATGGAAGTGTACAGAGGAGACAGGACGTTTCAGTATCTTGGCATTTTTTTGCTGATCACGATATTACCGCTTGTTTTTGTGAGCTTGAATTATTTCCGAAAGCCTGAGAGCGAATTTTTGCAGTATGACATTGTCATTGGATACATGCTGATGTATGTCTTTGTACTGTTTACAGGGCATACGGTATTGGTGTTTACCTATATCCTGCCGATGCTTTCACTGCTTGTGCTGTATCACAATCCGAAGCTGATTTTTGTCAGCAGTGTGCTCACGGCGGTCTTTAATATCGGGCAGATCATTTTCCGGTATGTGACAGGGGACATTACGGATCTGCTGGATCGCGATATCAGAATCCAGGTGGCACTTTTGATCCTTTGCTTTCTGGCGTTGTTTTTTGCGACAAGGATCTATGATGGTATTTATACCAATAATCTGGCCTATTCAGCGGAAGTCAACCGCCAGAAGGAAGAAATCCTTTTGCAGGCAGAAGAGATGGAAACGATGAATCAGGAGCTGACTGCTTCTAATGATCAGCTGCAGGAGATGACTATGCAGACGATCATGACGATCGCCAATACCATTGATGCAAAGGATGAATATACGACAGGACACAGCAGGCGCGTTGCAGAATATTCTGTTGCGATCGCACAGGAGATGGGATATGAGGGAGAGGATCTGCGCAGGATCCGTTATATAGGTCTTTTGCATGATATCGGCAAGATCGGTGTGCCGGATAATGTGTTGAATAAACCCGGCAAGCTCACAAAAGAGGAATACCAGCTTATGAAGGATCATACCGTGATGGGCGGAGAGATCCTAAAGGACATCACGATCATCTGCGATCTGGATGTTGGAGCGAAATATCACCATGAGCGCTATGACGGTACGGGCTATCCGGAGGGTCTGAAGGGAGAGGAAATCCCGCAGATCGCCAGGATCATCGGTGTGGCGGATTCTTATGATGCCATGACCTCCAACAGGATCTACCGGAGACATCTGAACCAGGAGCGTGTGGTCAATGAATTGAAAAAAGGGAGCGGGTCACAGTTTGATCCCAAAGCCTGTGAAGCACTTTTAAAGCTGCTTGAAGAAGACAGATTGCCGAAGCTGAATATGGAAGAGTCTTTGGCGATGCGCCAGACGACACAGATCCTTTCCCGCGTGATCGACAAAGCGGAAGAAAAGGCAATGGAGGATATTTTCACAGATGAGCTGACCAAGACACTGCGCCGGGAAAGCGGACTGAGACTGATCCAGAATGAGATCAGCCGATACGGCCGGGGAGCATTGTTTATCATTGATCTGGATAATTTCCGCAGGATCAATGAGCAGGAAGGCTTCTCGGTGGGTGATAAGTACCTTATCAAAGCGGTGGAGGAGATACGAAAGATCGACACACTGTCTTTGATCAGCAGAATGGGAGCGGACGAATTTGTAACGTATCTGCCGGATCTGGATACGGATGAAGAAGCAGAGGCAGTGGCCAATCAGCTGATTGACAGTATCCTTCATGTGGCTGATGAAAATAAGGCTTACCGGATGCTTTCTGTCTGTGTGGGCATTACGCATGTTGCAACGGAAAAGGATCATGCCACCGTCTTGTACGAATATGCCGCCAAGGCTCTGTTTGTGGCGAAGATGTACGGGACGGGCAAATATTTTTCCTATCGGGAGGATATGCAGGAGGATAATGATGTCGCGGTTGCCAATTCGGCAGACCTGAAGAATCTGGTGGCAATGCTGGCCGGACAGGTGGATGAGAGTGGAGCGGATTATAGTCATATTAAGGGGTTTGATACGTTTTCGGGAAAGGTTGACGAGCTTTTGGAGCAGGGAGAGGAAAAAATCTATCTGATCCTTTTCACGCTCAGATGGACGGAAGAAAATACGTTTACTGTGGAGGTGCGCAATGACATCATGCAGATTCTGGAGAAGTCCATCAGACAGGCCGCACGTGGGGAGGATGTCACGATACGCTACAGCAATGTACAGTGTGCATTGCTGACTGCAGGCATGGAAGAAAGCATGATCCGCCAGATCGTCAATAAGATCATGGCGTCCTTCTATCGCGCGAATCCGGAGCAGGGGATTGAGGTTTATTATGATATCGCAGATCTGAAGGAAGCGATGGAAGAGGTACTGTTTGGCTGATGATCGGGATATTGTTGTGAGAAAATAGAGGGAAAGAGGAACGTATGATCATGATAAAAAAGATTTCGAAGCGGTTTGCAGATTTGATCAAAAAAGATACTACCATAAAAAATGAATCCGTCAAAACGATGATCGTGATCCGGATTTTGATCCTGACTGTGTTCTTTTATTTTATTGTGAATTTTCTGCTCAACTGGCACATTCTGGATGGAAGAGGAATTGTGATAAGCTGCCTGTATGTGCTGGCTTTCGGAGTTTTGTTTGTCAGCTCTTATCATATTAAAGTCAGGACAGCGGCTACGATCTTTTCGATCGCGATGTTGCTTTTTATTGGTCTGAATCTGCAATGGTTTGGCTGGTGGGTAGGTGTGCAGCATTTTCTGATCGTGCTGCTGGTGTTGGAATTTTTCGTGGGCTATGACGGCTTCCGGACCAAAATGTATATCGCTGTTTTGATCTGTGCGATCAGGATCGCATTTTATTTTCATTTCCACAATATCAAAGCGATTTATGAGATTCCGCCGCAGCGGGAAGACTTTTTACAGATCATGAACACGATCATTATCTTCTGGTGCATTTCGTTGATCAGTTATGTTTTCGGAAAGGATTCCAGAGCCCTGGAAGGGAAGCTGGTGAAATATAATGAAGAACTGGAAAGAGAGGCTCTTACGGATAATCTGACCGGTCTGGCGAACAGGCGAAGAGCGATGGACTATGTACAGCAGATCTTAAAGGAATCGGAGAATCGCAACTTCAGCCTGTGTATGTGTGATATTGATTTTTTTAAAAAGGTCAACGATACCTGGGGGCATGATTGCGGTGACCTGGTCTTAAAGCAGATCGCAAGGATCTTTAAAGAAAACGTGGGGAACGGAAATATGCCCTGCCGCTGGGGAGGTGAAGAATTCCTTCTCCTGTTTCCGAACAATAATGGAGACGAGGCTTATGATATTCTGGTAACGATACAGAATGCCATCAAGCAGATGGTGGTGGAATATGAAGGAAAGCAGGTTCGCGTGACCATGACATTCGGTCTGACCGAGGTGGATTTTCATAATCCCATTGAGACTTCGATTCAGGAGGCGGACGAAAAACTGTATTACGGTAAAAATCATGGCAGGGATCAGATCGTGTTCTAAAGGCGTCAGGAATCTCTGCAGAGTTTTTCGGAAAGATGGATCGAAGATCCGGATCATAAAATGCGTACAAAATACAGGCCGGAACATGAGAAAATGTTCCGGCTTGTCATTTTTTTGGAAAAATCAAAAAAAGTGAAGACATTTTGGGAACGGTCACGTTATAGTAAATGAAGATGCAAATCAGAACGTTCTGATCCAAAGACGGGAGGCGGGGAAAATAGATTCGAAGGAAAACTTAATACGGCTCATGAGGGAATATCAGAATCTTGTTTTTTCTGTCTGTCTGAAACTTACCGGTGATTATTTTGTATCAGAAGACATCACGCAGGAAACTTTTCTGGCTGCTTACAGGCACTGGGATACATTTGACGGACAAAATGAGAAAGCATGGCTATGCAGGATCGCCGGCAACAAATGCATCGACTGGAAAAGAAGGGCGGCCCGCAAGGAAGCTGTGGCAGAAGAAGATGCGTTCATGGAACGGCCGTCAAATGAAATGGAACCTTTACAGGAAGTTTTATGCAAAGAAGTGACGGAAAAACTTTCCGAAAGCTGTAAAGCATTGTCGCCGCCGTATAATGAGACGGCAGAAAAGTATTTTTTGAAAGGACTGACGGCCAAGGAGATCGCAAAGGAGAGCGGCGTGGGATTGAAGACCGTACAGACCCGCATTTACAGGGCGAGACAGATGCTGCAAAAAACGATCCGAAAGGAGGAACTGGTCTCATGAGAAAAACAGAGAGTTATCTGGCGGATGAAGAACTGAATCGTCTGATCCGGGAGGTGGAAGCAGGCGATATGGCAGTACCGCCGCCGGATATGGCACAAAACATTTTGAAAAGACTGGAAGAGGAAGAAAAACAGAATCAGAGAACGACGAAAGGCAGCAAAGAAAAAGATGTTGTCCGTTATCAGCAGATACGCGGGCAGAAAGAATACAGATCCTACTGCATCCGGGTCGTGACTTCTGTGGCCGCGGCGATCCTGTTGCTCTTTACGGTACCGCAGCTATGGTCTTACACAAGCACTGTGAATAAAGACAGTGTAATCTTCGGTATCAGCCGGACAGAGACAGAAGATAAAGAACATGATAGCATGGATACACGAAAGAAAACGGAAGCAGGCGTGCCAAAAAGCAGTTTGTTTGGAAAGATCGGGGCAGCTCATTACTTAAGCGATACGGAGAGTGATTCAATCTTTCGGGGGAACTGAAAACAGCAGGGATAAAAAAGGGGCTCTTTCGAAAAACAGTCAGTTGAGAGGTTGGCAAAGAGGGTCTGAATAAAGAATCAGGAGGATATTAGGATGAAACAGAAAAAGAAAAACGGTTTTTTTACATTTATATGTTCTTTCCTGCCGGGAGCGGCAGAGATGTACATGGGATTTATGAAGATGGGGGTAAGCCTTATGATGGTCTTTTTCATGAGTTTTATGATCCCGTCGGTGCTAAGAGCCAGTGATGTGTTTATCGGGATGGCATTTATCGTATGGTTTTATGGATTTTTCCATGCCAGAAATATCGCGGCCAGTGATGATGAAACTTTTGCACTGCTTCAGGATAAGTATATCTGGGAGGGCATCCTGGAGGACAGGAACGTATCCGTTTCCAATGAAACAGCACGTAAATGGATTGCGGGAATTCTGATCGTGGTAGGCTGCGGGATTTTGTGGAACAATTGCTATTATCTGCTGGAAAGACTGATGCCGAATATGCTATGGGATATATTGGAGCCGGTGCTGAATATGGTTCCGCAGATTGCAGCAGCGCTATTGATCATTGCGATCGGCTTAAAAATGATCCGGGGAAAAAAGGAGGTACTTTATGCAGAACAAAAGTGAGAATAGAACCGGTATGTTTGCGTTGCAAACGATCGAAGCAGGTACCGGGACAGATGCTTTTTTGCAGGAAACAGTAATAGCGGATCCGAGTGCCGCTGTGCACAGCCACTCTCAAACGGTCCGAAACCATCGTGTCGGCACGATCACAACGGGAATTGCCATGGTCGTATACGGAGTATTGTTTCTTCTGCAGACTTTTATGAAGAGTATCAGTTATGAAATGATCTTTGATCTCTGGCCCTGTATCCTGATCGGTCTGGGGATCGAGATGCTTGCATCCAATTTTGAAGCGAAGAAGCTGACTTATGATAAAGGTGCGATCGCGCTGCTGTTTGTGCTGACCTTCTTTGCCCTGTGTATGGCAGGGGTGCAGTTGGGATTGGACCATATGCACTGGTAAACAGGAGCGAACGAATTAAAACAGACCAAAAAACAGATCCAAAAACAGACTCCATCTTCTGCTTATGGTACAGAAGGAAGTCTGTTTTTGTTTTATATTAAAAAACGGATAGAAACGACCGAAAACAGAAGGAGGAAAATCTGCGATTCCGTTCGTCCGGCTGCGCTTGTTGCATGCGTATACCAAATGTGGTATAATAACTCTAATTGTGTACTAAAATATTGCTGTTCTTATCACCGGATGGACAGAAGGTGCATAGGATGAATGGGAATGATTTGGTGCAGAGTGACAAAGATGCAGTGAGCGGTCTGTGACTTTGATACAGACAAGGTAAAGAAAGCAGGTGTGATTATGATAGCGATTAAGGATCTTTGCAGTCGGATTTCATACGAGATGATAAGAGGAAAAGACACAGACTGTGTGACGGAAGTCGTTTATGATTCCCGCAAGGCAACACAGGGATGTCTTTTTATTTGTGTGGCAGGTGCCGATTTTGACGGACATGATTTTGTAAAAGACGTGATCCAAAAAGGTGCAAAAGCCCTGGTGGTGGAGAAAGAAGTACAGCTTCCCGAAGAGCCGGATGTAGCTGTGATCAAAGTGGAGAATACCCGTTATGCGATGGCCTTTATCTCAGCAGCATATTTTGGCAATCCGGCGGATAAAATGAAAGTAATCGGGATCACCGGTACGAAAGGAAAGACGACGACCACTTATCTGGTGAAGTCGATCCTGGAACAGGCCGGTCACAAGGTTGGACTTGTGGGCACCATCGAGGCGATCATAGGAGAGAAACATATTCCGGCACATAACACGACACCGGAGTCTTATGTGCTGCAGGAGTATTTTGACGGAATGGTGAAAGCAGGCTGTGATACGGTCGTAATGGAGGTTTCCAGTCAGGGACTCATGCTTCACCGCACGCAGGGATTTACGTTTGAGATCGGTATTTTTACCAACATCGAGCCGGATCATATCGGACCGAAGGAACATAAGGATTTTGAAGACTATATGCATTGTAAGGGCTTGCTGTTTAAGCAGTGCAGGCATGGAATCGTCAATTGCGATGATGCCCACTGGCAGCAGGTGATAAAAGATCATACCTGTGATATCGAGACCTATGGCTTTTCGGAAGATGCCATGCTTCGCGCGACGGATATGAAGTTAATCACCGGAAAGGGATATCTGGGTGTGGATTTTCAGACAGCAGGACTGGTGGAGCTGGAAGCAAAACTCCATACGCCGGGGCGATTCAGTGTTTATAATGCACTTACCGCAATCGCGATCTGCCGTCATTTTGGCGTGACAGATAAAAATATACAAAAGGCGCTGCTGTCAGCGAAAGTAAAGGGCAGGATCGAGATCATCAAGGTTTCCGATGAGTTTACGCTGATGATCGATTATGCACACAATGCGATGGCACTTCAGAGTCTTCTTACGACGTTAAAAGAATATCACCCGAAACGTCTGGTCTGCCTGTTTGGATGTGGCGGCGATCGTGACAGGAACCGCCGGTTTGAGATGGGAGAAGTCAGTGGCAGACTGGCGGATCTGACTGTGATCACTTCCGATAATCCAAGAACGGAAGATCCGCAGGCGATCATTGAAGACATCAAGACCGGGATCGCAAAGACCGATGGAGAATATGTGGAAATCTGTGACCGCAGGGAGGCGATCGCCTATGTCATAAAAGAGGGGCGTCCGGGGGATGTGATCGTACTTGCCGGAAAGGGTCATGAAGATTATCAGGAGATAAACGGAGTGCAGTATCCGATGGATGAGAGGGATATCATCGCGGATGTATTAAAGTCAGGTTTGCAGTGATATGGCAGAAAGATATGCAAATATTATCGTAGAGATCTCTCATGGCAAGATCGACCGGCCGTTTCAATACAGAATCCCTAAGAAACTCCTGGAAAAAGCGGAGGTCGGCAGCCATGTCCGGATCCCGTTCGGAAAAGGCAATCGGGAGATCGGTGGTTATATTATGGAAGTGACGGAAACTGCCGATTATCCTCCGGGCAGGATCAAAGAGATCCTGGATGTGGATGCAAAGGGCATTCCGGTAGAAATGAGAATGCTAAAACTGGCATGGTGGATGAAAAGGCATTACGGATCCACGATGATCGCTGCGCTTAAGACAGTTCTTCCGGTCAGACAGGCTGTGAAAAGGACACAGCCCAAAGAAGTTTCGCTGAATGTTTCCGAAACCGAAGCCAAAGAGCTGCTTTTGGAAGCAGAGAAAAAGCATCAGGTAGCAAAAGTCAGACTGCTTTCGGAGCTTCTAAAAACAGAACAGATCGCTTACAGTATCGTGACTGCGAAACTGGGCGTGTCCGCTCAGACGCTGAGGGGGATGAAGGAAAAAGGGATCCTGAAGATCGATGTCAGTCAGGCAGAAAAAGAACTGATCACGTTAAAAAAAGGCCGGGAGTTAGTGACGGAGCTTACAAAGGAGCAAAAAGCGATCCTTTCGGAGTTTTGTGCCGATTATGAGCAGGAAAATTTCCGTACGTATCTATTATTCGGAGTGACAGGCAGCGGTAAGACGGAAGTCTACATGAATATGATCGACAAGGTCCTTGCCCAAAACAGACAGGCGGTCATGCTGATCCCCGAGATCGCACTGACTTATCAGACGTTAAGCCGCTTTTATGCCAGATTCGGGAATCGTGTGGCTCTGATCCATTCCAGATTGTCGGCCGGAGAACGATACGACTGTTTTGAGCGTGCAAAAAGAGGAGAGGTCAGTGTGGTGATCGGACCAAGGACGGCATTGTTTACACCGTTTCCGGATCTGGGACTGATCGTGATCGATGAGGAACATGAGTCCAGCTATAAAAGCGATACCATGCCGAGGTTTCATACCAGGGAAACGGCACAGGAGCTGGCGCGCATGTGCGGGGCAAGTGTTGTACTCGGTTCTGCCACGCCGTCCCTTACGGCCTACAGGCGGGCTGAGACCGGAGAGTATAGATTGTTTACCATGCGTGAGCGCGCAAAGGAGGCTGTGCTTGCACAGACACAGATCATAGATCTGCGGGCAGAACTAAAAGAAGGAAACCGCAGTATCTTCAGCCGGAGCCTGAAAGAAAAACTGGCAGACCGGCTTGAGAAAAAAGAGCAGAGTATGCTGTTTATCAACCGGCGCGGATATGCCGGCTTTGTATCCTGCCGCGCCTGCGGTCATGTGATGAAATGTCCGCATTGCGATGTGTCGTTGACAGATCATAAGAATGGAAGGCTGGTCTGTCATTATTGCGGGTATGAAAGAAGATCGGTGGAGAAGTGTCCTGAATGCGGTTCCGGCTATATCTCGGGCTTTAAAGTGGGGACTGAGCAGATTGAGGAGCTTTTGCAAAAGGAATTTCCAAAGGCAAGAATCCTCCGGATGGATGCGGATACCACACGCAAAAAAGATGATTTTGAGAAGATCCTGCAGGCATTTTCGAACGAGGAAGCAGATGTTCTTGTGGGGACGCAGATGATCGTGAAGGGTCATGATTTCCCAAAGGTGACACTGGTGGGAATCCTCGCGGCGGATCTGTCTCTGGCGGCGGGAGATTATCAGGCACCGGAGCGGACCTTTCAGCTTCTGACACAGGCTGCGGGAAGAGCCGGCCGGGGAGAGCTTCCCGGTGAAGTCGTGATCCAGACCTATCAGCCGGAGCATTATGCGATCGTCCATGCGGCGAGACAGGACTATCAGGCTTTTTATGAAGAGGAATTTTCCTACCGCGATCTGATGGGCTATCCTCCTGCAGCGCATATGCTGGCCGCGCTTTTTACGGGCAGGGACGAAATGCAGGTCAAAGCCGTGGCAGAAGCAGTCAGCACGAGACTGAAAAAATGGGGTCAGGGGGAAGGCGTTATGATATTGGGTGCTTCAAAAGCGGGGATCAGTAAGATTAATGATCACTACCGCATGGTACTTTATGTGAAACATGCGGACGAAGACATGCTGATTCAGGCGAAGGACCGCATGGAGAAATTTATGAAGATCAATGAAGCGAAGGTAAGAAATGTGAATCTTTATTTTGACTTTGACCCGATGAACGGCTATTAGGGAAAAAGACGTAATAGAATGTGGGAGGATTGTGGGAGTGCGAAGCACGGAACAATCCGGATATCGGGTTTTGACCCCGACATCATGTGAAGAAAACGATAAGTACAACAAAGTTAGGAAGGAAAGAATTATGGCACTGAGAAAAATTCGTGAAATGGGAGACCCGATCCTGAATAAGGTCTGCAAGGAAGTAAAGGCAGTGGGAGAAAAAGAGTTACAACTGATCGACGACATGTTTGACACCATGTACGAGGCAAATGGAGTAGGGCTTGCTGCACCGCAGGTGGGGATTTTGAAACGTATCGTGGTCATTGACTGCGGAGACGATCCGATCTGTCTGATCAATCCGAGGATCGTAGAGACAGACGGAGAACAGACGGGGTATGAAGGCTGCTTATCAGTGCCCGGCAAAACCGGAACGGTGACCAGACCGAACTATGTAAAAGTAGAGGCGCTCGATGAAGAAATGAATGAGATCATTGTAGAAGGCGAAGAACTGCTGGCAAGAGCTCTCATCCATGAAGTCGAACATCTTGACGGCCACCTCTATGTGGAAAAAGTGGAAGGCGGCGTGAACGGCCTGCAGGATGTCGTTTATGATGATGAGGAGAAGGAGTGACAGCATTATGAAGATCATTTACATGGGAACCCCCGATTTTGCGGTAGCTCCTTTAGAAGCCATGATCGCGGCAGGACATGAGATCGTGCTTGTGGTCACACAGCCGGACAAACCCAAAGGCCGCGGCAAGGAAATGCAGATGACACCGGTAAAACAATGTGCCGTCAAACATGGTATTCCGGTTTTCCAGCCGGTAAAGATCAAACAAAAAGAAGAAGTGGAAAAACTGAAAAGCTACGAGGCGGATATTTATGTTGTCGCAGCCTTCGGGCAGATCCTTTCGCAGGAAATCCTCGATATTCCAAGGCTTGGCTGCTTTAATATCCATGCGTCTCTGCTCCCGAAATACCGGGGGGCTGCGCCGATCCAGTGGGCCATTATCGACGGGGAGAAGGAGACCGGTGTAACTATCATGCGCATGGATGCCGGGCTGGACACCGGAGACATGGTTTCCAAAATCGTGGTGCCCATTACAGAGAAGGAAACAGGCGAGAGCCTTCACGATAAACTCATGGAAGCAGGCGCTAAACTGATCGTAGAAACACTTCCTGCCATTGAAGACGGGACAGCTTCTTTCACGAAGCAGGAAGATGACTTAAGCTGTTATGCCAAAATGCTCAGCAAATCCATGGGACTGATCGAATGGAGCAGGTCGGCGGACGAGATCGAACGACTGGTGCGCGGGTTAAATTCCTGGCCGAGTGCGTATACTTATCTGGAAGGCAAAACCTGCAAGATCTGGGAAGCAAAAGCCATGGACGAGTCTTCGGACAAGGAGCCCGGAATCATCTTAACAGTTAGCAAAGACGCCTTCGAAGTATCCACCGGGCAGGGGATCCTGCAAGTATCCATGCTCCAGCTTGAAGGGAAAAAGCGCATGACCGTCAAGGACTTCCTCTTAGGTCATGCGATCGTAACAGGAAGCAGACTCGGAGAGAAGACAAAATAACACGAGCATCTGTTTTTTGTGATAATGAACGAGAAATCCATAATAATAAAGAGGTATCATGACCAACAAAACACAAACCGGTTCAAACATCAATACAAGAGAAATTGTCTTACAGATTCTGTCAGAGGTGCTGGAGAAGGGTGGCTACAGTCATCTGATCATCAAAGCAGCTCTGGACAAATACGCTTATCTGGAGAAAAACGACAGAGCCTTTATCAAACGGCTTTCGGAAGGCACCATTGAGCAGAAGATCAGGCTGGATTACATCATCGATTCCTTTTCCAAAACAAAGACAGCAAAGATGAAACCTCTGATCCGTGAGATCCTGCGAATGGGCACCTATCAGATCTGTTTCATGGAAAAGATACCGGACAGTGCAGCCTGCAACGAAGCTGTCAAACTGGCGGTAAAACATGGCTTTTCTTCCCTGAAAGGCTTTGTCAACGGTGTGCTTCGCAGTATAGCGAGGGGAAAAGAACAGATCGACTATCCCGATCCGGAGAAAGAAACCGCACGTTTTGATTCCGTATACTATTCTATGCCGCAATGGATCGTAAGCCGATGGCTGAAAGCGTACGGAGAGAAGCAGACCGAACAGATCCTGCAGGGACTGTTACAGACACGTCCTGTGACGATCCGAAGAAATACGACACAGGAGGAATGGAACGGCCTTGTGGAAAAATGGAAAGAATGCGGCATACAGGTGCACCGGTCAGAGCTTTATGCAGACGCGTATGAAGTGAGCGGATTTGACCGGATCGAGACCATGTCCGGCTATCAGAACGGCCGCTTTATGATCCAGGATACCGGCTCTATGCTCATTACGGATTTTGCGAGGATCAGGCCGGGAGACAGGGTGATCGATGTCTGTGCGGCTCCCGGAGGGAAGGCACTTCATGCAGCGTTTTTGACCGGAGAGAACGGACAGGTGGAGGCAAGAGACCTGACAGAATATAAGACCTCTCTGATCGAAGAAAATCTTGCCCGCAGCGGATTTGGGAATGTTGCCATAAAAGTATGGGATGCCACGCAAGAGGATGCGGACAGCATTGAAAAAGCTGACGTGGTCATCGCGGATCTTCCCTGTTCCGGGCTTGGTGCCATTGCCAGAAAAGGTGATATTAAATATCGTCTGAAGGAAGAGGATATCGAACAGATCGCCTCTTTGCAAAGAACGATCTTAAGTGTTGTCCAGACCTATGTAAAACCGGGTGGAATACTCCTGTACAGTACCTGCACACTGACGGTGGAAGAAAATGAAGCAAACACAGAGTGGTTCCTTCAAAATTTTCCCTTTCAGCTCGAAGAGGAACAGACTCTCTTCCCGGGAAACAGCCATAGCGGTGAAACCACCGATGGCTTCTACATGGCGCGTCTGAGAAAAGGGCCGTCCGGTCAACCCGGGGCAGAGTGAATGCCGCAAACGCAGACTACACATTTTAAACAGGCAGTAAAAAAGATAAAACCGGCAGGTGACACCCGCCAACATATAGGACACTATGGTGAAGCAAATGAACGATCTTAAATCCCTGACCCTTTCAGAGCTAGAGCAAGTGCTTACAGAACAGGGCGAAAAAAAATTCCGTGCCGGGCAGATGTACGAATGGATGCACCGGAAACTCGCAGCAGATTTGGATGAGATGACCAATCTTCCCAAGGATCTGCGAAACCGCATGAAAGAACAATACGAATATACCTCCTTGAAACTTCTGAAAAGGCAGATTTCCAAAGCAGACGGCACCCAGAAATTCCTCTTTCAGTGTGCCGACGGCAACGTGATGGAAAGTGTCTGGATGAAATATAAACATGGAAACAGTGTCTGCATCTCTTCACAGATCGGCTGCAGAATGGGATGCCGCTTTTGTGCATCGACGCTGGATGGGCTTAAGCGGGGACTCAGGCCGTCGGAGATGTTGGACCAGATTTACTGTATCACCAGGCTGACAGGAGAGAGAGTATCCAACGTCGTAGTCATGGGGACCGGCGAACCTCTTGACAATTATGACAATCTGTTGCGTTTCATCACATTACTGACCGATGAGAACGGTCTGCATATCAGCCAGCGCAACATCACGGTTTCCACCTGTGGGATTGTCCCTAAAATGTATGCTCTGGCGGATGAAAAGCTGCAGATCACGCTGGCTTTATCCCTGCATGCGTCCAATGACGAGAAGCGTAAGAAGCTCATGCCTGTTGCGAATCAGTATTCGATCAGTGAGCTGATCGAAGCCTGCAGATATTACTTTGAAAAGACCGGCAGGAGAATCAGTTTTGAATACAGTATGGTAAAAGGAGTGAATGACACGAAAGAAGATGCCAGAGAACTGACAGAGCTTTTGGCTCCGCTAAACTGTCATGTCAATCTGATCCCGGTCAATCCGATCAAGGAGAGGGAGTTCGTGCAGCCGACTGCGGGATATGTACAGAATTTCCAGAAGATGCTTGAAAAGAAGATCCGCCATGTCACGATCCGAAGGGAAATGGGACGAGATATTGACGGAGCATGCGGGCAGCTTCGGCGAAGACATATGGAACAAGAGCAGACAGAACGGCTGTGAATAGTAACCAATAAAGAATGGTTATTGTCCTTTTATTCATCCTATGGTAAAATAATATGTTAGTGAGTCTTTTATGACTGAAAGTGAATGATCCGGTCAGGACAACGAGGAGGGTAAACGTTGTTAAAATCATATTCCGCCACAGATATCGGGCGAAAAAGACAATTAAATCAGGATTATGTCTTTTCCTCAGGAAAGCCGGTGGGCAATATGCCGAATCTGTTCATCGTGGCAGATGGCATGGGAGGACATAAAGCGGGTGATTTTGCATCCAAATATACCGTAGAGACGATCGAAAGAGAGATCAAGCTATCTTTTGAAAAAAATCCGAGGATCATTATCACAAAAGCGATCCAGAAAGCGAATAAGGCCGTCAGACAAAAGGCCAGTGAGGATCCGAACATGGCAGGTATGGGTACCACAGTAGTGGTGGCGACGGTGATCGGAAAATATCTGCAGGTGGCCAATGTGGGAGATTCCAGACTTTATGTGGTGAACGATGCAGAGATCAGACAGATCACCAGAGATCATTCCCTTGTGGAAGAAATGATCCGTCTGGGAGGGATCGAGCGTTCCGAAGCAAGACTGCATCCGGATAAGAATATCATCACAAGGGCGGTTGGAGCCAGAGATGAAGTGGAGGCTGACTTTTTTACTGTGGAATTAAGACCGTCGGACAATATTCTGATGTGTTCGGACGGATTGACGAATATGCTGGAAGACAGGGAGATCTTAGAGATCATACGCAATCATTTTGATCCGAGGAATCTGGCTTTGACAGCACAGGCATTGATCGATGCAGCGAATAACAATGGGGGCAAGGACAATATCGCGGTTGTATTAGTAAGTCCCTTTGTCGATGAGGTGGTAAGATGATAAAAGTGGGAATGATTGTTGGGGACAGATATGAGATCCTTGAAAAAATAGGCACCGGCGGTATGAGCGATGTATATAAGGGCAAAGACCATAAGTTGAATCGTTTTGTCGCAGTGAAAGTTTTGAAGCAGGAGTTTAGCGAAAATACAAATTTTGTATCCAAATTCCGCAGCGAAGCACAGGCGGCGGCCGGACTGATGCACACCAATATCGTGAATGTTTATGATGTCGGGGAAGAAGAGGGCATCTATTATATTGTAATGGAGTTGGTGGAGGGAATTACCCTCAAAAACTATATCGAGAAGAAATCCAGATTGTCGGTCAAAGAAGCGATCAGTATCGCGATCCAGGTTTCCATGGGAATCGAGGCTGCGCATAATAATCATATTATTCACAGGGATATCAAGCCGCAGAATATCATGATTTCCAAGGACGGCAAGGTAAAGATCGCCGACTTTGGCATCGCCAAGGCAGCCACTTCCAATACGATCACATCCAATGTGATGGGGAGCGTACATTATACCTCTCCGGAACAGGCCAGAGGTGGCTTTTCTGACGAGCGAAGCGATATCTATTCCTTGGGCTGTACCATGTTTGAAATGCTGACCGGCCATGTACCTTTTGACGGCGAGACGACAGTGGCAATCGCTATCAAACATGTACAGGAGGAGATGCCTTCTCCGAGAGAATACGTGAATGAGATTCCGGTGAGTGTGGAGAAGATCGTACTGAAATGTACCCAGAAATCTCCGGCCAGACGTTATCAGGGGATGTCCGATCTGATCGATGATCTGAAGAAATCCCTGATCAGTCCGGACGAGGACTTTGTGGATTTGGGTCCCAGAGAGACCGGAGGAGAGACGAAGACTTTGTCACAGGCAGAGATCCGGGCCATCAGGGAGCATACCACCGGACGGATCTATCTGGATGAAGAGGAAGAGGATCTTCGCTTAAATGAGCCGGAGAAGAAAGAAAAAAAAGAGACCAGAAAAGGGACGAAGCAGAGACAGAAAGAAAAAGAGGAAGAAGAGCCGAAAAGAGACACGAAGAAAGATTCCAAAAAAGATTCCGGGAAAGATTCCAAGAAAGAGACCTCCTTCCTGAAAAGACTGATTTTCCTGGGGCTTGATGATGATGACGATGAAGATGAGGAAGAAGAGGAAATAGAAGAGATCGAGGAAGAAGAGTACGAAGACGAGGATGAGGAAGCCCTGGATTCCAGGGTGGAGAAGATCACGACGATCCTGGCGATCGTTGCAGCAGTGATCATAGCGGTCATAGCGATCATATTGATCGGAAAGCTGATGAGCGGCTTCGGAAAGCAAAAGCCGATCACAAGCACTACCGGCCAGATCGAAGAACAGACATCCGATGAGGAGTCCGATACGGTTGAGATGATCAATGTGGTCGGAATGGAAGTGTCCGAAGCAAAAAAGGCGTTAAACGGCATGGGACTTGGCGTGAAGACGAAGACGGTCAGTTCTTCTTATCCGGTAAACCAGATCTGCGAACAGAGTGTGGCAGAGGGTGAGAAGGTAGCACTCAACACTACGATCCTGTTGTCTGTCAGCGATGGATCCATTCAGGAAGGCAAGGTCCCGGGAGTCACAGGCATGGCAGAAGCGGATGCAAAAGCCGCATTGGAGACTGCGGGATTTAAGGTAAAGGTAGAAGAAGAGGCATCCGACAGTATCGAAAAAGGTAAGGTTGTCAGACAGACTCCGGGTGCAGAAGAGACCGCTTCCAAGGGAGCGGAGGTCACAATCTATATCAGCACCGGACAGGCGCAGGAGGATGAAAATACCGTAGCGATGCCGGATCTGAGAGGCAAGACGGAATCCGAGGCAAAGGCTGCGCTTGAGAGCGCAGGACTTGTGTGCGGAACGGTCTCAGAAACCAATTCCGATACGGTAGAGGAAGGCAAAGTTGTTTCCCAGAGTTACAACCCGGGGATCGCAGTGAATAAAGGCACTACGATCAATATCGTGTTAAGTGCAGGGGCAAAGAAGACAACTTACAAATATGTGACGACGTTAAATGCACCTACCGGGTATGTAAGCGGCCAGGTGACTGTGACGATCACAGCAAGCGACGGGGATAAGAGAAGCTTCACGACCACTGCTTTTCCCTGCGCAGTCAATGAAGCAAACTTTAAGGTAGACAGCGGTACGATCACGTATACGTATGATGTAGAGTCCGAAGAATTCGGCTACGATGAGGAAACCGGTACAGAGGGCAGCTTTACGACAACCAAGACGATCACCACCCAGCCGACGGCGATCACATTTACACAGGAGTAGAGGATGCGGGGGAAGATTGTCAAAGGAATTGCAGGATTTTATTATGTGAATACAGGCAGGACGGGGATCTACGAATGCAAGGCGAAGGGAGTATTCCGCAAAAAAAACCTGAAGCCTCTTGTGGGGGAGGATGTCGAGATCGAAGTAGTGCATGAAGCGGATAAGGAGGGAAACATTGTAGAACTTCTTCCCAGAAAGAATGCACTGATCCGTCCGGCTGTAGCCAATATCGATCAGGCACTGGTGATCTTTTCAATCAAAAAGCCGGAGCCTAATCTGAATCTTTTAGACCGTTTTCTGGTCATGATGGAGCGGCAAGGGATCGATACCATCATCTGTTTCAATAAGACAGATACTGCGTCGCAGGAAGAGTGCGAAAGACTGCGGGACATTTACGGGAAAAGCGGTTACCGGGTGTTTTTGACCAGCGCAGGGCAAAAAAGCGGGATAGAGGAGATCAAGAAAGCCTTACATGGTAAGACAACGACCGTAGCGGGACCGAGCGGTGTCGGGAAATCGACATTGATCAACGGGCTGCAGGACGGGACAGTGATGGAAACGGGAAAGATCAGCGAGAAAATTGAGCGGGGGAAGCATACAACCAGACACAGCGAGCTCATTATGCTGGATGCTGACAGTTATATCATGGACACGCCGGGATTTACATCTCTTAGCGTGGCAGAAATTCCGGAGGGGGAGTTGGGACAGTATTTTCCGGAGTTTGTGCGTTTCGAACCGGACTGCCGTTTTCAGGGCTGTGCTCATATTAACGAGCCTGACTGCGCAGTCAAGCAGGCCGTTTTGGAGGGGCAGATCAGTAAAGAGCGATATGAGAATTACAAAATTTTGTATGGGGAGTCTAAAGAGAGAAGGAGATACTGACTATGAATGTTTTAGCACCATCGATTTTAGCAGCAGATTTTTCGATTCTGGGGGAGCAGGTAAAAAAAGCAGACGAGGCAGGCGCACAGTACATACATATTGATGTGATGGACGGGGTATGTGTGCCTTCGATCTCATTCGGGTTTCCGATCATCGAAACCCTTCGTCCGGTGACGGATAAGCTGTTTGATGTTCATCTGATGATCATTCAGCCTGAGCGCTATATCGAGCGCTTCAAGGAGGCAGGCGCTGATCAGATCACGTTCCATGTGGAGGCCTGTGACTGCATTGACGAAACGCTGGAAAAGATCCATACACTTGGCGCAAGGGCAGGACTTGCGCTTCATCCGGAGACGCCGGTCACAGACGTTTTTCCCTATCTGGAAAAAGTGGAACAGATCACGATCATGACAGTCCGCACAGGATTTGGCGGGCAGTCTTACCGGGAAGAGTGTACGCAAAAGATCATTGATCTGCGTAAGGAGATTACGGAGCGCGGCCTGGACGTTTCCATTGAAGTCGACGGCGGTGTCACAAAAGATAACGCAGCGAAGATCATTGCTGCCGGCGCAAACGTACTCGTATCCGGCTCCACTGTTTTTCGAGGCGACATCACACAGAATGTCAAGGAACTGCTGGAGATATTGGGGCAGTAACCGAAGGTTCGGTCAGGGTGTCTGTGAAGCATATTATGCCGCGGGCTTGTGACGGCAGGGGACCGGTAAGCGATAAAAGCAGTATCCAAAAATAGAACGACAGAACGACGAAAGCGCGGATGCTTTGCAGGAGTAAATGCCTTTCCTGTCTGCACTATTTGTCTGGATACGGGACTAAAAAGAAGAGGAGAAAAGATTATGGAAATCGTATGTTTGGATTTAGAAGGAGTATTAGTACCGGAGATATGGATCGCGTTTAGTGAGGCAACGAGGATCCCGGAGCTTAAGCGGACGACCAGGGATGAGCCGGATTATGACAAGCTGATGAACTTCCGGCTTGACATTTTAAAAGAGCATGGTCTTGGACTGAAGGAGATTCAGAATACCATCGCGACCATCGATCCACTGCCGGGAGCGAAGGAGTTTCTGGATGAGCTTCGAAGCATCACACAGGTGATCATCTTAAGCGATACTTTCTCACAGTTTGCGGGACCGCTGATGCAAAAGCTCGGCTATCCCACGATTTTTTGCAATGAGCTTGTCGTAGGAGAAGACGGTATGATCACAGGATTTAAGATGCGCTGTGAACAGTCCAAGCTGACAACGGTCAAGGCACTGCAGTCCATTGGATATGACACCATTGCCAGTGGAGACAGTCACAATGATCTGGGCATGATCCAGGCGAGCAAGGCAGGCTTTTTATTTAAGAGTACAGATGCGATCAAAGCAGAATTTCCACAGTATCCGGCATATGAGACTTATGAGGAACTGATGGCGGCGATCAAAGCAGCATTATAGAGTTTGATAAAACAGTGGAGGAGGCGGAATCGGCAGATTCCGCTTTTTGTATTATCTTTCGGGAGCTTTTGGAAAACTATTCTTTGCCAGGTGCGAAAACGACAGAAGGGAGAGATTATGAAGAGAAAAGATCAAAAGCGATATCCAAAAAAAATATGGCTGTTGGCAGTACTTTTCATATTTGGCTGTTGGCTGACAGGATGCTCCGGAAAACATGAGAAGGTAAGTGCGCCGGAGGGCGTGGTCGGAGACGGTGAACTGGAGGGAACGATCAGAGAAACGTATTCCTATGGGGACAATGACGGTCCGGGTGAATATTATGTGATCCTTCCGGACCAATATGATCCGGGCAAGTACAGTTATCCTTCTGTATATCTTATGCCCTATGATGGATTTCACGCGGGGACATATATTGAAGATGGGATCGCAGAGTATCTCGCACAGATCATGCAGAGTGAAGAGGCGATGGACTTCGTTGTGATCCTTCCGGCATTTTTGTCCGGACAGGATTATGATGCGATGCTTCCGGCTCTGGTGGAAGACGTGGAGACAAAGTATGCGGTGCTTAGCGATGCGCGCTATCGTGGTATCCTGGGAGCAAACGTGGGCGGTTATATGGCATATGAAGCTACTTTGATCGGAGGTTCGGATCTTTTTTACTGCGTAGGGGCACATATGGGGGCTTTTGCGGCGGATACGAATCCATACCGGAAAAAGGGAAGCATTGCGGAGGCTGTGAAGGCATTTGATAAAAAGCCGGACTGTGGTTATGAATATCTGTCCGGACATTTTTTCTATCTGGATGCACCAAACGACGATCCTGCGACCACGGCAGAAGGCGGAAGCTCTGAGATCGGCGGGGGACTTCAGAAGAGAACCAATCCGTTATATCAATACGGATCGTCGGAATACGATAAGCCTGACAATACGTATGTGGATTTTGCCGTTCTGGATGGAAGGGCAGATCGGAAGTTTTATCTTACCTATCTCTCGCGTTCTTTGGGAAAATACAGTGAGTGTTTTACAAACGGTTTTTATACAGCGAAGATACAGCCAAAGACAAGGACCGTAGCATGTGGGGAAGAAAGCCTTTCCGGGACGGTCAGTGTCTCTTTCAAAGAAGAACTTTCCGGATTTGCAAGGCAGAAGGAGCAGGCAAAGATTACCGTGATCGTAGCGGATGCTGAGAAAAAAACAGAGGTTGCCTCTCAGGAATTTGTGGTATCATCAAAGGGTGAGAGTGTTTCTGAATTTTCTATTTTACGTGAAGATCTGGGAGATCTTGAAACAGCGAAGATTTTGTGCCGGATCAGCCTTTTGGGAATGGAAAGAGAAGTGGATGAACAGACGGTTGTTTTTTTGAAAGAACAGGTGGCGGACGGAGAACGATCATTTCTGGATCTCAGAGGTGACTGGTATTTTAAGGCCTATAAAGAATATGTGGATCAAAGTAAAAATGAGCTGGATTCCATCAAGGGGATCACACCGGGAGTATATGAGTCCTGGAATGTAATACAGCCTGCTTTTGGGTGGTGGGATGCTTCTTTTGATGAATCTTTACAGGGAGATGATAATTTTGCAGGCTTTGCCTGGTATGTACGGCGCTTTGAGCTGGATCCGGATTTTTCGAAGGAAAATCTGAAACTGGCGGTTGGATATTTCGATGAGGCAAATGAAGTCTATGTGAACGGCAGACTGGTGGGAAGCACCGGGATGGAATTTATCAAGGGCATCGGTGTTTATGACGGTTCCAATCCCTGGGATGTAAAATGTGTATACGATATTGACAGCAGCGTTTTGCGTTACGGAAAAGAGAATACGATCGCAATCCGGATGTGCAATTCCACAGGAGGAGGCGGCTGGTATGACGGACCGATCGGTCTGTATACAGAACATTCCTACGCGGTTATGGAAGAAAATGCCGGAAACCGGCGTTTCTTTACGGCAACCTATCAGCCCTCTGTGTTAAACGGTGTTGAGACAGCTTATCGGATCTATCTGCCAAAGGACTATATGAGAAAAGGTGATGATAACACCTATCCGGTAATGTTTCTTTTACATGGAATCAACAGCACCGGGAAATCCTTTGAGATCGATGGGATTCAGAGCGTCCTGGATGAAGCGATCGAAAAAGGTCAGATCGATCCGATGATCGTGGTAATGCCGGACGATCCATCCAAACGGAGTTTCTGGATGGGAAAATATGAAAAAATGGTGACGAAGGATCTGTGGCAGGAAATCACCTCCGGATACAGGGTCAGCGAAGAAGTGAGCAGGCATTACGTGGCAGGCTGTTCCATGGGAGGAGCCGGCGCGATGCACATCGGTTTGAAGCATCCGGAACTGTTTGGCGGCATCATCAGTTTTTACGGGGCATTTCCTTATACGGACGTAGAGAAGCTGGCAACGAAAATGACAAAAGAGCAGCTTGCGGGATACAGACTGTGGATGGCCTGCGGCAATGAGGATCTGTATGATTTCTACGAAGCGCAGGAGAATTTTTCAAGGCTTTTGACCGAAAAAGGAGTAAAGCATTACCATACTGTGGAGGATGGGATCCACGGAAGCAGCTTTTATCTGCCGCAGTTTGTGAAGGCTGTCCGTTATGTACAGGGAAAGTAAAGAAAACCGGGAAGCACAGATGCAGTTCGAAGAAGCAGTTGTATAGGAAAACAAAGGGAGAAAAAGATGAAAACAATTTTGATCACCAATGATGATGGAATAAAGGCGGACGGTCTGTTAAGACTGGTAAGGGAAGCAACGAAATTCGGACAGGTCTTTGTGGTGGCGCCTGACGGAGAGAGAAGTGCGGCATCTCACAGCATAAACCTCCATCACCCGCTTGATGTTTATCCCTATGAGATCGGAATCGAAGGGGTAACAGCTTTTACCTGCAGCGGGACACCGGCAGACTGTGTGCGGCTGGCATGTACCACGATCCTGCCGCATAAGCCGGATGTGGTTTTGTCCGGGATTAATTTCGGATACAATACGGCGACGGATATTCAGTATTCCGCCACAGCCGGAGCGGCCTTTGAAGGAGCGTTTCAGGGCTGTCACGCGGTTGCGGTATCGGAGGGAAGAAACGGACATGAAGTGACGGACACGTACCTGCCTGAGATACTGAAAGAAGTGCTGGAGAGCAAGGCAGACAAAGGCGCGATCATTAATATAAATTTTCCGGAATGCGCCTTGAAGGATTTTAAAGGGATCCTCAGAGACAGAACAGTGTCGGAGAGTACCTTGTTTGATGATGAGTACAGAGTGGTGGAAAAGCTGCCAAACGGTGGTGTGCGCTATATGGTGCATGGCAATTATCACGAGGCGGCGGAGGAAGGGAGCGATCTGTGTGCGGTATTGGATGGCTATATATCGATCGGTATTGTGCAAAATCATTGCTAGGAGAATTGTTTCAGGAACGAAAGGGACATCTTAGGATGTCTCAGAGTGTAGACAAAGTGTCGCGGCTAACGCCGCGACCTTTTTTGATATTATAAAACTATCAAAGAGATGTATCAAAATGAAAGAGAACAGAGAAATGGAGCGGTTGACGGAAAAAAAGAAAAACAGCCGCTGGAGATAGATAAATTGGATCAGATCAGGACCTTGCGGCTTCGCCTGCTTAAGTAGGACCTGCCGTTTATTTTTTTGTAGGCCTTTATGTAGTAATAATAGCGCCGTTTTGTTTTTTTCAGGATGATTTTATTCCCTTTTGAGGATTTATACAGGCGGTATTTCCCGTTTTTGGAAGGACTCCGGTAAAGATACCAGCCATCCGGGGAAGCTTCTTTGAGCCGGAAGGTAAGTCTGGTACGCTTCCATTCCCTGAGAAGACAGGTCTGACCGGTAAGCCCGGAAGTGCTTTGTTTGATCCGGAAGAGTTTCTTCTTATTTATGACAGGCTTCGCTGACTGTATGGAGTGAATGAGTTGTTGCATAGCGTAGGAAGAGTTGTTTTCGGGTCGTGCCTGCTCAAGTGGTGAAACAGTTTTATCATCCACAGAACCGGGGGATGGGAGAACATCTTCGGAATGTTCCGATTCCGGTTTGCCGTCAGATGACGGATCAGAACCATTTGCAGATGAATTTTCTCCGGAAGTGTTGTCAGAGACAGAATCTTTTCCGGGATTATTTTCTGAGACAGTCCCGCTGTTTTCGCTCACGGAGTCGGTGGGATAGTGTTCATACAGATACCGCAATGCTTTCTCGATATCAAGTCTTGGATACATTAGTTCGCGACCGGATGAGTCAACATAAACGACGGGAGTTCCGGTGCCATGCAGGAGGCAGTCTTTAATGGAAGCGGTCGGGAAAGATCTGTCCGGAACATGGAGGCTTCGCCACCTGGCGATCAGGATCCCGCAGGCCGCGGATACCATAGGGGCGGACATGGAAGTGCCGGATTCCATCTTGTAATTGTTTTTCAGAGTGGCAGAGTAGATATCGTTACCCGGTGCAATGAGTTCATAGTCCCGGTCAGTGCCGGGTTGACTGTCCCAGTTTGAAAACCAGGAAAGACCATAGCTCTGATCAAAGGACATGACACCGATCACTTCGGGCAGAGCGGCCGGGTACATATTTTCGCCCGAGTCATATACCGACTCTTTCGTGTGGGTGGATGCATTGCCTGCAGCAGCGACGATAAGTGCTTTCCCGGAGGCACCGGCGAGAACTGTCTGCATCTCTTCGGAGCAATATGTAGTGCCGAGAGAGAGATTGATCACATCCGCACCGTTTTGCAGGGCATACCGGATTGACTTGATCAGATTAGCACTACTGAAACCGTTTGTGGTATTGCCTGCTTTGACCACCATGATGCGGGCATCCGGGAAAATGCCGGTGGAAGGATCAAAATCAGTGGCTTTCATGGCGATGATACCTGCGACATGAGTCCCGTGACCGTCTGTATCCGTCACATCACTGTTGTTGCCGCGAAAGTTATAACCGTGAATATCATCGACATATCCGTTACCGTCATCATCGATCCCCGGCTCGCCGTCTGCCTCTGCGGCATTTGTCCAGAGACTGTCTTTAAGAGCCGGATGGGAAAGAAGAAGTCCGGTATCGATCACAGCTATGGTGACACTATTGTCAGAAACGGAAGGCACGTTTTCAGAGACGGACGGAAGACCAATCTCTCTGAGATACCATTGATTGTTCGATAAAATGACATTTGCGTCACGAGCAGGGACCACTGAAAAATCCATCGGGATCAGCATGCTGAAGAGTATAATACAGAGTAAAAAGAAAGAAAAATGTTTTTTCATTGTGACAGATCCTTTTCTTTGTTAAGCAGATAATTCTGATACTGCTCACGGAGCTGTTTACGGTTCTGGCGGGATAAATTGATGCGGTTTCCGCCTTTTAAAACGATGTGGTCATACTGAAAGTCCTCTATATAATCCATGTTTATGATAAAACTTCGGTTGGGCCGCATGAAATTATCCGGATTCAGAGATTCATACAGACTTCCGAGAGGCGTGTAGGTTTGAAATTCGGAGTGACGGACGTAAATCGTTGATATTTTATTAAATACCTCGATGTAGACAATACGTTCCACCGGGATGGAGGTGGTACCGAGCGAGGTTTTAACCTCGATCACGGAAGAGGCTTCTGACTGAGGACCCATATGCTCCATACAGCGTGTCAATGCTTCTCTGACCGCTTCCGGTGTGACCGGCTTTAAAAGATAATGTCTTGCATTTACGGAAAAAGCATCCACCGCAAAGTCAGGAGTGGCGGTAACAAATACCACCTGACCGTGGATACTGTCGAGTTTCTCCTTTACCAGCTCAAAACCGTTTGTGTTCGGCATATAAATATCCATAAAAAGGATGTCACACTTTGCTAAAAGATCTTCCGTAAGGGCGGAAGCATCCTGAAAAGTATCGATTTGAACTTCGATATCGGTCTCGGACAGACAGTCAATGATATTTTTTCTCAGGATCTTCAGATCAACCTTGTTATCGTCACAAACTATAATGTTCATACCGGATAATCCTCCCGATTTCAGATTAAAAAATAGCGTCTTTATATCGTATATTTTACTACAAAACAGTGTAAAATGGAAGAAAACATTTACAAAAGTCAAATTGTCCGCATTTTTTGCCGGAGAAGCTAAATATGGTACCAGGACAGTTCAAATACCAATATATTGAAAAAAGTTTCCGCTTTTTTGTTTTATAATTCGTGAAAAGCATTAAAATGACGTAAAATGAACGTCATAATTCTTAAATATTTGTTAAAATAATCTTAACTTCGGGTAATAGGCGAAGGAATTGTATTATTAAAAAGGAGGGAGAAAGATGTCAGAAATGTCAAAAGAGCAAGAAATGGCACAGAAGAAAGAGGTAAAGCAGGAACTTGATCTTGACGAATTGGATCAGGTTGCAGGCGGCGCAAGTCTTAGAAATGTGCAAAAGGTTCAGACTACGGATATTTCCGAGAATACACGTAGTAAGATCTAAGGGACAGCGGGATCAGCCCGGTAAACGTTCCAAAACGAGTGTTTATGGCTGAGGTTCATGCCCGCGTACAGGAAAACCGATACAACGGCATGAATAACAGCTGTGCGAAGGCTGAGGTGAAAAGGCAGAGAAAAATCTGTCAAAAGAAAGGAGCAGGTAAAGCATATGCATTTAAAGAGATTGTCAAAACAGATACTTGCGTTCGTACTGGCCACCTCGATGGTCACCGGCGGAAACATAGCACCGGTAGCTGCTGCAGTGGGAGCCGAAAAGGCATCTGAAAAAGCAGCGCAGGCAGCGAGCGAACAAGCCGTAAAGGATGCGATCCGTGACAGTGATGAAATGGTTGCGGCATATCCGAATGGACAGTTTAATTTCCTGGCAACACAGTACGAGATCGGTGAAGGCGACGAGTACATGGAGGTTGCAGTGATCCGTCAGGGCGGCACGCAGGGAGAAGCAAAGGTACATTTCCGTGCGATCGACGTTACGACTTCTTATGACGATGATTACGAGATTTATTTGTCCAAGGACAAAAAGGATAAGATGGAAAAGGGAGCAGACGCGACTCCTTTGATCGAGACAGCCTATAATGAAGAAACCGATCTGAGTGCACCGGATACGGAAGAACTGATCGCAAACGCATTAAAAGGCGAAGAAGCTTCCGAGGAAACGACGGCTGAGGAAGGTGCTTCAGAAGAAGCAGTACAGCCGGCCGACGAGACGCAGGAGGTTCTGGTAACTCCGGCAGGAGAGGGTGAAGAAGCGGATGTGGCAGAAACCGTTTCCGCCAATTCTATATCCGGCAATACTACAGAGACTACTTCCCTGCAGGATTCGGTAAGTGAGGCAAAGGGCGTGGAGTCTGACCGTAAAGACTGGAGAGTCCTGGCGGATGAGAGCGATGAGGCGGCCAAAGTGAGAGCGCAGTACGATGCGTATCTTTCACTGGTAGGCGGCAGCGATATGGAGCTTACCTTCGCGGACGGCGAGTATGTGAAGTATCTGTACTTGTTCCCGAAGGATGACAATGAGGCTGAGGCGGAAGAACAGGTCATTATGGCGCTGTTGCAGTCGGATGCAAATGCACCGGTCGGAGGCTCCTATACAGCGTATGCCAATATCAAGGATAACGAAGAAGCGGTCAATTCTGTTTATGAATTTGAGCAGAAGAACGTGACGGCTGATTCGGACAAGGTGACCGCAACGATCAGGCGTACCTCCGGTATTGGCTATCACGAGACGGTTTACGTTGGTACCGCAGCGGGAAGTGCCAATGCGGATGCCGATTATGTGGCAGGTCTTAAGAAACTGAATTTCTTCGCGGGACAGACCGAGCAGGATGTCACTATTGATATTCTGGAGAATGAGTATCGCGAGAAAGACAGAGATTTCTATCTTGTGATCAGCAAAGACGGCGAAGAGTATGACAGCACCTGTCATGTAACGATCCCGGGTAACGGTGAGGGTACCTTCACAGGTCTGGCAGCTGATGCGGCTGCAGAGAAGATCACGGCAAACGGATCTTACGGCGGTAGTGTGGGACGCTGGAAACTGGGCGCTAATGACTTTGGCGGCAATTTCAACAAGTCCGGGAATTCTCTTACCGCAAATTATACAGGCGGCAGCCGGAACTTCAATACATCCAATCTGAAGATGTATGGTGTCAACAGACTTTATTACTCCATCTATAACGGTGGTGCCGGAAGAAGCTGGAGCTGGAAAGAGACCAAATCCAAAATCAATCTTAAATGGAAATACCGTTGGAAATTCCGAGAGTATTGGGATGTATGGCACAATGAACACGAAGATAATTTCAATGCAACCGTGCATGGACAGACGACGGGCGGCAAGACAGGATGGGTACAAAAGAGTGTCGCTGTCGGGACCAATCAGTGGAGCGGCGGTTTTAACGGCGGCTGCTGGGCTGCCGGCGGTAACAACATTAATGTCAATCTGGCAGATTTCCTTTTGGAATTAAAGCAGTATGGCTATCAGATCGATAACAGTACAACGTTCTTTACCAAGACCTATAAGCTGGATGACAAGAAGAACGATTCCTTAGCGGAAACCGGTAAGCAGGAGATCACTCCGACGCTTCAGATCAAATCCATTGCATCGAACGTTGGAAACTCCAAGAACACAGGCAAGATGTATCGTTCCGATGGAATCACCTTCGAGTTTAAAGACTATGGCAGGAATAATCCGAGGAACTATGATTCCAATAAGCTGGTATTTAGCGGAATCAATGCTTCCAATAACGGAAAGGATTGGGTGAAAGTGTCCGATTCCATGAATGTGACACTGGATGCGGGCTTTTTCCAGAAAGTAAATCTTTCCGGCACCGGTACGATCTATTTCAAACCGATCCTGACACAGCGCAACGCAAATGTGAAGTTTACGCTTGAGAACAAAGGTAAGGGAACCTATACAAATGTGAGCGAAGGTTTTACGACAAAAGCAAATCCGCAGCTTCATGTAGGCGATGCAATTTTAAACATTGTAGGAAAAGGCGCACAGGTAGCAGCTTATCAGCCGACTTTCGCATATCGTTATGCTACGAATGAGAATAATGCCAATAAAAAAGGCTTTACAGTTGCGGGAAGCGGACAGAGCCTGACATTGGATTCCTCAAACAGTCAGGGTACGATTGCCAATTATCTGGTAGCAGATGCTTATACACAGATTCAGCTCTCCTACACCAATCCGTCTGTAACCGTACAGGCAGATCCGAACACCTACCGCAATACCTTTACCAATCAGGTGATCACGGTAGACGGAAAAGCATATAACTGCAACAATCAGTCAGAGGTGGACGCACTTCATGCTGTGATGGAGAAGAATTACAAAGAGGGCAAGGATGCAAAAGTGAAATTGTCCTTTGAGTACCAGTTCAATCCGGATTATATGAATGGAAAGCAGACCTCTGATCCGGAGTTTGGAACACCGAAGTCAGCTACTTTGAAAATCTACACAGGTCCGGGATTACCGGAGAAGACAGAAACCGTGAATGCTGTAACTTCAAAAAGAAGTGGAAAGACCATTTATACTTTCACGTTTGAAGGAAACTGGAAGGAAAAAGGCTGGGTAGACGGTAGTACGGCGACTGCTACTATTTCAGGCAGCAAGGGTCTGACCAGTATGGAGACAGAGCTTGATTTCTTAAGCACTTCAGGTTCCTTTGTCATGGTTTACAACGACAAGAGCGAGATCATGACGGATACAAATAACAAGCAGGTAGGTTCCATCAAGCAGAAACTGTTCTTCAAGAGTCTGGATCCGATGGCTCAGTATCGTTTCGTTGCGACACCGTCCGATAATTTTGTGGCACAGTGGGGTGATTATTCACTTGATGTGAATAACGATGGAAATATTACCAATTCCAAAGAGAACAACGAGGTAGAGAAGGCTCGAAAGAGACTGGAAGAACTGGGACAGGATACTTCTCTGGCATCCAAGAACTCAGAAGTTTATTTCGGAAACAGCTTTGCGTATGCACCGAGCTATTTTGCACAGAGCAAACTCTATTATGACTTTGTTAAGAGAGATAATTCCACCGGAACAAATAACAGTGTCGGCCTGGAGTTGATCGAGAGAAAGGCAACCGTTATCTCACCAAATGAGTATTCTGAAGAACCGCTTAAGAATGCGACTGTAGTGATCGCAGGCGGACAGGTTGCAGATGAGGGAGAGGATCCCGGTAATTACTTTGCAAGAGGCAATTACGAAAAAGGACGCAATTATCTGGCAGATGTTACCTATCAGGGAATCCATTTCCAGACAAGATGTCTTGGTACCCGTACAATTTCCGAGATCATCAATACTTCGGATGTTATGTTCCCGACAGACTTTGCGGTACTTGAAAACGGTAAGGCAACTAAGGTAGGTACGGGCAAATCCGATACTTATCTGGATATTCCTTCCAAGAAGGGAACAAAGCATACCTTTACCTTTAACTTTAAATCAAGTGTTGGTGTGACACCGAACAAGGCAAAAGTATTCTTCTACGGACCGGAAGGAGATGTGATCCATTCTCAGGTAGTGACCAGAGACCGTAAGAGTAATATGTTTACCTGTGATGTGGATCTGTCAGCAGCAGGCTTAAAGCCGGGCAGCGGCATGACGATCCAGGGTATCTACAGTATCGATGGTTTTGATCATGTTTATCCGGAAGTAGATACCGGTATTTTATTCAAAGCAAAACTGACGGCGATCGGTGTAGCTTCCAGCTTCAAATCGCCGTTCAATAAGACCTTGAAGATGTTTGGCAAGATCGGAACGAAGTTTAATCTTCCGTTAGATTATGATCTTGCTAAATTAGGAATCGAGCCGTCTGAATACGAAGCAGAGGATGGCAGACATCAGGTAACACAGATCGCATTCGGTTACAATACAGATGTGAAGCAGAAACTGCAGGATATCCAGATCAGGACCAGAGCGGAAAACAAGGGCGAAGGCATGTCCGGAAAGGCAGCTATCTATGAGTACATGGAAAGCATCATGGAAGATGGCGTGGCAAGCTCCAAACCGGAAGATCCGCCAGGAAAGGATGAGACAAAAGAGACGACAGATAATGCAAATGCAGCATTGGATGACGCGACAGCACAGAGCGATGCGATGGGCAATTCCGACTTTGATTTCGGATTCAGCGTGGCAGTTATCCTTACGGTTCAGACAGGACCTCGTGTGGCAAATGCTACTGCTGAGCAGAAAGTGAAAGCCGGCAGCAACTACTTCGATTCCCTTGCATTAGTAGCAGCGGGTGATGCGAAGATGGAGAGCTCCATTGTCTACACGACACCGATCGGTATCGATCTGATCGTTGAGCTTGGTGCTTCCGGAAGAGCGGTAATTGGTTTTGCGGTAGGTTCTAACCCGTACAAGGATCCTTATTCTGATCTGTTTGATCTGACGAAAGACGGAGAGGATAAGAAGTTTACTATTTCAAAAGATGATTTCAGTATTTACACGAAGTTCTTACTCGCACCGTCCATTACGGTAGGTGCCGGTGTAGGTGTCGGCGGTGGTAAAGTTGCTTCCGTAACCGTGACAGGTACGGCGGACTTTAACTTCAAGTTTACACAGCCGATCCTCGGACATGAAGTGAATTCGGAAGGCAGCGGTAGTGTGAAACTGTCAGCAGGCCTGAAACTGAAAGTATTATTTATCAAGAAGTCATGGACACTTTACAAGTCTGAATCCATCAACCTGTTCAGCTATGGTTCCCAGAGTATTGGTGAGATGCTGACAGACTTTGAGGACAATTATCTGTATGACACAGTAAAGGGTTCAGAGCTCGAGACGATCTCCAGAGATTATCTGGCAAACAGCAGCGCATGGCAGCCTTATGATGTTTCCGCTATGAAAGTGGAAGCCGGCGAGGAGAATATCTTAAAAGAAGGTGTTTATCCTTATGCAGATGCAAAACTGGCAGACTTAGGAAACGGCTTACTGCTTGCAGTTTATCTGGATGATCCCGGAGCTGATAAGAAAGACAGCAATAACGCAGCAACTGTAATGTATTCTTATTCAAAAGATAACGGCGCAACATGGTCACAGCCTGCAATGGCAGACAATGATAAGACCGGTGATGATGCACCTTATGTTTACAAAGTAACAGACAAGAAAGCATTTATTGTATGGTCAGACGGTTCTAAGGAATTTGCGAAGGCAGATGATGGCGCAGCAGTGATCGAGAACCTGAACAGTCTGGATATCAGCGGTGCATGGTTTGATATCGATAATGCGAAGGCCGGAAAAGACAATGTTCTTTCTGCTCCGTTTACGGTAGCGAAGACAGAGATGGAAGGCAGCGAATTCCAGGATAACATGCCGATCGTTTCCTACGACGAGCAGTCACGTAAGCTCATGGTATGCTACACGGTAACGGACTATACAGACAGCAGAAGCAACAAAGTTGATGCAGACGATATGGAGAATGCAGAAGATAAGGCAGATGCAGTGACCTATGGCGATATCCTTAACGGATATACCCTTACGGCAGCTACCTTCGCAGAAGAGGATAAGGACGGAAACTTTAGCGAATTCAGTGATCCCGAGTTCCTGGATCTTGCAGTTCCGGCTACTCTTGAGGTAGATGAGAACGGAAACAGAACCTTTACCGGAAATGCGGAGACAGATCCGAAGGTGATCGACAATGCATCTATTACTTACAATGGCTTAGGATTATATGCTTATACGACAGATAAAGATCAGAATGACAAGACTCTGGATGACAGAGAACTTTATGTACAGATCTACAATTATGAGGATAATGAGTTCCATCATCCGATCCAGATCACTTGTGATGAGGTCAACGATGCGGCACCGAAGTTTGTACGCTGCAGAAATATGACTTATCTGTACTGGATCAATGGTGGTGATGTGAAGTACATTAACATCACTTCATTAGTAAGAGGTATGGGTACCGATAAGGGTCAGTTGAAGTTGGCAGAAGTTGGCGGAAGAAAGATCTACTATGTGGATACCGCAGCAGGTAATCCGATCGAGACAGCAGTCGTACATAAAGAAGAAACAGATGAGGAAGGCAATGTGACAAGTGTTCCGGTAACCTCTTTTGACGTACAGTCAAACGGCAATACCATGTATATGCTGTGGACCAGAATGGTAACAGAGGCAAAGGACGAGAATGAGACAGGTGCTGAGAATATTATCAGAGAGACTCAGATCTTTGGTGCATATTGCGATCCGACAGAAGAACTGACGAGAACGGAAAAAGCGGAGACCTTCGAAGATTCCGAACTTGTAAAATACAATTTCGTGAATGGAAAAGGTAAAGATACTTATCCTCTCTCCTATACGGCAAAACAGGATATTAAGGATGAGAATGGAGATGTTAAGGTAACAGCAGGAAAGACTGTGGAAATTGATTACACGTCTGAGAAGGACCTGAACGGGCTTACAAATCATGTGAAAGCAGGCGATAAGGCAGTCCGTACGGAAGAAAGTATTGTATTAACAGGCGGAAGCGGATGGTCTGAGCCGATTCAGATCACACGTAAGACCGGCGAAGAATACAATTACGAAGGTGTTGCGTTCCGCGTAACCGATGACGATCAGGTACAGGCAATCTTTACAAGAAGCAAACAGGAATTGAGCGAAGAAGGTATCTTCGAGGCAAATGAGAATAACAAGTTGCTGGCTGTACAGAAATTTACTGTTACCAATACGCTTGAGACCGGTGACATGACTTACGGAAAAGTGACAGACGAAGAAACAGAAGAAGATGAACAGGGACCGGCATACTGCTATCCGGGTGATCTGGTTGAGTACAGAGCGGATGTGACCAATGATGGCTTCAAGCCGTTAGAGGGAGTGACCTATCGTACCTATGTGACCAGAAACGGAGAAGTAGTGGAAGGTTCGGATTCCGATTGGCAGCAGATCGCGCCGACACAGGTTTACCAGGCTGAAATGAAAGCAGGTACTTATAAAGAAGCGAATGATGAGACTGCTCCGGAAGACGGAATCGCATACGGTGAAGATGAAACAGCACAGGGTAAATACGTAGAGGCTAACCGCTTCATCGGTGGTGCGACCAAGACCATTACCGGCAGAGCTGTACTTGGTGACGAGATCGAGGGAACGACCTTCGTGATCGAGATCAAGAACGGTGAAGAAGTGAAGAAGATCGAGAAAGAGCTTTTGGTAGAAGCTGATGTGAAAGTATCTGCAGAGACAGAGTTACTGGATCAGAATACCGCTAATGTTGGCGTGAAAGTTTCCAACGTTGGCAACAAGGCATACTCAGGCGACATCGCGATCAAGGACGGTGACAAAGTGCTTGCAACCGTGAAAGACATCACCGTAGAAGGCGGCGAGAGCCAATATGTTGAGATCAAGACAGATATCAGCGAATGCAAATATGGCGAACTGACCGTAAATGAAGATGGAAGCAAACAGGATTCGTTCGAACTCAAAGTCGCTTATGGTGAGGATGCATCTTCGACAACAAGTGTAGTAAGAAAGACTTCTACGGAAGGCGGAATGGCAACAGACGCGATCAAGTCCTTTGATATCCTGGTTTCCGATGCTACCAATGATGCGGCAGCAAAAGCAAAAGTGGCAGATACTCTTAAGATCAAGACAAATGAAACAACGACATTAGAGACAGCTTACAATGTTAATGAAAACAGTAAAGCAGCAAAAGCGCTGGCAGATCTTGGATTTACAGCAGATGCGCAGATGATCACAGAATGGTCATCTTCCGACACAGATGTAGCTTATGTCAGCGACAAGGGACTCTTAGTTCCGATGAAGGAAGGTACAGCGAAGATTACTGCAACCGTATATCCGGGACAGAGAGTACAGTATGGTCAGACAGATGCGGACAATGGTACAGAGACAGTATCTGAGAACTCTGTTGGTGACTTCGGTGAGATCACCAAGCAGGCCGGATACGGAAGCTTTGTGACTGTAAACGGTAAATACCGTGTTCCGGCATCCCTGATCCAGACCAAGACCTTTACGGTAACGGTGGGTAAGGCATCAGAAGGTGGTAACACACCTGCACCTACGCCTACACCGAGTAAGGATGATACCGTGGCAGTCGGCACGAAAGCAACTGTTAAGAACATCCAGTTCAAGGTAACAGGAGCGAATACCGTAGCAGTTACCGGCATGGAGAAAGCAGGCAAATCTGCATACATCAATGCCAGTGTGACCATTAACGGTAAGAAGTTCGATGTGACTGAGATCGCAGCAGGCGCATTCAAGGGCAACAAGAAACTGACGAAAGTAACGATCGGCAACAACGTTAAGACGATCGGTAAGAACGCATTCGCAGGATGTACCTCTTTGAAGAGTGTAACGATCGGCAAGAATGTGACCAAGATCGCGGCAAATGCATTTGCGGGCGACAAGAACCTGAAGAAAGTTACCTTCAAGGGAACCAAGGTTCCTTCGATCGGCAAGGCAGCGTTTAAGAAGATCCATGCGAAGGCAGTTTACAAAGTGCCTAAGAAAGCGAAGAAGGATTACGAGAAGAAGATCACAGCCAAAGTTGGCTTCGTAAAGGCAACACAGAAGATTAAATAAACAATCATTAAGATTCAAAAGACAAAACAGTCAGATTGAAGTATAATAGGATATATTGACAATCACGTACTGCAACGGAATGGGAGAGGAAAGTGTCTGTAAGGGCACTTTCCTATTCCTGTTCTTCGAAATATTGGAAAGTGTTTTTGTGTCAGGAAGACTGGAAAATAAAAGAATCTTCGTAACACAAAAGTATTTTGCAGACAGAAGAATGCAGGATGGAAGCAAAGGAGATATGATATGCTGACAACAGTGCGGGAAGAATTGGCAAAAAAAGGAACAGACAGGCAGGAAAGCATTTATCTGGATACACCGGAGAGCGTGATGGATTATAAACTGACGGTGGGAGATTTTGTAGAAAGTGTCAGTGCGGAGAAGGCAGTGGAAGATTTTAATGTCTTGCAGGAATATTATGCTACACAAATGGAAGTGTATGCACAGTGTGAGGAATACAACCGTTCGAAGGAGAGACTGAGGGCTGTTAAAAAGCAATTGAAGGAGAAAAAGGTTTCCGAAGAACAGATGTTGGCTTTGAGGCAGGAGCGCAAAGAAATCTCCAAGAAGATCAATCATCTGGGAGAAGAACTGGAAAAGCAGGTGGAAGCACAGCTTGGATTTGCATGGAAGGAAAAAAAAGTCCTGTGCTATAAAAATACGGTATTTATCTCCTGGATCGAGGATCTGAAAAAGAGGCTGGGGCAGCTTGAAAAACTGAGGCTGGAACATGTGAAGAAACATCCACTGTTTATTTCGAATCTGAAAGCCCTGGAAGAAGCGGTAGGATATGGGGAGCAGATCGGAATGGTAGGCGGACCATGTCTGTTCGGAATGGATGAGGTGATCATTCATATCGGTATGGAGGATGGCAGGGAGATCCTGTTTGACAGCTGCTGTGGAAGGAGATGTCTGAATGAAGACCAGACAGAAGAAACCCTGGAACAGTTTACGGCGAGACATAGGGAAGATATCCGCTCGGTAAGGATTGAAAACCGTAAGAACGGTATCACCAGACAGGAATATGACAGCATCCGTTATCTTTTTGCATTTGCAGAGGTTTTTCGGGCGAGGGTGGTTATTCCACTTCCGGACATTTCCTATTTTAAATATGCTTCCAGTGATCTTCACGGATTAAAAGAAGAGTTGTATACTGAGTCTATGGAGCGTTTTAAAGAGGAGTGTTTCCGTATCAGTGATCTTTATCTGGAGTACATCGAAACGATTGCATCAGATCATCCATCGGTGGAGTATTGTGTATTACATGCAAGGAATGAAAGACTGGTTTCCCTGTTTTATGAAAAGCGAAACCCCTATATTGAGAATTCCGGCTATATCCAGAAAATCACAAACATCAGCGGGAAAAAGGATTCCGTGATTGATTATATCACAATGTTAGCGCTGCCCTATTATGTATACGGAACAAAGAGTATTGTCCAGCTGGACAGTGTGGACGAGACGGATTCGGGACGAAAGTGCAATAAGATCCACAAAGGGGATATACGTCTGACACAGATTTTATATCCGGAATACTTAAGCAGGGATGGAAAGCATACCATATACAATTCTGCATTTGAATATAAGGACTACCGTTAAAAACACAATGAAGGAGAGGACGATGAAAGGGAAAAAAGCAGTAATCAGGGTCATAGTTGGTCTGGCAGTGTTTTTTGTACTGGCGGGGGCGGCAATATATGCGGGACTTCGCATCAAGATGAAAGAAAAGCAACCGGAAGCCGTGCATGAAGGGATTGCGGTGGTCATACTGGACAGTGGCTCTTATTATTATTCCGATGAGGGAATTGATAAGGGAATGAAACTGGCGATGGAAGAGCTTGAGAAGGAAAGCGGATTGAAGGTCAGCGTCAAACGTGTGGATGATGACGGAGACTATGTTAAGGGAATCGCATTGGCGGAATCCCTGGCAAAAGATCCGGAAGTGGATATCGTCATCAGCTTTCAGAACTTTGAGTCGATCGGACCGGAAATGCCGTTTTTTGAGGAGGCCGGGAAGCCGTTTATCGTGACTATGGGATGTTATGATGAGGTCGCGGAGCAGGAATACGATTACTTTGTTGCAGACTTCTTAAGCGGCAAGGCGATCGGCAGAAGGATTGGAAGATACCTGCTGGAAAACGGGGCTTCCAATATCGCACTCTGTCATTCCGATACGACCTTTGAACAGGATGAGATACGGGGATTACAGGCGGTTGTCGGGGATGACGAAAAGACGAAAGTGGTATACACCCAGACAGGACCGTTCCAGGATGAAGAGCTTGCAGGACTTTTGTGGAAATGTGATCAGCTTCAGGTCGACACCGTGGTGGCAAACTTCTATGACCAGGAAGACTGTGCATGGCTGTTGGGGCAGCTTGGTCAGAAGTCCAAAGGACTGATGTTAGTGGGAGATTATGCACTGGACAGTGAAGGGATACTCAAAGAGTATGGCAGTAATCTGGAAAATGTGACGATCATTCCGAGTTACCCTTATTTGATGACCGAAGAGTTAGCGCAGTTTATAAACCGGTACGAAGAATACGCAAAGACCGGTTTTACCACAGCAGCAGTACAGTATTACGATCTGTTTAAGATGCTTGGCAAATACTGGCAGAAGACCGGAAATGACAGTCAGGCACTGATGAAACAGATCAAGGATCCGGCAGGATACCGGGGCGTTTCCGGATCGATCCGTTTTGATGAGAACGGATGTCTGACCGTGAAGGAATGTCCGGTCTATGAATGTCATAACGGAGAATTCATACCAAAGGAGTAAGCGGAGCATGAATAATGAATTGTTTAATCAGGAGGCCATACAGGAATTGTCCTCTCCGGAACAGTTGGATAAACAGGTAAAATTGATCGGAAACGGAACCTGGGCGATTTTTGCGGCAATCTTAGTAGGGACGGCAGCCGTGATCCTGTGGCTGTTTGTGGGAAATGTTTCCAGTGGTGAGGAATATGCCGGCGTGATCTTTGATCATAATAATGTGCTAAGGTTAAATGCCGATGTGGACGGGATCATACAGGATACTCTGGTCAAGGAAGGCGATGTGGTAGCGGAGGGTGATATCATTGCGGTTCTTTCCAACGAAGAACTGACTGCGAAGATCGCCCAGTTAAATGAACAGAAGAAGGAACTGAAAAAGGGGACGCCGGAATACGAAGCACTGGAAATGCAGATCATGGATGAGAACAGCAAGCTGATCCTGCTCAGCAGTACAGACGGCGTGATCCAGAGTATCGGACTTAGGGAGAGTGCCGTACAGGCGGGGGAATGTGTTGCGACGGTCGTTCCGGGCGACAGTTATAATGAGGTCTATATCTATGTACCCAAAGAAGAAGCCGGAGCATTGGAAGTCGGTATGGAGGCGCAGATCACCCCTTCTTATGTGACCAGAGAAGAATATGGTTATATGGAAGGAATGATCTCCGATATTTCTTCGAACCTTGTGACGGAAAACAGTATCATCAAGCATATGGGTACGATGGATTATGTGGAGGAGCTGATCCCTTCGAAAAACAGTGTCCGGGTTACGATCCAGTTGGGGGTTGCATCGGACGAGGATGGAAATTACCGTTGGTCGAATGAAAAAGGAAAAAGCCTGACGATCCGCTCCGGTGATCAGTGCAAAGTACGGATCTTAAAACAGGAGTATCATCCCTATGAACTGTTGTTGGCAAATTAAGGAGATAGCATGAAGGTGAAACGGAAAGTTCCGGTCATCCTACAGATGGAGGCTGTGGAATGCGGCGCTGCATCGCTTGCGATGGTACTGGGCTATTATGGAAGATATATCCCTCTTGAAAAAATGAGGGTGGACTGCAATGTGACACGTGACGGCAGTACCGCCAAATATATTATTCTGGCAGCCAGACGGCATGGGATGGAGACATCCGCTTTTAAGGAGAGTGCAGAGCAGCTGCGGGAACATACAGATTTCCCGGTGATCATTCACTGGAATTTTAACCATTTCGTGGTGCTTTGCGGATTTGACAAGGATAAGGCGATCCTCAATGATCCGGCTTCCGGCAGGGTAAAAGTGGATTGGGATACGTTTGTGCGTTCCTTTACCGGTATTGTCCTGACGTTTTCGCCGGGTGAGAATTTTGTAAAGGAAGGACGTCCGAAAAACAGTACGGAGTATTTGATAAAGGGTTTTCATGGTATGGGAAAACCGGTGTTCATGATCGTTGTCATGGGTACGATTTTTACTTTGCTGCAACTTCTGCCGCCGATCTTTTATAAGATCTTTGCAGATAAGATCCTGCTTGGAAAGTCTGCAGACTGGCTGAAACCGCTTCTTATGATCATGGCGGCAGCCTGTGTGGCGGGAGTTTTGACGGGCGGCTTGAAAAATGTATTTCTGGCACGCTTAAAGGCCAGATATCAGATCCGCTCGACATCCTCTTTTGTCTGGAAGATGCTGCGGCTTCCGGCGCAGTTTTATGCACAGAGATTTGACGGTGACATTGTTTCCCGTGCAGAGGGAAATACAGAGGTTGCCAATCTGTTATTTGATCGTATGGTGCCGGCTTTTATGGAATTTCTGCTGTTAGCAGTGCTGTTTTTGCTGATGCTGGTGTTAGATGTCAGGATGGCACTTGTCACATTGGCGGTCGGCATGATCCAGGTCTTTTTGATCCTGTTCATCGCTGCAGGCAATGGAAACATTGCACGCAGCATCGGGCGCGATCAGGGAAAAATGTCCGGTATGATGCTCTCCGGCATTTCCATGGTAGAGACGGTCAAATCCAGCGGAGCGGAGGGAGAACTGGTCGGGAAGATCTTAGGTTATCAGGCGAAATATGATAATGCCGTACTGGCGTTAAAGAAAAACCGGCTGTATCTTGGCGCACTGCCGCTCTTGCTGGAAGGTCTTTGCAATGTGACGATCCTGATCATCGGGATCCGTCTGATCTTTGAAGGAAGGCAGACGGTGGGATTGCTGGTGGCATTTCAGTCCTTTGTACAGATGTTCTTTGGACCGGTTGATTCTCTGACAGGCTGTATGCAGGCGGCGGGTGAGATCTCCGGAAGTGTGGAGCGCATCTGGGATGTACTGAATTTCGAAGAGGCGGTCACGGAAAAAAATCTTTTTTCACAGGAAGCATGCGCAGTGGAAAGATTAAGTGGTGCTGTGGAGCTCCAAAATATTCACTTTGGATACAGCCCTGTGACAAAACCGCTTTTACAGGATATTTCCATTCAGGCAAAGCCGGGGGACATGATCGCGTTCTCGGGAGGAAGCGGCAGCGGCAAATCGACACTGGCAAAGCTCATGTGCGGTCTGTACCGGCCAAATTCCGGACAGATTCTGTATGACGGAATCCCGATCGAACAGATCGATCACTATACCTTTACGGATTCCGTGGCAGTGGTTGACCAGAATATTTCTCTGTTTGCCGGTACGATCCGGGATAATGTGACCATGTGGAACAAAGAAGCGGATGAAGAGACTGTGATACAGGCCTGTAAGGATGCCTGCATTCATGATGATATTATGCTGAGACAGGATGGTTATGATTACATGGTGCATGAAGGCGGCACTGATTTTTCGGGAGGGCAGAGACAGAGGATTGAGATCGCACGGGCTTTTGCGGCGAACCCTTCTGTGCTGATCATGGATGAGGCGACTTCCGCACTGGATGTTATGACAGAAAAAAAGATCATGGAAGCGGTACGAAGGCGCAGGATCACCTGTTTTATCGTGGCACACCGCTTATCTACGATCCGTGATGCGGATGAGATCATTCTGCTTAAGGATGGCGAGATTGTGGAAAGGGGAACGCATGAGACGCTGATGGAACTGGATGGAGATTATGCGGCGTTAGTAAGGGCGGATTGATTGAAAGACGTAAGAGAAAGAAGCATAACGGTAATGGTTTGGGACGGATACCGGTAATAATCAGATAGGAGAGCGAAGTGAGCAGGATTCAGGATAGGAAAAAAACAGAAAAAGCACTTCTTCTACATTCGGTGGAGGAACTTTACACTCCGATCGTGCATAAAAAAGGACGGACCGATGAGAACGCAGACGGCAGACAGACCGACTCGGAGGCTTTAGAGGCGATCATAGCTTATTTTGGCCTTCCGGCGGTGGAAGTGCCGGCCAAGATCAAAGCGGAAGAGGCTTTTACCTACAGACTAAGGCGAAGCGGACTTTTAATGCGTCGTATCATGCTGGAAGGAAAATGGTGGAAACAGGCAGCACTTCCGGTGCTCGCTGCGGACAAAGAGGGCGAAAGTGTGGTATTGCTCCCGGGCAGGAACGGCGAGTATATGGAGGATACCTTTGAGGGACCGATTCCGTTATCTCCAAAAAGAAGGGAACAGATCGGGTCTGTCGGCTATTGCTTTTATAAACCGCTTCCGGCAGATGAGACCGGCATGAAGGTGTTCTGGAAGTTTTTGCTTTCAAGTCTTGGCGTGTCGGATGTCGTGATGATCGTTGTCATCAGTATTCTTTTGGAACTGTGCGGTCTGATCATGCCGTATATCAATCAGATCGTATACAACAACGTCATTCCTTCCGGGACAGTCAGGGAGCTTCCAGGGATCGTCGTTTTGGTAGTAAGCTCCGTGATCTTCGCGGCGCTCATACGGCTGGCACGTAATATCAGTGTGTCACAGATCGGTTTCAAGATGAGACTGGCCGGTCAGAGCGCGATCTGGAACAGACTGTTTACGCTTCCGGCTCCTTTTTTTAAGCAGTATGATGCCGGAGAATTATACAATCGTGCGAATGCGGTCAACACAATCTGCGATATTTTAGGAGGCGGACTGATCCCGACGGCGCTGACAGCACTCTTGTCGGTGATATATGTGGTGCAGATCTCATGGTTCGCACCGGCGTTGGTGCTGCCGTCTATCGTGATCATTCTGGTCATGCTCGTTAACATCGCCGTTACCGGATACCTGCAGATAAGCAGAAGCAAGAAAATGAACGAGAAGAACAATAAAGTCACCGGTTTTTTGTATCAGATGATCGGCGGTATTACCAAGATCCGGACTGCCGGAGCTGAGGTGCGCGCCTATGCGAAATGGGCACAGTTTTGGAAAGAGGTTCCTCTTTTGCCGGCATTTTTTTTGCAGATCTCGGATGTGTTTGGATATGCCATCTCACTGGGAGGGAGTATCTGTCTGTACTATTTGGCGTGGAAAAACGGCTTGAGTGCGTCTTCTTATATCGCATTTCAGACAGCGTTTGCCTCTTTTTCCATGTCGGTACTGGCTCTGGCGAATTTCGGGTTCCAGTTTGGTGCCTTAAAGCCCTCTGTGGATATGGTAAGACCGATCATGGAAGAGATGCCGGAGCGTTACGGAGACGGTGAATATGTGGAGAAAATGCAGGGAGAGATCGAATTAAACAGTGTGATGTTCCGCTATACCACAAAGATGCCATACGTATTGAACGGCTTGAGTCTCCATATAAAAGAGGGCGAGTATCTGGGGATCGTGGGAAGCTCCGGATGCGGTAAGTCCACCCTGATGCGTCTGCTTCTTGGCTTTGAAAAGCCGGAGAGCGGGACAGTCTATTATGACGGGAAGGATATTCAGGGACTGGATCTGCCTTCGTTACGGAAAAGGATCGGTGTCGTTCTGCAAAACGGAAGCCTTTTCTCGGGAGATATTTATTCCAATATTGCCATTTGTGCACCGAATCTGACCATGGATCAGGCATGGAATGCGGCAGAACGTGCCGGGGTGGCGGAAGATATCGAGAAAATGCCCATGGGGATGTATACCATGCTTTCCGAGGATGGGGGCGGTGTCTCCGGCGGACAGAAGCAGAGAATCCTGATCGCGCGTGCGATCGCATCGAATCCGGATGTCCTTTTGTTTGATGAAGCGACCTCTGCCCTTGACAACCGGACGCAGGAGACGGTGGTAAAGACGTTGAAGGAGCTGAAATGTACCAGACTGGTCATTGCCCACAGACTTTCCACGATCAAGGATTGCGACCGTATTATTTACCTGGATAAAGGGCGGATCGTGGAAGAAGGTAATTATGAACAACTCATGGCAAAAAATGGCATGTTTGCAAGTATGGCACAAAGGCAGCTGACTTAAAAATACGATATTCACGAAAAAGGAGTTTTTATATGTTTCGCAGTATACGAAAGCTTACGATCGGAAAAAGAGATATTGGATGTATGATCTTAGCGGCATTTTTACTGGTGTTCGCGCTGTTAGACTGGTGGTTTTTACCCTATGAAGGGATCCTTCACAGAGGGATCGACAGTCCTTATTATACCTCCATGGATGAAGCCGGTAATATCTATGTGATCAATGCCGGCAAGAGCGAGCTTTTGAAGATTTCAAAAGAGGGGAAGATCACAGCACGGATGTCGTATGCCACACATGAAGAAGATACCTTTGGAGAGGCAAATGAAGTGGCGGTGGATGCACAGGGCAATATCTATGTATCGGATGTACAGTGGAATGATACCGGACTGGGTATCGCAATGGAGCGGATCTTGCGTTTTGATCCGAAGGGACACTTTAAGGATGTGATTTATGATGCAGATTATTCAGAATGCATGGTAACCAAAAAACATTTATTTTCCCTTCGTAAAATGGGAGACGGAGTGGCTTTTGCAGCAGTGGATCCAACCAGTCCCGTGATAGAGGTCTGGCAGGCAGAGCCCGATGATACAGAGGCAAGGAAAGTCCAATCGATTGAATGGGAGGAAGCAGAGAGTGCCCAGTATGTTTCGGTGGAAGCCCCGGATAAAGTCTATGTGATCAGCAAACGAGGAGATGTTTATGCCCTGGAAGGCGCAGAGCAGAGAAGGGTATACGCAATCGGCGCCTATAACTATCTGCTGCCGTATCAGATGACTATTGCGTCGGATGGCATGCCTTATATGACAGATATTTGCAATCAGTCAGTTTATTCGATAACAGAAGAGACCGTCGGGGAAGAAATGCAAGTGAACAAAACCAAACTGAAACTTGCATATGATGCAAAAGACTTGCAGAAACTGACCGGTTTGGATATGAATGAAGCTGTTTTGCAGACAATCAATGCTGTGGATGTGGATGGGGAGACGATGTTGTGTATCACGACAAATGTCGGTTTTGCAGTGATCCGTGTATCGGATGGTATGTGCAGAACGTATGAAACAATCCCTTATACTGCTTCGTTGCAGTGCTTTTTGGTATTGCGTTATGTGACGGGAATGCTGGCACTTGCCATATGCTGTTATTATTTGCTCGTGCTTTTACTGTATCTTCTGAAAGCCGGCGTATTGCAGAAGAATAAGGCAAGTATCATACTGATCGGAGGCGTGATGTTTTCGGGTCTCTTTGTCATGACCAGTATGCTGAATAAATTCCGGGATAATTACATTGACTCTCAGATCAACGGGATTTGTACGGTGACACAGATTGCCTCGAACATTATTGATAAGGAAGCGTTCGCTGCCGTGCAGTATCCGGCAGATTACCAGTCGGAGAATTATGAGGTGCTGCGATACAATATGGAGCAGTTGATCGATACGACGAGCGATTACAGTGGAAATATGTACTGCAATCTGGTAAAAATGGTGGGTGACAGATGTTATGCATTTGCCTATCTGGATAATTCCATCGGTGCTTATTATCCATTGGATGAGAAAGAACGTCACGAAGTCAGACAGGTATATGAGACGAAAAAGATCTTCATCAATGACGGCAAGGCCGATGCGACCGGATCGTACGTCTATGCCAAATCTCCGGTTATCGGAACGGACGGTGAAGTCATCGGTGTTGTAGAGATCGGCATGGTGTCGGATACGCTGACGGGCATTGTGGATCAGATGCGTATGGAGATCATGGTACACATTCTTTTGGCGTTGGTCATTGGTGTATTCTTCCTCAATGAAGCATATGCCTTTACCAGTGATCTTAAGCATTGGAAAAATAGAAGAAATATGGTCGGGAAAGATATTTTCCCTATTCCGTTTTTACGGATCCTCACGTTTTTCTGTGCGCTTGCCTACAATATGCCGACCAGTTTCCTGCCGGTCTATGTCGGAAGCTTCTATAAAGAATCGCTTCCGTTTTCGGAGGAGCTTGCGGCATCTCTGCCGCTTACCGTCAATTTTGCCATGATCGGTATCATGGCGGTGTTCTGTACGGGGCTGTTAAGGAAGCTGGGATTCCGGTTTACGATGTTTCTTGGAGGAATCTGCTGCGTGATCGGGGATTCCTGCATGGCACTTTCCATGAACTGGTGGATGGCTGCGGGCGGCTTATTATTAAACGGTATCGGATGCGGTCTGGTCATGAACGGACTTTCCATCATCGTTGCCAATCAGGAAAATGAACAGGATCAGACAGACGGTTTCGCGATCATCAACGGAACAATGCTGTCGGGCATGATCTGTGGAACCGTAGTCGGGGCTACTTTGGCAGAGGATCTGGGCGAGGGGCATATGTTCTTCGTGTCAGGCGGATTATGGCTGGCACTTGGGATCCTGATCCTGATCGTCGGCAGACACTTTAAGATGGCGGCACAGATGGAAAAGAGAGAAACAACAAAGAAAAAAGAGGGGAAAAACGCGGGAAGGACGCAGACGGGAAAGAAAGTCAATCCGCTTTTCTCCATGCAGATACTCGGGTTCTTATTGCTGGTTGTGATCCCTTATGTGATCGTAAACGGTTTTACCAGCTATTTCCTGCCGGTGTTTGGCGATTCTTACGGATTGACGGAGTCCCAGACCAGTCTGTTTTTAGTAATGAACTGTCTGGTAGGTATCTTTATGAGCGGAGCCCTGACGGATGTGTGCATGAAGCATCTGGGAAAGGCGTCCATTTATCTTTCCAGTGCTTTGTCACTGGGAGCCGTATTGGTATTTGGTTATTTCCAGAACCTGTATATGCTGGCATTTGCCTTGTTTATGCTTGGGGCTGCAAAGAGCTTTGGTGCGACGACCAGAGAACTCGTATTCTGTGCCCAGCCGAAGGTGGATGAAATGGGGGATGATAAAGCCATGGGTTATTACAATTTTGCAGACAACATGGGAGAGTCACTTGGAACGGTCGTGTTCGGTGCGATCTCACGGATCGGCTTTATCAGCGGCATGTGGATCCTCACCGGTGCCTCTGCTGTGATGCTGGCCGTGTTTGCGGGTAGCGAAGGACGAAACAAAAAATAGGATTGTTCCTGCACAAGATGACAGAAAGCGGTGGAAAACACCGCTTTCTGTTATTTTGTGTAAAAAACACGGCATAAGTCTTTAGGACTATAAAAAACCACCAAAAATATCCAATTCAAATCGTCAATAATTCCACTTATCCTTTGTAAATTGCTGTGATATAATACTAAATGTCGGTTGCAGACAGTGCAATTTGTCCTATCTGCATTTTCTTTTTTGTTATCCGGTTAAACGTTTAACCGGAGACGGAGAGGCCGAAGATTTTGTATATGGAAGGAGAAGTATTTATGGGAGGGAAACACACACTTGGAAAACGGATCCTGTCCTTTGGATTAAGTACAGCTATTGTATTCACAGGGACGTTTTCCGGCATGGGCAGTCTGGCCCGTGTCAAAGCAGCAAATCCGGAAGACGGACTGAAGCTGTATTACGATTTCGTGTTGCAGAACAGCTTTGCCACGGAGATCAACGATGCATCCGGCAATATGAATTCCGGGCAGATCGCCCGTGTTAACGGGAAGCCGGAGGGCAATTATGAGATTCACGATGTCAATCTTTACGGAAAAGAGGTAAAAGCGTTGAAGCTTCCCGGTGGAGCAGACGGAACCTATCTGAAACTGCCGGACAACGTGTTGAACCAGAGTGAGGACGCCACCATCAGTATGTGGGTAAGACTTACGACAGACACCGCATACCAGCGGATCTGGGATATCGGGACAGGCACGTCCAAATATATGTATCTGCTCTCAGACGGAGCGAATGAAGGATTTAAAGGCTACGCTTCGGCGATCACCACAGGCGGCTGGTCAAAGGAGGCGGGCGTCAGCAAGGGAGCGGGAATTGCGAAGAACCGCTGGGTGCTTACCACGGTTGTCATGGATGGCACACAGATGTCTTTGTATGAGAATGGACAGTTAGTCGGCACAAAGGATACGGGGATACAGATCGCGGATCTTGGTGAGACCACCGGCAATTATGTCGGTTACAGTAATTTTGGCGATGCTCCGACAGCGGGAGAGTTTGCGGAGATCAAGATTTATGACAAGGCACTTTCGGCAGAGGAGATCTCTGCCATGTATGATGTGACGGACGAAGGGATCGTGGCAGCGGACAAGGCAGAACTGGTACTTGGAGATCTCTCAGCGGTCACAGAGGATCTGGAGCTTCCCAAAAAGGGAGCGAACGGATCGGCTATTACCTGGGAAAGTACAAACAGTGCGATTACCATCACGGACGGCAAGGCGAAGATCACACGACCGGCAGTGGGACAGAGTGATGCCGCAGGCAGTCTGAAGGCAACGATCACCTATCAGGGTAAATCCGACACCAAAGAATTTCCGGTAACTGTTTTGGCAGAGCTGTCAGACCAGGCAGTGGTGGAACAGGATGCAGAAGGTTTGGTGGGAGAGGTACCGGATCTGACTGCCCTGATGTCTGATTTTGTACTGCCGCTTACCGGTAAAAACGGTTCTGTGGTCACCTGGAAAAGTGAAAACTCTGCGATCACGGTAGAGGGTGCACAGGCGATCGTCAAAAGACCGGAAGTCGGAAGTGAAAATGCCACAGGCAGACTCATCGCGACCGTGAAGAAGAATGATAAGAGCAAAGAAGTCTCCTTTGATGCGACAGTGCTTGCCTATAAGGAAGCGGTAGCCATCAGTGAAGTGGATAAGATCGAGGTAGTAACCCTGAAAGGACACAGTCCTTTGCTGCCGAATTTCGTGCGGGTTCACTATTCGGACGGAAGCGAAGGCAGGGTAAAGGCAGTCTGGCCGGCAGCGATCGATGCTGAAAAATACAGCGAGGAAGGAAACTTTACCGTCGAGGGAAGCATCGTCGATGAGAAGGAAAAGCTCACAGCGAACGTGACGGTTGTTGACAAGGAAGAAGTGGCAAAAACGGTGGTTTCTTCCAACTTTGATTTGACCGATATCTCACTGGACGGTGAGGGCTCGATTTTGACCGAGAACCGCGACAGGGATCTGGCTTATCTGAAGCTGCTTGACAAAGACAGAATGTTATACAACTTCTACAAGACCTTTGGAATGACCGATAAGATCAAAAACGTCAGTCCTTTGGGCGGATGGGATGAGCCGACAGGACTTCTGAGAGGGCATTCCACCGGACATTATCTTTCCGCATTGTCTTTAGCCTATGCTTCCACGAAGGATGAGACGATCAAGGAGAATCTGGATTATGTGATCCATGAGCTCAGAGAAATGCAGAAGCTCTCCAAGGGGGATGCGGCAGCCTTTACCTCAAAGGGCGTGGATCAGTCCGTATGGAGCACGAACCCGAACGAGTGGGGCGAAGGTTTCTTAAGCGCTTATTCGCCGGATCAGTTTGCATTGTTGGAGAAATACACACCATATGCACAGATCTGGGCGCCGTATTATACCTTACATAAGATCATGGCGGGGCTTTTGGATGCTTACACCTATACCGGCAATGAGGAAGCGCTGGAGACGGCGGAGGCTCTCGGCAAATGGGTATGCAACAGGCTGAACGCCTGCTCGCAGGAACAGCTTACGAAGATGTGGGATATGTACATTGCGGGAGAGTTTGGCGGCTTCAACGAATCCCTGGCAACCCTGTATCTGTATACGGAGGATGAGACCTTCTTAAAAGGCGCTAAATTATTTGACAACACGAAATTCTTTGACAAGCTGGCAGTGAACGTGGACGATATCCAGGGCAGACATGCCAACCAGCATATTCCGCAGATCATCGGCGCGCTTAAGACCTATGAGGCGACGGTACAGAAGGGTGAGCCGGAGGTGAAGTATTATGATATCGCGGAGAACTTCTGGCAGATGGTTGTTTCCAGATATGCGTATTCCATCGGCGGCGTGGGTACCGGCGAGAAATTCACACAGCCTTACAGACAGGCAAACAGTATTTCCGGTACTACCAACTGTGAGACCTGTGCGGCTTACAATCTGTTGAAGCTGACGAAGATGCTGAATAACTACGATCCGTCCAACGCGGATTATATGGATTATTATGAGAGAACCCTCACGAATCAGATCTTAGCGTCCCAGACGCCGAACGTGACAGCGTACCGCCACAACGGAACGACCTATATGCTGCCGATCGGACCGGGATCGACCAGAGGGTACGGCGGCGATTATGATTCTTTCACCTGCTGTCACGGCACCGGTATGGAGAACCATGTGAAATACCAGGAGGCAGCTTATGTGAAGACGGCAAACGAGCTTTACGTCGGACTTTATATGCCGACTACCGTTACCTGGGGAGCAAAAGGCGTCAAAGTCGTACAAACGATGCAGTATCCGTCGGAAGACACTCAGCTTAAGGTAGAAGCGATGAATGGAATACCGACACAGAGTTTTGACATGCTGTTACGAGTTCCCTATTGGGCGACGGAAGGATTTGAAGTCAAAGTAAACGGTGAAGTGAAGGCAGAGAAGCCTGCGGTCAGCACTTATTTCAGATTAAAGGATATCAAAGCGGGCGATGTGATCGACATCCATATGCCGTGGACGATCCATCTGGACAAGACGCCGGATCAGATCGGTACTTCCACTGTGGCAAGCTTAATGTACGGCCCGTTTGTCATGGCAGCAAAGGAGAGCAGCACGAACTGGAAGACACTGGTACTCTCCGCGAATCTTCCCGATTCCGTGAAGGCGAGTGTCAATCCGACCACGAAGCTGCCGAATCTGACGGCCAACAAATATCAGTTTGCACCGATGTTCTCACCGGAATTTGCGACAGAGGCTTATGACGCTTACTTCAAAGTGATCACGGCGGCGGACGACGGAAGTGCATGGTATGAGGCGACGGTCTCAAACGCGACACCGAAATACGGTACCTTTACCTTAAGCGGCGAGCTGATAAAGGAAGGAACGGATCTTGTGATCACGGCGGCTCCGGCAGAGGGGTACAAGGTGAAGAAACTCATCGTAAACGGCGAGACAGTAACAATCGGTGAGGATAATACCTACACGGTTAAAAATGTGAAAGCGAATGTGACGGTGGAGGGAAGCTTTGGACTGATCAATCCTCCGGCAGCAGACCCTGCACATTTGGAATTTTCTGCGACGGCAAGCTCTGATTATACAGCAAGCTGGGAGACTGTGGACGGCGTGTGCAAAGACTGGGAACCGACGAAATCCGCAGACGGTACCGGCAAAGGCTGGGGCAACTGGCCGCAGGACGAAGGCAGCGAGCATTATCTGCAATATTCCTGGGATAATCCGGTGAAATTCAACCGGTTTGACATCTTCTGGTATGACGATGGTGCCGGTACACAGATTCCTTCGGCAATGAAGGTGCTGTATCAGGATGCAAAGGGAGAGTGGCAGGAGGCGAATATGCTGACCGCTCTTTCCGATGCGAGCAAGAAAGATGCTTACAATACGATCCTGTTGGATACGGTACAGACAGACAGCGTGAAGCTGGTGATGACAGTCAGAAGCGGTTCACAAGCCATGGGCATTTACCGCTGGAAAGTCAGCTATGAGATGACGGAAGAAGAAGCGGCGAAAGAGGAAGCAATTACAGAGGCACAGGGCGTTGCAGAAGATGCGGCAACGATCACGGCAGATGAGTTTACTTCTGAAAGCTATGCAGAATTTGCAAAGGCAGTGGAAGGACTAAAGGAAGTGCTGGAGAAAGAAGATGCGACGGCACAGGAGATCAAAGCGGCGGTAGCGGCAGTAAAGAATGCCAAAGAAGCACTGAAAAAGAAGGAAAGCGGATCGGATACACCGACACCCGCACCGACTCCTTCCGGCGGAAATGACAAACCTTCCACCGGCGGCAGTGTTACGACTCCGACGACACCTGTGGCCACAACCCTTGCCAAACCGTCCAAGGTAAAAGCAAAGGTAAATGGAAAGAAAAAACAGGTGACGATCACTTGTAAGAAGGTAGCCGGAGCACAGGGCTATGAGATTTACCGCGCTGCGAAGAAGAACGGGAAGTTTAAAAAGGTGGCAACCGTGAGGTCTGCGAAGAACTTAAAGAAGGTATTCAAGAAAATGAAGAAGGGAACGTACTTCTATAAAGTAAAGGCCTTCGCAAAACTAAACGGAAAGAACGTTACTTCCGATTTTTCAAAGACGGTGAAAGTAAAGATCAAATAAAACCAATAAAGTATCGTAACTGTCCGGGGGGCGCAAAAGCCCCGGGCAGATACTATAAAAAAGAAAGGAAAGAAAACTATGAAAGCAAAACAAGTAATGTGTGTGCTGTTGGCTGCGGCAATGCTGTTTACAGCAGAGACACCGTCATCACTGGCGGTATCCGCCACAGCAGCAACCGTCTCGCGGGGGGCGGCAGTGAAACAGATCCAAAGAGAAACGGAAGGAGGCGGAGCGGTCAATCTGGCGCTGACGGCAACGGCAACGGCCGGCCACACCAATGTATGGGGTATTAAAGAGTCGTCGATCAACGACGGTGCTCTTGCGGATGCAAATGCGGCTACGAGCTGGAACTGCTGGGATGCCAAGGAGACGGACTATCCCATGCCGGTGACACTGACCTGGGATGAGGCACAGACCGTTTCCTCCATGCGTGTGATGTGGTGGGCAGACGGCGGCGGAGTCGCATTCCCCAAAAAAGCAACGCTTTCTTATCTGGATGGAGAAGAATGGAAAGAAATCGGCGAGGTGGGAGTTGAGCATGGTGACGTAAACGGTGCAAATGGTGTATGGAACAATCTTACCTTTGATGCTGTGACAACGACTGCGCTCAGACTCAGTGTCGAAAGAGATGCAACCGGTTCAACCGGTCTCGGGATCAGCGAGTGGGAAGTATATCATGTTGAAGATGCAGTTGCGCTGTTGAAGGATGCTGCGGCAGGTCTCACACTTCCCCAGAAGGCTTCGGCGGATTTTGACCTGCCATCCAAGGCAAACGGTGTGGATGTGACATGGCAATCCGGTAATGCAGCGATCAAAATAGAGGATGGAAAAGCTGTTGTGACACGTCAGGATGCGGATACATCTGTTGAATTGACCGCAACTTTCACATTTATGGGCGAAACGGTCACTAAAAGCTATAACGTGACCGTAGAGAAAAAAACAGGAGACGAACCGGAGAAACCGGTCAATCTGGCACTGGCGGCGACGGCTTCTGCAGCCTATACGAATATTTACGGTGTCAAGACCACCTGCATCAATGACGGCAAGCTGGCAGGCGGAGATTCTTCTACAAGCTGGAACTGCTGGAACGCACCCGCAAGCGATTATCCGATGCCGGTAACGCTGACCTGGGATGAGCCACAGACCGTTTCCTCCATGCGCGTGATGTGGTGGGCTTACAACGACGGAGGCGTTGTATTTCCAAAGAAAGCCACGCTTTCTTACCTGGATGGGGAAGATTGGAAAGAAATCGGCGAGGTCGGAGTATCTCACGGTGGTGTGGACGGCGCCGACGGGGTATGGAATATTCTAAACTTTGACGAAGTTACAACAACAGCATTACGATTGACCATCGAAAGAGATGCCAGTGGTGCCACCGGTGTCGGGATCAGTGAGTGGGAGGTTTACAATGCACCATTGACAGAAGAACTGACAGGGGCTTCAATCACCGGAGGCGGGAAACTTGCACCCGGCAGTACCATGGAACTGACCGGTGTCGTGACTCCCGCAAGTCTGACGGAGGCTGCTTCCTGTGAATGGTCTGTAACAAACGGTGCGGATATTGTTGAGATTGACGGTGCTGCGGATCAGACCAGTGCGACGATCAAGGCGCTGAAAGAAGGTACTGCGACCATTCAGTTTAAGGTCAGCGCAAACGGCGTGACCAAAACAGCGACTGTAAATATTACGGTGACGGATGAAAAAGCGGATGCGATCGAGACCTATGTGACGACGACGGCAGAAGGGGTGAAACCGATCCTTCCGGATTCCGTTGTGGCGAAGGGAATCCAGTTCGATGAGCCTACGACAAGTACCGGCGGAAAATATGACTTTGCGGAGAGCTTCAATGACAGACTGATCCCGGTTACCTGGGAGAGTGTAGATCCGTCTGCTTATGCCAAGGCCGGCAGTACCTTTACGGTCAAAGGAACGGCAAGCTATAACGGTACCGACTATGAGGCAAAGGCACAGATCACAGTAAAGGCTCCAGTAAAAGAAGGCAGCTCCAACAGCAGCGTTACCTTTGAAAATGTACAGTTTGAAAACAGCTTCTGGAACAAGCGACAGGTGACAAACGCCATGACTTCTCTGAATGTGGCGATCCAGAAGATTGAAGCGGCATCTGGAGGGGAGCCGAACTTTGACAATGCCATCAAAAAGCTGAACGGACAGCCGTATAATGCTTTCAGCGGCTATGTATTCCAGGATTCCGACATTTATAAGAGCATCGAAGCAATCTCGTATACGCTTTCCGCGACGCAGAATGATCAGGATCCGGAAGTGGTCAAAAAGAGAGAAGAGCTGCAGGCGAAGCTGGACAGTTGGATCGAAAAGATCGAGAAGGTACAGTATGCGGACGGATATATCGATACCTTATTTACCTTAAGAAGCCAGACCTTCTCCGGAGGCGGGAAGCCCGGCACACATCGCTGGTGGGAGCTTTCCAATCATGAGATGTACAATGCCGGTCATTTCCTGGAGGGTGTGGTAGCCTATACCCGTTACAGAGAAGGAATCGGATCCCCGGATTACAGACTGTATGTGGCAGGGCATCGCTTCGCAGATGAGATCGTTTCCCTGTTTGGACCGGACGGAACGAGACATGAGGTCCCGGGACATGAGGAGATCGAGCTTGCCCTTGTGAAATTCGGCAAGCTGGCAGAGGAGTACGAAGGCGAAGGTGCCGGACAGAAGTATTATGATACGGCGAAGCTCCTCATTGACCGACGTGGAGAGAATTCGTCCCAGCGCGAGAGCGGGTATCACGGCGGAGAGTATTCACAGGATGCGACACCGTTTAAGGAGGAGACGAATGCAGTCGGTCATGCAGTGCGTGCGAACTATTTCTACACCGGTGTGACAGATGTGGCAACGATGCTTCCGGAGGGTGATGAAGACAGGGATGCTTATATCAAGAGCCTGGATACGATCTGGGATTCCGTGACACAGAAAAAGACCTATATCACAGGTGGTATCGGTTCGGCAACGGCGACCAGCTCCTCAGAGGGATTTGGTGCGGATTACGATCTTCCGCCCGATCAGTCCTATATCGAGATCTGTGCGGCCATCGCGGCAGCGAACTGGAACCAGAGAATGAACCTTTTGCATGAGGATGGCAAATATGCGGATATGGTAGAGAAGAATCTGTATAACTCCATTCTGGTCGGCGAGAATCTGGACGGAAATCTGTTCTATTACAGTTCACTTCTTCGGGTAAACGGCGGTAATCCGAGAAGTGCATGGTTTGCCTGTGCCTGCTGTCCGCCCAACCTGATGCGTACCATCGCGGCGGCGAGCGGCTATATGTATTCCGTACACAACAAAGATGTATTTGTGAATATGTATTCCGGCAGTACCGGTCATTTAACGGTAGGCGGTGAAGAAATCAATATAAAACAGGAAACCGAGTATCCGTGGAACGGCGCGGTGAAGCTGACCTTAAACATCCCGTCGGGTGGTTCAGACTTTGCACTGAAGCTTCGCATCCCGGGATGGGTAAAAGAGCAGAAAAACCAGAACGTAGCGATCACACGAAACGGCAAGGCAGTCTCCGTGAGCGAGGAGAAAGGATATGTGACGCTTGAAGGTAAATGGGAAGACGGCGATGAGATCATGATCGATATCCCGATGGAGATCCGTATGACCGAATCCAATGAAAATGTGAAGTCCACCAAGGGTATGATCGCCCTGCAGAGAGGTCCGATCGTTTATTGTATGGAGAAGGCAGGAAACGCACAGTTAAATGAGAACATTGAAAACTTTGATCCGTTAAACTTTGTCATTCCGAGAGATGCCAAACTTACAGCAGAGTACAACGAAGATCTCTTAAACGGCGTGGTAGAGATCACCGGTGATGTGAAATATGCGACCGGCAACGGAATGGAAATGGTAGATGCAAAACTGCAGGCAATACCGTATTATGCATGGAATAACCGCGGTGATGACGCTGAGTATGTACCGGGACAGGCAAAGAACAGCTCCTCCAAGATGTTGATCTGGACAACGGCTGATCAGCCGGAATACAAAGAAGTGGGTCTTACAAGTCTGGCAAAACCTTCTGTCAATTATAATTATACAGGGCAGGATGCAAGCAAATTCGCGGACGGCAATGACGGTACATTCTGGAACGGCTGGGGAGACAGCAATCTGCAGACAAGCGATCAGTGGATGATGTATGATTTTGGTGATAAGAAGGTAACCTTAAGCGGCACAAGCATCTGGTTCTATGACGATAATGGCGGTGTTATGCTTCCAAAGGGCGTAAAGGTGGAATACGAAGATGCACAAGGCAGTTGGAAAGAGGTGACTCCGGCAGGTGAGTGGACGCTTACGGCAAATCAGTTCAGTGAGCTGAAATTCGAAGAGATCACGACCTCTAAGATCCGTGTGACCATGGATCATAAGGTAGGCGGCAGCGGCAAAGTGGCAGTCGCAGTCATCGAGTGGACACTGGATGGCCATCTGGAAGGAGCGGGAGATGTTTCCGGGCTGAGAACGGCGATCAGAGAAGCACTCGCAGAAGACTATAAGAAATCTGACTACACCGAAGAAAGCTGGGCAAAATACACAGAGGCATTACAGAAGGCAGAGACGGCATCTTCTGATCTGAGTCTTTCCCAGGAACAATTTGATGCGGCTAAGGCAGCATTGGAGGAAGCGGTCAAGGGTCTTGTAAAGGCAGAGACGAAACCGGATCAGCCGGATAAACCGGACCAGCCTTCCGTAGATCCCAAGCCAAATCCACAGCCTTCCAATCCGACCGTTACGACACAGAAACATGCACAGACCATGACGGTAAAGACAGCGGTCAAGAAGGTGAAATTATCCAAGCTGAAAAAGAAAAAACAGACCGTTTCTGCGATCACCGTAAAGGGCGCACAGGGCATGGTTTCTTACACGAAGGTGAAGAAGGGTTCTTCGAATAAGCTTTCTATCAATAAAAAGACCGGTAAGATCACGGTGAAGAAGGGCACAAAGAAGGGCACCTATAAGATCAGGGTAACTGTCAAGGCGGCGGGAAATGCGAATTTCCTTCCGGCAGAAAAGACAGTGACGGTAAAAGTCAAAGTTAAATAAACCGGGTCGAAGGATCGATCAGGGTACAGAATGGAAAAGGGCATTGGGAGTGGGAACTTTTGGATGCCCTTTTCCTTAAAATCTGAGGGAACTGTATGATCACGATAAAAGAACTGGCGAAAGAATGCGGCGTGTCCATAGCGACGGTATCCAATGTCTTAAACGGAACCGGAAGAGTGGGAGAAGATACGATCAAAAAGGTTTTGCAGACTGCGAGCAGGCTGGGCTATGTGCCGAATGAGATCGCGAAAAATCTGAAACAGGGTACGAACCGTACCATCGGTGTCATCACAGAGGATCTGACAGTGTTTAATGCCGTGGAGATCGTGGACGGGATCAACGAATACCTGAATGAAAAAGACTATTCCTTCCTGCTTGGAAATCTCAGGCTTTGCCAGCAGTTTGGCGGACAGTTTTATCATGTGGAAGAATATAAGCAGCAGGTGTTGGATCAGTTCCAGCTGATGTGGGGCAGGCAGGTGGCAGGGATCATTTATGTGGGTTCCCACAGCAGAAAGATGACATTTTTGCCGGAAAACCGGAGCGTTCCGCTGATCATGGTGTATGCACATGGCAGAGAAGGACAGTTTACGTCTGTGGTGTTTGACGACTTTCAGGGAGCTTACGATGCTGTGATGAAGCTGCATCAAAGCGGCGCGAAACGGATCGGTATCCTGGCAGGTGATAAGGAGAGCGAGCATTCCAGGGCGCGTGTTGCAGGGTGTAAGCAGGCATACAGAGAACTTGGCAGGGAGTGGGACGAATCCCTTGTTCTGTACGGAGGGTGGCTCAGAGAATATGGATACAGACTGTCCGGGGAACTGATGCAAAAGCATGTGGATTCTGTTTTCTGTATGTCCGATGAAATGGCGGCAGGCGTGTATGACTATATGCATGAGCACCATATCGTTATCGGAAAGCAGTTGAGGCTGGTGGGCTTTGACAACAGACTGGTTGCCGAGGCTTACAGCCCCGGACTTGCGACCATGGCGATCCCGCTTCGCGGCATGGGACAGACTGCGGCCAGACTTTTGCTGGAGCGCTTAAACGGAAGGGAGACTTTACCGGAAGGTCAGATGCTGCGGCTTAAGTGCCATTATGTGGACAGACCATCCATAGGACAGTAAGGTAAACGAAAAAGGAGAAACAAATATATGAAGAAAAGAAAGATCAGGCAGTGGCTTAGCGGAATGCTGGCTGCCGTCATGGCAGTGACTGCGGTTTTGGGCTGCGGGACGGCAGAAGTATCTGCGGCAGAAGAAAAGAAGGACGCGGCAGTATACGCGGCGATCACTTCCGACTATACCTCCTCATGGGAGAATCTAAAGGGTGTGATCAATCCAAAATTTGAACCGGGATCTTCCAATGTGGGAGCCGGCAAAGGCTGGGGAAACTGGTCACAGGAGAAGGGAAGTGCCCATTATATCCAGTTGGACTGGGCGGAGGCGATCACGACGTCGGCCTTTGATGTGTACTGGTATGATGACGGGGACGGTACCCGGATCCCGGGAAGTGTGTCTTTTGAATACAAGGACGACGCCGGAAGCTGGAAGCCGCTTACCATGAAGACGGGATATGCGGATCTGATCGCGCTGAACACGTACAATACCATCGAAGTGGAAGAAGTCACGACAAAGGGACTGCGCATGGATCTGACCGTTTTAAATGAAGGAAATGCGGCGGCAAACGGCGTGTACCGCTGGAAGGTCTATACGGATTCTATTCCGGAAAGTCTGATACCGGATACGCCACAGCCGGAGGCGCCAAGCCCCGATCTGAAACTGCCGGATGCGGCGGTCTATGCGGTGCCAAGCTCCGATTATACTTCCGACTGGGAAAACGTAAACGGGATCAATAACCCTGCTTTTGAGCCGACCGGCTCCAGCATCGGTACAAATCTGGGCTGGGGGAACTGGTCACAGCAGCCCGGCAGTGAACACTGGCTGCAGTATGACTGGCCGGAGAAGATCACGACAAAGACATTCCAGGTGTACTGGTATGGGGACGATGGCGATATGAAGATGTCGCAGAATGTTCATTTCCAGTACAAAGATGATGCCGGAAACTGGCAGGATGCCACGCTTATTTCCAATCCGGTCAATTTTTCAAATTTCGGAGAATACAACCAGATCACCATCGGCGAGATCACGACAAAGTCGATCCGCATGTATATGACGGTCGATTCCAATGCCCATGCAAACGGTGTGTACCGTTGGAAGGTGTACGCAGATCTGACGGATGATTTTGCGGTGGCGGCGGCAGCAAACACCATCGAAATCCCGCAGGTCAGGGAAGGCAGGATCGCGAGTACCGTCTGCAAAAGCCTGAGCCTTCCGAAAACATCGGAACTGGCAAAGGACATTACCATTACCTGGAAGAGCGACAAGCCGGAAGTCATCTCGGACGACGGGAAAGTCACACCTCCGGAAGAAGATACGAAGGTGACGCTGACGGCAGCCTGTAAGCAGGGTGACATTACTAAGGAAAGGAAAATCGAGATCATGGTACTTTCCGTGAAGACGACAGAATATGCAATGACGATCGACACCGCAAAGAGAGGCGTGGATATCAGCAAGGAGCTTTACGGCGTGTTTTATGAGGACATCAACAGCGCAGCGGACGGAGGACTTTCTTCCGAGCTTGTAAAAAACAATTCCTTTGAAAACTATCTGAATGTGGACCGCGCCGAGACACCGGCGGTCAGAGGGGATCAGAATTCCTGGAAGCTTCACTGGAAGAGCAATAAGCCTGCCGGTTTCACAGTGGAGCGCACGGACAGCCTGAATGAAACGAACAAAAATTATGCCAGGATCACCGGCAATCTGACCCTTTCCAATCACGGCTTCGTGGAAAAAAGGAAACTGGATCGCTCCGCCATGCCGGTAAAAGAGGGCAGGGAATTTGCATTTTCTACCTTTATGAGAGCAGACAGTTCTTATAGTGGAACGGTAAGCGTAAAACTGGTCAATGACGCCGGAGAGGCGATCTCGGATGAGGTGGAGCTTTCAACGGTAAAGGATGGGAAATGGAACAAGGTAACGGCAGATCTGAAGGGTACGAAAACGGAACCGGGGACGTTGGTACTGACTTTTAAAAACGCGTCTGACGCGGATGTCATTTATCTGGATATGGTATCTCTGGTGCCAAAGGACAGCTTCGGTTACGGAAATAAAAACTATTCTTACGGTGCGGGACTTCGGGCAGATCTTGTGGAAAAACTTAAAGAGCTGCACCCGTGCTTTATCCGTTTTCCGGGCGGGTGCGCCATCGAGGGAAGCGACGGCACGGATGGTTATTACAACTGGGAGGATTCTGTAGGACCTTTGGAGAACCGCCGTGCGATCGGAAGTTACTGGGGCACACAGGGGCATACGACCAATTATGTGGATGGTTATGGTTATATGATGTCTTACCAGTTTGGGTATCATGAGATCCTTAGTCTTTGCGAGGAGCTTGGCGCACAGGCATTGCCGATCTTAAGTGCCGGTATTTTCTGCCAGTTTCGAAATCCGGTGGCAGAGGCGGCAACACCCGGAAACGGATTGGAAAAATTTGCAGATCATGCCACCCATTTGATCGACTATTGCTGGGGAGATCCGGAAAGTTCGGATAGCACGCAGGCATACTGGGCGAAAAAACGTGTGGAGAATGGTCATGAAGCACCCTTTGACCTGCAGTATATCGGCATCGGAAATGAGAACTGGGGACAGACGTATTATTCCAATTTTGAGTGGTGCAAGAAGTATATCGAGGATTATGTGAAAGAAAACTATCCGGGCAGAAAGATCACGCTGATCTCCTCCACGGGACCCTATTATCAGGGAAGCCAGAATACGGAGGCCTGGAACTGGATCAACCGGAAAATGCCAGGGCAGACTCTGGTGGATGAACATTATTACATCAATTACAGCGGTGAGAACGCAAACACTTTGTTAAACGGCGATTACGTGTATGATGGCTATAAACGTCTGAACGAAGGCGGCAGTGAGGTCTTTATCGGGGAATATGCCGGTCACAATGGAGCGACTACGGAGAATATTCTGGAGACGGCCATCAGTGAGGCCGCTTACATTACGGGGATCGAGCGAAATGCCGACATCGTGCGCCATGCCTCTTATGCGCCGCTTCTGGAGCGTGAGGGATGCCGCGACTGGGACTACAATCTGATCAAGTTTAATGCCTATGAAAGCTATGGGACACCAAGCTTCTATGTACAGGCAATGAATGCCAATAACTATGGGGATCATATTCTGGATACTGTCCTTTGCAGATACAATGATAAGACAAAGGAATATGATGAGAAAAAAGGGCATCAGAAGGAAATCTATTATGTGACATCGGAAGATGAGGAAAATATTTATACGAAGTTAGTCAATCATGATGATCATGCGAAATCCATCACTCTGAATTATAAAGGCGTGAAGGAGGGAACGAAAGTGGAACTGATCTGTCTGTCCGGTGATTATATGGATCAAAATACCATAGAGGCTCCAAAGAAAGTGGCACCGGTTGTGACCGAAGCAGTCGTAAAAGACGGTAAGCTGGTTTATACACTTCCGGCAGTTTCCTTTACGATCGTGAAAGTAAAGAAAAATGAACAGACCGTGGAGTCGGAAAATGTCAGAAAGCAGGCAGCGGAGCTGATCGCGGAAGCGGAAAAGATCAAGGCGGAGGATTATACGAAAGAAAGCTATGATATTTATCGGAAAGTCGTATCCGGATTGCAGGAGCTTTTGAAAAAGGATGGAGTAACGGCAGAGCGGATCGAAGAAGCATTGCAGTCTGTCGAACAAGCGAAAGCAGCACTGGAAAAGGCAAAAACACAACAGCATGGCACCTCTTTGGCAACAGGAGAAAAGCCTGTGAAAAAGCCGCAGTCCATGACGGTCAAAGTTAATGCTAAGAAGGTAAAAGCATCAAAACTTTTAAAGAAAAAACAGACAGTTTCCGCTTTGACTGTAAAGGGTGCGCAGGGGACGATCACCTATGAAAAAGTGAAAAAGGGTTCCAATAAGAAACTGAGCGTGAATAAAAAGAACGGAAAGATCACGGTAAAAAAAGGTACAAAAAAAGGCACCTACAAGATCAAAATAACCGTGAAAGCGTCGGGTAACAATGCATTTTTACCATTTGAAAAAACAGTGACGGTAAAGATCAAGGTAAAATAAATGAATAAGCGATGCATAATGTACTTAAATATGCATGAAAAGTGAATAAAAAAGAAAAAAAGTTGCAAATTGGGAAACTGATTTGCAACTTTCTTTATATAAATGGCTGATTTGCAAGTGACGCACAAAAACTATAAAAATGCAAGAAAAAATATAAAAAAATAATAAAAACCTTATTGAAGAAATGCAGTTTTGTATGTTATAATGTGAAGGCTTTTTGAAAATTCAACTTAAAGCGCTTTGAAGTAATAAAGTAGTAACGCGGCGAGCAGACTGCGCAGAAAGGAAGTAACCATGAACCCGAAAACACTAAAGTATATTTTGAAACGTATTGTATTAGCTGTCTTTACGGTATGGGTCGTGATCACAGTGACATTCTTCATTATGCACGCGGTACCGGGCGGACCGTTTACCAGTGAGAAAGCAGTGTCACCGGCCGTACAGAAAGCGATGGAGGCCAAATACGGTCTGGACAAGCCTCTTATGACACAGTATGTTTCATACCTTACCGATGTTGTGCAGTTTAAATTCGGTCCTTCTTTAAAACAGCGCGGGCGTATGGTGATCGATATCATCGGAGACGGTATGAAGACCTCTATTAAATTGGGACTGATCTCTGCATTTCTGGCTTTGGCGATCGGAGTTGTCTTAGGTGCTTTTGCAGCATTGTTCCGTAACTCTCTTCCGGACAGGATCATCATGGTAATGACGACAGCATTCGTATCCATGCCTTCCTTTATCGTAGGATCGCTTTTGCTGATCGTATTTGCGATCAAACTTCATGCGTTGCCGGCAAACGGATCTACGGCAGCCGGTCTGGTTTTACCGATCATTACATTGATGTTATACCCAATGTCTTACATTACGCGACTGACACGTTCTTCCATGCTGGATGTTCTTTTGCAGGATTACATCCGTACTGCAAGAGCAAAAGGTGTACCGGCAAGAAGGATCATCTTCGTACATGCGCTTAAGAATGCGCTGATCCCGGTCATTACTTATTTCGGACCGATGCTGGCATACATTGTGACAGGTTCCCTGGTCGTAGAGCAGATCTTTGCAGTACCGGGAATCGGACGTGCTTTTGTCAGCAGTATTACCAACCGTGACTATACGATGATCATGGGCACCACGATCGTGCTTGCAAGCCTGATCGTGATCATGAACCTGGTCAGTGATATCATGTACAAGGTAGTAGATCCAAGGATCACACTGGAGTAACAGACAAAAAGAAAAAACAGTATCCCAAAATGGTGGATGCCGGATACGGGACTTAAAATAGAAAGGAAGAAGTATTGTGGATAAGCAGGAGAAAGAGCTGGTTTTGACAAGTCAGGATTTTGAACCGGCAAGTGAAGAAGAAAAAGCCTATATGGTCAAGATGAGGCCGCAGACAACAGCGTTTCAGGATGGAATGCGACGCCTTAGAAAGAATAAAGTAGCAATGGTTAGTTTCTGGGTGATTATGCTGATCACATTATCAGCGATTCTCATTCCGTTTTTCTGGCCGTACAAGTACGAGACGATGCTTGGTATGACACCGGGTAAACCGGTGGATGCGTCATTCCAGAATCTGACACCGTTTCAGTATTCCACCTCAGAGATCGCAAGACAGGAGAGCGGGGAGAAGATCGTGCCTCACATCTTCGGAACGGATTCGAGCGGACGTGATTATTTCATCCGTGTGATCTACGGGACAAGAATCTCTTTGATCGTAGGATTCTTTGCTTCCATGATCGTTCTGGTGATCGGACTTTTCATCGGTTCTCTTTCCGGTTATGCGGGTGGCAAGGTGGATATGGTCATCATGCGGATCGTTGATATCATTTACTCCCTGCCGGATATGCTGATGGTCATCCTGTTAGCGACGGTTCTCAAGCAGGTGATCGGAGACAGTCTGGAAGGAACCATGCTTGCCAAGATCGGTTCCAACATTATTTCATTGTTTATCGTGTTCGCACTTTTATACTGGGTATCCATGGCCAGACTGATCAGAGGTCAGATCCTTTCCTTAAGAGAGCAGGAATATGTTCTGGCAGCTCAGGCGGCAGGAGCGAAGGGAAGCTGGGTCATCAAAAAGCATTTGATCCCGAACTGTATTTCCGTGATCGTGATCTCTACGGCACTCCAGATCCCGAATGCGATCTTTACCGAAAGCTTTTTGTCATTTTTAGGACTGGGTGTCAATGCACCGATGCCTTCCCTCGGATCGCTTGCATCGGATGCGTTAAACGGTATTACATCTTACCCTTACCGACTGGTGATTCCGGCAATCGTGATCTCATTGATCGTTCTTTCCTTAAATCTTTTCGGCGACGGATTGCGCGATGCGTTCGATCCGAAGTTGAATGGATGATCAAAAGACAGAGATCCACAAACGTTCATTACAGATAGAATTAGAGATTGCCAAGAGGCAATGATGGAGGAATTACAATGGCTTTATTAGAGGTTAACGACCTTCATACTTCGTTCTTTACGGATGCAGGAGAAGTAAAGGCAGTAAATGGAGTGTCTTTTACATTAGAGAAAAACAAAGTGCTTGGTATCGTGGGCGAGTCGGGCTCCGGTAAATCCGTTACAGCTTATTCGATCATGCAGATTCTGGCATCGACCGGAAAGATCGTATCCGGATCTGTGAAGTTTAAAGGGCAGGAGTTAGTCGGTGCCGGTGAAGATGTTATGAGCGGTATCCGCGGCAATCGTATCTCCATTATCTTCCAGGATCCCATGACCAGTCTGAATCCGACACTTACCATCGGTTTCCAGCTTATGGAAGCGATCATGATGCATACGGACCGCAACAGAGAGCAGGCAAAAGAGCGTGCGATCGAAATCCTGCGTCTGGTTAATGTGAATGAGCCGGAGAAACGTATCAAACAGTATCCTTTCGAGTTTTCGGGCGGTATGCGTCAGCGTGTTATGATCGCGATGGCACTTGCGTGTGAGCCGGACATTCTGATCGCGGACGAGCCGACGACCGCACTGGATGTTACGATCCAGGCGGGTATTCTGGATCTGATGAAGGATATCCAGAAAAAAGAAGGTATGGCGATCATCATGATCACCCATGACCTTGGTGTTGTGGCGCAGCTTTGTGACGAGATCATCGTTATGTATGCCGGCAGCATTTGTGAGAAAGGCACTGCGGATGATATCTTCTATCATCCGAGCCATGAATATACAAAAGGTCTGTTAGCTTCCATTCCCACGGCGGAGATGGCAGGACAGCGCTTAAAACCGATTACGGGTACGCCGATCGACCTTTTAAACATGCCGAAGGGGTGTCCCTTCGCACCCAGATGTGCGGCAGCTATGAAGGTCTGTGTGAGAGAGCATGCCAATATGGCGCAGATCTCGGACGGACATATGGCGGCATGCTGGATGAATGAGAAGAAATCGTATTAATTGCAATAGATAAGGTTAGATAAGGCGGTGCAGTATGAGCAATCAGAAAACAGAGAAAGAAGCTTTGGTACAGATCAGAAATTTAAAGAAATATTTCCCGATCAATAATGGATTTTTCTCCGTACAGCAGTTAAAGGCAGTGGATGATATTTCTTTTGATATTTTTGAAGGCGAGACTCTGGGTCTTGTCGGGGAATCCGGTTGTGGTAAGACGACAGCGGGACGTACCATTTTACAGCTATATAAGCCCACGTCGGGACAGGTGATCTATCGTGGCAAAGAGATCAAAGAAAAACGGGACATTGAGGAATTCAGACGCAAGGCGACCATGGTATTCCAGGATCCTTATTCATCCCTGGATCCCCGTATGACAGTTGCGGATATCATAGCAGAGCCTCTGGATGTACAGAAACGTGTAAAGAGCAGTGCGGAGAGGCGCGAGAAGGTATTGGAACTTTTAAGTCAGGTTGGACTCAATTCAGAGCATGCTTCCAGATATGCGCATGAATTTTCCGGCGGACAGAGACAGCGTATCGGTATCGCGAGAGCACTTGCCACCGAACCGGATTTCATCGTCTGTGACGAGCCGGTATCCGCGCTGGATGTTTCCATTCAGGCACAGATCATCAATATGTTCGAGCAGCTGCAGGAGCAGATGAAGCTGACTTATTTATTTATCGCACACGACCTACTGGTAGTCAGACATATCTCTGACAGGATCGCGGTTATGTATCTGGGACATATGGTAGAGCTGGCCAAGTCGGATGTGATCTGTGATCATCCGCTGCATCCCTATACGAAAGCGTTGATGTCAGCAATCCCGGTTCCGGATCCTAAGATCGCAAGAGCCAATAAGAGAATCGAATTTTCCGGAGAGATCCCGAGTCCCCTGCACACTCCGAAGGGATGTCCGTTCCATACCAGATGTCCTTATGCGACAGATGTCTGCAAAGAGAGCGTACCGCAGTTAAAGGAAGTTGAGACAGGAAGATTCGTGGCATGCCACAGGATCGGCGAGATCTAAGAGTGATCTATGACATACAGATAGAAGAGATGTATTCATCCAACAACGGAAGGATCATGGAAATGTCTGTATGTATGATCATAGATGAAGCAGTAACAGGTATCCGGTTTCATATTACGGATATGCAGACGGAGCGGCAAAGCCGTACCGGCTGAACCGGCAGGGCACAGCGCTGCCGACACACATTATAGTAGGAGGAAAGAATATGAAAAAGAAACTCGTAGCAGTAGTTCTGTCTACTGTGATGGCTTTCAGTCTGACCGCCTGCGGTGATTCTGCAGAGAGTGGAAACGCACCGGAGGAACTGGCTGGGGATATCGCACAGGCAGAAAAAGAAGACGCAGCAAACGAAGCAAAGAGCGATGCAGGCTCTGATGATGCAGGTTCTTCCGATTCATCGGCAAACAGCCTGAATGTATGTATCGCTTCCGAGCCTGACACACTGGATCCGGCATTAAACTCAGCCGTTGACGGTGCTACAATGCTGGTACACTTATTCTCAGGTCTTGCAAAATGGCAGAAGGGTGAGGACGGCGGATTTGAGATCGTTCCGGATGCTGCAGAAGAACTGGTTGACGGTGTTGTAAATGCAGACGGTACCGTAACTTACACCTACACACTTCGTGACGGACTGACATGGTCTGACGGACAGCCTGTGAAAGCAAGCGATTTCGAGTTTGCATGGAAGAGAGCTACTTCCGTGGATCTTGCGTCTGACTACGGTTACATGTTTGAAGTGGTAGACGGATATGATGAAGTATGGGATCTGAATGAAGACGGAACCCCGAAGAATCCGGATGCACAGTTAAACGTAAAAGCAGTGGATGACAAGACACTGGAAGTTACAACAGAGAACAAAGTGGCATACTGGAATGAGCTTTTGGCTTTCCCGGTATACTTCCCGGTAAGAGAGGATGTTGTTTCCAACGAAGCATGGGCAACGGATCCTTCCACCTATGTATGTAACGGACCTTACACTATGGCTGACTGGAGCCACAACTCCGTTATCACATTAAAGAAAAATGAGTCTTATGTAGATGCTGCTGACATCACAATGGATGAGTTAAACTTCTACCTTTCCGATGATGCCAACAACATGCTGACGAACTTTAAAAACGGTGACTGGAAACTGATCGATGATGTACCGACCAACGAGATCGCTACCTTAAAGAGCGAGTATCCGGACAACTTTGTGGTAACCGGACAGATCGGTACCTACTATGTATGCTGGAATATTAATGAAGACATTCTTCCGGCAGGTTCTTCCTTAAGCGGTGACGAGGCTGAGAAGGCAAAAGCTGAGATCAGAAATGCACTGGCACTGCTGATTGACCGTAACTACATCGTAGAGAGCATTTCACAGGGCGGACAGCTTCCTGCTTCTTCCTTCGTGGCAATGGGTCTTACGGATGCAGATGGCTCTGAGTTCTACAAAAATGCCGGTGACAACAGCTTCGACGGTTACTATGATGTATCTCCGGAAGCACTTGAGAGCAACTTCAACTCAGCGATCGAGACTTTAAAGAAATACTACACCTATGACGAGAGCACAAAGACCTTTACGGATATGCCTACTCTGACTTATCTGTACAATACTTCTGAGGGACACAAAGCGATCGGTGAGTACTTACAGTCAGCATTTGCTGCTGTTGGTATTACCATGAACTTGGAGAACCAGGAGTGGGCTACCTTCTTGAATACACGTAAAGCCGGCGAGTACTCTATCGCAAGAAACGGATGGCTGGCTGATTACAACGATCCGATCTGTTTCCTGGATATGTGGACAACTGCTTCCGGTAACAACGATGTTCAGTTCGGTAAGGGTGCACATGAGTCTGTTAAGGCATACAGCATGGATCTGACACCTTACGGTTATGATGTGAAGGTCGAGAACGGAACATGGGCTGAGACTTATGATGTCCTGATCAATACGATCAAGTCCTGCGAGGATGAGGATGCCCGTTACAAGATGATGCACGTAGCTGAGGATATGTTAATGGAAACAGGATGTATCTGTCCTCTGTACTACTACACAGACCTGTATATGGTAGATGACAAGCTTCAGGGCTTCTTCTCCAACCCTCTTGGATACAAGTACTTCATGTACAGCCATTTCTAAGATATAACAGGATTATACAAGCGGCTGCCTTCGGGCAGCCGTTTTTTACGTGCGAACATGTCCCTGCATTGTCTGCACCGTCTGTCCCGTTTGTTTTAAAGGAATCTTAATAAAATCTTATATTGACGAATACTTTGTTTTGTAGTAATAATACTTAGGTAGTAAAATTTGTCCGGATCCGGACAGACAGGATATGAAGGAGGAAATATGAAAAACCTGAAAGAGAAAAAAATTGCAGTAAAGGCAGCCTGTGCAGCCATTGCCGCAACCGTTTTTCTTCCGCTTGCATCGTACACCGCTTATGCGAAGCCGGTAGATGTCAGCAAGCTGACGGAGAAAGAAAGACAGCAATATGAACTGACAAAAGAACATATCAGACATTTGCCTAAATATGCCTACGGAGATAAATATCCGGCGAAATATTTTGACAAGACCAGGCAGAAAGGACCTTATCAGGGAAGTGAGGATACCTTACCTTCCGCTTATGACAGCAGAGAGAAAGGTGTGATCTCACCGGTAAAAGATCAGTCTTCCACCGGTACCTGCTGGGCGCATGCCATCATGGAAGCCGCACAGGCTTCTGCGGCTTCTCAGGAAAAACCGCAGATATGTGATCTTTCCGAGAGACATCTGGCATACTTTTTGTATCATTCTGTCAATGACAGCATGTCCCTGACGAAGAAGGACAGCGTTCATGTCGGAGAGAAACTGGGTTCTGCCGCGTATTATGAAATTGGCGGAAATAACACTCCGGCACTTATGGGACTGGCAAAGGGAGTCGGATTTGCGGATGAAGACACTGCAAGCTTCGATGAACTCATGGCAGATCTGATCCAGGATGATCAATCGTTCCTGGAGGATGAAAAGTGCTACGAAGACGCATATATGCTCAAAGAAAGCTATGGCTTTATCGCAGATAAAAACAATCAGGATCAGCAAAACGGCATCAAGGAAATGATCATGAAAAAAGGCGCCGGTATCATCGGATTTAACTGCAGTGACAGAGGATTTGATTACACGACCTTTGCCTACAATTTCCCGAGTAACGATGATCCCTTTTCCGGCGGCCATGCCGTGGCAGTAGTCGGCTGGGATGACAATTACCCGAAAGAAAACTTTAACTATGAACCGGAGAATGACGGCGCATGGCTGATCAAAAACTCCTGGGGAGACTGTTGGGGAGAGGACGGGTATTTCTGGATGTCCTACGAAGAACAGAGTATCCAGGAAGAAGAAGTCGTATTTCTGGATATCGAAGAAACCGGTGCTTATGACAGTATCTATCAGTATGACGGAACGATTTCCGGAGGAGCGACTTCGGGATATCTGTATACGGCGAACGTTTTTACCGCAAACAGAGAGGAAGATCTGAAAGCGGTATCCTTCTATACGATGGAGGACAGTACCGATTATACGGTCAGCGTTTATCTGAATCCCGAAAAGGATCAGCCGGACAGCGGAAAAGCGGTTGCTGAGATAACGGGAAGCAAGGAACATCTGGGCTATCATGTACAGGAGCTTGAGAAGCCGGTTTCCCTGAAAAAGGGTGATACCTTCTCCATTGTGGTAAAGCAGACGAAATATGACGAAGAGGAAGGGGATGACAGAACCGTAGATGTCTTCTGCGACCGGGACGAAGACTGGGGCTGGGCCAGCATGGACAGTTCTTCGAATGCCGGAGAATCCTATGCTTCTAAAGACGGTACCGAATGGGAGGACTGTTCGGCAGACGGCGGTTCCAATTTCCGTATCAAAGGCTTTACGAGTGTGCACGCAAAAGACTATACCGGAACGAAACTGGCATTTTCCGATGACAATTATAAAGTGGAACTCTTAGGGGAAGATGGCGCAGTCAAAGTCCTTCTGGATGATGTTGATATCACGGCAGGAGCGGCTTTGAAATATCGTTCGGATGCACCGGAGATCGCAACGGTAGACAGCATGGGAAATATTGAGGCCAAGAGACCCGGGGAGACTGCTGTCACAGTAACGTATAAGGATATGCAGGCGACAACGGTCATTACGGTAGAGGAGTCGGATATTACGCTTTCGATCCAAAAGGACGCAGATTATGCCACAGAGGAAAAACCGTTCCAAGCCTTTGTGGGATCGGAATTTACACTGGAATATGAAGTGAGTGATCCGAAGTACAAAAAACTGATCGAGATCGAGAATGTGGAATGCCTGGATCGCGAGAATGCAGACGACGCATATATCTTCACCGACCAGGACAAACTTTGCTTTTCAAAGGAAGGGCTGTTCAAGGTTACCTTATCCTCTGTCTGCACGAAGGAACCGGTCAGCTTCTATATAGATGCACGTTTTGATACCCTTTCGTGCGGGGATGATCTTTCCATGATCGCCATGGATTCTTACCCGGCGAATGCATTTAAGATTTTCCGTTATGACGGAGGCAAGGACGGATATACGTTCCTATTTGATGAAAAATCGAATCTGAATAACGGCAATGACCGTATTGCCGTACTGGGCTTTGACAGCAGTGAGGTCACCGACCAACAGATTTACGATCAGATAAACGGTGTGGAAAGTGAAGAGAATGCAGAAGGCGAAGAGGATACGGAAAGACGTATCGATTATATCACGGATTTTTGCGGAGTAGAACAATCAGGAGACGAAGTCAACGTACCGCATCCGTACGTGGCGTTTGTACTGATCTCCGATGAAAACAAAACCGGCAACTTTGCAGTGAAATCGGTAAAAGGCTATAAGAACGTGGACAGAATCCGCATGAAAGCCGAAGATATTACGATTCCCCTCAATGAGACGGTGGAGATTCCCGTAGAACTTTTGGATTGTGACGGGAATAAGCTTGAGGACTGGCAGGTCGGGGAGATTTCCGCTTCACCGGATAATGTCAACCTTCTGGAAAGTGATATCAGTGATAATAAGGTTACGCTGACCGGACAAAGGGTCGGTAAGACACAGGTATTTTTCTATGTATATGAGGTGATCGGGGATGATTTCTTCAATACAGAATCGGTAACGAAGGAAGATGCGGACGAGGAAGGCTATCTGGAAGGTATCAAGATCTGCCTGGATGTTTCGGTCACAACCGAAGATCAATGTCCGGAAGAAATGTCCTTTGTTGACGGTGATCAGCTTACCGTGACCAGAAATTCCCTGACAGAGCTTGTTCTTTCGCAGGAAAACTGGTATCAGTATGAGATTCAGTACGAAAGCTCCGTTCCGGAGACTGCTTATGTAACAGCGGACGGTATCCTCCATGCTGTTTCCAGCGGTAAGACGACGGTAAAGGCAATGGTCGAAGTCGATGGAGAGCAGAAGGAAGCCCAAATGGATGTAACCGTTTCGGTGCCGGAGGAACTGACGGTGGCAGATCTGCAGACGCCCCATAATTATGTGCAGGGAATGGAAGATACTTATGTGTATACAGCGGAAGGTGCCGAGTGTATGAATCTGTATTTCGACAGCAGAACCTTTTTCGGAAACACTGTGAACGATCAGGGGGAAGAAGTGTCGGATTACATGACGATCAAAGACGGAAACGGATATTACTATGGTCTTGATGAGGAGTCGGGACGCATGATCATGACGCGCTCCAAAAGAGAAGAAACTCTGCCGGACGCTTATTTCTGGCAAGGAGCAAGTCTTCCTTATACGAGCTTCTCGGTTTATTCCGATACTGTAACCCTTCATTTTGTTTCACAGGGTAAATGCGATTTACAGGAAACCCCGGAATATACCACTGACAATTACGGCTTCCGTGTGAAGAGGATCGTGGCGGGAAAGGCAGCCACAGCGCTTAAACTGGAAGACGTGGAGGCAGGCTTTGAAACTTATAACAGTAACATCAAGCGCGCCAGACTTACCAGAGTGCCTGCCGATGCGGTGGATATTGTCTATTATCAGGTGACGGATAATGATGTCGCAGGCGTGGACAATTACGGTAAAGTGAGTGTATACAAAGAAGGCGAGACCACCTTTACGGCCTGCACGTACAGACCGGAAGAGCAGGGGATTGTCAGCAATGAAGCGTCCATAAAAGCAGGAGCGATCCCGTTTGAGCGCGCAGAGTTTTATCTGGAAGAAAACGATGAGAAGTGTGAGGTGCCGGATCAGATAGAAGTGATCGCTAAAAAATACCGGACGATAAGCTGTAAGATGTTCCCGTGGAATACAACCGCCCGTTTTGCGTTCGATTATGACGACTCGGTCATCGATATATCGGATGGAAACCGCGGCTTTGATATCAGAGGTATAAAGCCGGGCGAGAGTGATGTGAAAGTGTATCTGGAGAATGATCCGGAGAAGAAAACACTCCTTGCGTTCCATGTTACGGTGGTGCCGGGAGATATCCGGGATATCATTCCCGAAAGCTATCTGGAGTTTGTCGAAGAAAACTTTGAAGTGTACGGAAACGGCGATAAAGATCCGATGGATATCACACCGGAGGATATTCAGATGTATGAATATGAGCCGTGGAAGACGATTTACTGGAGATATGAGTGTCCGCAGGCGCAGTATATCGACCTTGCCTTTTTAGAGGACGGTTCCCTTATAGAGGATGAAGACTGGATTTATCTGTATGATCTGGATGGTCAGCTGCTGCAGGCATTTACCGGAGACGATCAGATCGCAGACGCCAGACTGCGGTTTGCGGGTGAGACCTTCCGCGTGGATGGCAGCGGATTTATTCTGGCATTCTCGTCAGGAGAAAGCGTAGCGGGGAAAGGATTCGGCTTAAGCAGCATTACCCCCCACTTTGCGGAGGAAAGCAGTGAACAGACTCCTGTAAGTCAGGAAACCCCGAAAGCTTTGGCAGTCGGAACCGTTTTAAAGGATACCAAAGGAAACGCATCGTATGAAATCCTGTCTGCAGATACAGTTTCTTATCGTAAACCGGCAAGTACAAAAGTGAAGTCGGTGAAGGTTCCGGATACGGTTACGTTAAACGGTGTGACCTATAAAGTAACGCAGATCGCCCCGAATGCATGCAAAAAATGTAAGAATCTGAAGAAGGTCACGATCGGTAAGAATGTGACAAAGATCGGTAAGAACGCATTTAACGGTGCAAAGAAATTAAAGAAACTGACGATCAAATCAGCGAACCTGAAATCAGTAGGAAAAAATGCGATCAAGGGCATTGATAAAAAGGCTGTGATCAAGGTCTTAAAATCCAAAAAGAAAGCATATCAGAAGCTGTTTAAGAAAAACACAGGCTTTGTAAAGACCATGAAGATCAGATAATCAACCGAATAGGCATGTTTTTCGACCGAATACCCCAAAGTACTATGCTTTGGGGTATTTTTATTGTACATTGAAAGCATCAGATCAATGGGATTCGAAAAGGGAAACGGCCATGAGACTAAAAATATTACTTACCGGAAAAAACAGAAAGATCATAAAGGATTTAGAAAAACGCCTGGAGATGGACAGGCACTATGCGACAGTAAAGTGCGAACCGTACAAAACAGCGCTGTTTGATCTTACGTTTCAAGAACTTCCGAAGGTCATCATCATCTGTCTGGGAGATGAGACAGCAGAGACTGTCCGTGCTTATGATGTGTTAAGGGATGCTTTGCGACGGGAGAGATGTACCGTGATCGTGATCGCCAATGCGGAGGATGAGAAATTCTTCATTCGTTTTACGAAGTTAGAGAGGATGTTTTTTCTTTCCAGACCGGTGTCGATGTCTGTCCTTTATGAGAAACTGGAACAGATCGAAAAGGAACTGCTTCTAAGACAGGAGCGGAACCTGTCGGAATTCAGGGAGTATGTCAATGAAAAACAAGGTACGGCACACCCGGGGAAACAGATTCTTGTAGTGGATGATGACTCGGAACAGCTAATCCATATCAAGGAGCTTTTGGAAGAATTCTATGAAGTGACCCTGGTGAAGTCCGGCAAAGATGCCTTTCGTTTTCTTGCGAAGAAAAAACCGGATCTGGTTCTTTTGGATTATCTGATGCCGGAAATGGACGGGCCGGAGGTGCTTCGCAAAATGCGGAGTAAGGAAGAGTACAAGGAGATCCCGGTGATCTTTTTGACAGGAGTCACGGAAAAATCAAAGGTGCTTCAGACTTTAACGCAGCTGCGGCCGCAGGGTTATATCATCAAGCCTGCCAAAAAATCGAAGCTGGTGGCAAAGATCATAGAGATATTGGGGTGAGGATTATGGAATATGAAACAAAGTGGCTGGAAGAGACAGGGTTAGATATTCGGAGCGGATTGGAGTATACCGGCAGGATGGATCGGTATCTGTCGGCAATCTGGCGTTTTTATAAGAATTATGAAAAGAACAGGACAAATACAGAAGCTTTTTTGGCAGACGGAGATTATGAGAACTATCTGATCACGGTGCACGCGTTAAAGAGCAATGCCGGGATGATCGGAGCGGCAGAGCTTAGTAAGTCCTTTGAAGAGCTGGAGCTTGCAGCCAAAAACGGTGATATTCAGACGATCAGGGAGAAGCATGCACCGGCAATGGAGGATTATCGGGAGCTGATCGGGAAACTTGCGCCGGTAAATGAGCTGGGACAGGTTCGTGCGACGGATGAGATCAGTGCACAGGAGGCAAGAGCAACGGCAGAAGAACTGCTGGCGGCTTTGGATGATTTTGATGATGAGCTTTCCGCACAGTTGGCCCAAAAGCTTACCGGGTATCCTTTCCGGATCACGCAAAGAGACAAGCTTAAGGAAGCAATCGCCTGCATAGAAGAGTTTATGTATGACGAAGCGGCAAGTCTTATAGAGGAGATACGCCCTGCGATTGAGTAAATGAATGGAAACGATGGCAGTCTGCTTTGACGGATCGATGGGCGGTCATGTTGAAATACTAAAACAACCAAAAGTTCGACCGAATAGGCGCGATTTTCGACCGAATAGACATTAGGGGTTGCATAATTTTTGTGAAAACTATATAATTTAATGCTAAAGCGAGTATTTTTCGGATACAAGGACCGGATTGGAAAAGATGCGTTGAACGAACGCAGAACCGGACGCCGGATCAAGATCAATAGAGAACAGGCAGGGTATAGTTATGACAGAAATGGTTCATATCGATGTTGTGATAGATGAGCACTATGAGGATCCGCTGGTAGCGATCCATACAAAGAGCAGGAGCGAGCAGGTCGAAAATATCATACACGCGGTGGAAAATGCTGCAAATGAGAGCTTTCCGCCGATTTATGTTTATTCCGAGGAGCGGATAGAGCCGGTGCTGCAAAGAGAGATCTTCCGGATACGGACAGAGGGACGTAAGATTTTTCTGGACACGCAGGACGCTTCTTATCTGGTGAGAGAGACTCTGGCGAGACTGGAGGAGGAACTGGATACGCAACGCTTTTTCCGCATCTCGCAGTCGGAGATCATTAATCTGTATAAGGTGAAATGCTTTGATATCAGTGTCTATGGGACGATCGGAGTCGAATTTGATAACGGACTTCGGACATGGGCTTCCCGCAGATATGTGAAGGCTTTGAAGGAAAAACTCAACAAGGTGGGCTGATACGGATCTTAACGGAATGGATGGGGCTGATGTGATGAATATTCGAAATAAATTTTATTTAAAAGCAGCGATCGGCTATGCTTTGGGCATGATGATCGGTGTCGCGATCACAGCGATCAGCGTGACGTTGTCTGCCAATGACGGAACGGTATATCTGTATGAACCGGGATGGGTAGAACGTGTCGGCGGCGTCGGGATCGGTTTTACGCTGGAAGCGGTGATATCCGGTCTTTTGGGTGTTGTCGGAATGGGTGGCTCTGTGATGTATGATATTGAGCACTGGAGTCTGTTTCGGGCGACGTTTACCCATTTTGTGATTACGGTGGCCGCTTATTTTGCAGCAGGCTGGATCCTGGACTGGTATATTGACTGGATCGCGCTTGCGTTTTTTGTGGCAGCCTATGTACTGATCTGGCAGATCCAGAACTTCTTATATAAGCTGCAGATCAAAAAAATTAACCGGAATCTTAAGAAGCTGCGCTGCAGTGCAGGTGAAGAAGCAACCGTATCCGAAAAATGATGCGCCAGAGAACAACCTACCTGCACCATTTGTTCGGATACGGGACTTTAAAACAGTATCCGAAAAATGGTGCCAGAGGACAATGAACGACGGCGGAGCGGATGCGACAGAGGAGAGAATGTTCTCTGCCTACCTGCACCATTTGTTCGGATACGGAACTTTATATAGGAGGTTCTTATGGCTGAGGAAAGGATCATGATAACGGATGACGATACGATGAGCCTGCAGAATGCGAGGGATCTTCTGACCGATGCAGGATTTAAAGTCAATGTCACACGAAGCGGCAGAGATCTGCTGCGGTTTATGGAAAAACATACGCCGGATCTGATCCTCTTGGATATCCGGATGCCGCAGATGGATGGTTTCGAGACCTATACCGGACTTCGCAGGCTGGAGAAGAGCATGGGGCGCAAGGCGGCACCTGTGATCTTTTTGACCGGCGAGAATGATGTCGAGGCAGAGCAGAAGGGACTTTTGATGGGAGCCTGTGACTATGTGCGAAAGCCCTTTAAACGGGAGATCCTGCTAAAACGTATCAGTAATGCGATACAAAATTCCAAGATCATCGAGTCTCTGACAGAGGAAGCAGAGTTTGACAGGCTGACCGGTTTTTTGAATAAAGCGGCCACAGCCAGAAAGCTGACTCAGGTCTGTAACGATGAGAACGGGATGCTGGCAATCCTGGATCTCGACAGCTTTAAGTTGGTGAATGATCTTTTTGGTCATCAGATGGGAGACCGGGTACTGGTGACATTTGCGGATATTGTCCGCCGCACGGTGCGCAGGGAGGATATCCTGTGCCGGATTGGCGGAGATGAATTTCTGGTCTTTTGCAAAAATGCGATGGAAGAAAAGGCTGTGGCGGCATTGGCGAAACGACTGAATGAACAGTTGGTAGGCGAGTGTAAGAACCTGATGGGCGAGGAGTTTGGGATTCCGATCGGGGTTTCCGTGGGAGCGGTATTTGTCCCTTTTCACGGGAAGGATTATACTCGCCTGTTTCCGTTGGCGGACAAAATGCTCTATCAGGTGAAACGAAACGGCAAACACGGATACGCGGTTTATGGAGACAGACTGCCGGAAGAAGAGCAGGAGGCTGCGCCGGAGAAAGAATTTGCTCATCTGATGCAGATCGTGGAAGAGAGAAATACTTCCAGCTCTCCCTTGTGGGTATCGCAGGAGGCATTTACAGGAGCATACCGGCTTATGAAACGTTATCCGGGGAAGGAAGACGGCAGTGCGGTCAGTTTGTTTTTGAGTGTATCTGCCGCAGAAGAGGAGAACGAGGACGGTTTATCCAAAGCGGCAGAGTATCTGGGAAAACTGCTCGGAGAAACACTTGCGGCGAAAGATCTGATCTGGCAGAGCAGACCGACGCAGTTTCTGGTATTGCTGCCTGCACAGAATAAGGAGAGTGCCGGTGGGACGGTGGAGAGGATCAGACAGAAATGGCAGCAGGCGGATTCGACCGACGGCTTTTTGCTGACCTTCCTGATACAGGAGAGCGTGTCATAAAAAACGGGTAGAGGGAAATTCCCCCACTCGAAAAAAAGAGAGCGGCAGCTTAGTCGCTCTCTTTCTTTTGTGTCTGTTTGGCAAGATATTTTTGGGCGCTCTCAGGATCCTTTACCAGTACACTTTTACAATCGGTTCCAAGAAGCGATTTGATGTGACGCAATTTTTCGGCGGATTCGCTGATTGCGATTACTAACGGCTTTTCGCTGTTCGCCAAAGGACTTTCCATCGCTTTTGGGGGCGTTTTTGCAGTTTCTTTCCGGATCAGATCGGGCTTTAAGTACTTTAACAGGATCGCCTCCAGCGCTTCGTACATGACGGGCTTACTTAAGTAGTCGGTAAAGCCTTCCCTGATATAATTGTCGCGGGCGCCGACAATGGCATCGGCAGTCAGGGCAATGACCGGTGTTTCCATGGCCGGATTTTGTTCGCGGATCAGGGCAAGAGTCTGCGTTCCGGAAAGTCCCGGCATCATCTGATCGAGAAGTATCACATCGAAGGTTCTCTCTTTTAAGAGAGAAAGGCACTCCGTACCGGATTTGGCTGTCGTGACATTGATTTTGGTGTCTTCCAGAAGGGATTCGATCACCTCCAGATTCATATCGTTATCATCCACGATCAGAACACGGGCCGAAGGAGCGATCAGAGTAGGCTTGTATCCGCCGGCATGCGCCTGGATCTTTGAGATATTCTGGGCAAAATCGCCGATCGGTGTATCGTCGATGACCTTTTGCTTCATTCCGGCAGTAAAGGTAGTACCTTCGCCATACCGGGTGTCTACCTCGATGCTTCCGTCCATCATCTTCACGAGACACATGGCGATGTTCAGTCCGAGACCGGTTCCTTCAATATTCCGGTTTTTATCTTCCTCCAGCCGCTGGAAAGAGCCAAACAGTTTGTCCAGATCTTCCTCTTTGATCCCGATACCGGTGTCTTTTACGATCAGTTTGAGCATCTGCGTTTCCGGGTCAAAGGAAACAGCGATCGATACACTTCCTTCATGTGTATACTTGATGGCATTGTTGATGAGATTGAGCATGACCTGCCGGACACGGATCTCATCGCCCAAAAGAACAGAAGGGATATGTTCGTTTACCTGCAGCTTGTATTCCAGGCCCTTATCCTGTGCCTTTTTTAAGGTCATGTTGACGATATCGTTCATCACGGATGAGAAGTTGTACTCGACGGGAAGTAATTCCATCTTGCCCGATTCAATCTTGGAAAAGTCGAGAATACCGTTGATGATGGACAACAGTGTCCTGCCGGCGCTTTGGATATTCAGTGCGTATTTGCGGATCGGATCGCCGGGAGAGCTTCTAAGGATCATCTCATCCATGCCGAGGATCGCATTCATCGGTGTGCGGATCTCATGGGACATATTGGCAAGAAAATCACTTTTGGCCTTATTGGATGCATTGGCGGCATCTTTTTCAAGCTCCAGCACTTTTTTTTCATATAAAGCCTTCTGTTCCTCTAATTTCATTTCTTCCATACGTTTGGTATAGTCCTGCTCGTTTTTGTGACCGACATAGTAGAATGCTGCGATCATGAAAAAGATCAGCGTGCAGATGATGATATTGACGATCAGCTGCTTGCTCACTTCTTTATAAAGTTCATCATTGTTTACGACCATTACGACATACCAGTGGTTGGAGATACTGTTTACGAATACCGTGCTACTGTTGCCCTCATAAATGTCTTTAAAGATACCGGAACCTGTTGTTTTGAGTGCACGGAAAAAGCGGTTGCCTTCTTCTGTGTCTGTGATGTTTGTCCCTCTTTTTGTCTCGTTCTTGTGGGCAATGAACAGACCCTTATCATCGATGACAAAACCATAGCCCTTTCCGTTGATGGAAAGCTCATTCATCATGGCCTGTATGCCGTTTAACTGGACATCCAGGGAGATGATGTTCTGGCGGTCCGGCAGCATTCTGCTCACAGAGATGATCAGATTACCGGTCTGTGCGTCCATATAAGGAGGAACGAAAGCAACCTCGCCGTTATTTTGCTGTGCGGTGATATACCAGTCGCGGCTTTTGGGATCATAGCCCTCCGGAGGCACCCAGTTTAAACCATCCATGTATTTGCTCATGATATAACCGTAGATCCCGTGATAGTTTTCGCCGAACTGTTCCGACACATTTTCTGTTTCTTCCACGAGAAATTCGTGGATACGGGCTGGAGTACTTCCGCTGATCAGCATATGCTGTACGGAATCGGAGGTGATCTGCAGAACATTTTCAGCCGTATTTAAATGGTTATCGATCAGAGAGGAGACATTTAACATCCGGTCTTCAATGACGGCATTCGAATTAAGCACAGCAACACTGTAGATCAGTCTGGAAGTATAGACGACCATGACGACCACGAATACAAATACCAGGATCAGAGGTATGAGCATGCTGTGCTTTTTGTGCACATATTCTTTTGAGGAGGTTGTGTTTTGATTTTTTATTTGCTGTTCGTCCATCGGCACTCCTTTTTGCCTCGTGCATGTCTGCAGACCGGGGTTATTGTATCGTAAAGTATTCTTCCGGAATCTCTACTTTGGTCGAACCCATGTAATGTCCCGGATCGCCAAAGATGTAAGTATCCTGATAGATCAAAAACGTGTTGTCGGTCTTGACACCTGTCGCAGCGTCGGTATACATGGAACCGTTCCAGTCGGCACCCGGTGAGAAGACACCGTAAGCAGTGGAAAGATCGCTGATATCAGTCAGATCACTTTTGCCCAGGATGACGTTTCTGGCATGCTCTGCAAGGCCTGCGGAACCGGTATAGCCGTAAGAGTAAGCCCAGGTACCGAATCGTCCGGCGCCGCCTTTTTCCACGACAGCGTTTTCTACTTTGGAAAGAATCTTTTCGAAATCACCGGCATCACCGGAAAGATCCAGATCCAGCGCGCCCGGATAGCCCATAAGAGGAGAAGGAAGGTCTGCTTCGATAAAGTACCCGCCATACTCTAAGAGACTTTTGATCAAAGGCTCTGTGTGTGCGTCGTTGGTACAGTAATAAGCGGACTTTTGACCGTATTTTTCAACCCATTCGGGCGTATGCTCCAGGATAAAGCTCTGGGCGCCCGGAACGCCTACCTCGGTGGTGGGATCGGGAGCAGTTTCCATCTCAAATTTCATTCCAAACTCTTCACAGGCCGCCTGCATGACAGCGATACATCTTGAGACCGCTTCGTAGGAGCGGTGACGGGGGAAGGAGATGTGGACAAACGTATCACATCCAAGCTCATGTGCACTCCGTATGATCAGATAGCCGCGGCCTACGAAATCACTGTTTACCACGAGATCGGCCACCGGACTGATATCGGAAAAATCCTCATAGGCTTCGCCGGCTATGCAGAGGACGTCCGGCCGTTTTTCTTTAATCTGGCGGAAGGCTTCAGCGGTTCCGTCCACAGCCTGATTGACGATGATCGCTTTGATGGAAGGATCATCCGCAAGGTTGACGATGGTCTGTACTGTGGTATCCGCTTCTTCCGTAAAATTATCCGGATAGATGGCAAGCGTCACATTCTCTGCACCGTATTTTTCCTGAAAGGCTTCCGCACCGCGTCTGTCATCTTCGGACTGTGAGTAGGATCCGGTGACGATTCCGATCCGGAAATCCCGCTCGGAAGAAGCTTCTGCCGATGCTTCTTTTGGATCATCGGCAGAGGATTCCGATGGAGAGAGAGAGGGATCGGCAGCCGTTTCTTCGGCAGCGGGTTTGCCGGTCTGTTGTGAAACAGATGTATTTGATATATCACCGCAGGCTATGAGTGAAACCGCCAGTACGGATGCGAGAAGAACACTCACCAGTTTATTTACCATAAAAAGCCTCCTTGTTATGAGATGGGACTCGAAAAACCCATGTTTCATGGGACTCGAAAAACATTCGTTTTCCTCGTTAACATATCGGGTGAAAGCAAATGCTCGCATATGCGGTCGCTTGATTTTCCTTTGATATGACCATGAAACCTATGTTTCATGGAACTCGAAAAACATTCGTTTTCCTCGTTAACATATCGGGTGAAAGCAAATGCCCGCATACGCGGTCGCTTGCTTTCCTTCCGATATTCCATGAAACATATGTTTCATGGGACTCGAAAAACATTCGTTTTTCTCGTTAACTTATCAAGAAAATCAAATGCCCGCATACGCGGTCGCTTGATTTTCCTTTGATAAGTTACATTATACATGGTATTTTTGTCAGATTCTACATTTTTCCTGACCGAATATGCATGAAATTCGACCGAATAGACATAATTGATTGAAAAATGATGTGTGAAGTATACAATGAATAGCATCAAGACAGAGCGTGAGGACATACTTATGAACAGAGTGGATGAAAAAGAGGAAAAACGAAAGAGGATCCGGGACAGGATAAGTGTGGTACTGAATGGTTTGCTTGTGATCTTTACCGGGATCGGGTCATTTATTACCTTTACGGATCAGAGCGTGGGGACGGGACTGAAGGCTTACGGACTTCAAAACCTGAAATTCTTTACCGTGCTTTCCAATGTGTTTTGCGGGGGGATCGCCCTTGTCTGGCTTTTGTGGCATCGGCAAAAGAAAGCGTTTCCGGTGATCCTTAAGCTGATGGCAGCGTCCGCGGTGGGGTTGACCTTTCTGATCGTGATCGCATTTTTGCGGCCGATGTATCCACAGCTTCAATTGTATGTAAACGGCAATTTATGGTTTCATCTGATCGTACCGGTGACCGGAATGGCTGAGTTTCTCCTGCTTTCACAAGAAGAGGTCCTGCCGTTTAAGACGACGCTTCTTTCCGGCCTTCCGGTCCTTGTCTACGGTGTTTGTTATCTGGGCAACATTTACGTGAACGGGATCGGCATATGGCCGGATACCAATGACTGGTACGGCTTTCTTAAGTGGGGATACCCTGCCGGCTTTTTGATCTTTGCAGTGAGTATTCTGCTGGAATGGGGGATCGCACTTTTGCTCGCATTTTTACGACACTGCCTCTCGGGGCAACGCGGACAAGGGATGAATTGAGTTAGAGTTACGATCGGAGTGCATGAAATGTATAACATTTATTTTGAGGTGGCAGCGACCGGTTTTCTGGCGGTGTTGCTTTTATATCTTCATATTGAATATCCGAAAGCTTCTGAAGGAAATCTGCGCTACAGACAGTGGGTGGCATGGATCCTGATCAGTGAGATCCTGGATGTGATCGCTGCCTATACAACGGATCATGGCAGTCTGATCCCACCTGCCGTGAATATTGTGGTCAATACGGCATATTTCATGGCTACGGCGTGGAGCTTCTGGTATCTGGCCAAATACCTTCATACGATCGTGAAAAACAGGTTGTCCGATTATTATATTTCTTTTTTGAATGTGCTGATCGTTCTGTATATGTTCCTTATGGTGATCAATATGTTTACCGGCTGGATCTTTACCTTTGACCGAAATGGACAGTATCTGCACGGACCGGCATTTTTCCTGTTTTACATATTGCAGAGCGTTATGACGGGGTTTTCCATTGTACTTTTATTATCGTACCGGAAAGAACTGGAGAGACGTCAGGTAATGGCGATCTGGCTGTTTGTCCTTTTGATCTTATCCGGATTTTTGCTGCAGGTCGTATTTTTCAAAAAAACGCTTTTGATATCCTATATGTGTTCGATCGCGGCATTTACCATGCTCTTTATCATTGAGACGCCGGATTATCTGAAGCTGACACAGGCTCTTGCGGAAGTGGAGGAGCAGAAAAAAAGGGCGGATGTTGCGAATCAGGCAAAAAGCAATTTCCTTGCCAATATGTCTCATGAGATCCGTACACCCATGAATGCGATCATCGGTATGGACGAGATGATCCTGAGACAGACCGGGGAAGAGCAGGTGAAACGATATGCGATGGATATTAAAAGTGCGGGTAATACCCTGCTTTCCATTATCAATGATATTTTGGACTTGAGTAAGATCGAATCGGGGAAGATGGAGCTGATCGAGGTGGAATACGACATCGCTTCCGTGATCAATGATATCGTGAACATGACGGAGAAGAGGGCAAAAGAGAAGGGTCTGTACTTTCATCTGCAGGTGGATGAAAAGGTTCCTTCCGTATTATGGGGAGATGAGATCCGTGTCCGTCAGGTCATGATGAACATCATCAACAATGCGGTCAAGTATACGCAAAAGGGCGGAGTGACGGTAAAGATCTCCTTTGAACGCATGTTGGAGCGCCTGAAGGTCGTTGTCTCCGATACCGGCATGGGGATCAAGGAAGAGGATATGGATCGTCTGTTTCAGTCTTTCAGACGTTTGGATGAGACAAAAAACCGCAACGTGGAAGGGACGGGACTGGGATTAAACATTACCAAAAATCTGGTGGAAATGATGGAGGGACGGATCCTGGTAGAGAGTACGTATGGAGTCGGTTCCACATTCCGCATCGAGATGGCGCAGAAGGTGGTCAAAGACGAGCCGATCGGTGATTATACGGCGAGACTGGAAAGGGCGCGGCAGATGGATAAGGAGTACAGGCCGGGACTGTATGCACCGGATGCCAAGGTGCTGATCGTAGACGATAATGATATGAATCTGGAAGTGATCACAGAGCTGCTGAAAGATACCGGCATACAGACAGAAACAGCTGTAAGCGGAGCGGAGTGTATTGAGGCGTTAAAAGCATACAGGTTCGATCTGGTGCTTTTAGACCAGATGATGCCCGGTATGTCAGGAACGGAAACGTTACAGATCGTGAAAAAGGATCATCTGGCAGAAGGGACACCGATCATTATTCTTACCGCGGATGCGATCGCGGGAGCAAAGGAGTCCTATCTTGCAAAGGGATTTACGGATTATCTTTCCAAGCCTGTTATGTATGAAGAACTGGAAAGGACATTTCTGAATTATCTGGATCAGACCCTTTTGCTGACAGAGGAAGAGTACCAAAAGAGACAGAAAGCGAACGAAGAGAAAGAAGAACCGATCGAAAGCGGGGCGGATAAGACAAAGCATGCAGATCTGCCGGTGATTCTGGTGATCAGCGAGTCAACCGAAACGTTAAATGCGGCCAGGCTTGCTATTGCAGAGGGATATAAGGGGGTCTTTGTGAAAAATGAAGCACAGGCGGAAAAATATAGGTCGAAGCACGAAGTAGCGTTTGTAATGCGGGAGGAGGAAAACGACAAGAATCCGACCGAATATGCATCAAATTCGACCGAATAGACATGAAATGTTGAAAATGATCAACGGATAAACTAAAATAATGAGAAAATACGCGCGAAAAACGAAAGTAGTCAAACTTAAAACGCGGGTATCAACCAGAAAACCACAGACAACGAATGCAAAATGCATGGACAGTATCCGGGATCAGGACAATCGTGCGGCGTATGGAGCGATCGCAAGGGTGCACAAAGCCAACGGGATATAAAAGCCGGGAGATTGTCAGAGTACACGATGGAAATGATCCGGATACGGAGGAAGATCAAGGAGGAAGAGTCTATGGGAAAAACGAAGAGAACAACATGGAAACAGGCAGGAAGGAGACTGTTTAGTCTCCTGCTGGCGTTTGTGATGTGCGTGACCTGTTTACCGCTCACGTCACTTGCAGACCCGGTGGAGCCTGCGACGACGGCAGATGATCTGTTATGGACAGACTTTGCAGAGGAGATCACGCCGACAGCGGAGGGCGTGTATGAGATCCGTACCGCCGGTGAACTGGCGTGGGTTTCGAAACAGATCAATGATCAAAAGATCACGCAGTATAAGTATGACTGGGATAGTGACAGCTATACTTATACGGTATTTCGTCTGAAAGAAGATATCGATCTGTCCGCGCATCAGTGGATGCCGATCGGCTTGAACAGCCAGAAGGGGTTTGAGGCGATTTTTGACGGAGAGGGGCATACCATCACAGGCATGCGGATCGGATCGAAAGAGACTCCGTTTACGGATAGCTGGGATGCGGGACTGTTCGGCTGTATCGAAGGTTTTGTCAATGATTTAAAGATTGCGGATTCCGCTATTTATGCAGATATGGGCGGAGGCTTTACGGAAACCTATGCGGGACTTTTGGCAGGATGTCTCTATGGAAGCAAAGCTACAGTCACAAACTGCGAGGTAAGCGGCAGCGTATACACAGCCGGTACGACGTACAGCAATTCGGACTATGGCGCAGCAGGCGGTCTTTTGGGAGTGATTGAACGGGGTACGGTGGATTCCTGTAAAGTGGATGTGACGCTCGGATTACTCAATACCACACGCTCGTTTTCCATGGCAGGCATTGCACCGACAGCGGGTAATAATTATAAAGCGGTTATTAAAAATTGCGTCGCAGTGGTCAATATTGATGTACCGGAAGATGTGATCAGCTCTGATAAAGACGCAGACGGATTTGTCTGCAGTGGGGGAAAAGCAGAGCTTTCCAACAGCATCGTGCGGATCCATTACGGGAATTTCTTTAAGAGCGGATACGAGAAAATGAAAGAGACCTATCGCTATGTGACCGGCAAAAACGTCTGTTACGCAGAGAGCCAGGGCGACCTTACCGTATCAGTCAATGACCCGGACGACTTCTACTACCGCTATTATGATGCTGCAGGCGAAAAGCAGGAGTTTGTGAAAGAGGAAATGAAATCAGACGAGATGGTAAATACCTTGAATGCTGCGGCCTCTGACATGGACGGAGCCCTTGACTGGAGCAGGGCGGACGACGAAAACGGTGGCTTCCCGACCCTTAAGGGTGCCGGACTTCACACCTATTATCAAACGACTTTTAAAAATCTGGATCAGGTCTGGACAAGCATGCGTGCGATCAGCGGCCGTACGCTGACAGAGCCAAAGAAGCCGGAGCGCGAGGGCTATACCTTCCTGTACTGGGTGGATGAAGAAGACAATGCATGGGATTTTGCCACACCGGTCACAAAGGATCAGACTCTGACGGCGAAGTGGGATCCTCATATGTATACGATCAATTTTGAAAGTGACGGCGGCACTTATATCTATCCACAGAACGTGGCGAGGGATACGAAGCTGATCGCACCGGAAATTCCGACGAAAAAGGGTGCTTCCTTTGGCGGCTGGTTTACGGACAGCGCGTTCAACCATGCTTACGATTTTGACAGTCCAGTGACAGAGGACTTTACACTGTATGCGAAGTGGACCGGCGCGCAGGCGGGCGCGGTTTCCGGAAGAGTTACGGACAGTGAGAGCGGCGAGGGGATTCCCGGAGCGAATGTATCCTTGCATAACGGACAGAATGCTTCCACCGACGAATTCGGATATTACCGCATAGAGAATGTGGCGGAAGGCACCTATAACATACTCGTGACAGCTTCCGGCTATGAGGAAAAAGCAAAGCCCGGCTTCACGGTAAGCGGGACAGCTGCAAACCTTGATATGGCGCTGACTAAGAGCGAGTCCTCCCAAAGCGGCGCACCGACAGCCAATGTCTATACGACGGTAAGCTGCGTGTACTCCGGCATTATGTTAAAGGGCGTGCAGGTCAAGGCTGTGGGCGAAGGAGACCTCGGCACCTACACGCAGACGACGGATGAAAACGGCTTTACTCTGTTCATGGGACTGCCGGCAGGTACATATACGTTCTATGTCAATCAGGCGGGACGTCCCGGCTGGGAGGCTTATGTGTCAGATCCCCAGGATCTGGAGGGAGACTTTAACTTAAACTGTGCCCTGAAACCGAACTATCAGGAGATGACCGTCACCGTGCAGGGAAGCTATGATCCGGTGACCGAGCAGACAGGACAGCCGATCGCGGGTGCAAAGGTAAGCGTAGTCGGCGTGGATCCGACGGATGAGACGAAGGAGTTAGTACACTTAAGTGCGGTCACAGGCGAGGACGGCACGGTACATATGGATAAGCTGGTTCCCATCACCTGGAAAGTTTCCGGCAAGGCATTTGCCTATCAGGAGACTATGGCTACAGTCTATTCCAACGGTGCGGGCAAGCTGTCCAGGAACGATCTGACCCTGACCCTTCCGTTCGTGGAGTCTGCTCTGACGGTCAATCTGGAGTCTCCTTATGCAGACCCCGACATCTTCAAAAAGACCGGGGAAGGGGAAGCTGCGTCCCTGAAGGTGACACTGGCAGGCGTGGCAGGCACATTGTCCGAGGGGATCGAGAGAGAAGGCTCTTTAAACGAAGAGGGAAAGGTTGTCTTTACGAAGCTTCTTCCGGGCACCTATCATATGACGGTCTCCGGTGCCGCGAAGCGATATGTAGACATTACCAACACAGCGGGACAGGATATCCTGGGTTCCTATGACAAGAAATATTTTGAAGTGGACTTTGACGGTGCGGGCAGCACGAACGTGGGACTTGGCAAGAATAAGACCGTGAAGCTCAACGTGACGCCTTCTCCGGTCAGCTTTTCCGGTACACTTTACAAATCCGACATGAATGCGGACGGTACGGTCACGACGGTACCCATGGCGAATACGAAGCTGACGATCAAGCCGTCCGAGTATTACCGTTTAAACGGCGAGGCGGCAAAAGGACATGAAATCGTGACGGATAATAACGGTCACTATGCACTGACACTCTGGCCGGGACTATACGGAGCAGAGGTGGAGATGACCAATGCGTCGGATTATACCGGCGGTACGCTTACCTATTATGAGGGCATGACGGCGGAGTGGACCAAGGGAGAGTATGACTATTACGGGTATGCCGTTGGCTGGCCTTCTGCCGATAAATGGACAGCAAGTAAGGCGTCTGCGCAGGCATGGCTTTCCGGTCAGTATGGCTCCGGAGGAGATATCGGCGGTATGAATCTCTCCTCCGGCAATGTCGTGGCAGATTTAACGATCATGGAGAAGAAGGTCAGCTTTACCTGGACCAAACCGTTTGTCAATCCGGGCGCCACTACGAATATGATCACGGGCTTTGAGCAGACGGAAGAGAAAGAGACCTATACAACGGATCCGTTCTATGCGACGAAACTATGGAAAAATTCTTATCTTACAAGCGATTACCATCCGGAGTCAAAGGGCGCAACGGTATCGGTCAAGGGTGCGATGTCGAAGGAGATCGATATGACGGGCAGATCCTTCCCGTTGGTATTCAATGAGCTTGCCCCGGGGGATTATACCTTTACCTATACGATGGATCCGGTACGCTTCGCCCATCTGACGATACAGGACAAGGCGAATATGCAAAAGAAGATCAGCTTCTATGATTTCCCGCAGGTGGGAAAACTCCCGTCGGATTTCCCGGAGGATTATGCGAAGAACAAAAATCTCTGGCCGCTTGGTTCGGCAATGGATGACAATGTGATCATCGATCCGGCAGAGGGCATTCGCAAGATCGAAGATCTGTATGACGACGATAACAGTAACGGTGAGGTGAAGTTTAAATTCTGGAACCTGAATTATTACCAAGAGGCGCAGCCGGGGATCCATGATACTCCGAGAAAGCCGAAAGGATATGTGGAGCCGGAGCAGACCGATTCCGCAGGAATGATCCCGGAAGTGGAGGAGGAGACGGTTCAGAATGTATCAGAGCCGCAGATCGATGCAGAGGTGATCAATCAAAGTACGTGGGCCGGCGTCCCGAAGAGCAGATGGACAGAGTATCTGGAAGGCTTGAAAGGTAACGAGGGAGAACCGGACGTTCACTGGAGATGGAAAACCATGGAGTTAGGAGAGTTGACGGAGGCTGTGTATGATGATACCAACATGCCAAAGCCGGAACAGTATTATGAACTGGAATCTTCTTATGGTTATACCTATGGATATGGCAGTAAAGTGTATAAGCCGGCTGCCTGTGAATATCCGAAAAAACCGGTGTATCCGGACGACTATCCACCACAGCCGGACAGTAGTGACTCTAAATATTATCAACATCATCGTGAAGCTTATACTTATACAGATGATGACGGACATGAGCGTATCGGCTATAATGAGTGGGACGAGTTTCTGACGGCCAAATATAATGCGGATGTGGAGAGCTGGAATGCAGAGTGTCAGAAAATCGATGATGCATACGATAAGGCTGTCGAGGACTTTGCGACAGCACTGCAAAATGCAAAAGACAAATACGAAGAAGACTATGCGGCCTGGTATCAGAATGAATACACAGGCAAGGGATTCCCGAAAAAAGGATGCTTGTATTATTGTCCGGACATGAGTGATTTCAGGGCACACTGGGATGATTATTATGCCAGCATGGGCAATTATGTGAATTTCTATACAGGAAATACCACTTACTTTGTCGGCTACACGACGGAACTTGACGACGGCAAGCTGTTTACGGCGAACAAGCTTTCGACGATCCCGGAAGGCAAGACCAAGCTGTATTTCTGTGCGCCGCGGGGCAAGGGAGAAAAGTTCTTAAGTCAGCTGAACTATATCCGCAATCAGGAGAATTACGAAGAGCTTTACAATTCTTCTTTATGGTTCTGCGTGAATATGCCGGCAGACTGGAATGGGCTGATCAATTGTGATGTGAATTTTGCAGAGCCGGAAAAGAGTAAAAACGTAACCATTCTTTCCGAGAATGATGTGAAGAATCTCTTAAATCCACGTACCATCAAGGTACAGGCGATCGAATACGGGCAGCCGGATAAAGTACTGGATGTTCCGGTAAGCATTACCGTCGACGACAAGACCTTCAGCTCCTCGCAGACAAGCGGGTATCCACAGCAGACCTGCTCGAGCGTAGCAGATTCCGTAACGGTAAGCAGTGATGAGTGGATGCATGATGGGTCGACAGTCAGAGGCTTTTTGGATAAGACGGAAAAGACAGAGATCTTCCAGGTAGGCCTCACCAGAAAGCAATATGTGTTCAAGCTTACCGTCAAGGACGATGCGGGCAATCCGGTCAAGGGGGCACTTGTAAAGCTTACCGGCAAAGACCGCGGCACACCGTTCGAACGACAGACCAAGGCAGACGGCACTTTACAGATCGGCACGAAACAGACAACCTGGCTGGGCGAGGAGTATGTAAGCGGCGGCATCACCGTACAGGATTATGACATTACGATAAGCGCCAAGGGCTACGGTGCGCAAAAGCTCAGTCTCAAGTTAGGGGATTTCCCGGGCAGTCTGGAAAAAAGCGTGACACTGACGAGACAGACACAGCCGGTCTTCGTAGAGGACAGTGTCTCCGTGGACCGCAAAGGTGCGTTCATTCCGGGCGTGAACTTTATCGGCGGCAGCACTAACCAGATCGAGTTTTTAACCAATACGGTTTTGGGATCTTCGGTGGATAATCCGCTTCTTATGACGGTAGAGGCACAGATCGATACCGGTTTAAACGATGCACTGCAGGAAGTGTATCTGGTCGATAAAAAAGCGTTTCAGAAAAAGGATCACTCGGATAAGCCGAAGGAGGTCAAGGTACCTAGTGCACAGGGAGCGGAGTACAATCCTTCCGAGATCCTGGAATGGATCGAAAAATTAAGAAGCGGTGGCCTGGGAGATGTTTATTACAAACGCTTCAGTGAAACCGGCAGTCTGACTGCCGAAAAGGCAAATGAATCGGGCGGCTCCCACTATGCGCTTTACACCTGTGTGAATCTTTCCGAACTTCCGCCGGATGCATTTGAACCGTGTCTGATCGCGGTGACATCCAATGACGCAGTGGCGGTTTACCACTTTGATTATTCCGGCGAGAAGGAGAAGGAACAGTTAGTCGGGATCCGTATGAACGGAGATAAGAAGGATGTGCTTGACAACATTACGATCATGGCCAACTCCCAGGCGGCAGGCGGTTCCATGGTAGATCATTTTATGGAAATGACGACACCGACCGGTACCATCTTCCCGATGCCGACCTTTGAGGCAGCGATCGAAGAGGAGGAAGGCTATCTTTCCTACACGTATAAGTTAGGTATCAAGATGTTACAGGGGCAGCAGGATGTTTCCGGACCGAAGTCCGCGTCGCTTTCCGTGGCTCCCAATACCCTGGGTATCGCGGTTGCCGGCGAGCTTTCCATGAGCTTAAACGGTGAGGAACGGGAGATGACGGACGGTTATAATGTCACGGTATCGGCAGAGGAGCTGGATCTGATGGATTACCTGCCTCCGATGTTTGCATCACTTCCGGTGAAGATCGAGTTCGACAGCAAGAACCCGCCGTCAGGATCCTTTACCCTGACGGATACGGATACGAAGGATAAGAACAATCAGAATGTACAAAAGACTTACACATTCAGTGCAAACAGTCAGGTACATGTAAATGCAGAAGTCAGCGCGTTTAAGTCCCTGGCAGCGGTTCCCACCGTAGGACCGGTACTGGTGGCGCTCGAAAAGAGCGGTGCCCTGGATATGGGTGTGCAGGTAAAGGTTGCAGCAGGTGCGGACGGCACTTACAAATATACGATCATCGGCGAGAATGAGACAGAGCATGAGGTAAGCTTTACCGTCGGAGCGGGAGCAGGTCTTGGACTGTACGCAAAGGCGTTCGGCGGTTCCGTGGGTGCGGAGGCGAACGTAAAACTCTCCGGTAACAATGAAAAATTAGAAGATATGGTGACGGTGACCGCAGTCATTGACAAGGACGGCTTCCAGCTTAAGGATGTCAGCGGCAAGATCACGGCGGATGCACATATCGAGATCGAGACATGGTTTATCAACGGCGAGAAGGACTTTAAGTTCGGTGAGATTCCGTTTAAATATGAGTTTAACACCGCAACACAGTGTACGGTGACACCGATCCGTGTCACAAGCACCATGAAGAGCAGAAACGATTTTGGGACATCGAAGTTTAACGGCAAGCCGGAGACGATCGTTTCCGATCTGCTTCCGCTTGGCGGCTATGCGTCGGATGAGGCAGATAAGGGTACGTTCCTTTACACCGATATGAGCAAGAAGGGCGGCGATGTCCGTCTGCAGCTTGTGACAAAGGAAACCGCAAACAGCTGGGTTTCTCCGGCAACGATCACGCAGACTTCCGGTCTGATCCCGGCATTTGATGTGATCTCCTTAGAGGATGGCAGGTATCTGGCAGTCTGGACAGAGATCCCGGCTGAGTCCATGGAGAAGAGCTGTCCACCGAGTACGATCAAGTATGCAGTGGGTACCGTGAAAAACGGCAGCTGGAGTGGAGATGTACAGACCGTAAAAGCATATGATAAGGAAGTGGCATCGAAGTTACTTCTCGTAAAAGACAATACCGGCGTATCCCTGGTGACAAAAAAGACTGCAGAAGGAGCAATGGCAGAAAAACTGGACATCAGCGGATTCAAGTTTGACGGCGCAGGCTTTGGTGCAGAGTCACCGCTTGCAAGTAAACAGGTACTTTATGACATACAGGCCTGTGCGGCAGGCGGAGCAGTATTTGTCTCCTTTGTGACGGAGGATCTGAAGCATCATCTGTTAAAATGGTCCGATATCGTGACAGAGGCGACCTCGGATGTGACCGGATTTGAGACGGCAATGGTCAGCAACGGGGCAAAGGCTTATGCACTGTCAGAGACAGAGAGTGGGCTTGCACTGTTCACCTATGACAGCGAGTGGAAAAACACAGGCATCTTTACAACGATGGCAGACTGCGGCAATCCGACTCTGACACTTGCGGGTGATCGCGTGGTCGCAAGCTGGAGCGCAGAGGCAGACCGGAGTTTATATATGGCTTCCATGGGAACAGACGGCGAGAAAGCTACCGAAGCAAAAGAAGTGAAAGCGGTTTCGAAGGGATCCTTTGCAGACAGCACAGTCTTTGCAGAAGGCGACAGTTATACGGTCATGACGGTTCAAAGCGTCTATACGGATAACACAAATGATCGAAGGGATCATTTAAATACCTATACGGTGAAAGCAAGTGCGCTGGCACCGGCACATGAGCATGATTATACGGTCACTTATGACTGGAGTGCAGATGGCAAGAGCTGTACGGCGCAGGCAGTCTGCAAGAGTTGTGAAAAAGGAACGGAAGGTCATGAGATCAAAGAAGAGGCGACCGTGAGTGGTACGATGAAGACAGATTCCACCACGACGACAAAGGGCTGGACGACCTATACGGCAGTCTTTACAAACAGCTTATTTGAAACACAGACGAAGGATGTGCAGGATATTCCGGTCAAGGATCCGACCGATCCGGAAGAGACCATCGTGACGGCACCTGATTCGAAGGAGCCGGTCTACACAGGTAGTGCACAGAAGCTGGTGACAGAAGGCGTAGCGGTAGAAGGAAGTAAGATTCAGTACCAGCTTGGTACGAGTGAGACGTTACTTCCGACCGGAGCATGGAGTGATACGGTTCCGGAAGGGACGGATGCAGGAGATTACTATGTATGGTATCGCACAAAGAGCGATTCTTCCGACGCGAAGTGTGTGAAAGTGACGATCGCGAAGGGAACGCAGGACAAAAAGCCGGATGTGAGCGGATTTACTATTACGGATACGACAGATTATGAGACCGCGGATGGTGCGATCGACGGCGTGAACGGTACGATGGAGTACTCCGTGGACAATGGAACGAGCTGGACGAAGATTGAGACCGGCAGTACGAAGATCACGGGACTGGCTGTGGGTGATGTGATGCTGCGGTTTGCGGAAACGAAGAATCTGAAACCCGGTGAGGCTGTGACAGTACGTATCGGCAGCAAGGCAGTATGTGAGCACGAGCAGGGCTTTGAAAAGACAGATGCAAAAGCGGCGTCCTGCATGAAACCGGGTAATAGCGAGTATTGGACCTGTCCGGTTTGTAAGAAGCATTTTGCGGATGATAAGGGTACGAAGGAAATCAAACTGGATGAGACCGTAGTGGCGGCTCTGGGACACGACTATGATGTGACTTATCAGTGGAGCACGGACGGCAAGAGCTGTACGGCACTGGCAATCTGTAAACGCGAGGGCTGTACGGAGGAGACGGAAGGACATAAGATCACAGAGAATGCGATGATCACCGGTAAGGTGAAGAAGGATTCCACTACGACAGCAAAGGGCGTAACGACCTATACGGCAGAGTTTACGAAGGAACTGTTTGAGACACAGATGATGGATGTGGAGGATATTCCGGTCAAGATAAAACCGGTCGATCCGACACCAACGCCGCAACCGGAGAAACCGGCGACGGGAACTGCCGTAACGGATCAGTCAGGCAGCAACGGTATGTACGTAGTGGTTTCCAAAGGAACTGACAAACCTGCAGTAGAGTATACGGGAACGAAGACAGCGAGTGGGACGGTAACGATCCCCGCGACGATCGTAGCCAATGGTGTGACCTACAGTGTCACTTCGGTAGCACAGTCAGCGTTTAAGAATAATGTATCCATTACGTCGGTAACGATCGGAAGCAATGTCACGACCATTGAAAACAGCGCATTTGAGAACTGTAAGAGTCTGACAGGTATATCCATCCCGGCAGGCGTAACCACTGTCGGAAACAGTGCATTCGCAGGCTGTACGGCTCTTAAGAGCGCGACCATCGGAGCGAAGGTGACCGAGATCGGAGATAAGGCGTTTGCAAAGTGTACATCGCTTACCAAGATCACGATCCCCGCGAAGGTGGAGAGCATCGGTGCGCAGGCATTTGAGGGTGACAAGAAGTTAAAGAGTGTAAAGATCGGAGGAAATGTGACCGAGATCAAGGATAAGGCTTTTGCGAACTGTCCGGCGCTGACAAAGTTGGTTATTCCGGCCAGGGTGGTCAGGATCGGCAAGCAGATCTGTAAGGGCGATAAGAAGTTAAAGAGCTTGACGATCAAGAGCAAGAAACTGACCGCCAAGAGCGTGAAGTCAGGTGCTTTCAAGGGAATTCCTGCGACGACGAAGGTCAAAGTGCCCGGCGCGAAGAAAAAAGACTATGCGAAGTTCTTCTATAAAAAGGGACTTCCGAAAAAGATCAGGTTTTGATCGGTTTTCCCATAGAAACGGGTGTGTTGTACACCCCTCCTTTAAAGGATCCCCGGCAGAAATGCCGGGGATTCTTGTGTGGACAGATTATTGGACAAAACAGCAAAAAAATAGTATAATAATCACAAAAAACAGCAAATACGGAACGATAAACAGTATCGGAAACAGGATGCGATCAGATACGAAATACAAATACAAGGGGTAACGGATATGACGATCGAAGAAAGAGCGAAGAAAGCAGTGGAATTAAAGACAACCGGGGGATACAATTGCTCCCAGGCTGTCACAGCCGCACTGGCGGATCAGACAAGTCTTACAGAGGAACAGTTAAAGCAGCTTACCGCCGGGTTTTGCGCCGGAATGGGCAATCTGGAAGCGACCTGCGGAGCCCTGATTGGTGCCGGGATGATCACAGGACTTAAAACAGAAGGCAAAGGAACCTTGCAAAAAACAAAACAGCTTCAGGAAACCTTCCGCGACAGATGCGGGGCGATCCAATGCAGGGAATTAAAGACTTTGATCGATGGAAAACCGCTGTGTGCCTGTGAGGAATGTGTCCGCAATGCGGTGTTGATCTATGGAGAAGTCATGGGAGAAGAATGACAGATGAGGGAACAGGTCAATACCGGAGCTTCGGAAGGATCCTGACTGGGGAAGGCAACAGGATGTGGTGTTGTAAGAGACAGGCGGGACAGAAAGACGCGAGAGGACAATCATGTAACTGCAGAGAGAGGATCTGCGTAAAAGTATCACCGTTCGAGGAGGTATTATGATGAAAGTCAGAAAGATGAGTCTCACCAGACAGATATTGATCATCAATATCCTTATCCTGATGTTTGCCGCGGCACTTTTGGGGATTGTTTCGACGATTCGTTCCAAAGCTTCCATGGAGCAGATGATCCGGCACAGAATGCTCGACATTGCCAATACTGCGGCAGCATGTATGGAAGGAGATATTCTGGAAAAACTGACCGCACAGGATGTGGAAACACCTGAATTTGAAGAACAGCTTGCGAAGCTTGCCGTCTTTCGGGACCATACGGAGTTAGAGTACATTTATTGCATGAGCCGGACGGGGCCTGAAAGCTTTGTGTTTACGGTGGATGCCGATCCGGATGAGCCGGCTGACTTTGGCGATCCCGTGGAGGTGACAGACGCCCTGATCAGTGCGGGAGACGGGCAGGCAGGTGTGGATGACAAAGCAAGTGAAGACGAATGGGGCAGACATTACAGTGCTTACAGTCCGGTATACGATTCCAAAGGGCAGATCGCCGGTATTGTGGGAGTGGATTTCAGTGCAGAATGGTATGATGCACAAATTGCCGCACAGGTTCGGATCATATTACTTCTCAGCGGCCTGGTCCTGGTTCTGAGTATTGGTATCGTCCTTTTGGTGATCCGTAAGATTCAAAACGGCTTTACCACACTGAATAACAAGATCTGTTCTGTTGCAGACGGTTCCGGAGACCTCACCAAACGGATCGAGCTTACCTCAGGTGATGAATTCGAAGTGATCTCGGATAATATGAATACTTTTATCGGGCAGATACGGGAAATCGTGTCCGGGGTGAAGGAAAGCGCACAGGGAGCGGTGGCTTCCTCAAAGGAGTTGTCTGAGCTTGCCCAAAAGGCGACAGGAACAATGGACACGTTGTCGGAAGCGATAGACGGTGTTTCAACAGGAGCTGCACGGCAGGCAGCTGACGTTGCAGATGCTTCCGGTCATATACAGAACATTGTAAACCGGTTAGAGGAAATGTCCGGTACGATCAACGTGGGCAAGGAGGCTACCACCAGTATGAGCCGCAATTCCAATCAGGTATCGGAGAGCTTCGAAGTACTGATCCGTGCGATACAGGATTCCATGCAGGAATTAGAGCGCGTGACGAAGGAGATCAGTGCGGTCGGAGCGGCAGTGGATGAGGTCATTACGGCAGCGGATGTGATCAATGCCATAGCCAATCAGACCAATCTTTTGTCGCTGAATGCTTCCATAGAGGCGGCAAGAGCAGGGGAAGCGGGAAGAGGCTTTGCCGTGGTAGCAGAGGAGATCGGAAAACTTGCGATCCAGTCCAATGATTCGGCAGCGTCCATCAAGACGATCATGGATGATCTAAAGGATCAGACCGGCAAGGCGATCGGGCTTGTGACGGAATTAAATTCCGTTATGGCAGAACAGGAGAATACCAGCAGGGATTCCAGAGAATATCTTTCCACATTGTTTAGCGACATAGAACGGACCAAGGAAAACTTTGAGGTGATCCGGATGAATGCTTCCGGCATCAAGGATGCCTGTGATACGCTGAATCACACCATTGAAAGTCTGTCCGCAATCTCCGAACAAAATGCCGCTTCTGCGGAAGTGACTGCGGATTCTTTTGCAGAGATCACGCAGATCATCGACAATGTATCCGAACGAGCGGAGAGTATCCGGATCCAGTCAGACGGACTGGGAGATATGGTGGGAAGCTATCATGTCTGAACCGTTATGCAATGTCCCATGGACATGCCATTCAGAGATCGCGGTAACGATCCGATAGAGAGAAAGAGGAAGTTTTTACAAAACGGCCGGTCATAACTGTCAGTGTTTGGACCAAAAAGGAGTTTGGTGAGATCTACAGGGAGGTAGAGAATATGGCAGGGATTCATCTGACGTTTGATTCACGGTATGTATATTCGCCTTTTACAGGCAGGGGCATGACGGGGGATCCAAATGCACCCGGTACAAAAAGCACCGGTTTCGGTGTTTTTTGTCATGCGCAAAATACGACGGGTGCGGTCACTTCATCGGCAATTTCCCGCAAACAGGAGACTATAGCGGATGATACATCGAAACAGGCGAAGCAGATGCGGGAGCTTTTGCGCGAATTAAAGCAGACGACCCAGAATGACCGGAATCCGTATTCTGCGGTGTCAAAGGATAAGGCAAACGGATTTTTGGAGCTTTCGGGTTCGCCGGAGAATGAGGACGAGGAGAAGGACGGTGAGTCTTTCCATTATAATTTTAAAGAAGTCGAGACGAAGATCCAGCGGGCAAAAACCTCTGTGAGCGCCGGTCAGGCAGTAATCTCGGCGAAACGAAAAGTCTTAGAGGTAAAGAGAAAGATCGCCTGTGGCGGTGACGCGGAAGAAATGCAGGGGGCTTTGATCCATGCCAGACGCATGGAGATGGTCGCGAAGAAAAAGAAACATCATCTGGAACTGGAAGAACTGGCAGAGACGACCCATAGAAGAGACGAGCGGATGAGGTCACAGAAGGAGGGGAGTTCTTCGCCGAAAAATCAGATGCCGGAGCAGATAGAAGAGGAGCTGACCGCGCAGGCGGATGCGATCTTTGAAAAGAGGCAGGAAATGGCACAGGAACTTTCTGAGAAGGCAGAGACAGAGAGAGCAGCCCTTTCGGAAAAAATTGCAGAAAAAACGGAGGAGTTTTCAGAGGAGATGTTTCGGGAGATGAACGAAATGCTCTCAGAATTTGGCGAGGAGGAGCTTCGAAAACTCGAAGAGGGCATGGAGCTGTTTTCCAGTCTGGAAATCATCGATCCGCATATGAGCGAGGAAGAACTGGAAGAACTCAAACGAAAACACAGAGCGTCCGAGCAGAAAGATATGATGAAGGCGGATATGGACTATCTGAAAACGATGATCAAACAGCAGATGAAGGGAAATTCCCCCTCCGGGATGGGAAGTGGTGGAGTTTCGTTTGGGGCGGCATCGACCGGGGCAGCATTTGGCGGTCTGACCGGATGCGGCATATCGGCACCGTCTGTATCCGTAACAGAGGGAGCATCGATCGATGTACAGATTTAGGGGACGATTCGATTGTCGGAGAAATGCTGAAGATGCGGTATTTTTCGAAGGGATTGGGAAAAGCAGGACAATGGCTGAAACAGTGAGATTGGTTCAAAGGTAAAAGGAGCAGAAAATGGATGAAAACACAGATATCCGTCATCATCCCGGCGCATAATGAGGAAAACTATATCGGACGGTGTATCGCTTCCGTGAAGGGAGCGGATGAAGTGTTTCCCGGCAATACGGAGATTATTGTGGTCTGTAACCGCTGCAAAGACAGGACAGAACAGATCGCGAAGGCACAGGGAGCGAGAGTTGTCCTGAATGAAGATAAGTGTATCGCAAAAGTGCGCAATGCAGGGATTGCGGCAGCAAAGGGGACGGTCATTGTCACCATGGACGCCGATAACCGCATGACGAAAGGTACCCTGCGGGAGATTTATGCACTGTTAAAAACCGGCTGTTATATCGGAGGCGGAGCACCGATCCGCTTTGAGCGGTATTCCTTTCCTTTATGGTGCAATGATCTTTTATGCAGGCTCTCTTTTGCGGTGACGGGACTTTACAGTGGGATTTTCTGGGCGAAAAAAGAGACCTTCGATGCCATTGGCGGCTTTGTGGAGCAAAAGGCGATGGAGGATGTCGTCACGGCAAAACGGCTTAAGAAATATGGAAAAAAACAGGGAAAGCGTTATACGACACTGAAAAAGAACTGTCTGATCAATTCCACCAGGAAATTCGATGAGCTGGGAGACTGGCTGTATTTTAAACTGCTTATACAGAATGCAGGCACACTTTTGAAAGCCGCTTTCGGCGATACCGAAGGGCTTGACCGGTTACTGGATGAATTGTTTTATGAATATAATAAGTAACGAAAACCACGAAGCGAAACTTCGTGGTTTTGCTGTATAATGGGAATGCCGTTAGTCTGCGGTGAATGTTTACAAGGGGTGTTGTTTGCATTTTTTTGTTTATTAAAGATTACAGAGATTTTCCGGGTTCCTCTTTGCATAAATGGTCTGTTCGCGTTATAATGATGCTATATTATAGTCAGGAGCAGTCGAAGCGATGAAGGATAAAAAGGATAAGAAAAACAAACTGGAACAGGAGTTGGCGCTTGCCCGGACAGATCTGTCCTATGACCGTACTGTTCTGTCCGTTTTCAGAACCAATCTGGCATTTCAGAATACCAGACTTTCGGTGGAACAGACCCACCTTTCGTTTCTGCGCACCATCGTATCTTTGATCGCAAGTGCGGCGACGATCTACAAAGGACTTCCGGCGATCGGTGTGTCCGACCGGTTCAGCACGCCGCTTTCCCTGTTTCTGATCGTGTCAGCAATCTATTTCTGGATCAAGGACAGGATGACCTATCCCAGGCTCAAAAAAGAGATCGAACAGATGGAGCAGGAGAAAGAAAAGATGATCCAGACCTCCAGAATCGCCGAAAGAGTCGGAGAAGAAAACGTATGATTATGAAAGAGTCCAAAGATTCTGAAAATAAAGCGGTCTTTGGGTTCTTTTTTTATACAATTTCTGTTATAATAATGCTATCAGGGGTAAAAGTCCGAATCTGCTTTGAGCTTACTCGAAAGTGGTTGAGCGACTGTATGATCCGCCCCGCATGGAGCACGAAGTGGTGCGAATGAGCCGGCGTATCATTCTGAACAGATACCGGTGTTTTTCGTGGGAAAAGAGGGATACTATGGAAGATAAACGAAAAGCATTCAGGGATTATATCGATCGCACAGTGGAGATCAGACTGCTTTCCACACCATCTTTGGACGAGATACGGGATGCGAACGGATATAGTGACAGACTGACACAGAATTTTATACGTATCGGGCAACTGGCTGTTTCCAACAGGCAATTTCTGGATGAGGTGGTGTTTCCGTTTGTGCAGTCTGATGAGCGCCTGACGGAAGAAGATATTGAAGAAATGGTGGAATTCGGCAATGAGATGATCGATGCCGGTGAGGTGGAATATCTGGATCTGCCGATCGTATTCCAGTTGTCCGAGCGTATCCTGAGAGAAAAGAAAAATCAGGAAGATCTGCCGGGGCTTATCAGACAACTGGATACGCACATGGATACCTGCTACGCCCTGCAGATGATGGCAGTCAGGATCACATCGGATCCCGAGATCGCCAGACGATTCAGCAATGAGGGGCTTAAGATCGGCGAGTATTTCCTTTCACTTCTGGATAAGGAACGGTTTGTTCAGATCAAGGACGAAAGAGCACGGGAGATTGTGCTGACAGATGCCAGATATATGACTGTCTTTTTTCAGAAAATGACAGATGATCCGCAAATGAATTCCTATAACTTAAAGATACTGGAAAGAATGTGTACCATCTGGGAGGATGATTTTTATATCCGTATGGTTCCGAATTTTGACTGGAAATACTTTAAGTACCGTGTGCTGGAATATATTTCCATATTGAGCGATTATTGTAATGAGCGCGGGTTTGATGCCGATGAACTTCAGATTATCTATCGCAGAACAGTGCAGGCATGGGAACTTTGGCATACGAATGCGGAGTATTTTTCGAGGTGTTCCACTGAGAACCAGTTGAAATTAAGACTTCTTCGCAATCAGTATCTCGTCGGTAAAACGGGAGATGACGAATACAGAAATCAGCTGATCAGTCTTTACAAAGAACGGGATCCCAAGGCTTATCTGCATGGGGATATTGAGGCCAATATTCTGACACCGGTAGAGTATATTGCGCTGCTGGATCCGGAGCGCATGACAGCACAGGAGAAATATACGCTTAAGGTGTTATATCAGAATCTGATGACATATATTTTCCGTATGCCAAACAGCAGGACACTGGTGGAGCTTATGGAATCCAGTGTTTATCTGATCGAGCACTTTATAGAGATACCGAGCCTGATCAGCTTTGAGGAAATGATCCTGCAATGTCTGGCGGCTCTTCATCCGCCGACTTATGTACATTCCATTATGGTCGGACAGATCACAGAATGTCTGTGTGAGCATCTTTTGTGGCACAGACCTTCCATGATGGTGGGAATACTGGATACGAAAGATACAGCGGATGTACTGGCACACAGAGCGCAGATCATTGATTTTTGTTATCGTGCAGCACTTTACCATGATACCGGTAAGATTGCGATCATGGATACCATATTCGTGTACGGGCGTAAACTGCTGGATATGGAATTTGAGATGATCCGCAATCATCCCAGGATGGGATATCAGATGCTTTTACGTCATGAATCCACTGCCAGGTATGCAGAAGTGGCGCTGGGACATCATAAGTGGCATGATAATTCCAGAGGTTATCCGGAAGAGTTTGATATCACTGCCAGCCCCTTAAGGGTGTTGATCGATATTGTACAGTGTGCGGATTGCCTGGACGCCGCTACGGATTCCATCGGCAGAAGCTATAATAAGGGAAAGAGTCTGGATCAGTTTCTGCAGGAGCTTAAGGACGGATCCGGTACCCGCTATGCACCGTGGCTTCAAGAATTGTTTGCCATGGAGGATGTGCGTCGGGATATTGATTTTATGCTGACAGAGGGACGCAGGCACAATTACCAGAAAGCCTATCATATTTTGCGGACCATGCAGGAGCGTGAGATCAATCTATAAAGGACTCGGGCATACGGTTCTGTTTTCTGCCCATGACGAAGCATCCGACTGAGACACATACGGTAACATTTTTTACAGGCATATTCTGATGTGGAGGATATGCCTGTTTTTTATTTATGGATAAATACAGAAGCAAGAGAATTTTATCGGACTGGAAAAATGATACCTTTAGATTACCGGGTATTTTTTCTGCATATGTAATTGCTTTTCGTGTGTTTTTGTGGTACGATTATTAAGTTTAGGTGCAGTATTACCGGAATACGGTTTAAAAACAGTGAAAAACCCCTTATAAAATAAGGGATTCGGGAGGTTTGAAAATATATGAAATTAGGAATCGTCGGTTTACCGAATGTGGGAAAAAGTACGTTATTTAATTCCCTGACCAAGGCAGGAGCAGAGAGTGCCAATTATCCGTTTTGTACCATTGACCCGAATGTGGGTGTGGTGCCGGTGCCGGATGAAAGACTCAAACTATTGGGCGATATGTATCAGTCAAAGAAAGTGACAAATGCTGTGATCGAGTTCGTGGACATTGCCGGGCTGGTAAAGGGCGCATCCAAGGGAGAAGGTCTTGGCAACCAGTTTTTGAGCAATATCCGTGAAGTGGATGCTGTCGTCCATGTGGTAAGATGTTTTGAGGATTCCAATGTTGTTCATGTGGATGGAAGCGTGGATCCTTTGCGCGATATCGAGACCATCAATCTGGAACTGGCATTTTCGGATATGGAGATTCTGGATCGCCGCATCGCCAAGACATCGAAGGGAGCCAGAAATGACAAAGCGCTTGCCAAGGAGCTGGATCTGTTAAACCGTATCAAAGCATATCTGGAAGACGGCAATCTGGCGAAGACCTTTGAAGTACAGGATGAGGATGAGGAGGCATGGTTTGCTTCTTACAATCTTCTGACGGCGAAGCCTACGATCTTTGCAGCAAATGTGGCGGAAGAAGATCTGGCGAACGACGCTGCCGACAATGCGCATGTACAGGCGGTACGTGAGTTCGCGGCAAAAGAAGGCAGCGAAGTGTTTGTGATCTGTGCGCAGATCGAGCAGGAGATCGCAGAGCTGGAGGATGACGAAAAAGCAATGTTCTTAGAGGATCTGGGACTGAAAGAGTCGGGACTTGACAAATTGATCAAGGCATCATACAGTCTGCTCGGTCTGATCAGTTACCTGACGGCAGGCGAGGATGAGACAAGAGCATGGACCATTAAAAAGGGTACCAAAGCGCCTCAGGCAGCCGGTAAGATTCATACTGATTTTGAAAGAGGCTTTATCAAAGCGGAGGTTGTGAATTATAAAGATTTGCTGGAGCAGGGATCGCTTTCCGCAGCAAGGGAAAAAGGACTTGTGGGTATGGAGGGCAAAGATTATGTTGTCAAAGACGGCGATGTGATCCTGTTTCGATTTAACGTTTAATACACGGGGAGAGAGCTATGACAGACATCATGAACGCGACCGATATCGCGTTTCCGCATCTGGGGCTTTACTTGAAAAATGTCCCCAAAAGCATCATGATCGGGAATTTTTCGATTGCATTTTACGGGATTATCATTTCCTGCGGGATCGTACTCGGCTTTTGTATGGCGGCCTGGTATGGCGCCAAATACGGACTGGACAAGGAGCTTTACTGGGATCTGTCCATTTATGGCGTGGTCGGCGGTATATTGGGTGCCAGAATCTATTATGTGGTCTTTGCATGGGATTATTATAAGGAAGATTTGCTCAGCATATTTAATATCAGACAGGGCGGACTTGCGATCTACGGAGGCGTGATCGCCGCTTTCACGGTCGTATATTTTTTTTCAAAAGTGAAGAAAATATCACCGCTTCTGATGTTTGATTCCCTTGCCTTTGGATTTCCGGTGGGACAACTGATCGGCAGATGGGGGAATTTTACGAACAGAGAAGCGTTTGGAGATTATACAGATTCCCTGTTTGCCATGAGACTTCCCATTGAAGCGGTCCGCAACAGGGAGATTACGGACAGGATGTGGGAGCATGTGGGGGAAGGGATCAATTATATCCAGGTTCATCCCACCTTTTTATACGAAAGTTTATGGAATGTGGGATTGCTCACCACTTTGGTGTTACTTTATAAGAAAAAGAAGTTTGATGGAGAGATCGCGCTGTGGTATCTGGGCGGTTATGGCGCCGGACGGCTGTGGATCGAGGCTCTCAGGACGGATCAGCTTCACATTGGCAGTACGAACATCGCAGTTTCGCAGTGCGTGGCGGCCGGATGTATTCTGATCGCCTGTATACTGGAAGTGGTGATCCGTGTTAAGAAAAAAGCAAGAAACCAAACATAGGTTTTGGTAAAAATGCTGTTTTTTTGAAAAGAATCATATAATACAGAACAATATATAGTATCAGAGAAAAAGAAAACCTTTTCGGAAACACAAGATAGTGTGGTTTCGAAAAGGTTTTTGTTTTTTTAAGAGAATTTTAAGAATTAAATTGGGGGGTTGCAAAACACGGCCGGTGGGTATATAGTAGTCTCAGGTGGTACGAAGTGGAGAGTAAGTGGAAAGAAAGTGGTAAGAAGTGGTAGACCACACGACCACCGGTGGGGAAGCATATGTATACGGGAGAATATTATCATTCAATTGACACAAAAGGCAGATTGATTGTTCCTTCCAGATTCCGCGAAGAGCTTGGAGACAAGTTCATGATCACGAAGGGACTGGATGGATGTCTTTACGTGTACGATAATATGCAGTGGGCTTCCTTTCAACAAAAGCTTACATCGATGCCAAACAACTCAAAAGATATCAGAGACTTAAAGCGTTATTTCCTTGGAGGAGCGACTCCTTTGGAAATAGACAAGCAGGGACGCGCTTTACTGCCACAGAATCTCAGAAACCATGCGGGGATTGTAAAGGATGTGGTTCTGATCGGTGTCGGTGAGAAGATCGAGGTCTGGGCAAAAGAGATCTGGGAAGGCGAGACTGCTGAGAACAGCATGGAAGATATTGCTGATAAGATGGCAGAGCTGGGTCTGGATATTTAATCGGACAGATCAGAGGAGAGAACGATGACTTTTTCACACAGATCGGTTTTACTGAATGAAACAATCGAAGGATTAAACGTGAAACCGGACGGTGTCTATGTAGACGGGACACTGGGTGGAGGCGGTCATTCAGAGGAAATCTTAAAGCGACTGGGAGAGAACGGCAGACTCATAGGGATCGATCAGGATGAGGATGCGATACGGGCAGCGTCAGAGAGATTAAAACCATTTGGCGACAAGGTGATGATCGTAAGAGATAATTACGAGAATATGACCGGGATAGTCAAAGAGCTGGGATATACACAGGTGGACGGTATCGTCCTGGATCTGGGAGTGTCTTCTTATCAGCTGGATACTGTGGAAAGGGGATTCTCCTACAAATACGACACCGAGCTTGATATGCGGATGGACAACAGACAGCATGTGACGGCGAAAACGATCGTCAATGAAAGCAGCGAGATGGAGCTGTTCCATATCATCAGAGACTACGGTGAAGATAAGTTTGCGAAGAACATCGCGAAGCATATCGTGATGGCACGCAAAGAAAAACCAATTACGACAACTTCTGAACTCAATGATATTATAAAGGCCGCCATCCCGGCCCGGATGAGGCAGGATGGCGGTCATCCCTCCAAAAGAACTTTTCAGGCGATCAGAATTGCCTGCAACAGAGAACTGGAGGTACTTGAGAATTCGCTGGACGGAATGATTGACTTGCTTGGTCAAAATGGAAGGCTGTGTATCATCACATTCCATTCCCTGGAAGACCGGATCGTCAAACATGCATTCCGCAAAAACGAAAACCCTTGTATCTGTCCACCGGATTTTCCGGTATGTACATGTGGAAGGGTAAGCAAAGGCAGAGTGGTTTCACGCAAACCGATCCTGCCGTCAGAAGAAGAACTGGAAGAAAACAGCCGGAGCAAAAGTGCGAAGCTGAGGATATTTGAAGCAACTGTTCAAGACAGTATATAAATAGGTAGAAAAGACTGTACAGAATAGTTGCGATTTGATAAGATATAACAGAAAGAATCAGACAGAATAGGGGATGATGGAGTAGTATGTCGAACTATACGGGAAGAAGAGCATCGGGGAAGAAAAATAATACCAGGAGATCTAAGGCGGTATATATTGACGGGAATACCGTTCGCAAGACAGATGAATTAGATGTGCGCGTGGCGATCAAAGAGCCGTACAAAGGGGAGCTCAGTCATACAGCACGTAAGAACAGAGACAAAGCGAGACATATGAATCTGGGGTATGTTGCATTCCTGGCGATCGCGATGGCTGTAATGATGGTATCCTTCTACGGATATATTTCTTTGCAGGCAAGCAATAAAGCCATGATCGCGCAGATCGCATCCATGGAGAGCGAGTTAAACACCATGAAGTTAGATAACGATGAGGAGTACAGCCGTATCATGAGTTCTGTGGATATGCAGCATGTAAAAGAAGTGGCGATGGGACAGCTTGGAATGTGTTATGCACAGGAAGGACAGATCCTGAATGTGGAAGGCAGCGGCGATGATTATGTTTCCCAGCACGTGGCAATGCCAAAGTGATCAGATATCAGAAATGGTTTGCGAATATGGATGATTAGGATTTGTTGCTGTATACGGATGTTCCGGAACAGTAACAAATTTTTATTATAGGCTATTGTTTCTTCAGCACAGTAAGTATATAATAGGGCAATATGGCCGGGATTATCGGGTGATATAAAAACAGTATCTGAAATACGGAACTTAAAATAGAGGTGATTGAATTTGGATAGAAGGACAACACGAGGTCAGAGACCATCGGGGAAGAGAAGACCGGCAGGGACAAGGATCATGTCCGAAGAGAGAAGAACTTCTGACAGACAGAGACGTCCCGGCGAAAGAAGAGCATCGGATGAAAGAAACAGATCTTCTGCGGGAAATACAAGGACACAAAAAGGGATAAGGCGCAGACAGACCATATCCGGACCGAAAAGACGTCCGACAGACAGAAATGTGCGGAAAACAGGTCTCAGACGACCTCTTACACAGGAAGAAAAACGGGAATTACGCAACAAATTTAATAGTAAGATGCAAACGAAGCTGGTGGTACTGTTTTTGATAGTAATGCTGGCTTTTGTGGGTTTAAGTATCCGGCTTGTTTATATCAATAATAAGAATGGTGACAGTTATACGATGAAAGTACTTGCGCAGCAGGAATACGACAGCAAGGTGCTTCCGTTTAAACGAGGGGAAATACTGGATGCCAAGGGAACAAAACTTGCATACAGTGAGAAAGTCTACAATCTGGTGATTGATTCCAAACGCCTGAAACAGAATCCCGATAAGATGGAACCGACCCTTCAGGCAATTGCTTCTCATTTCGATATTACGGCAGACGAGATCAGAGATTATATCAATCAGAATGAGAACAGCCAGTATCATGTGTTCTTAAAGAAGCTGGAATATGATCAGATCGTTCCGTTTCAGGAATTACAACAGGATAAGAAAAAAGGGAAAAACATCACAGGAGTCTGGTTTGAGGATGAGTATAAAAGAGTGTATCCGGGAGGAAGTCTGGCTTGTGATGTGATCGGCTTTACGGGAAGTGACAACAACGGAAACTGTGGCCTGGAAGAATTCTATAATGATACGCTTAACGGGACGAACGGAAGAGAGTACGGTTATCTGAATGATGATGCAACACTGGAACGGACGACCAAGGTGGCGAAGGATGGCAACAGCATTGTGACTTCTATCGACAGCAATATCCAGAGTGTTGTCGAGAAATATGTGAAGCAGTTCAATGATGAACATAAGGGTGAATACCGGGAAGGCGAAGAAGGAAGTAAGAATTCGGGCGTCATTGTCATGAACCCGAAAAACGGTGAAATACTGGCGATGGCCGGATATCCGGTGTTTGATCTGAATGATCCGTTTAATCTGGATAATATCTGCTCACCGGGAGAGCTTGACGGTATGTCCGAAGACGAGAAGATGGAACTCAGGAATGAGCTGTGGCGTAATTTCTGTATTTCCGACACCTATGAGCCGGGATCTACCGCTAAGAGTATTACGGTGGCAACGGGGCTGGATGCGGGGAAACTGACCGGTGATGAAGGCTTCTATTGTCGCGGTGTCACGGAAGTCAGTGGCCATAGGATCAAATGTCATAACCACGCCGGACATGGTGCAGTAACTCTGTCCGGTGCACTTGAGCAGTCCTGTAATATGGCGCTGATCGATATCAATCAGCGCATCGGTAAAGAAACTTTTATGAAGTATCTCCATAATTTTAATTTTGGATTAAAGACCAACATTGATCTTGCGGGAGAAGCAAGGACGGACACCCTGCTTTACAATGTGGATGATATGGTGGCTTCCGATCTGGCGATTTCCAGTTTCGGTCAGGGATACAATGTGACGATGATACAGCTTGCCAGCGCTTTTTGCTCTGTGATAAACGGCGGGTACTATTATCAGCCGCATGTAGTGACTCAGATCAAAGACGCTGCAGGTACGACCATAAAGAGGATCGAACCCAGGGTGCTTAAGGAGACGATTTCCGAGACCGTTTCGGAAAAAATGCGTACCTATCTTGCCAATGTCTGTACGATCGGAACCGGCAAGACAGCAGTGCCGGCCGGATATCTGATCGGCGGCAAGACCGGAACCGCAGAGAAATTTCCGCGTTCCGCAAAAAATTATGTGGTTTCCTTTATCGGATTTGCTCCGGTTGACGATCCGCAGGTGGTGGTGTATGCCGTTATTGATACACCAAACGTGGAATCTCAGCCGCACTCGACATTTGCACAGGATATTGTGCGTGGGATCTTTACGGAGATTCTCCCTTATATGAATATATTCCGGACGGAGGAGCTGACCGAGGAGCAACAGGCAGAACTGGAAAAACTTGGTATCATCAGTGTCAGCGGTAATTCCGTCGAAGAAGGTGAAGAAGCACAGGGGGAAGAAACGCAGGAAGCAGAAACACCGGAAGAAGGAGAGCAGGGGCAGGAAGAGCCTGCAGAAACCTCGGTAAGCGGCTATGAGAGAGATCCGGAGACCGGGAATTATATCGAACCGGAGACCGGGAATCAGATCGATCCGGTGACCTTTGAGTATGTTGGAGACTATTCTCTTTTGGAATAACTTTGCCTCGAAACGAATAGAGTATAATAAATACTTTTTGCGAGGACTTCATGAGGGGACATAAGACCTATATCAGAGGCAAGATCGTGATCGTGTTTGGCGCGATCTGCTTCGTCATGCTTGCACTGTCGGCAAGACTGGGCTATCTGATGATTGCAAAGTCGCAGTACTATACGAAACTGGCAGATCAGCTGCATGAGAGGGAGCGCAGTATTAAAGCTGCCAGGGGCCGGATACTGGATCGCAATGGCGTGATTCTTGCAGCGAATCGTACAGTATGTACGGTTTCTGTGATCCATAATCAGATTAAAGATCCGGAAAAAGTGATCGGGGTACTGAGCAGGGAGCTGGGACTGGAGGAAGCAGTCGTCCGGAAACGGGTGGAAAAATCAAGCAGTATGGAACGCATCCGAAGCAATGTGGATAAAGCTGCCGGAGACCGGATCAGAGCTTACGACCTTGGCGGAGTCAAAGTGGATGAAGATTATAAGAGGTATTATCCCTACGATACGCTGGCGAGCAGAGTGCTGGGGTTTACCGGAAGTGATAATCAGGGGATCATCGGACTGGAGGTTGAATATGATAACATCCTGCAGGGAAAGCAGGGTAAGATCCTGACCGTTACGGACGCTAAGGGTGTCGAGCTGGACGCAGAAGGAGAAAAAAGAGAAGAGCCGGTAGCAGGACATGATCTTATCACCAGTCTGGACATCAATATTCAGACCTATGCGGATCAGCTTGCCGGACAGGTAATGGATGCGAAGGAAGCAGAGGGTGTCTCCATTCTGGTAATGGATCCGAATAACGGTGAGATACTGGCTATGGTGAATGCACCGGAGTTTCATCTCAATGAACCGTTTCGTGTGACCGGCAAAAATGCTGAACTGTATCGGAGGATCATGGAAAGACAGGGCAAAACCGGGATTGACCTGAACAGTCAGGACGCTTTGAATTATATGTGGAGGAATCGCTGTATTAATGATACATATGAACCCGGTTCCACCTTTAAGGTGATCACCGCGACCGCAGCGTTGGAAGCGGGAGTGGTAAAGGAGGAGGATACCTTTTCATGTCCGGGATATGTGATGGTGGAGGATCGCAGGATACGATGCCATAAAACAACCGGGCATGGCACCCAGACCTTTGCGGATGGGATCAAGAATTCCTGTAATCCCGTATTTGTGACAGTTGGAATGCGGCTTGGAGCAGAGCGGTTCTATGATGCGATAAAAAGGTTTGGTCTGTTAAAAAAGACGGGGATCGATCTTCCGGGAGAAGCCGGGACGATCATGCATAAGCGGGAAAATATCGGTGCGGTGGAGCTGGCGACCATGTCGTTCGGACAGTCCTTTCAGATCACTCCGATACAGCTGGCAACCACTATCAGCAGTGTCATAAATGGAGGGACCAGGGTAACGCCGCATTTTGGGATAAAGGCGGTCGGGACAGACGGAAAAGTCCTTGAAAACATGACGTATGGGTCAGAAGATGGCGTGGTATCAAGCGCCACATCGGATACTATGCAAAAACTGCTCGAACAGGTGGTGGAGAGCGGAGGGGGATCAAAGGCATATATCGAAGGGTACCGGATCGGTGGTAAGACGGCAACGAGTCAGACACTTCCCAGAGGAAGCGGCAGATATATCGCATCCTTTCTGGGATTTGCGCCGGCAGATGATCCAAAGATCATGGCACTTGCGATCATCTATACGCCGCAGGGGGTCTATTATGGAGGACAGATCGCAGCACCGGTTGTTAAAAAACTTTTTGAGAATATTCTTCCCTATTTGGACAGAATAGATTATAATTAATAGTTGCTTGTTCAGACAATAACGAAAAGAGGATGAAAAAATGAAGTATGAGATTGTTACGCCGGCGCTGATCGCGTTTGCGGTCAGTGTAGCGCTTGGACCGGTCATGATCCCGTTTCTGCGAAGACTGAAGATCGGGCAGACCATCCGGGATGAGGGACCGAAAGAGCATCTTAAGAAAAACGGGACACCGACCATGGGAGGGATTATGATCCTGACTGCAATGACAATTGCAGCCCTGTTTTACGTAAAGAAAAGTCCGGATACGATCCCGGTGCTGTTTCTGACCCTGGGTTTTGGACTGATCGGATTTTTGGATGACTATATCAAGGTGGTTTTAAAACGCTCCATGGGCCTTCGCGCATGGCAGAAGATGGCGCTTCAGATCGTGCTTACGGCCGTGTTTGCATATTACATCACACATTATACGACTGTGGATCTGACCTGGCGGGTTCCGTTTATGCCGGAGAAATACCTGGATCTTGGTATTTTTACGATCCCGATGATGTTCTTCGTGATCATCGGTACCGTAAATGGAACGAATTTTACGGACGGGCTGGATGGACTGGCAACCAGTGTTACGATCCTGGTGGCTACCTATTTTACGGTCGTTGCAGTAGGCCTCGGGGCAGGGATCACCCCGGTTTCCTGTGCTGCAGTGGGCGCACTTTTGGGATTTCTTCTGTTTAACGGACATCCTGCCAGCGTTTTTATGGGAGATACGGGATCTCTGGCGCTTGGCGGATTTGTGGCGGGTTGTGCTTATATGATGCAGATGCCGCTGTTTCTTTTGATCGTGGGTCTGATCTATGTTGTCGAGGTCCTTTCGGTCATGATACAGGTATCTTATTTTAAACTGACTCATGGAAAGAGGATCTTTAAGATGGCACCGATCCATCATCATTTTGAATTATGTGGATGGGAAGAAAATAAGGTTGTGACGGTCTTTTCGATCGTGACTGCCGTTTTATGCCTGATAGGACTTCTGGCTTTATAAACACACACAGACTCTGACCCGGCAAGTGAAATGACAGGGGAGAACGCACCCGGTCTTTTAGCGGCATTTACCACTTGCGAAATGATAGATAGGAGGATTTACAGAATGGATTTAACAGGAAAACGGATTCTGGTGATCGGTTCCGGCATCAGCGGGATCGCCGCAGTAAAATTATTGAATACAGAGGGGATCGTTCCGGTTCTCCTTGACGGGAATACTTCCCTGACTCAGGAAGATCTGGAAAAACGTCTTCCGGAGGGAACCGTCGCGGAGTGTATTGTCGGTGAACTGCCTGAGGACAGTTTCGCCCGGATCGATATTGCAGTGCTGAGCCCCGGAGTTCCGGTGGACAGCCCGCAGGTATTGAAGTTAAAAGAACAAGGAGCCCTGATCTGGGGTGAGATCGAGCTGGCCTATCAGTTTGAAAAAGGAAAAGTGCTGGCGGTCACGGGGACGAACGGTAAGACCACTACGACTTCTTTGCTGGGAGCGATCATGAAGGTGCATCAGCCGGAGGTCTTTGTCGTTGGCAATATCGGTATACCGTATACAGAGGTAGTTAAGGATACGACCGAACAGTCTGTTACGGTGGCGGAGATCAGTTCCTTCCAGTTGGAAACAACCCATGAGTTTGCTCCGGTGGCGAGCAGTATCTTAAATATTACACCGGACCATCTGGACCGTCATCATACTATGGAAAACTATGTGGCGGCCAAAGAACGCATTGCCTGCAATCAGACAAAAGAACAGGCATGCGTGCTGAATTATGAAGATGCCTATACAAAGGCGTTTGCAGACAGCTGCAGCGCGCGGGTGATCTTTTTTTCTTCTGCAAGAGAACTGAAAGATGGCTTTTATCTGAAAAATGACGAGATCATGAAAGCAGTGGACGGTCATGCAGAACGTCTGATGAACATTCATGATATGAAACTGCTGGGGACCCACAACGTAGAGAATGTGATGGCAGCCATCGCCATGGCGGACAGTGTCGGTGTGGATATGGACACGATCATCAGGACGGTCTGCGGGTTTGAGGCGGTGGAACACAGGATTGAGTTTGTGGCAACCAAAAAAGGTGTGGATTACTATAACGATTCCAAGGGGACGAATCCCGATGCGGCGATCAAGGGAATTCAGGCCATGGTGAAACCTACTTATCTGATCGGAGGCGGTTATGATAAGAAGAGCACCTATGATGAGTGGATCGAGAGCTTTGACGGCAAGGTGAAAAAGCTGATCCTTCTCGGACAGACCAAAGAGAAGATCGCACAGTGCGCGAAAGAACACGGTTTTACAGACTATCTTTTTGTGGAAAGCTTACAGGAGGCAGTGGACTATTGCGCCAAAGAAGCGAAGGAAGGTGATGCGGTACTGTTATCACCGGCCTGTGCAAGCTGGGGGATGTTCAAAAACTATGAGGTTCGGGGACAAATGTTCAAAGAAATGGTAAAGGCATTATAGATCGGATGGGAGTCTAGTGTATGGCAGGGAGAAATCGTGGAAGGATATCCGCTGGAAAAAGGAGAAAGAATGACAAAAAAAATGAATATTTCTTTGACTACACGCTGTTATTTATCGTGCTGTTTCTGGTAGGATTCGGACTGGTTATGATCTATTCCTCCAGTTCTTACATGGCCAACTTAAAGCAGGGAAATCCCGCATATTATTTTTGGAAACAGTTCGGTGCGTCTGTTGCGGGCCTGGTGCTTATGATAGTTGTTTCCTTCTATGATTATCACAGGCTTCGCAAGTGGGCAGCCTGGGGATATTTTGGCTCCATGATCCTGATCTGTCTGGTGAAAACACCCTTGGGAATGGAGTTAAACGGGGCACGGCGCTGGATCAAGGTCGCGGGTATTTCCGTTCAGCCGGCCGAGGTCGCAAAATTAGCAGTGATCCTGGCGCTGGCAACCCTGATCTGCGGCATGGGAAATAATGCAAGAAATCTGAAAGGCATGCTCTTTCTGGTAGCTATTGCGGCGGTGCCGGCACTGATGATCTTGCTGATCACGAATAACATGAGTTCGATGCTGATCGTTTTGGGGATCATGGTCGTCATGATCTTTGTAGAGGATTATGATTACCGGAAGTATCTGCTGTTTGCCGGATTAGGGGTGCTTATAGTAGTGGGGATCGTTATGAGTGCCCTCAACAGTGCGGGTAACGGAGGAGGCTTCCGGTCTCAGAGAATCGCAGCCTGGCTGGATCCGATGAGCAATTCGGAAGGAGTTGCTTTTCAGACGATCCAGGCGCTCTACGCGATAGGCTCCGGAGGGATCTTTGGTAAAGGACTCGGCCAGAGCATGCAGAAGCTTGGTTTTTTGCCGGAGGCGCAGAATGATATGATCTTTTCCATTATCTGCGAAGAACTGGGACTGTTTGGAGCGTTTGCGGTGATCATCCTGTTTGTGATGCTGATCTGGCGCTGTATGGTGATCGCCAACAATGCACCGGATCTGTTTGGAGCGCTTTTGACGGTGGGGGTTATGGGACATCTGTCGATCCAGGTGATCCTGAACGTAGCGGTTGTGACCAACAGTATTCCCAATACCGGTATCTCCCTTCCGTTTATCAGTTACGGTGGTACATCCGTTCTCTTTCTTCTGGGGGAGATGGGGATTGTACTGAATGTTTCCAGAAGTATCCGCTTGTATGATGTAGGATAATAAGCACCCTTCCGCTCCGGCGGGCATATGATAGTGTTAGGATGATATGCTAAGGCGGGATTGAAAATGGAAGGGATAATCATCGAAGGTGGCAGGCCGCTAAACGGCACAGTCCGCATTCAGGGTTCCAAAAATGCGGCACTGCCGATCCTTGCGGCGACGCTTTTGATCCGGGGTAAAACGATATTGTCGAATTGTCCGCATATAACGGACATAGAACATATGATGAATCTTCTGCGCAGTGCCGGGTGTGCGGTAAACAGTGAAAATAACCGGGTGATCGTAGATGCAAAGGTCCTTTCAAAGACCGCATTTCCAAAGGAGGATGTGGATTGCATGAGGTCTTCCGTCATACTTCTCGGAGCCATGCTCGGAAGATGCGGAGAGGTGTCCCTTTCCTATCCGGGGGGATGTGTGATCGGAGAAAGACCGATTGATCTGCATATACAGACGCTTGGAAAGCTGGGCGTACATTTTAAGAATGAAGAGCGCAGGGTATGCGCTTTGTGCGCGCATCTGCATGGGAATGATATTAATCTGCCGTTTCGCAGTGTCGGGGTTACCGAAAATCTGATCCTTGCTGCGGTGCTGGCAAAGGGAACTACCCGTATTTATCCGGCAGCGAGAGAGCCGGAAGTGGTTGCACTCTGCGATTTTTTGAAAAAAGCGGGCGCCAGGATCCGGGGTGCCGGAAGCGATGAGATCATTATTACCGGTGTGGAGCGGCTGGCGGAAACAGAATATTGCGTGGAAGCCGACCGGATCGTTGCGGGTACGTATCTGTTTGCCGCAACAGGATGCGGCGGAATGGTGGAGCTGTCAGAGGCACCCGTACTGCAGATGAAATCTGTGCTAAGAGTACTGAAACAGATGGGGGCGCAGGTGAAGGCAGATGAGAACGGAAGATGTATCCGGCTGGAGGCGGAGGGAAGACCGCACAGACTTCCTTTTGTTCAGACAGCGGTTTATCCGGGTTTTCCGACTGACCTGCAATCCAATCTTGTGACTGCACTGACCAAAGCGGATGGTACCAGTGTCGTGGAAGAACGGATCTTTGAGAACCGTTATCGGATATTGCCGGAGTTAAGGGCAATGGGAGCGGATCTTACGCAGAAAGAAGACAGAGTGATCATACGCGGTGTGGCGCATCTGACAGGAGCGGAGCTTACTGCAATGGAGCTTCGCGGCGGAGCAGGGCTGGTATGTGCGGGAATGATGGCAAAGGGGAAAAGCATCGTGCGGGGAGTGGAGTATATCCGGCGCGGTTATGAAGATATCGTGGAAGATTTGAAACAACTGGGAGCCGGTGTCGGATGGACCGGCGTGGAAAAAAGATGAACAAAGAATATGGTTTTATTGGTAAAAAACAGATCGTGATCCTGCTGGTTTTATTGCTGTTTGTCAGTCTGGGAGGCGGATTTGCTTATCTGACGCTCGCCTTCCATGTAAATGCGATCAGCGTGGAAGGCAATCAGCACTATACCGATCAGGAAATAGAGAATATGGTGCTAAGGGGCGGAATGTGGGATAATTCCCTTTTGCTGAAATTTCAGTACCGCAATAAAGAGATCAAGGATGTTCCGTTTGTGGAGTCGATGGAGGTAAAGATCACTGACAGGCATTCCATCAGCATCCAGGTCTATGAGAAGGCACTGGCGGGATGCGTCGAGTATCTGGACCGGTTTATGTACTTTGACAGGGAAGGCGTTATCGTGGAATCCTCAGAAAAGTTTACGAAGGGGATTCCGCAGGTGACTGGTCTTAAGTTTGACGAGATCTGTCTGTATGAGGCGCTTCCGGTGGAAGATGCTTCGATCTTTTCCGATATCCTTACCATTACACAGCTTCTCGGGAAGTACAAGGTGATCGCAGATAAGATTCATTTTGAGAGAAACGGAAATGTGATGTTATACTGCGGACAGGTCAGGGTAAATCTCGGAAAAAACGGGCAACTGGATGAAAAGATCATGGAGCTTCCCAATATTCTGCCAAATCTGGAGGGAAAAAAGGGAGTTTTGCAGATGCAGGACTATGATGGCAATTCGGAAGAGGTTACATTTGAAATGGAATAAAGAGCAATCGTACAGGGTGTGAAACAAAATTGTAATATTTTTTAAAAAAAATTACAAAATATTGTTGATAAATCTTTCAAAAAATTATATGATAAGCTATATGGTATTCTAGGGAATCGATGGGAGGAATTATTTTGCTGGAGATTAAATCAAATGATGCTGATTCAGCGGCTAAGATCATAGTAGTCGGAGTTGGCGGCGCAGGAAACAATGCAGTAAACAGAATGATAGATGAGAATATATGCGGGGTACAGTTTGTCGGGATCAATACCGACAGACAGGCATTACAGCTGTGTAAGGCACCGAGACAGTTGCAGATCGGAGAGAAGCTGACGAAGGGACTGGGAGCGGGAGCGAAGCCGGAGATCGGTGAGAAAGCCGCAGAAGAGAGTATCGAAGAGATCACAGCTGCTTTAAAGGGTGCGGATATGGTGTTCGTTACCTGCGGCATGGGCGGCGGTACCGGTACCGGTGCAGCACCGGTTGTGGCCAGGGCAGCCAAGGACATGGGGATCCTGACAGTCGGTGTCGTGACGAAGCCGTTTAAGTTTGAGGCTAAAAAACGTATGACCAATGCTCTCGGGGGCATTGCCAAGCTGCGTGAGAATGTAGATACTCTGATTGTGATACCGAATGATAAGCTGCTTGAGATCGTAGACAAACGTACGACGCTTCCGGATGCACTGAAAAAAGCAGACGAAGTTTTGCAGCAGGCTGTCAGTGGCATTACGGATCTGATCAATGTTCCGTCCATTATCAATTTGGACTTTGCAGATGTCCAGACGGTTATGAAGGATAAGGGCATCGCTCATATCGGTATCGGTTTTGGACAAGGTGATGATAAAGCGGCAGAAGCTGTTAAGATGGCGGTTACTTCCCCGCTTTTGGAGACGACGATCTCCGGGGCGAGCGATGTGATCGTGAATGTATCCGGCGATATTTCTCTGACGGATGCTTCTGATGCGGCCGGGTATGTACAGGATCTGGTTGGCGAGGATGTAAATATTATTTTTGGTGCGATGTATGATGAGTCCATGACAGAGACCTGTAATGTGACGGTCATCGCTACCGGCATTGAGGAGAGAGGCATCAGCCCGGCGATCAAGAATATTACCGCACCGACGTTTGCCACCAAACAGAGTGCTGTGAAGTCTGTTTCAACTCCGAACCTGACGGGTACGGCACCGATTCCGCCTATGACACCCCTGGGGATGGATTCCATCAACAGACAGGGAAGCTCCTTAAAAAGCAATGTGACGGCGAAATCATTGGATATTCCGGGTTTTTTACAGCATAATAAGAAATAAAACTACATAGAGTGGATGTTTATGAAGAATTGACGAAACGTGTCGAGCGTTTTTGAAGAAAAGAGTCCTGATTATGACAAAATAATCAGGGCTCTTTTTTTATACTGATACAGGACAGGAGGTGATCGAGATTGTTGAGGTTTATACCGATGTTGTGTTTCTTTTTCTGTTAGTTTCAGATTATGTGTTGCTTCGGCTTCTTTCCATACTCACCGGGAAAAAGGCTGTGCAATTTCGGCTGTTTATCGGTTCGCTTGCAGCAAGTGCCATTGCATGGATGCTTCAGTTCACGACTACCGGGCGGGCAGCGCGGCTTTTTTTGGAAGGACCGTTGACCGGATGCGTCATGCTTTGGATCGGTTTTGCGGATTGGAATAAAAGAGATTTTTTGCACAGTCTTTTTTTACTGTATTTTTGCACATTTTGTATGGGAGGATTCTGGAACATTGTATTAAGAAGTCGATTTTTATGGCATTTTGCGTATGGTGCGATCTTGTTTGCGGGAATGCTTTTATTTATTGTTTTGTTTGTGAAGAAAGGAATGAAGATCATGGGAGAATTAGTACTCCATCGAAGTCAGAGTACCGAAGTGTGTCTGAAGGTACAAGGGAAAAAGGCCTACTGCAAAGGATTCTGGGATAGCGGAAATTCCCTGACAGATCCTATTACCGGGAAAGCGGTGGTGCTTTTGGAAAAGGGGATCATGGAAAAATATCAGATACCGATACCGGTAAAAGGGTTTCGCGTGATCCCGTTTCATAGCGTTGGAATGGATAATGGCGTATTGAAAGGGTTTGTAGCGGATGAATTGTCAGTCAAGGATGAGAACGGTTATGAGCGCTGTTTTGAAAAAACCGTAGTTGCGATCTATGAGGGAAAGCTTAGTATCAAAGAAGATTATCAGATGATCTTAAACCCGCATATATAAACGAATTCATATAAGGAGGAAGAAGAGATGATTTTTAAAGTAGCCTTGCCGGAGCGGATACAGTTTCGGATCATTCAGAAGGAAAGAAGCGGTGAGATCCATTACATAGGGGGGACGGAAGTGCTTCCGCCTCCGCTGGAAGCCGAACAGGAGAACGAGATGATTCGGAAACTGGATTCCACCAATGCATATCAGGCAAAAAGTACTTTGATCGAGCATAATCTGCGGCTGGTGGTGTATATTGCCAAAAAATTTGACAATACCGGAGTGGGTGTGGAAGATCTGATCTCCATTGGCACGATCGGACTCATCAAGTCAATCAATACCTATGATCCGCAAAAGAAGATCAAGCTGGCAACATATGCTTCCAGATGCATCGAAAATGAGATCCTGATGTATTTAAGGCGCAATTCCAAGACCAGACTGGAAGTTTCTATCGATGAACCTTTAAATGTTGACTGGGATGGAAACGAACTGCTTCTGTCGGACGTTTTGGGAACAGATGAGGATATCATCTATCGTGATCTGGAGAATGAGACCGAGAAAAATCTGCTGAAAAAGGCGATTTTAAAGCTGTCGGACAGAGAGCGGCTGATCGTGAACATGCGGTTTGGACTGGACCGGTCGGATGGAAAGGAAATGACACAGAAAGAAGTGGCGGATCAGCTGGGAATTTCCCAGTCCTACATATCAAGGCTGGAAAAGAAGATCATGAAGAGACTGAAGGCAGAGATGGATAAAGAAGGGTAACCTTTTTGCCGGGACTTGTGGAGAATGCTGAGAGAGGGTATAATGAGAATACTTTAGAAGAAGCGGAAGGAAGAAAAACGTGGGCTACGGAAGGAGAAAAAAGGGAATAAGTGCAGGACTGGTAATGTGGGTGCTGGGAATCCTTATGTTTCTGACAGCTCTGGCAGGGGGAATGCTGGCATTTTGGATTGTACCGAAAACACAGGAGATCACACTGGAAGCTGGTACAATGCCATCTCTGGAGGCAGGAGATTACTTTGACGGCACGCAAATGGCAGTCTCCAGGATCGTGCTTGAAAAGGGGATTGATGACATTACCCGGGTGGGAGAAGAGAAGCTGGTGTTTTCCTATCTGCATTTTGGGGAGTATTCGGTCAGGGTACATATCGTGGACACGACGCCTCCGAAGTTTGAAACGACCAGGGAAGAGATCGGTCTGGAGCCGGGGGAAGTGCTGGAGGCGGATTCCCTGGTGACCGGAGCAAGCGACAATGCGGCAGGATCATTGTCAGTGGAATTTGCAGACGGTAAGCCGGAGCATATTTATGATACCTTTGGCTGTTTTGACGATATGATCTGTGTCAGGGATGCAAACGGCAATATTTCCAGGAAGCCGGTTACGGTCTGGGTGGCCGAGGCACCACAGATCACTGCGCCCGGAGTCTATTATGTGATGCAGTCCGATGAAGATTATTCGGAGGAAGAATTTTTGAGAGAGGTCAGTGTGACGGATGAGCAGGATGGAGAGGCGATAAGAGATTCTCTTGTGATGAAGCGCGGGTCACTTGATACCGGCAGGGAAGGCGATTATGAGATTGAGTTTGAGGCTTGTAATTCCTATCATGTACGAGACAGCGTCGTGGTGGAGGTGCATGTGGTGCCGGAAAACCGCCTGACGAGTGTTCTGATGTCTGATAAGGAAGCGCTGCTTGACGGCAAGGTACTGACGAAGGATACCGGAGCTGAAGCAGAGCGGCTTAAGGAAAGTGATATCGTAAGAGCCGAACAGGATGTTCAGCCGACGCTGGTAAGCATTCATTTTACATTAAAAAACGGATATGCCTACGGAAACGGATTTGTGATCGATATGACGGAGGATGCCGTTTATATCGCCAGCAATTATCACGTTCTGGCACCGTTTGAAAAGGAACAGGCAGTATTGACTTTTTATCCCGGTTATCATACTTCTGCTTATACTTTTTTGGGCGGGAATGAAGAAAAGGATGTGGCTTTTGTGCGGATCGATAAAGCCGATCTGCCACAGGAGGTATGGGATTATTTAAAAGAGCCGGCGATATCACTTGCACGCGCCATGACGATACAGGAGGGGGAAGAACTGTTTCGGACGAGTCTTTTTGTCAATAAACCCACACATACGGAGGAGGGCTATTTTTCTGCCTATGAGAGCAGGATTTTTAACGGCAGTACCTTTACGACCTTCTCGGTAAAGATCGAGCAGGGAGATTCGGGCAGTGCTGTTTTTGACAGCCATGGTTATCTGATCTCCATGTGCGCAGGAGTGTCGCATGAAGAGAAGGAGGATCAGATGTGCGGGGTGCAACTCAAATGGATCCTGGCAGAGTATGAAAGGTGCAGCGGAAATAAGATTTACGGGTTTTAGGAACCGGAGAGCAAAAAGAACGGAAAAGAACGGAAAAATGAAATTTCTGGTTGCAATTCTTTGGTGGTCGTAATAAAATATAACTGTTCTGATCCTGCAATGAGGCGGGAGGGAACGTTGTATAATGAGGCAGCTATTCAGGAGAAAGAATGCCTGGATAGGAATAGAACAAGATAACATGGGTGATGAATATGAGTTATGAAGAACCGGGCAACTTAAGCATTCGATTCCAGAATGAAGTGGCATTCTGTGAGGTGAATGATATCGAGTTAAAGAACAGTATTGAGCGTATTTTTATGAAAAACCAGATTGCTTTTTCCGAAGACTGGTGTGGCAAGCTGTTCAGTAAATCCACGCGGTGCATTATCCGGATCAATTCCCTGATGGCGGAGTCTGCAAGAGAATTGCTGGAAGAGTCGGGGCTGGATCTGAGTGAAGTGGATTTTCTGGAGGTGAGACGGGGAAATATCCGTCTGGAGTGACAGGACGTAAGGACATGGACACCATACATGCTGTGTGTTGGGCACAGATATGTATGGTGTTTTTTGCGTTATGGGGGCTTGCTGCCGGATGCAGAGAAACACAAGTTTGTATACGGCATCATGATTATGTGGTACAATGGATGCAAAAATAACTCAAATATGATATAATTATGTATTCAGTGCAGAACTTTTGGGCAAATAACATAAGGAGACAGACTATGAAAGTGGGAAAAATCAAAAAAATGATAGGTTGTATGGCTATTTCACTTGCTATGACAATGAATCTTTTCGGTCATGAAGGGTTCACGCTGACAGCATATGCGGAAAGTGAAAAGACCATAGCTTGTCTTGGGACAAGTGCTATTAAGGCACCTCAGCCGGGACAGACGGATAGTGCGTGGAAAGGAAACTATGTATGGTATGGCAAATATAATAAAAATCCGGTGAAATATCGTGTTCTTGATCCTCGGACGATCAAATATACAAATGAGAATCAACCGACGATGTTTTTGGATTGCGATAACATTCTTTATAAAGGTTCAATTGATGACGGATTTGCTAATGACGGACAACAAAATTATAACGATTGGACCTATTGTAAATTAAAATTCAGCCTTAATGGAGAAGGTTTTTTGTATTCTAATTTTACTACAGTAGAACAAAATTCGATAGCAAATAGTTCTGCTATAACACATGATATTACAGTAGGTGCTCCGGTAAATAAAGTTTTGACAAAATATAAGGAATTAAGAGGAGAGAAAATATTTCTGCTGGATTTCGAAGAACTTTTAAATTCGCATTATGGTTATGCAGCTGATTGCGGCTATGATTCAAACAATAGTCCTCATGATGTAGTGAGTCACATGAAAAAATATAATGGAGAAGATGCTTATTGGTGGTTACGTACACCATCTTCAGATCATTTAAATGAAACAGGTTATGTAGATAAGGGAAGAGTTGGCGATTTTGATGCGGTAGCTCATACTGTCGGTGTCAGCCCTGCATTTAATGTTAAGTTATCTTCCGTTCTGTTTTCGTCTGTCATTCGTGGTACAGTTGGAGGAGATGATTCGGAATATAAGTTTACGTTATTAGATAATGACATGAACATAGAACTTCCAACAGATAAAAAAGTGACAGGTTCGGGAAATTCCATTGTTGTGCCGTATTCCATGTATGGCAGCAATATTAATAATGCAACACAAATATCTGTTTTGATCCTTGATAAAAGTTATGTATCAGGAAATGCTAATGGTGCAGAGATATTATATTATGGAAAATTGAATATATCAGGAACTCTTAAAAGTGAAGGCGAGGGAACTTTTACATTTCCTTCTAATCTAAAGAAAGAAAAGTGGGGAAAGGATTATAAAGTATATATTATCGCAGAGGATGTTAATCTTGAAAAAGAAACAGATTATGCTAGTGAGCCGAAAGAACTAACCAAAGCCCCTTCTCCCTGGGAATATCATGTTAAAGTGACATCTGATGGGAATGGAACTGCAAGCGCATCGGTATCAAAAGGGGAAAACGGCGATGCAGTGAAACTTACGGCAGTGCCAAATGAACGATATCAGTTCAAGGAGTGGAGAATTATTTCCGGTAATATTGCATGGACCGATATTGATAATGGTATATTTAAAATATCTAATTCTGATGTTGAAATTGAGGCCACATTTGAACCGTTACCGAAAATTTCATTGGTTTTCGATGCAAATGACGGTAGTGGTACTTTGGATGAGATTAAAATAGACCCATATTCTAAATATACACTTCCGGCTTGTACATTTAAGGCACCGTTAGGAAAAGAGTTTGTGAAATGGGATAAGGGCGAAGTTGGAACAGAGATTACGATTACACCGGACACTACATTGAGAGCTATATGGAGGGAGATCAATGAGTCGGCTTCTGCAACATCAGGTACCGGAGAAAAGACAGTTTCCGGTCTTTGTACAGATATCATGAAAGCACCGGAAAAAGGTAAAGCAAGCAAGGATTGGACAGGCAGCTATGTTTGGTATGGAATGTATGCAGGAGTACATCCGGTAAAATATCGTGTGCTTGCTCCTGAGACTACGAAATATACAAGTGATGGACGGCCAACAATGTTTTTGGATTGTGACAGCATACTATTTAATTCAATGTTTGATAATGGATATGTTGATGATGGTGCAGAAGAATATAACGATTGGACTTATTGTAAATTGAATTTTGGTCTTAATGGAAGTGATTTTTTGGATTCTTCTTTTAGCCGGTTGGAAAATAATGCAATTGCAAATAGTTATGCATCAACACATGCCATTACAGTAGGTGCTCCGAAAAATAATGAATTCAAAAACTATAAAGGGTTGAATGGTGAAAAGATATTTTTACTTGATTTCGAAGATGTTCTAAATACGGATTATGGTTATGCATCCGATTGTGGTTACGATTTAAGTGATAATCAACATGATGTAGTAAATCATATGAAGAAATATAACGGAACATCAAGTGAATGGTGGTTACGTACTCCTTCTTCGACAAATTCTCAGTATTCAGCCCGTGTAGATAAAGGAAGTATTCGTGGTGGCGATGCAGTATATGGTAAAGTTGGTGTTAGCCCTGCGTTCAACATCAATCGATCATCTATTCTGTTTTCTTCGGTCATTGAAGGTAAAGCGGGAGAGAATGATGCGGAATATAAATTGACGTTGCTGGACGATGAATTAAAAGCAATGCTTCAGGCGAATAAAAAAATATCGGCAAGAAACAATGTGATTACAGTTCCATACGCAATTTCCGGGGCTGACAGCAAGGATGCAACGCAAATGTCCGTTCTTGTTCTTGATAAAAGATATGAGATCGGCAACACGAATCATGCAAAAGTCCTTTACTATGGCAAGATGAATGTTGGCAATACTTTTAACACCACGGGGGTGGCTACATTTGGACTCCCTGATTCTTTGGCTCATGCAAAATGGGGTACGGAATACCATGTATATATTCTTGCAGAGGATGTGAATCGTGAAAAAGAGACCGATTACGCAAGTTATCCGAAGGAACTTGCGAAACCGACCGTCTGGAACTATGATGAGAAGATTCCGGGCGTTATAACCGTTAAAAAAGATCCCAAGAAGGGTGATATCGTAATGGATGAAGCCACCCAGTATTCCTACACGGTAACCTCAGTGGATAAGACCTTTACGGTAACGTTTAACTCAACTGCAAATAACAAGATCACAACGGCTACGATCCCTGACGAGATTACGATCAACAAGAAGAAATACAAGGTCACCGAGATTAAGGCGAACGCCTTTAAGAACCATAAAAAGCTGAAAAAGATTACCATCGGCAAGAATATCAAAAAGATCGGACAAAACGCATTCAGCGGTTGTACCGGCTTAAAGACGATCATTATCAAGACCACCAAGCTGACCGGGAAAACCGTAGGGAAAAATGCCTTTAAGAATATTCATAAGAAGGCAAAAGTCAGGGTGCCCGGCAAGAAACTTAAATCCTACAAGAGTATCCTGAAGGCGCGGGGAATGAATGGTAAAAAACAGAAGATACAGAAATAAGAGAGAAAAATGAAACACGGAAATAGCCGCCTGATCTGCAAATGAAGGCGGCTATTTAAACAATACGAATAGTCATTAAAACATGGGAATCCGTTTAAACAGCGGGTTCCCATTTGTGTGGTTGCAAAAATTCAGGAGCGAATCAAGAGAGAAACATCAAGAGAGAAACACGCATATTTTGGTTGCATATTTTTTGGTTTATGTTATACTGAATTTATGAAATTCGGGCATATCCGCCCACAGCATGACGGCATTTCTGCCATTCGGTGTATTATGATACTTCGACTCATGCTATTTCAGTCTTATTAGTAGAATAGCAGGAGTGAAGCAGACGATGGGCGAAATATCCGTGTGCAAAGAAGCAGTTTGTTTGGCTCCTGACCGGTTTCAAAGAGAGGAGCAAAACGACATGAAAGCAGAAGGACAGTTTAACAATGAGTACCGTTCCAGTGTATTCGCAGGATTGTTTTCCGACAAGGAGAGACTGTTGGAACTGAGTAATGCGGTAAACGGGACGGATTATACGAGTGCAGAGGGGATCGAGATCAATACACTCAACGATGAGAACGGGATTCCGAGCGGTATTTTCTTAAAGATCAAGAACGATATTTCGTTTGTGTTCGGGTCATATCTGGATTTTTATGAACATCAGAGCACAGTCTGCGGGAATATGCCGCTAAGGATGCTGTTTTATATCTCGGAGCTGTTTCAGAGAATGTATGAGCGGAAGTTGTTTTACCGCAAAAAACCGGTAGAACTGCCGGTACCGCGGTTTTATGTATTTTATAACGGAAGCGAAGAGATACCGGATCGAATGGAATATAAACTCTCCGATCAGTATAAGATCAAAGTGGAGGATCTGGCTTTGGAGCTGAAGGTGACCGTGTTAAATATCAATGCGGGAAGAAACCGTGAGCTTATGGAAAAATCCGGACAGCTTCGTGAATACAGCGAGTTTGTATACCGGACGTATACGGCTTTGAACGGTAAGAAGACGACTGTGGAGAAGCAGGAAGCAATGAGACATGTGATCGATGAGTGTATAAAGGACGGAATCCTGACAGAATTCCTGATGGAGAATGGGAGATGGGTCATGATGAGCAGCATATTGGAGTATGATGAGCAGGCGCATATGGAAGCCGTGCATGAGGATGGGTATGACGAAGGCTACGATAAAGGACGTGCGGAAGAACAGAAAGTAACAGAGAAAGAACGTGCCAGAGCGGAAGCAGCGGAACAGGAATTACGGGAGCTGAGAAAGAAACTGCAGGAGTTGAATGTCCGGCTTGACAGCTAATGGGGTATATGACATATATGAGATAAATGCTACACTATTCAAATACGGGCAACCGATCATGGGTGAGTAATTTGCGGAGTGGATTTTGTCGTATGACAAACGACCACTCCCTTTTCTTTTTTCGCTATACTTGCATCATCAGGTAAAGAAAAGGAGGATACAGATATGTTTGGAGCAATTTTAGGAGATATCATCGGCAGCGGTGATCTATATGGCTCGAACCGGTGCATCAAAGGAAGAAATCGCAGAGTATGTTGACAGAGAGTTTGGATACGATTATTCCGAGACGCTGGAAGAGATGAGGTCACGATTGATATAAATCCTTGCCTATGACAACTGTGCTGACCAATAGAGTCTGGCAACGGTATCCGATGAATAAAAAGAGCGGTTTGCGGGCATTCTTTTTACAAGGGAAAAGTTGGAGGTCACAAAGAATGCAGAGCAAAGTGGAAATCTGTGGGGTAAATACTGCGAAGCTACCGCTGTTAGATGCAAAGAAACAGACAGAATTGTTTGAGCGGATCAGAGGAGGCGATGAACAGGCACGCATGCAGTACATCGAAGGAAATTTAAGACTGGTTTTAAGCATCATCCGTCGTTTTAACCAGACAAATGAGAATGCGGATGATCTGTTTCAGATCGGCTGTATCGGTCTGATCAAGGCCATCGATAATTTCAACGCGGGGCTGGGAGTGAAATTCAGTACCTATGCGGTCCCGATGATCATGGGCGAGATCCGCCGGTTTCTGAGGGATTCCAATCCCATCCGGGTGTCGCGCTCTTTAAAAGATACAGCATATAAGGCAATCTATGCCAAAGAACAGATGACAAAGAAGAATCAGAAAGAGCCCTCGATCATGGAAATAGCGGAGGAGATCGGGATCAGTAAGGAAGAACTGGTTTATGCTCTGGATGCCATTCAAAGTCCCATGAGTCTGTATGAGCCGGTCTATACAGACGGCACAGATACGCTGTATGTTATGGATCAGATCAGCGATAAGAAGAATAAAGAGGAGACCTGGGTGGAGAACCTGTCACTGTCGGATGCCATGAAACACATCGGAAAAAGGGAGCGGGAGATCATATCACTCCGGTTCTTTGAAGGAAAGACCCAGATGGAAGTTTCCCGGATCATAGGAATCTCACAGGCGCAGGTTTCCCGTCTTGAAAAAAATGCCCTGCGTATCATGAGAAATTACCTGACTTCCTGACAGAAAACCCATTACTTTTCTTTAGAAATATGTTATACTGTATCTATATCCGAAGCGCAGCGCGATCGTTGCGGCGGGATGTGCTACGGACGATCTGAAGCGGGATATTATGTACATGATTTCGGGTCACGGATTTTGTGACCGGAAAGGTGGATGGAACAGGATGAGAAAAACGAAGGCAGGATATCAGAATAAAAAAGAATGGTTTCGCGTTGCATTTTGTATGATGTTAAGTGTCTGTTTACTGTTCTCTGCGATGACGGTCAGGACGACCTACGGAGAGATTACGCAGGAAGAAGGTCTGATTGAAGAAGGAGAGCCTTATCTGAACAGGGCGAAGGTCGATCTCGTGGTGGGACAGAGTGTACAGCTTAAGCTGGAAGGTGCATTTAAGACGAAGGTAAAATGGAGCTCTGCCAAGCCTAAAACAGCAAGCGTTGACAAAAACGGCATGGTAAAGGCACTCAGAAAGGGCGTTGTGGTCATTTCTGCGAAATACAAAAACAAGCTCTACAAATGTGAGATCACGATCGAGAGCCCGAGGATCAACCGTAAGAATGTTACACTGACGATCGGCGAGATGGCAAAAGTGTCTGTACGGGGGACGAAGCTGCCTGTGGTATGGTCCAGCAATAACTCAAAGATCGCCTCTGTCAACCAGAATGGCATGATCACCGCTCACAAGATCGGTACGACGAAGATACGGACCAGGGTAAGGGGGAAGCTTCTTACCTGCAAGGTGAATGTAGTCACGAAGCAGAAAGCATACGAACAGGAGCTGTTACGCCTGATGAATTATGAACGGAGCAAATATGGCGTACCGGCTCTGAGCTTCAATAAATATCTGAACAAGGCCGCAGCAGTGCGTGCGAAGGAGCTGGCACGTTATTATTCGGATACCAGACCGAACAGGACCTCGTGCTTTTCCGCGATCTCCCTGAAATACAAATGGGCAGAGGCATCGGAACTTACGGCACGTTATTATATTGCCCCCTCTCAGGTGCTTACCGCCTGGGCGGAGGATCAGCAGAGACTTCCTGTGGTGATCAACCGTAATTATAACGATGTGGGGATTTCGGTTTATGTTGCGGATAACGGCAAAATGTACTGGTGCGTTCTGACGGCCAGAAAGCAGTAGGGATTATGAAAAAGATAATCATGTTCAAAGGCGATATCGAGACGCAGGGATATTTTTCCGAACAGATGGCAAAGTGCTTCCGTAAGATGGGGCATGAGGTTTTAGTGTATGATCTGGAGCGGCCGTGGGAATATACCGGCAAACTCCTGCGTTTCGTGCAAAGGAATCATACGGTGGTGATTTCTTTTAATTTTCATGGCATGTGCGGTGAGGCACAGTTCATGGACGAAGAAGGGAATTGGTTCTGGGATGCTTTCCGGATCCCGTGCTACAATATTGTAGTAGATCACCCCATGTTTTATTACAACCTTCTTTCCTTGCGGCCGAAGGACTATCATCAGATCAGCATCGACAGGGAACACCAAAGGTTTATGAACCGTTTTTTCCCGGAAGTGGATGCTGATCTTTTCCTGCCTCTGGCGGGTACTCCGCTTAAGGAGGACGGAAGCTATAAAAGATGGCAGGAGCGCAGGTTTGATGTGGTCATGACCGGCAATTACGGCGCGCCGGAGCGGTTTGACAAATTTATCAACCGTAACGGAGAAGAGTACGCTGCGTTTTACAGAGGAATGATCGAGGAGCTTCTGGCTTCGCCGGACAAATGCGTGACACAGGTCTGCATGGAACATATCAGGAGGCAGATCCCGCAGGTGACAGAGGCTGAACTGAAAGAAACGATGCCGAACATTACCTTTATCGATCTGTATGTACGACATGCCAGACGGCGGGATGTGGTCCGTACACTCGTCGACGCCGGGATCCGGGTACACGTCTTTGGAGGACGATGGGATGAAATGGAATGTGATCATCCGGAGAATCTGATCAACGAAGGTGCAAGAGATTCGCAAGGCTGTCTGGAGGCTATTTCCGATGCGAAGATCTCGCTAAACGTTATGCCGTGGTTTAAAGAAGGCGCGCATGACAGGATTTATAATTCCATGTTAAACGGAGCAGTCAGCCTGACCGATTCCAATGGATATCTGGACTCGATCCTGCTTGACGGACTTAACTGCAGGATCTATCAGGGAACACGGCTGGAGAAGCTGCCGCAGATCGTGAGGGAGCTTTTGAATGATCCGGGGAAGTCACAGCAGATCGCGGATGCCGGTTTTTGCATGGCGGCGTCCGGACACAGATGGGCAGACCGCTGTCAGGTATTGCATGATCTTATTGAAAGCGCAGGCTGCGGATGATGATTACCGGAGCCGGAACCGTTTTTTCACTTCCTGCATACACTAATCAAAAGTAACGATATCGTGTTTGCAAAGCGTTACATCGCAAAGGTGTGAAAAAATGTATTATAGTGAGTTGAAAGAAAAAGATGTGATCTGTGCAAAGGACTGCAGGAATCTGGGACATATTGCGGATCTGGAGATCGATACCTGCAAGGGATGTATTACTGCCGTACTGGTAAGAGAGTCGAAGTGGTGCAGCTTTTTCGGATGCGGGGAGGAGATCCGGATACCGTTTCATAAAATCTGCAAGATAGGACCGGATATTATTCTGGTAGATTTACAATAAACAGTTGACATAATATTTTGTTTAAGATAAAATATTTTTATCATTGTACGGGTACACCTGCGTTACAACTACTACAGATAGAACTGGAGGATACGACGAAATGAAATGTCCGTTTTGTGGCCATGAAAATACCAGAGTGATCGATTCGAGACCGGCAGAGGAGAACAATTCCATCCGCCGCAGGAGAGTCTGCGATGAGTGCAGTAAGCGTTTTACGACTTATGAGAAGATCGAGACGATCCCGCTGATCGTCATTAAGAAAGATAACAACAGAGAGGTTTATGATCGTGCCAAGATCGAAGCGGGTGTGCTCAGAGCCTGCCACAAACGCCCGATCAGTGCCCTTCAGATCAATGAGCTGATCGAGGAAGTGGAGAATCAGATCTTTAATATGGAAGAGAAAGAGATTTCCAGTGACATCATCGGGGAGCTTGTCATGGATAAGTTAAAGAATCTGGACGCAGTTGCTTATGTACGTTTTGCATCCGTATACCGTGAATTCAAAGATATCAATACTTTTATGGATGAACTGAAAAAAGTATTGGATAAATAGGATACAGGGGTTATCTTTGGGGAAAGAGAGCCGATATATATCATACAGATAAAACACGCCCGGGGAGGTGTTTGTGATGAGAATCAGTGCAGTAGGACAGTCATATAGCGACAATTATATCATACAGAAGAGAATGACCGGTATTTCTCCGGCTGATCGGACAGAAAGGCAGCAGGAGCAGGAAAGCAGCAAGGTGCAGGAGAATATTTCTTCTCTGCCTTCGGCACCGGAGAGGGAAGAGCTTCAGGACATTAAGGTCTTTGATGTATATGAGCGTTTTCCGGATGATTTTGGACACATCGGCAGAGAGAAGGATCTGGAGAAGCTGGATGTGGAAAAGGCAGTGTCGGACATGCGAAAGGATAAGATGTTAGAGCAGTATCAGTTCTTTGTGGAAGCCGGACAGACGGATAATGTATTGTTTGGCAGCGAGGATGGCATCGTGATCCGAAAAGAATAAACGGAAGGATAAGAATCGGTTGTGCGGACCGATTCTTTTTTTGGGGTGGATTTTTTGCAAGTTATATCGTATACTATCCTACGAAAGTAAAATCGAAGGTATGAATGCTGACGTTACGGGCATTTCCGCATGGCAGAAAGGAAAAAACGTGTTAAGACAATTTTATCCGGATGAATATAAAGAGTCCACTTACAGTATCGATTTTGAAGCACTGAGAAAGGAAGGGTATAAGGCGATCCTGTTTGATATCGACAACACCCTGGTACCGCACGGAGCACCGGCCGACGAGCGCGCAAAGCAGCTGTTTGACAGACTGCACAGTCTTGGGTATCGTTGTATGATGCTCTCAAACAATAAAGAACCGAGGGTAAGATCCTTCTGCGAGGAGGTTAAGGCCGGATATATTTACAAAGCGGCCAAGCCACGCAGAGCCTGTTATATAAAAGGAATGAAAATGTTAAAGGCGGATACGACAAACACCTTGTTTATCGGCGACCAGATCTTTACGGATATCTGGGGAGCCAAAAGAGCCGGCATCCGCACGATTCTGGTAAAGCCCATCGACAAAAAGGAAGAGATACAGATCATACTGAAACGGTATCTGGAAAGGATCGTTCTCTTCTTTTATCTGAAAGAGTACAAAAGAGCGGAGAAAAGACATGGAAATTAATGGACAGACGAGACTCTGCGGATTGATCGGCAATCCGGTGGAGCATACACTTTCACCGGTCATACACAACGGACTGGCCGGAGAAACGGGACAGAACCTGGTATATGTTCCGTTTCACGTCACAACAGGACTTGGAGAGGCTGTAAAAGGAGCTTATGCGCTCAACATACTGGGCATGAATGTGACAGTTCCGTATAAGCAGGCAGTCATTCCGTATCTGCAAACGATCGATCCGCTTGCAGAGGCGATCGGAGCAGTCAATACATTAGTCCGGACGGAGGGCGGTTATAAAGGATACAATACGGATATGACCGGTCTTTTGCGGGCGATGTACAGTGAGGGAATCCGGATCCGGGAGGAAAAGATCCTGATACTGGGAGCAGGAGGTGCTGCGAGAGCGGTTGCATTCCTGTGTGCTTCTGAGGGAGCCGGAAAGGTCTGGATCTTAAACCGGTCCATAGAGAAAGCCGAAGCAGTGGCAGAAGAAGTGAACAGGCATTTTGGCAGGCAGATTCTGGAGCCGATGACACTTTCTGACTATACGAAACTTCCGGAGGGACAGTTTCTGACGATTCAGGCGACAAGCGTCGGACTTTCCCCCGCGGAGGATGAAGCGGTGATCGAGGATGAGGCTTTTTATCGAAAAGTGCATACCGGCTATGATCTGATCTACCGCCCGTTTACCACGAAGTTTATGAAGCTCGTGCAAAAACAGGGAAGACCTGCTTACAACGGATTGAAGATGCTTCTGTATCAGGGGATCATAGCATATGAGCTCTGGAATGGCATAACCGTTTCGGAGAAAAATGCAGCGCAGATATATCAGAAGATGAAGAAAGAGATGGGGATCCATGAGTAATGTGATACTGATCGGCTATATGGGCTGTGGGAAAAGCACGGTGGGGATACGGCTGTCCTATTGGCTGAAGCAACCGTTTTTGGATACGGATAAACTGATTGAAAAAAAAGAAAAGACTACCATTACGGAGATTTTTGATACCAAAGGAGAGGCGTATTTCAGACAGATGGAAACAGACTGTGTGAAGGAGCTTCTGAAAGAAAAGGGAAGCTATGTGATCGCAACGGGTGGCGGACTTGCTGTGCGGGAAGAAAACAGGAGACTTCTTGGGAAGCTGGGGACAGTGGTTTATCTTCGCATACGTCCGGAGACAGTATATGAGCGATTGAAAAATGATACGGGCAGACCGCTTTTGCGGACAGAAGATCCTCTTGCGAAGATCACATCCATGATAAAGGAGCGATCCCCTTTCTACGAAGAATGCGCTGATGTGATCATCGATGTGGATGACAAGAGCTTTGAACAGATCTTGCGTCAGATAGTAAAAAATATAAGGACATTAAAAAAAAGGAGACTGACATGAAAATACTGGTGATCAACGGACCGAATCTGAATTTTTTGGGAATACGCGAAAAAGGGATCTATGGAACCACTGATTATAACGGGCTGGTACAGATGATCGAAAAGAAGGCGAAAGAGACCGGAATTGACATTGAGGTGTGGCAGTCTAACCATGAGGGCGCCATTATTGACAAGATCCAGGAAGCGTATTTTAACGGAACGGAAGCGATCATTATCAATCCGGGAGCCTATACTCATTATAGCTATGCGATCCGCGATGCGCTTGCGAGTGTTACGATGAAAAAGGTGGAGATTCATATTTCGGATATCACAAAGCGGGAAGAATTCCGCAAAAATTCTGTAACAAAAGATGCCTGTGATGCACAGATCTACGGTCACGGACTGGAAGGTTATCTGATGGCGATCGATCTGGTAAGCACACCTTCAGACGTTCGGAATGCGTAAAACATATGCAAAAACGTGCTTTATGCGAAAAACTTATAAGAAAAAGAAAAAAACTGTTGAAAAAAACAGGAATATAGTATAGACTAGAAAAGAATTATATGGTGAATATGTTTTAGGAGGAGTATTATATGATTTCGGCAGGCGATTTCAGAAACGGCGTTACGATCGAGTACGAAGGTAACGTTTATCAGATCATTGAGTTTCAGCACGTTAAACCGGGCAAAGGTGCTGCTTTTGTCAGAACCAAGTTAAAAAACATCAAGAGTGGCGGTGTGGTTGAGAAAACATTCAGACCCACTGAAAAATGCCCTCAGGCACGTATTGATAGAAAAGATATGCAGTATTTATATGCAGACGGTGATATGTTCAACTTCATGGATACAGAGTCTTATGAGCAGTTTGCATTGAGCAAAGAGGCTACAGGCGATGCCATGACATTCGTAAAAGAGAACGATATGGTTAAGATGTGTTCTCATAACGGCGAAATCTTCGCAGTTGAGCCGCCTATGTTTGTAGAATTGGAGGTTACCGAGACAGAGCCCGGATTTAAGGGTGATACAGCAACAGGTGCTACCAAGCCTGCTACTGTTGAGACAGGTGCTACTGTTAATGTGCCGTTATTCGTAGAGATCGGGGATGTGATCAAGATCGATACCCGTACACGCGAGTATTTATCCAGAGTATAAGGATTCGCATATCTATCATGCAGAGCTTAAAGACAATAGTCGGGACTATTGTCTTTTTTGCGTGCTCCCAAAACCCGAAACGTGAGGAGCACATCTGACGAAACTGTGTAGAATGGACAGTTTCGCAAATCAGGGCAGTTCTGCCCCTTACTTCAGATCATCTGGGGGATGTCCCCCGCAAATGAAAATTGTTTTAGAAAGGAAAATAGAATATGTTATTTCAGGAATTTACCCAGACTGTGGAGGCACAGGTAAAAGAACTGGCAGGAGAGCAGGCAGAAGTGAGCCTGAGCTGCGTCAGAAAAAACAATGGTGTGGGTCTTACTGCGATCCATATCAGGGAGAAAGGAAGCAATATCTATCCCACGATCTATCTGGATGATTATTATGCTTATTATAAAGATGGAATGAGTCTGGAGAAGATTGTTTCGGATATTATGAAACTGAATAAGGAGAAAAAACTGAAGAGTAATTTTACGGTGACGGATTTTAGTGAGCTTGACAAAGTCAGAAAGACGATCTGCTTTAAGCTGATCCATGCGGAGAAGAACAAAGAACTGTTAGAGGATGTTCCGCATCTGAGCTTTCTGGATCTGGCGATCGTGTTTTACTGTTCGGTGGAGATGGAAGAATACGGGAAGGGGACGATCCTGATCCATAACAGTCATTTGTCGCTATGGAACATTACAAAAGAGGAGCTTGTCCGAATTGCAAAGATCAATACACCGAAGCTTCTGCCCTGCCGGATCCGGAGCATGGAATCTGTTTTAAAAGAGATGATGTCAGAGGCGCTGTTTGCCAAAGAAGTAGCAGGGGCAGACAGTCTTCCGCTTTTTGTGATGACCAATTCGGAGGGATGCTTTGGGGCATCGGTGATTTTGTATCCGGATGTACTGGCAGATTTTGCGGGATATTGTAATTGTAATCTGATGATCATTCCAAGCAGTGTGCATGAAGTACTTGTTGTACCTGCTATCGGAAGTATGGGAGCTGAGGACTACAATGAGATGATACAGGATACCAACCAGAATCATGTGGCACAGGTAGATGTGCTTTCGGACCATGTTTACTATTTTGACAGAAAAAGCGGTGAGATCACAATACCGAGTGCCTGCTCCTGACGATTTATGTCTGTTCTGAACAAAAGCGATGTGCTATACTGAACATATGAAGAAAGAACAGGCAAAACAATGGATGGAAGAGACCATGCAGTGCTGCACACTTTGTCCGAGAAAGTGTGCAGTCTGCAGAAAACAAAACAAGACCGGATACTGTGGAATGAGTGATGAGATCACAGTGGCAAGGGCTGCTCTGCATAAGTGGGAGGAGCCCTGCATATCCGGGGCGGCCGGCAGTGGAGCTGTTTTTTTTACCGGCTGTAATATGGGCTGCGTTTACTGTCAGAATTATCAGATTTCCCGTGGCAGGAAGGCTGGTTGTCTGCCGGGAAAGAAGTTTACGCCACAGGAGCTTGCGGAAGTTTTTTTGCGTCTGCAGAAAGAAGGTGCAGTCAATATCAATCTTGTCACACCGACGCACTACGCTCCACAGGTCGCTTACAGTCTGCTTCTGGCTAAAGAACTGGGATTGGAGCTTCCCATCGTATATAACAGCAGCGGTTATGAGAGTGTGGATAGTCTGAAAATGCTGGAGGGATTGATCGATATTTATCTTCCGGATCTGAAATACCAAAAAGAAGAGAGAGCTTCCCGTTATTCCCATGCACCGGATTATCCGGCTGTGGCAAAAGCGGCGATCGCGGAAATGTACAGGCAGGTCGGAAATGTACGGTTGGGGCAGGACGGGCTTTTAAAGAAGGGGATGATCGTCAGACATCTGGTCCTGCCGGATACGAACCGGGATACCAAGCAGATCCTGCGATATTTAAAAGAACAGTATGCAGACAAGATTCTGGTCAGTCTCATGCGACAGTATACACCGATCGCAGCACAGCTTACAGGATATCCGGAGCTTTTGGAAGAAATAAGTGATGAGCAGTATGGCAGATGCGTGAGATTTGCACAGGATATCGGGATGGAGAATGTGTACATACAGGAAAAGGGAACTGCAAAAGAGAGCTTTATTCCGGCTTTTCAATAGAAGCAGCGGAAGAATGATAAGGCAGGGCAGACAGCACCGGTAAGAAGAGGAGAAAAGAATGGAAAATTGTGTCTATGCAAAAAAATGCGGAGGATGCGCCTATCAGGGTGTGGAATACAAAAAACAACTGAAAAGAAAGAAAAAGTGGGTGGCGGATCTTTTAAAGCCGTACTGTGAGGTGGAACGGATCGTCGGAATGGAGGATCCCTATCACTATCGACACAAAGTCCACGCGGCATTCGGTCATGTCAAAGGCAAAGGCATCGTGGCAGGTGTTTATAAGGAAGGGACACATCATATCGTGGATATCGACAGCTGTCAGATCGAGAATGAGAAAGCGGATGCGATCATCCGGGATATCAAGGGACTGATGGGATCCTTTAAGATCAAGGCTTATGATGAGGACAAGGGCTTTGGCCTTTTGCGCCATGTTCTGGTAAGATGCGGCTATCATACAAAAGAGTATATGGTGGTACTGGTACTTGCGGATCCGATCCTTCCTTCCAAAAATAATTTTGTGAAAGCATTAAGGAAGCTGCATCCGGAGATTTCCACAGTTGTTATCAATATCAATGACAAACGGACCGGAATGGTATTGGGGGAGAGAAACATCACGATCTACGGAAAAGGCTATATCGAAGATGAACTCTGCGGCAGGCGTTTCCGGATTTCTCCCTCATCGTTCTACCAGGTCAATCCCGAGCAGACGGAGATCCTTTACCGGGAGGCACTCGATATGGCGGAGCTTAAGGGCAGGGAGCGGATCGTTGATGCTTACTGCGGGACCGGAACCATCGGTATCATCGCAGCGGAGAAGGTGAAGGAAGTGATCGGTGTCGAGCTGAACAAGGATGCTGTGCGCGATGCGTTAAATAATGCCAGAATGAATCAGGTAAAAAATATTTCCTTTTATTCGCAGGATGCCGGGAAGTTTCTGTGTGCCCTTGCAGACCAAAAAGAAACGGTGGACGTGGTCATCATGGATCCGCCCAGAAGCGGCAGCAGCGAGGAATTCTTAAATGCTGTCACCACGCTTATGCCAGAGAAGGTCTTGTATATTTCCTGTAATCCGGAGACTCTTGCAAGAGATCTGAAATATCTGACAGCAAAAGGATACCGTGCAAAAAAAGCGGTGGCGTTTGATCTGTTTCCGTTTGCAGGACACGTCGAAAGCTGTGTGCTCCTCGAACGTGTGAGCAACCGAAAAGCAGATTCCTATGTGAAACTGAATGTAAAGATGGAAGATTATTATCGGATTAAGGACGCGGAGAAGAAAACGGATGAATAAAGAGTGGTCAGAGCTCAACAAGCTAATGCAAAGTCAGATAAAGAAAAGAGATATCTATGAAGAAGGTATCGATATACTTCTTGCATTACGTGACGCTCTTTGGGACACTATCAGCTCTTTCAAAGAAGAATTAAACAGGGAAGAGTTCAATGCAATTCCATTCATCAACGCAGATGGGTATCATAGCAAGACTATTGCATATTCGTTGTGGCATATCTTTCGTATTGAGGATATCGTGGCTCACACATTGATCAAAGGGGATGAGCAGGTATTTTTCAGAGAAGGATATCAAAAGAGAATTAACTCACCTATCATCACCACAGGAAATGAACTGGTTAAGCAGGAGATTGCTGACTTTTCAGAGCAACTTGATCTGGATGAATTATATTCGTATCTTTCCGATGTGAAGCGGAGTACAGAATCCATATTACGGGATTTATCCTATGATGATCTGAGGAAAAAGATATCCGCAGAACGAAAAGAACGGCTGGAATCACTTTCTGTTGTCAGCAAGGAGGAGAGTGCGATATGGCTTATAAATTACTGGTGTAATAAAGATGTTCGCGGTCTTATTCAAATGCCGTTTTCCAGACATTGGATCATGCATATTGAAGCTTGTTTAAGGATAAAGAAGAAAATCCATTCGTAAAACAATTGATATAAATAGATTGCGATTTGGATGAATATGTGATATGCTTTTAATATAACCACGCAATGCGAGGTGATGATATGGATATAGCAAAATCAGTAAAAGAGCTGAGAGAAAGCACAGGGATGTCACGTAAGGAGTTTTCAGAACATACAGGCATCCCTGTTCGTACATTGGAAGACTGGGAAGCCGGCAGAAGAACGCCTCCGGATTATGTCCCCAGGTTATTGGCGTATCAGATAAAATTTGAGGGGATTTTTGCTGAAAAAAAGAAAGCAAAAAATAAGATTGACATTATTACTGATCCGGACGGGAACAAAATAGTCTTGATTAATGATATTTTATTTAAGTCAAGAAGATCGATTAATTGGGATGATATAGAACAGATATTAATGCACTATATCGGGGAATACTATGAGATTGCCGAAACTGCAGAAAAGGTATACATAGGATCAGATTTTCCGGATGAGTTTACACATTCAAAATATACAAAAGCTATTAGAGGTGCAAATGAGAAGGCAAAGGCTAATGTGATAAATGCAATTGGTGAATTAATCCAAATTTCAGATAAGAAGGCAGAATTCCCGGACTATGGCAACCGTCATGGTAATAAAGCAAAAAACGGATGGTATCGATATGATACAAGGTTTGGAATTCCGGTTTATAGTGAAGTTGGTGAAATAGAGAGATACAATATTTTCAGAGCAAGAATGCTGGTTCGATGTGATGCGAATGGTAAATTATTTCTGTATGATATTGTGCAAATAAAAAAAGAAACGAGCACGCCGCTTGAGTAAAAACTGTACGGTAGAAAACTTCGCTTCTTTGAAAGTATGGTACTACATAATCTTTAGAATGTCAACGCAGAAATGATTTTTTGTTGTTCAAAGAAAACGACGTCGAGACGTGCGTCCTCTTGTCCCACCAACAGGTCAAGAAGTCTGTAACCATTGATTATACGCCTGATGGAAGCTACATGGATGGCTTGAACAAGCTCGCCACCTATAAAGAAATCAATGAATACGTGCTTGAGAAATACGGTTTTAAGCTCCATTCTGCCTATATAGCTCAAGTTAAACGTGAGATGGGTATAGAGATGGGAGAGAACTACAATCTGTCTAAATCGGACGATTATGAGCCTAAACGGGTTACTCCTGAAAAGAGAGAAGCTATTATCGATGCTTTGAAATATTTTAATATGATTGAGTAACAAAAATGGGAACTCATGACGGGTTCCCAATGTTTTTGACAGATGATTCCAAAGATTCTATATGATATAATAACAAACGGTATTATCAAAAAAGATAAAATGTAAACATTTATAGATGAGGGAGATATGGAGAGAAAAACATATTGTGATTATCTCAGATTAATAGCCACATTTGCAGTAGTTGTACTTCATGTAGCTGCTTCAAATTGGTATAGTACGGATGTTAATGGGTTAGAATGGCAATCATTCAATTTTTATGACAGCGTCGTTCGTTGGGGAGTACCTATTTTTGTCATGATAAGTGGTTCCTTGTTTTTAAGCAGAGAAATCTCAATAAGAAAAATTTATAGTAAGTATATTCTTAGAATGGTAATAGCTTTTTTGACATGGAGCATATTTTATGCATTGATGACACCTGAATATTTCAAAAATGGAATGCTTTATGGTATTAAGACACATATTGACGCTATGGTATCTGGACATTATCATATGTGGTTTGTTCTCATGATTATCGGCATTTATATGTGCATACCATTTTATAAAAAAATAATAGCTGATAGTTTTACCATGAAGTATTTTTTGATATTGTCATTTTTATTTGCGTTTATGATTCCATGGAGTATTCAATTATTAAATGATTATATAGTTGGAAATCACGAACGGTTAGCTAAGCTTGTTAGCGTTGCTAATTCACATGTATCGACAATGAATATGAGTATGGTAATGGGATATTCTTTTTATTTTGTATTGGGATATTATCTTGATAATTTTGAACTAAGAAAAAAATATCGTATACTCATTTATTTTTTAGGTGTTCTTGGATTTGCATTTACTGTTTTGGTGGATTTGAATTTAGCTATAAAGACGCAGCAACCATGTAGTAACTACTATGGTAATTTTCATGTTAATGTAATGCTTGAAGCAATATGCATTCATACATTGTTTAAATATCATAAATTCAAAAATGAGAAGCTCAATTCATTTGTTTTTATAATTTCAGGATATACTTTTGGAGCGTATCTGATACATGCATTTTTTATAGAAAAATTATCATTACATTTTAACTTTAATACGTTATCTTTTAATTCGGTTGTGTCTGTTCCTATAGTATCGGCAGTTGTGTTTATTTGTGCTCTATTAGTATCAACAGTGTTAAATCATATTCCAATAATAAAGAAATATTGTGTGTAGAGTTTTAAAGACAGTGGAGGAATTCACTGTCTTTTTTGCATGTATTCCACTGAGGAAACCATCAATGGATGAACTTGATCTCACGAGTGCAGAGGCTAAGGCTACATATAAAGAAATCGAAGAATGGGTGAAGGAGCACTATGGATTTCATGTGACAAATCTGAACATTGCGCAGGTAAA
>SVFN01000040.1 GCA_015056815.1 Lachnospiraceae bacterium | reverse complement strand
ACTAATCGGTCGAGGGCTTATCCTGAAAGACAGGGAAAAGGAAGTCAAGGATCTTGGAATTCATTGTTCGGTTTTGAGGGTACGGGAAAGTATCCGGAAGGAAATAATCCTCGATAGCTCAATGGTAGAGCACTCGGCTGTTAACCGAGTTGTTGTAGGTTCGAGCCCTACTCGGGGAGGTCGAGCACTTAATGAGCGCAAGCGAAAAGCGTAGTGCGAATATAGTGCGAACCTTTGCAACGATACTTAATGAAAGCGAGCCGCAAGGCGAAGCTTGAATTTAGTTGAGTTGCTGAGCGTCACAAGCCAGGCACAAGAACAAAGTCAGGCACAAACACAAAGCCAGCACCGTAATGGTGCCTCACAAATAAGGCTCCATGGTCAAGCGGTTAAGACATCGCCCTTTCACGGCGGTAACACGGGTTCGATTCCCGTTGGAGTCATCAAGTTAATAATAAGGCGCAGTAGCCAAGTGGTAAGGCAAGGGTCTGCAACACCCGTACGCACCGGTTCAAATCCGGTCTGCGCCTCTAAAAAAACCAGAAATTAAGTTTTCTGGTTTTTTTGTGTGGAGAAATGCTATTTGTTTCATAGCTTCATTAGAAAAAATGTTTTATTTTGAAGTATAATCGAATTTGTATAAATGCACAATTTCAAGAAATGTTTTTTGGAAGTTCTGTAACTTGTTTCTGTTTTGTTCATATTGTATAATTCCTGTATAGAGCAACCGATTGCGCAAAAGCGGAAAGGAGAATAAGATGAACAAAGTAGTAAAGAAATTAGGTAGTGCTTTTATGACACTATGCATGATAATATCGCTATTATCCGGTAATATTCCGGGCGTAGAGACGATATTTGCAGATGATGCATATGGTGTACTGCAGAATGGTGAACTCACATCCTCCATAGATGGATGGACATTGAAAGGACTCGATTTTGATGAGCCCGGTGAGTTGGATCAGGGTTATTCATTTAAAGAAGGATATCTGAGTCTTTATACAAATGATTCAAATGAGGGTACAGATATTTCTGTAACACAGACGGTCAGCAATGTACAGGCCGGGTCTTATATTTTAAGTTTTGCGGCTGTAGGTAATGATGGCAAAAATAATATGACGATGACCATTGAGGACGTAACAAGTGGTGCTTCGAAGAAAGTTACCGTAGTGCCGGCAGGATGGGATAATTGGAGTAATATTCTTTCTTCAGAGGAATTGCAGGTTGCAGAGGGAGATGATATTAAGATCACCTTTGCCGGGAATCTCGTTGGGAAAGAATGGTATGGTTTTAAGAATGTGAAGTTGACAAACACTGCTTTAACTGTCGATGCGGATATCACGGTTGAAAAGGTGGACGGTCTTTCAGAGGATTTCATTCATGGTATTGATATATCCACATATATGACGCAGATTCAGAGCGGTGCCAAATATTACGATGAGAATGGAGAAGAGCAGGAGATGTTCCAGCTTTTCAAGGATGCCGGTGTGAATTATGTTCGTATTCGTGTCTGGAACTGTCCGTTCCGTGTTGATGGTAACGGTGATTACCTCTATGTAGATGAGGAAGGAAACGAATATACGGCAGATAAAGTGACGACGGCAAAGGATGAGCATGGCTTTGATGTATATACACTGACAGATACGAAAAATGTAGTATATCGCGAGGGTTACGGAGCTGGTAACTGTGACGTGGATACTGCCATTGCCATTGCAAAGATCGCACAGCAGTATGACATGAAGATTTTGATCGATTTCCATTATTCCGATTTCTGGGCGGATCCGGCGAAGAAGACAGTACCGAAGGCCTGGAAAAATATGAGCGTTGATGAGAAGGCGAAGGCTCTTGCTGATTATACGACAGAGAGCTTGCAGGCTATGAAGGACGCAGGCGTAGAGGTCTCCATGGTTCAGGTCGGAAATGAGATCAATAACGGTATGGCCGGAGAGACAGGAGAAGCATCCTATACATTACTGGCGGCCGGATGTAATGCGGTTCGTGCCCTGGATCCTGATATTCAGATTGCCATCCATTACGCTGATCCGCACAGAGAAGGATTTTCAGTAGGTAAGGCTGCAGCATTAGCCTCTCATAATATTGATTATGATGTTTTTGCATCGTCTTATTACTCCTTCTGGCATGGTACGACAGAGAATCTTACCAAGGTATTGAAAACTATTGCAACTACCTATAATAAGAAGGTTATGGTTGCTGAAGTATCTTATCCCTGGACTTTGGAGGATGGTGATGGTGCTGATAATGTTGTGAATGCATCAACAAGTGATCTGAATTATTCCATCGATGCAGAAGGGCAGGCGGCGGCAGTACGTGATGCCATCGCAGCAGTAAGTGCGGTAGGTGATGCCGGGATCGGTACCTTCTATTGGGAGGCAGCCTGGACACCGGTCAACAATTACATCGGTGCAGCAGAAGAAGATAAGGAAGCGGTGCTTGCAGAAAATATCAGGATGTGGGAGAATTACGGCTCCGGTTGGGCATCCAAATGGGTAGGTCCGGAATATGACGGCTACGATGCAGGTGTTTCGAAGGATATGTCCACACACGGATCACAGTGGGATAATCAGGGATTCTTTGATTTTGACGGAAGAGTACTCCCGTCCATCAATGTTTACAAATATGTTTATACCGGCGCTGACGGCCCGATAAAGGTTAATGATGTGGAAAACGCAGAGGTGACAGTGAAGTATGGTGTTAAACCGAAGCTTCCCGCTACGACAACAGTGAATCTGAATAACGGCACCAGCGTTGAAAATGTTCCGGTAAGCTGGGACGCAGGCGAAGTAGAAGAAATCGCAACGAAAGATTATGGCAGTTATACCCTCACAGGTCTTTTGGGAGCCTTCTCTTATGATTCCAAGGGAAGCCTCATCGAAGTGACAGAGGGTACTTACAGCATGGACTGTACCGTGAATATTTCCGGCACCAACTACGTACCGAATGGTGGATTTGAAGAAGGACAGGGGAATTGGACGATAAGCGGAAGCGGAGGCCCCAATGTTTCCACGGATGCGGGGAATGCACATACGGGTGTGAAGTATGTGACATCATGGTCTGAGTCCCCCATGGACTATACGGTTGAGCAGACTTTTGACACGACGGATATTCCGGCAGGCAAATATATGTTGACCGCATTCTATCAGGGCACAAATGTTGCATCCGTAGATGAGAGCGCATCTTTATATGTGCGTGTTACTGATCAGAACGATGAAGTGAAAGAATATAAAACAAATGATATTAAGATCCCGAACACCTGGAAGATCTTCCATCAGGCGAAGGTGACCGGTATTGAGATTGGTGATACTGTAAAATCCATTACAGTGGGTACGCATATGGTCTGCGCGGCAGGATGGGCTGTTGTGGATGACATCCAAATGTTCAATTACGCGGAAGCAGCCGGTGATCTGGAAGAGAAGGCTTCCGGACTTGAGACGACTGTTACAGCAGAAAATGCAGATGCGATCAGAGAAGCGATCGAGGATTATGAGGCACTTTCCGATGAACTGAAGAACTATTTAAACGATGAGACGGTCAAAAAGATTGAGACTATAGCAGGAGCTTATGATCAGTACACAGTGAAAGCAGTTGCTGAGCAGATCAAACAGGTAAGGGATATTGCAGTGAATGCGGATTCCAGAGCCAAGATTGAAGCAGCTAAGGAGGCTTATGTTGCACTGACAGATGTACAGAAAGAACTGTTAGATAAAGAACTTGTAAAGGCTCTGATGGATAAATGCGAGGCGATCGCAAAGGCAGATTCGGTTAGCGCTATGATTGAGGCACTCGGGGAGGTTTCTTTAACGGATGAATGCAGGGAGGCTATTCAAGCGGCAAAAGCGGCATATGATGGACTTTCCGATGCACAAAAGACACTTGTGTCAAAAGAAACGTTAGCGAAACTGGAGGCTGCTCAGCAGGATTATAAAGCAAAAGAAGCGCAGGCAGCAAAGGAAGAGGCAGCAAAGAAAGCGGCTGAAGAGGCAGCAAAGAAAGCGGCTGATGAGGCAGCAAAGAAAGCAACGTCAGCCAGAAATCCACAGGCAGCAGGCACGGTTTTGACAGTAGGAGCTAACCGTTATACTGTGACAAGTGCTTCGGCAACAGCACCGGAAGTGGCATTTAAACAGGCAACGGACAAAAAGGCGAAGAAAGTGACGATCCCTGCTGCGATTCAACATAATGGCGTGGTTTACAAGGTAACCTCTATTGCAAACAATGCACTCAAGGGTTATAAGAAAATGACCACCGTGACTATCGGGGAAAATATTATCTCCATTGGGAAGAATGCATTTAGCGGAGACAGCAGATTAAAGAAGATTACCATTAAGTCTGCATCACTGAAAAAGATAGGCAAGAATGCATTCAAGGGAATCAGCAAGAAAGCAACCATTAAGGTTCCGAAGAAACAAAAGAAAGCATACACAAAACTGTTAAAGAAAAAAGGTCAGGCTTCTACAGTAAAGATCAAGTAGTAATCCGTTACCATCACAGGCACAACGGCTGTGAATAGTAACAGTGATCTGTACAGACTGTATTTTATAGATCCGATATTTGTGGAGTTCTGAACGGATAGCAAATGAAGACAGAATAGCGAAGGCAGTTGTCCGGAATAAAACAGGACGGCTGCCTTTTGTGTATATTCACTATTATCGAAGCAGTTTTTTGTTTATAATGCGTATTGTTTCATAAATGGTGTGACGTTACAATATTAGATGAACAAACGGTTGCGCTATATGAAGTTGAGCAACATAAGAGTTTCGGAGAATAAGAAAACAGGAAGGAGAAATGGTATGAGAAAGTTAGCAAGAAAAGCAGGAAGCGTCTTTATGGCACTCTGCATGGCATCGACTTTATTGGCGGGTGCCGGAGGAAAGACGGTTCAGGCCGAAGCAGTGAATTACGTACCAAACAGTAGTTTTGAGGAGGGAATCGGCAATTGGCAGATAACCGGATCGGCAGCCAAAGTTGTCAGCAAAGAAGAGGATGCTCACACCGGTACGTATTATGTGTCAGCATGGTCATCAAATGATTATGAGTATACGTTGGAGCAGACCTTTAGTGCAGCGGATGTTCCGGCAGGGACCTATACTTTAAAGGCATATTATGAGTCAACGAATCTTACACAGGTGCAGGAAGGCTCTACAGTCTATATTACGCTTACGGATAAAAATAATCAAACGACCACCATTGATACTGATGAAATTTCCACTACGGATGTGCATAAGGAATTCACAGAGATCAAGCTCGATAATATCCAGATCAAGGATGATGTTGTATCCATAACAGTGGGTACGCATATGGTATGCCCAGGAGGCGCCTGGGTTGCCATTGATGATTTCTCACTTTGGGGCGAAGTGGTAGAAGAACCGACAGCGCCGACAACGCAGATTGAAGCCGATTATGTCAACGATACCTTCTGGAAGGATACAGATGGAAATCCCATTTATTCTCAGGGCGGCGGTATTTTTGAGTTTGAAGGGAAATATTACTGGTACGGTGTAAAATACGAAGAAGCAGAGAAGTATGTCAACGATTCCAGCAAGATCTACAATACATCCGATGTTTTTGTGGGGGTTACCTGCTATTCTTCAACGGATCTGAAGAATTGGAAGTATGAAGGTCTCGTAGTGGAGCCGGACGATGTATATAATGAAGCGATCATGGGTACCACGACTTATCAGTATTCCAATGGAAACACCCCGGTATTTGGCGGTCCGGAGATCCGCAATGATGCAGTGTGGGTTGGACGTCTCGGTGTGACAAAGTTAGAGGACGGTACTTATGCACTTTTGGTACAGCACGAGTGTGCAGATGAAGGGAATAAGATCGACGGCGATTCCGATAACTGGAGTAAGCAGGTCCTGATCATGACTGCTGACAGTCCGACCGGCCGTTTCACCTGGAATAATCGTATTAATATGAAATCATATATCGGTACATCCAATACCGGTGATCAGACAGTGTTCGTGGATGATGACGGAACAGGCTGGCTGGTATATTCCTACGGCTCAGGACGTGGAAGAATGTATCTTTCCAAGATCCAGTGGGATTCTTCCAAAGAAAAAGTGACCCTTGGCAGTCCTTATGAAGTTTATAATGGCGCCGGCCGTGAAGGAAACTGTATGTTCAAATATAATGGAAAATATTATATGTGTGCATCAGATCTCTACGGCTGGAACGCATCTCACGGCTATTACCTTGTGATCGATCCGGGTGAAAGTACATTGGAGGATTATTTAAAGAGCGGTAATTACAAAAAAGCGACCAATATGGCGCTGATGGATGGAACCAGTGATGACTTCTGCCACGTAACACAGACAGGATTTTTCTATACCGTAAAAGGTACAAAGCAGGATACCGTGATCTTTTGCGGCGACCGTTGGGCAGCATTTGCAAGGAACGGACTTGGTTTTAATCAGTGGTGCCCGCTGTCTTTTGATGAGAACGATGTACCCTACTTCAATTCCTTAAGCGCGTGGAATCTTGATACCACGACCGGCGAATGGGAAGTGGCAGACGGCAACAATTATGTAAAGAATGGAAGTTTTGATGCAGATCGAGTGGCTGCAACAGATTTGGCAGGCTGGACGGAAAAGGCAGTTAAGGGAACAAATGTCATCAGCAATACCGGTACTACAGTGACAGGAAAATATGCCCTTAAGTTAGGCAGCGCGACGGAGTATGAAGGAAGTGTTTCCCAGGTGATCACAAGTACACCTTATGTGGAGCTTCCGAATGGTGTGTACACACTGTCTGCAAACGTGAAGACCACAGGTACATTTGATCGACTTGTTATGTATGCAAAGTCCGGTAGCGTATCCTTTGCAAAACCCTTTAAGGCAGCCGGTGCCTTCAAGACTGTGAAGGTTGAAAATGTGATTGTAAAAGATAATAAAGTGGAGATCGGTTTCGAGGCCATCGGAACGGGTTCAGAGTGTGTGATTGATGATGTTGTATTTGCAAAGTCTGATGTAGAGGCCATCGGTACAGGAAAAATCACAGGCAAGGTGAAGGCTGACAGCTTTGCAGCCGGTAAGACCCTGCAGATCACGGCAGCATCCGGGGATCGTGAGATCGGCATGCAGATAGAGCTTGGTACAAACGAACAGAGTTTTGAGATCAACGATCTGGCAGACGGTGAATATACGGTAAGCTTTGCGGCAGAAAATGCGGTAGTGCCCGAGACCAGGACCATCACTATCACAGGGGGCAATACGGTTGCCCTCAGTGAGTCCGTTCTGGAAATAGCCAATAATTCCGGTAATTTATCAGGCAAGGTAGTAGATACGGAAAGCAAAGAGCCGCTTGCGGATGTAACGGTTACCCTTACAAAGGATGGCAAGGTACTTTCTGCACAGACAGCTTCAGACGGAACTTATGTGATCAATGATGCGGAAGTGGGCGAGTATGCCATTACCTTTACCAAAAAGGGATATGCGGTAGCAAACGAGATAAACACCAATGTCGCCATCGAATTGAACAAGACAAAGACATTTGATGATGTGGAAATGGTTCTGAACGTCGGAACCGTTACCGGAACATTAAAGGATAAAGACGGTAAGACCGTAGCAGGAGCAGTTGTGACTCTTCGTGACAAATCCAATAACAGCTCACGTTACACTGCGACAACAGATGATAAGGGAGCGTTTCGGTTTGAAAATGTGGTAGAGGGTATTTATGCCGCAACAGGTACCACAAAGACAAATCCGGAAGATGGATGGCAGGAGTTGAATGCCATCGCGACAAAGGTAGAGGTTAAGAGTAATGAAGATACTGCATTGGATCTGCAGTTTGCAAATGATCTTTCCGATAAGATCGTTAATTCCACATTCAATACGGCGAAGGATCTGAGCGGCTGGACAAACGGTGCTGACAATGCAGGTGGATACCGTACCGGAAAGAATACAACGCATGGCACGTATTCACTGGCACCCTGGTCAAATGCAGGATTCTCCATGGATACTTACCAGACGATCAAGAAGCTCGCGACGGGAACTTACGTTGTAACTTGTTGGGAAAACAGCGATTATCTGGGAGCAGAGGATACCCTGTATCTGTATGCAAAGGACAGTGAAGGCAATGTTCTGGCAAGAGAAAGTCTTCCTGCAAATGACACCTATGAGACCATAGGCCTGGTGGTTGAAGTGACAGACGGTACGCTGACCATCGGTGTAGAAGGTGACATGCTGGCGTCCGCATGGGCCAATGTGGATGATTTCCATCTGGGCTTGTTAGGAGAAGGCGGAGAAATCCCCATCGATCCGGAGGATCAGGCAAAGGCAGATGCTGTTATAGGGAAGATCAATGCCATCGGAACTGTGACATTAGAAAGCAAAAAAGCGATTGAAGATGCAAGAAGTGCTTATAAGAAACTGACAAATGACCAGAAGGAACTGGTATCGGAGGATATCTTAAAGATCCTTACAGACGCGGAAGAAGCATATGCGGTGCTGGCAAAGGCAGATGAGGAGCAGAAGAATGCGGCTGCGGTTGTGGAGCAGATCAATGCCATCGGTAAGGTTACCATTGGCAGTAAGAGCGCCATCGAAGCAGCAAGAGATGCCTATGACAAACTGACGGAGGAGGAGAAAAAATTAGTTTCCAAGTCAGTTGTAGATACCCTTACAGCGGCTGAGACAGCTTACAAAGCAGCTGAAGAAGCGAAAAAAGCGGAGGATGCCAGAAAGGCAGAAGAGAGCAAAAAAACCGTTCAGACATCGGCAAAACCGCAGAAAGTCGGCACGGTACTGACGATCGGAAAGAAGCTTTATGTGGTAACGAATGATTCTGCGAATGCACCGGAGGTTGCTTTCAAACAGACAACCGATAAAAAGGCAAAGAAGGTAACCATCGATGCGAATGTGACAGATACCAATAAGATTTCTTATAAGGTGACATCCATTGCGGACAATGCCTTTAAAGGGAACAAAAAGGTTACTGCTGTGACCATACCGGATGGGGTTAAAACCATCGGAAAGAACGCATTTAATGGAGCAAAGAATTTAAAGAAGATCACTATCAAGTCTACGGTGCTTAAGAAAGTAGGCAAGAATGCCTTTAAGGGCATCCAGAAAAAGGCTACGATCAAGGTTCCGAAGAAACAGAAAAAGGCTTACCGGAAATTGTTAAAGAAAAAAGGACAGCCTTCTACCGTAAAGATCAAATAAAACAAAAATGGGGGATGCACAGATGCTGTATCCCCCCTGTTTTTTATCATATAAAGGAAATTCAAAAAGAACGGGAAATAAGGTTGCCTTTCTGACACAGAGTGTTATAATGATTATGTTTTGATGTAAGATGCCGCATGAATGCGGCTCATTCATTTCTTAGGATAGAATCGGGAGCAAATGATTCCCGGTGATGGAGGATATCGTGAAAATAATAATAGCCGGAAACGGAAAGATGGGAGCCAATTTGACCAGAAAGCTTTCCTCGGAAGGACATGATCTGACTTTGATCGATAAGAGCCTGAAGATACTGGAGGAGAATCAGGAGCGCTATGATGTTATGGTGGTACAGGGCAATTGTGCTTCCATGAATGTCCTTTTACAGGCAGGGGTCATGGAGGCGGATCTCTTGATCGCCATGGCAGAAGAAGACGAGATCAATCTTTTGTGCTGCATGACGGCACATGGTCTGAATGAAAAAATACATACGATCGCGCGCATCCGTAATCCGGAGTATGAGGAGCAGATTTACAGCATGGGAGATATGTTTGGTCTTTCCCTTTCTGTGAATCCGGAGAAACAGGCTGCGAAGGAAATCGAGCGACTTTTGAAGTATCCGGGCTTTCTCAAAAGAGATACGTTTGCCAAGGGACGCGTGGAGATCGTCGAGCTGCGCATAGATGAGAAAAGCAAGCTCTGCAATGTCAAGCTCAATGACATGGGCAGTATCGTAAAATGTAAGATCCTGGTCTGTACAGTACTCAGAGATGGGGATGCCATCGCGCCCGACGGCAATTTTGTATTAAAAGAGGGAGACTGTATTTTTGTGACTGCGCCGACCAACGAACTGGCTGAGCTATTGCGCAATTTGGGAATCGTGACACATAAGGTCAAAAGAGTGATCTTATGCGGTGGCGGCAGAGTCAGTTTCTATCTGGCAAAGCTTTTGGAGAAGAGCAATATTGCCGTTCAGATGATTGAAAAAGATGAGAAGCGCTGCATCAAACTTTCGGATATGCTCCCGAGCACTTGTATCATTCATGGGGATGCCAGTGATGAGTTCCTGCTGGAAAGCGAAGGAATCAGCAAGAGTGATGCAGTCGTTACGCTGACGGGATTAGATGAGTTAAATATGGTAGTATCTGCATTCAGCTTCAGTAAAGGAGTGCCGCAGGTCATCACAAAGGTGGGACGCTACGGCGGCAGCAGCATTCTCAATGAACTGGATCTGGGAAGTATTATTAGCCCGAAGGAGCTATGCTGCAATACCATTGTACGTTATGTGCGTGCTATGGGCAAACAGACGGGAGCGGCACTGGCGGTGCACTCGATCGCGGAGGGGCACGCGGAGGCGATCGAATTCAGAGTGGAGGCAGATACGAAGAATTGTGGCGTGCCTCTTAAGAAGATCAAGCTTAAGAAAAACGTTTTGCTGGTCTGCATTTCCCGAGGAAACCGGACAGAGATCCCGAATGGAGATTCTTTCTTTAATAAGGGGGATCGTGTTATTGTGGTAACAAACGGAGACAGGGTGATCTCACAGTTAAATGAAGTCTTTGAGTAAAACAGAGAGGCTTTGAGTCAGAGGAGTTTGACAAAATGAACTATAAGATGATGGGCAGTTTCTTTGGAAAGATCCTGCTTGTGGAAGTTGTGTTTATGATACCGGCGATGCTGATCAGCCTGTTTTTGGAAGAATGGGCAGCGCTAAAGGGCTTTACGATCAGTATGATCGCCACGTTTTTGATCGGTCTTTTGCTATTACTGCTGACAAAAGGCTATAACAAAGTGTTTTATGCCAAAGAAGGCCTGGCTTGTGTGGGGCTGAGCTGGATTTTTATGAGTATGATGGGGTGTCTGCCCTTTGTGATCTCCGGTGCGATCCCGAATTATGTGGATGCACTTTTTGAAATGGTGTCCGGTTTTACCACGACAGGAGCTTCTATTTTAAGTGAAGTAGAAAGTCTGCCAAAAGGAATCCTCTACTGGAGGAGCTTCAGCCACTGGCTGGGCGGAATGGGAGTCCTGGTATTCCTTCTGGCGATCGCCTCCAAGACAGACCGCAGCGGGTTCAGTATGCACCTGCTGCGTGCGGAAAGCCCGGGACCGAATGTCGGGAAGCTGGTTCCGAAGATGAAGCAGACTGCGGGTTTGCTTTACCGGATGTATATTCTGCTGACTGTTCTTAATGTTGTTTTTCTGCTGATCGGCGGCATGCCGTTGTTTGATGCGGTATGTACGGCTTTCGGAACGGCAGGTACCGGAGGATTCGGTATTAAAAATGACAGTATGGTAAGTTACAGTCCGTATATACAGAATGTGTGTACCGTGTTTATGCTTTTGTTTGGCGTGAATTTTACTTGTTATTATCTGCTGATCATCGGGCGTGTACGCGATGTTTTGAAAGATGAAGAATTAAAACTGTATATCGCTTTGGTTCTTGGCAGTATTGCGGCAATCACATGGAATGTAAGAGGTTACTACGAGACTCTTTCCGAAACCATAAGACATGCGGCATTTCAGGTGTCTACGATCGTTACAACGACCGGATTTTCGTCAACAGATTTTGACCTTTGGCCCAGCTTTTCCAAGGCGATCCTGCTGTTTCTGATGGTGGTGGGAGCCTGTGCAGGCAGTACAGGCGGCGGTTTTAAATGCGGCAGAGTGCTTCTTGTGATCAAAAGCCTGAAACGCAGCGTCAGACAGACAGTACATCCACAGAAGGTACAGGTGGTACGTGTTAACGGACAGATGGTTGACGAGAAGGTTTTACAGAATACGAATGCTTATGTGGCGGCGTATTTTTTGATCATTATTTTCAGTTTTATTTTTGTTTCTCTGGATGGCTTTTCGGTGACAACGAATTTTTCAGCGGTATTAGCCTGCTTTAACAATATCGGACCAGGATTTGAAGCGGTGGGTCCAATGGCAAACTATGGAGCATACAGCATGTTTTCCAAAGTGATCCTGATCTTAGACATGCTGGCAGGGAGACTGGAGATTTTCCCGATCCTGATCCTGTTTTCCAGAACGACGTGGAGGCACAGTTAAATAGGTTTACAAGTCATATCCTCATGGATGTTTACATACAATGTAAAAAACATTCATGGGGATATTTCCTTGAAGGATTATATTGAAGAACGGGCGATCAATATTGCGAATTATATCATCGAATATAACGCAACCGTGAGACAGACGGCAAAAAAGTTCGGAGTCAGCAAAAGTACGGTACATAAGGATGTGACTGAAAGACTGGAACAGATCAATCCGGTGCTGGCAGCACAGGCGCGAAAAGTATTAAACATTAACAAATCGGAGCGTCATATAAGGGGAGGGCTTGCGACCAGAGAGAAATACCTGCATATGCATGTAGCCGGTTGAGATTATGCTTGACACATCGCTGCAAAGAAGTTATAGTGGTTGATAGTGAAAACTGTATTTATCATAAAGGGGAGCTTGCTTAAGCAGGCTGAGAGTAAGCTGTGTGCTTTGACCCGTAACCTGATTTGGGTAATGCCAACGTAGGAAAATATGTGGGATCGTCAGAGAGAGCCGGGCGGTTATACAGTGCGGAAGTGATGGTTGCGCACAGGGATATTCTATGTTGATATGCCTGTGCGTTTTTTGTTTGCAGGAAGAAAAGGCAGTGTGAAACAGAGTAAAAGAGCGGATGGCTGAGTCGAAAACGTGACACGGAAAGGAGAATTGGCAACATGATACAGTATAAAAAAGCAACTTTGGAAGAGACAGAATTGCTTGTTAAGACAAGGATTGAAGTGCTCAGAGCTGCCAATCGACTGGATGAAAAAACAGATATGTCAGAGGTGGAGAAACAGTCGGAAGACTATTACAGGAAAGCGCTGGCGGAAGGAACGCACACTGCTTATCTGGTGTTTGATGAGGATAAATTTATCGGAGCGGGCGGTATCAGCTATTACAGAGTGATGCCGACCTGGCATAACATCAGCGGAGAAAAAGGTTATATCATGAATATGTATACGAAGCCGGAGTATCGCAGACGGGGGATTGCATTTGAAACGTTGAAACGATTGGTAGAAGATGCCGAAAAACACGGAATCAATGCCGTTTCACTGGAAGCTACCGATATGGGAAGACCGCTTTATGAAAAATTCGGATTTAAACCGATGCATTCGGAGATGGAGTTATGTATGCTGCAAAGGAATGGATAGGATGAAAGAAGAAAAGAGATTACACAAAGACGCTTTAAAACTTTATGCGATAACAGACAGAAGCTGGCTGGGCGGCCGGACCTTGTATGAACAGGTTGAGAAAGCGCTCAAGGGCGGTATTACCATGCTGCAGCTTCGTGAAAAAAATACGGAGGCTTTTGCAGATGAAGATGCTTTTATGAGGGAGATGCAGGCCATAAAAGAGCTTTGTCATGCGTATCGGATTCCGTTTATTGTGAATGATTATGTGGAGCTCGCAGCCAGACTTGATGCGGACGGAGTCCATATCGGACAGGCTGATATGGAGATCAGAAAGGCCAGACAGATTCTGGGAGAGAATAAGATCATAGGTGTTACAGCCAAAACGACAGAGCAGGCAAAGAGAGCACAGGCGGCCGGCGCGGATTATCTGGGAAGCGGGGCGGTGTTTGGCAGCAGCACCAAAAAGAATGCAAAGCCAATGGAGCACGATCTGTTACAAAAGATCTGCGAAAGCGTATCGATTCCGGTCGTGGCGATCGGAGGGATCGATGCAGGGAATGCCGCACAGCTGGCAGGCAGGAAAATTGCGGGGATTGCTGTGGTAAGCGGTATTTTTGCACAGGAGAATATCGAAGCGGCAGCGGGACAATTAAGAGAGATAGCGGAACATATAATATAAAAACTCTTACGAGCAGGTTCGACGATCCCGAGTGGATTCTATATGAACTGTAAATCGTAACACTTGAGCGGCACATCGGGGGCACCACTTTGGGTCGCTATATAAAATTAATGCAACAGAAGTTTGAAAGGAGGGAATGCAATGAACACTGCATTAACAATCGCTGGAAGTGATTCCAGCGGAGGCGCCGGGATACAGGCAGATATCAAAACAATGACCGCACACAGGGTTTATGCCATGAGTGCGATCACTGCACTTACTGCCCAGAATACTACCGGCGTAACAGATATCATGGAGGTCACTCCGAAGTTTTTGGCAGAGCAGCTGGATAGTATTTTTACGGATATTTATCCGGATGCGGTCAAAACGGGTATGGTCTCCGGAGTGGAACTGATCGGGGTGATCGCATCAAAACTGACAGAATATCAGGCAAAAAATATTGTCGTAGATCCTGTCATGGTGGCAACAAGCGGAGCAAAGCTCATCAGTGAGGATGCCATCGATACATTAAGAACAAAATTATTACCTCTTGCAACGATTGTAACTCCAAATATTCCGGAGGCACAAGTTTTGTCGGGACTGACGATATGCACCGAAAAAGACATGCTTTCTGCAGCAGAGAAGATCAGTCATACATTTGGATGCAGCGTCCTTTTAAAAGGGGGACATAACTTAAATGATGCAAATGATCTTTTATGGGAACACGGGAAAGAGCCTGTCTGGTTCTACGGAAAAAGGATCGACAATCCCAATACCCATGGAACAGGATGCACCCTTTCAAGTGCTATCGCTTCCAATCTGGCAAAGGGACGTGACCTGAAAACAGCAGTGCGTGATGCCAAAACCTATATTTCCGGAGCATTGGCTGATATGCTGGATCTTGGGAAAGGAAGCGGGCCGATGAATCATGCGTTCGGGATAAACGGAGAATATTCTGAATCGGAATAAAATGTGATTTCCTCTGACAGATTGCATGAAGTGCAAGAGGGGAAAGAGGAGAACATGAATCAGATCAATACGAAAAAATTAACCTTAACCGCAATCTTTGCAGCAATCGCTGTGGCAGGCAGTTTATTATCATTTCCGGTATTTGGCTCCAAGTGCGCACCGGTACAGCACCTGGTGAATATTTTGTGTGCGATATTACTGGGACCATGGTGGGGACTTGCCGCAGCTTTTATCGCAAGTCTTTTGCGAAATCTCTTAGGACTTGGGACATTGCTTGCTTTCCCGGGAAGTATGTGTGGGGCGCTTCTTGCCGGGGTGTTATATCAGGGATTTAAAAAGCTGCCCTTTGCCTATATCGGAGAATTAGTAGGAACCGCTCTGATCGGCGGGATGCTTGCCTTCCCGATCGCAGCGTTCGTGATGGGAAATGAGGCTGCAACCTTGTTCTTGTTTGTCGTGCCCTTCCTGATCAGCAGTCTGGGAGGGACGATCATTGCAATCATCATCACAGTCAGCTTGAAAAAAGCCGGACTGCTTGTTAAAATGAAAGAAAGTCTGGAGTAGAAAGATATAACAGGCGAAAGAGACGCTTCTGCTTTGGTGCAGGAGCGTTTCACATTGTGTTTTCGCCTTTGGGGAAAAGCAGGAAAGCATTCGCTGATCGACAGATTCACAGGAGGCTATAAAAGAGTACCTTAAAATGCTGCATTAGCAGTTGTCCGGGAAGAAGGGATAAAGATGAGCATAATAAAAGAAATAAGAAAAACAAGGCCGATCATACATTGTATCACAAATATTGTTACGGTAAATGACTGTGCCAATATCCTGCTGGCAGCAGGCGCTTCGCCCATTATGGCACACCACCCGGCGGAAGTGGAAGAGGTGACAACGAAAGCGGACTGCCTTGTGTGCAATATGGGGGCTTTAGAGAATTATGAAGCCATGGAGATCGCTATGGAAGCGGCAAAGCGGGCGGGGCATCCGATCGTGATCGATCCGGTGGGAGTATCGGGCTCTACGTATAGACGTGAGAAATGCATTTCCCTGATAAAGAGATTTCAGCCGACCTGCGTGCGGGGAAATTATTCGGAAATCCTGGCTCTTATGAAAGAGTGTAATACAGCCGCCGGATTGGATGGTGGAATCGTCAAGGACGAGATCAGCCGTAAGAGCGATCTGGTGAGGCAGATCGAAGCCTACGCCAAAAGACAGGGCGTGATCGTGATCGCTTCCGGAAAGACTGACATCGTAACGGATGGAAGTCTGACAGAGCTTGTGACGGACGGACATCCCATGATGAGAAGGATCACCGGAAGCGGCTGTATGAGCAGCGTGCTTGTGGGCGCATTTCTGACGGTAAAAAAGGATACGGACACAGCCGCAGCCGCCTGCCGTTTCATTGGAAAAGCAGGTGAAAAAGCGGCGCAGGAGACGATTGCGGACGGTGGCGGAACGATGACCTTCCGGCTTAAGTTTATCGATGAAGTATCAAAGGCAGATATGCCGGAATAAAGCAATGATATCTGGAATGACTCGATTTACAATCTTATGAAAAATAGGGACGATAGAATAAAAAACAGATCCCGGAAAAAGATGAAATAAGGATTTTATTTGACAGAAATGGAAATGTAGCATAGACTTAGAGGTGCATGGATTTACCATTTGCTTCCCTGCGGAGGAGAATGGGTAAGACATGCACCATTTGCTTACTTACAGAATAGGATATAGGAGGATCACATGAGTAGAGAGACAGTCATTGTAATTGACTTCGGCGGACAGTACAACCAACTGGTCGCAAGGCGTGTCAGGGAATGTAATGTTTATTGTGAGATCTATTCTTACAAGACAGAGCTTAGCAGAATCAAAGAAATGAATCCTAAGGGCATCATCCTGACCGGAGGACCAAACAGTTGTTATGAGGAAGGGGCAGCTACCTGTTCCAAAGAGTTGTTTGAGCTGGGGATCCCGGTACTGGGACTTTGCTATGGAGCACAGCTGATGATGCATGTGCTTGGCGGTAAGGTAGAAAAGGCGCCTGTCAGGGAATATGGCAAGACGGAAGTGGAAGTAGAAAACGACTGTGTGCTGTTTGAGAATGTATCGAAAAAGACCATTTGCTGGATGAGTCATTTTGATTATATTTCCAAGCTGGCACCGGAGTTTCGTGTCAGCGCCCACACAGCAGACTGCCCGGTAGCGGCAGCAGAATGCCCCGAAAAGAAGCTTTATGCGATCCAGTTCCATCCGGAAGTGCTCCATACAGTGGAAGGAACGAAAATGTTATCCAACTTTGTATATAACGTATGCGGCTGCGCAGGCGACTGGAAAATGGATTCCTTTGTGAAGCAGTCGATCGAAGCAATCCGCCAAAAAGTAGGAGATGGAAAAGTGCTCTGTGCGCTTTCGGGCGGCGTGGATTCCTCCGTCGCAGCAGTCCTTTTATCCAAAGCGATCGGTAATCAGCTTACTTGTGTGTTCGTAGATCAGGGACTCTTGCGTAAAAACGAAGGTGATGAAGTGGAAGCGGTTTTCGGACCGGAAGGAGAGTATGACTTAAACTTTATCCGCGTGAACGCACAGGAACGTTTCTATGAGAAACTGGCGGGTGTAGAGGAGCCGGAGAGAAAGCGCAAGATCATCGGAGAAGAATTTATCCGGGTGTTTGAAGAAGAAGCGAAAAAGATCGGCAAGGTGGACTTTCTGGTACAGGGTACGATCTATCCGGACGTCGTGGAGAGCGGTCTTGGAGGAGAAAGTGCAGTGATCAAATCCCATCATAATGTAGGCGGCCTGCCGGATTGTGTGGATTTTAAAGAGATCATCGAACCATTGCGCGATCTGTTCAAAGATGAAGTCCGTAAGGTGGGATTGGAGCTTGGCATACCGGAATATTTGGTTTTCCGTCAGCCATTCCCGGGACCTGGACTTGGTATCCGCATCATCGGGGAAGTGAATGCCGAAAAAGTGCATATCGTACAGGATGCAGATTTCATCTATCGTGAGGAAATCGCCAAAGCGGGACTTGATCGCGATATCAACCAGTATTTCGCTGCACTTACCAATATGCGTAGTGTCGGGGTCATGGGTGATGAGCGTACTTACGACTATGCAGTTGCCCTTCGCGCCGTCAAGACTATCGACTTTATGACGGCAGAAAGTGCAGAGATCCCATGGAATGTATTGCAGACAGTTATGACGAGGATCATCAATGAGGTTAAGGGAGTGAACAGAGTATTTTATGATCTGACTTCCAAGCCACCTGGGACGATTGAGTTCGAGTGAATTGATTGTCATAGGGCAAAGCAGATTATCCTCCAAGAGGTAAACTGTCTTATCCTGAAAGAATATAATAAAACACAAGTAACAGACCTTGAAAAGATCACTAAACTGTCTTTCCAAGGTCTGTTCTTTTGTTTATTAATCCTTGTGGTATAAGGCGTTGATGGGATTTATGACTCAGGAGTTAGAGTATTTTACAGATAACCATTAAGAAGAAGTACTTGGGTATTGTTTTATGGTTAGAGGATAAGCTGCTTTGCCCTTTGGAGAATAAAGTAGAGTGCCCAATGATATAGTACTTTTTCTTCTTCTTGTTTTTGAGGATTCTGTAAAAGCACTCATGAGCCTTGATATTACTGAATTCTTTTAAATCGAAATATTTGCTATTTTTATGGATTATTTTGGATTATTTCGTTTTTGGGAAGGATTTGGGACAAATCTGGGAGCTTTTTGGGGAATTAAATCTTATTGACGCTTCACCTGTCAACTAAGCAAAGGAGGAGCGAATCTATGCGAAAAAAGAACTACAAGGGACGAGTCACTAAGAGGTACTTACCAAAATGTAATGACATTTGCAGAACCTACGATCCTATCATGACTGCATACGCAGATCTTGTATCGAAGATGGAAGAAGTAGAAGAATTCAGATGTAATGTCTATCTGGAAGGTCTTACGGAGGGAGATTATACTACTGACTTTCTTGTCAAAATGAAAGACGGAACCTTCATGGTTCGTGAATGTGTTTATAGGAGTCGTATCACTAAACCAATGCATTATAAACTGCTGGAGCTTTTAAGGAGTTATTGGCTGCACAGAGGAATCGTGGACTGGGGGTGTGTGATCAATGAAAAGAAATGAGATCTATACCCATGAGGATCAGATTTATAGAATCTTGCTGATAAAAGAAGATAATTGCCTTGTCATTGACTGCAAGAATAATACAATGCCTGTCTGGAAGCCTGTAACGACATTTTGGGACGCCTCTACTATGACAGATGAGGATTTATATACCCTCTTGGATTTTAAGCCTGTAGAGGACGATATGGTGTCTCCAGAGCGAAAGAAGGTCATGCATGAACGTTATACCATGATCGCACCTGTCTTACCGTTCATAGGGGATGAGAATACCAGAAGCCATGTCATAAATATAATTGCTGCTGAGAATAATATTTCGAAGCAGAGTATCAGGAGCTTCTTGAAGAAGTATCTGGTGATCCAGAATATCCAAGTGCTGCTTCCAAAAGAGAGGGAGTATGATACTGCTCTCACCAAGGATCAGAAGAATATTCGCTGGTCTCTCAATAAGTATTTTTATACTTTCGAGAAGAATTCATTAAAAACCGCCTATGTGAAGATGCTTAAGGAGAAATACTGTGATGCTGAGGGAAAGCTCTTGGAGGAATACCCAAGCTATTATCAGTATCGGTATTTCTATCGTAAAACACGTAAGTTGGAGAATTATTATATTTCACGTAATGGTCTTACCAATTACCAGCGTAATGACCGTCCTTGTGTTGGTGATAATGTGCGTGTATATGCATCTGCACCTGGACTTGGAATGGTGGATGCTACTGTTTGCGATATCTATTTGGTCAATGAATCTGGACAAGTAGTAGGAAGACCTATCTTAACAGCCTGTGTGGATGCTTATTCTGGTATCTGTATGGGATATTCTCTTGGCTGGGAAGGTGGAGTCTATTCAATCAGAGATATGACTTTGAACATCATCGAAGATAAGGAAAAGCTCTGTCTTAAGCATGGGATCCATATTGATGAAGCAGCATGGCCTGTTAATAAATTGCCAGGACGCATTATATCAGATCAAGGGAGTGAATATATCGGCTATACCTTTGAACAGATCGCTGAGCTTGGAGTAACACTTGAAAATCTGCCTCCATACAGACCAGATCTCAAAGGACCGGTAGCGCATGGATATAAGACCGGCCTTGAGACAAGGAACAGCCTGACCAAAGCCTATCAGCAGATGGGTATCCCAAGGGCTAAGAATAAGTTGGAGAATGAAACCTCGATGTGGCATATCCGGGAAAGAGAGTATATGACTGAACTGGCACGGGAGCGAGGGATAGAGATTACCGTAAAGGGAGTGGATCGTCCCGGGCTTTCGCTGCCGGAGTATAAGGCAGCAATGACGGAAGTAGAGGAATACAAGGAAAAGACAGCGGAACTCCAGATAGTAAACGCCGGACTGACTGCGGAAAAGGAAGAGCTGCAATTGGATGTAAAAGCTGCTGAGATGGCCAGAGATGATCTAATAAAGGAAGCGAAGGATGCTGAAAGCCGTGTACAAAAAGCACAGGAGATTCTGGATGGCGATATTTTAACGAAAAACACTTTACAGGAAAAGTATCTGAAACTGGCTGATGATGCTGTGGCCAATGATTCCGACAAGCCGGTGGCACAGAAGATCAGAAATGCGCTGGGACAGGAAACGGGATATGTTAAGGTGGCGGAAGCAGATTGGAAAAAGATGCTCCGAATCTTCCGTGTAACCAGAACAAAGGATAAAGCGGTAGAGGAGATGGCGAAAGATATGGTCACCAAAGATTCAAAGATTAAGACGCTGACGGACAGACTTGATAAATGTAAGGAATTTCTTCAAAAGCACAATCTATTTGAGGCTTTCAAGGAATTTATAAAACCAAAAGAACAGAAGAAAGAACGAGTATCTATTCATGAAAGAATGGCAGAGAAGAAGATCATACTGGCAGAGCAGGAACCGTTCCGTAAGGCACAGGAGAAAGATCAGCATAAGAAACAGCAGATAGCAATTTGATGGAGGTGGATCATGGAACTTGAATATGTAAAATGTGAAGACTATTATATTCCGGCATTGAGAGCAAATGAAGAACCGGAGGAGCCGTTGACAAAATGGGGGCTGATGCGTCGGAGCTTCCTAAAAGAGCATCGGAGAGGCATATATTCCGGAATGATGCTTGAGGGTACGCTAAAGGAGCATTGCTTAAGTATTCAACATCAGGCAGAGGAGCGAATGGATGTTATCGTGGAGCAGATGGCTCGGGCACAGGGGATTGATGAACGGCTGAAGGCATCGGATCAGATGCAGTGGGTACAGATGATGAATAATATAAAAAACTCGGTGGAGGAAATAGTGATCCAGGAAATTGTTTGCGCTTAAGTCGGCGTGTATTCCGGTATGAGCCCGTGGTTGTCGATGATGAACCGATGGTGATATGCTCCCTTTTAGGTAGACAAGCAAAATAATAAAAGCTTGTTGCCTAGAAGGGAGCATTATTTATGGGTA
>SVFN01000039.1 GCA_015056815.1 Lachnospiraceae bacterium | reverse complement strand
CGTATTCAATTGTCAAGGAACTCGCCAATAAAGGCGTTTGGCACCACTATGAAAATACTTTTGGCGACCTAATCATACTATTATTTCTGTTAATAGGAAAATAAGTATGTGGAGTTTCATATATGAATGAAGTCAATAAAACATTATTTATCCCGTTATATGGGAAGTCAAAAGTCAGTAAGCAGGGAATCATCCTAAAGGATCCGGATGCCGAAAAGATATGGAAATCGGAGACTTTTCCGATAAACGGAAAGTCTGCGTCTAAATGGCTTGCCTATAATATGGCGATGAGAGCACGGGTGTTTGATGACTGGACAGAACGGATGCTTGATATCTACAAAGATGCTCTTGTTTTACAGGTAGGCTGTGGACTGGATAGTAGATGTAACAGAGTGAAAAGAGATTATAAAGCCTGGCTGGATTGTGATTTTTCGGATGTATTGAGTATTCGAAAAAAATACTATAAAGAAACGGTCAAATATCATATGGTGGAATTGGATGCCACGAAACCGGAGCAGATCGGGATATTTCCTGACAGTGATACGGTGATCCTGGTTTTGGAAGGGCTCAGTATGTATCTATCAAAGGAGCAGCTGCACAACTTTTTGAAGGCTTTGGAAGAGAAATATCCAAAACTGCACATTTTGATGGATGTTTATACGGAGTTTGGAGCCAAGGCATCGAAATATAAGAATCCGGTCAATGAGGTCGGAGTCACGAAAGTATATGGTATCGATCAATTGGAGGACGTACTTCGAGGAATGAATCTTCGGGTACAAAAAGAACATATCTTTACGCCGGAATATCTTGTAAAGGAGTTAAAGCCTTTGGATCGATCAGTCTTTCGCTTTTTGTTTACCGGCAAAGCATATAGAAAAATATACAGGCTGTATGAATTGTCTTAATGGAATTTATTCAAAAAAACAAATACAGAGAAACGCTAAATGGAGGGTACAATGACGGCAGAAGAATTATGGACAAAATCCGGATTAGACGGTGAATATGAAGCATGGGCATTTGGCGGATCACCGGATGAATTGGCGCAGCTTGTAAAAAACGGGATCAAGACAGCAACCTGTTCGGCTTTTTGTTTTTATGAACTGGAAGAGGAGCCTTTACCGCAGATTGGAGAGTATAGTATCATCCTCGATGCAAAAGAAGAGGCAGTCTGCATTATCAGAACAACCAAAGTATATGTGACTGCTTTTGATCAGGTAACAAAAGAACATGCCTTTAAGGAAGGGAAAGGAGATCGATCTTTAGAGTACTGGAGAAGAGTACATGAAGATTTTTTTACAGAGGAACTGCAGTCGGCCGGTCTGGATTTTACTGTCGGGATGAAGGTTGTCTGTGAGGAATTTAAAGTAGTTTTTTTGAAATAAGCAGGATATAGGGAGAAAAGGGAGTCAATGAAATTCGACATTTGATAATGCTTTCATGGATGCGAAGACGACCTGTCAGTATTATAATGAAATGATGTGGCCGGACAGATTTGCCAGATGTGTTTCATTAAAAGAAGCAGTCGATCTATTAAGTAAATAGTGAATATATTATAACAAAGATTGATCAGAAATCACGATCAAAATCCAAGTAAAAAGGACAGAGAGAAAATGTATAAATGCAGACTTGTTTATGATGAATGGAAGAGTATGAAAAAGAAGACCAGAAAAGGGCGTCAGGTTCATTCCTCCTCATTTGAGGGTTATGTCGGACTTCTTACGATTGAAGAAGTATCTGAGCCACAGATCTGGAAATATCGGGATCATTCGATCAAAGTGCTGGATAACGGTTATAAATGGCTGTCGATTCTGCCTAAGGAGGAGCATTATTGTATTACGGTCATGATGAATGAACAGTACGAGGTGCAGGTCACTTATATTGATATGATAGATGAGCAGGGAATCGATGCTGACGGTGTTCCTTATTTTTGGGATTGCTATCTGGATCTGATCGTTTATCCGGACGGAAACGTGATCGAGGATGACAGAGATGAATTAGACGAGGCGTTTTCTAAGGGAGAAATCACGAAAGCTCAGTATAATATGGCAATCCTTACAGCAGAAAAACTGCAAAAGGGATTATTGAAGGATTATCGGGATTATCTTTCATTCGTGAAGGAACGACTGGATGAAATAAAGATACATAGTATGTTACAATAAAAAGAATAGACAAAAACAGTGATCAGAAATCGAAACCGGAGGAGAAGAGAATGAAAAAGACAATTTATCTGGCAGGAGGATGTTTTTGGGGTGTGCAGAAGTTTTTTGATCAGTTTGATGGAGTGATCGGTACAAAGACAGGTTATGCCAACGGTGAAAAAGAAAATCCGACTTATGAAGAAGTATGTCATGACAGTGGACATGCAGAGACGGTAGAGATCATATATGACAGTGAAATACTGGATCTTGAGGCAATTTTAGACTATTACTTTTTAGTGATCGATCCGGTCAGTGTCAATAAACAGGGAGAAGACAGCGGTATTCAGTACCGGACCGGTATTTATTATGTGGATGAAGATATGAAAGCGGAAATTATGAAGATTTATACCAAAAAAGAGAGGGAGGCCGGTGAGAAGTTTGCAGTCGAAGTGCTTCCGCTTAAAAATTTTTTCTCTGCGGAGGAATATCACCAGAAATATCTGGAGAAAAATCCGGGAGGATATTGTCATATTCCGGCGAAGATGTTTCATTTGAATGAGAAAAAGTAACGATTCAGAACGCCACGGGAAAGAAGTTTGGCGGATTAGTGGGAATGTAGATATCGGGTATCTGTTCAGGTCAGCAAGGCGTTTTGAACAGATATTGTATCAGAACGGAGATCAGAATATGAGAATTTCAGAAAGCTGTGCGAAATGTCTGTATGACAGGCAGCAGAACAAGACGAACCACGCAGAATATCTTGCCGAGATCAGGGATCTTTTGGATCATAGAAAAGAGACAGATACCAGTCCCTATATGGTATACCTTTTCAATCAGGTTCATGTCAGATATTTTGGAAAAGGTGCTGATTATCGTGGAATCAAGAAGCAGTACAATGACCTGGTTTTGAATATGGAGGATAAACTCAGGGAGGAGATTGAACAGGCGCCTGATCCGCTGGCAAGATCGCTTATGATGGCGCGCATAGGAAATTATATTGATTTTGGAGCGATGAATCATGTAGACCGGGACGAATTTCTGTCTCTTTTTGAAGATACGCAGATGCGGGAAGATGATGCGCGGACTTATCAGGCGTTTTTAAAGGAATGTGAGCAGGCGCAGCATTTCCTTCTGATCTGTGATAACTGTGGTGAGATCGTTTTGGACAAGCTGATGGTCGAGCAGTTAAAGCAGAGATTTCCGCATTTATTCATAAAGGCATTGGTGCGTGGTGAGGAGGTTTTAAATGATGCCACGATCGAAGATGCCAAATATACCGGTCTCGATCAGGCGGCACAGATTGTCACCAATGGAGAGGCGATTGCTGGTACTATTTATGAACGGATGCCAAAAGAAGCGCAGGATGCCATTGATGAAGCGGATGTGATCCTTGCGAAAGGACAGGGAAATTATGAGTCCATGTCCGGTCAGGGGCGTCATGTTTTTTATGAATTTTTGTGTAAGTGCGACCTGTTTACAAGTCGGTTTCAGGTGCCAAGACTTACGGGAATGTTTGTAGAGGAGAAGGCAGAATACATTTAATGACGCTTTTTCATCTGCAGTCGTGAGTTTCGTTCTATTTGCGCGAGTAATGAGTCGTGCGGAATGTCTGCATTTTTATGAGACTATGAATCGTAACGGTTTGGGAGATTGGTTTATGATGGGAAAACTATATGCGGTCGGCGTCGGTCCGGGTGATCCGCAGTTACTTACGCTAAAAGCGGTAAAGGTATTACAGATGGCAGATGTGATCGCGTGTCCGGCCAAGGGAAATACGGCGGGAGTCGCTTATGGGATCGCTAAGCAGGCATGTCCGGAATTGGCAGGGAAAGAAACGTTATTGCTTACGTTTCCCATGGAAAAAGGAGACTTAAGCGTAGCGCATCAAAAGGCAGCAGAAAATATTCTGTCATTTTTGCAGTCGGGGAAGGAGGTAGCGTTTCTGACACTCGGAGATCCCTGCTTTTACTCCACGTTTTCTTATATTGCGGATATTTTGAAAAAAGAAGGGATTGAGATGGAGATCATAAACGGGATTCCCTCTTTTTGCGGAGCTTGTGCGAAATTGTTGCTTCCGGTTGTTACCGGTGATGAAGCGGTGCAGATTACGTCCGGGGAATATCGGAATTTTGAAGGAACACTCATCATTATGAAGGCCGGAAACAGGTTGAAGGAGTTGAAGGAAAAGATCGCTTTAGACAAAAAAAGCGCTTATCTGGTGGAAAATTGTGGGATGGCACAGGAGAAGGTTTATTCCGGTGTCGCTTCCATGCCGGATCAAACGGGTTATTTTTCAATTCTGATCGTGAAAGATTGAATCATACAGAACCCGCGGTATTTAAAAAGACAGGAAAGGATAAACACAATGCAGATCAGAAATGCCGAAACAACAGATATATCAAGGATCGCAGAAATGATCGTTACGAATTACCGAATGAATTTACAGGAGAGATTGGAACAGAAGTGAGCGAGAAAAATAAAAAATGGAAAGATTGGAATACATTCCGTGATGTTATGGAATCTTTTCTGATCTATTGCTTTGGAGGATGGATCTATGAATCGATCTGGTGCGATGTCATCTATCATCGCAGGGGTTTTTTAAACAGAGGGTTTCTTTTCGGACCCTGGCTTCCTATTTATGGTATCGGTTTTTTTATAATACTGGGTTTCTTCCGGTTATTGAAGATAAAAAAACCTTTCTGGGTGTTTATAGCCGGTGCGATTACGGCAACGGTTGCGGAATTGACCGCAAGCTATATCATTGATGCAACAATCGGAACAACCATGTGGGATTATACAGGATATTTTATGAATTTTGACGGAAGGATCGCATTTGTTCCCAGTCTGATGTTCGGGCTTTTAATCTGGGCTGCGATCTGTCTGATCCATCCGGCCGTCAAAGCATTTCAGGAAAAATATCGGGATGCAAGGATTCATAATATTTGTTTTTGTGTGATAATGGTGTTATTTGTTCTGGATCTGATCAGCCGGATCTGGCTGGGGAGTAATTTTAAGGGATAGGGAAATGTGAATATAGTAGCGGGAGATGTCTTTTCTCATAGGACTCATGGAGCGAATCTGATTGCGGGTTATCATACAGCAAGTAAAAAAGAACAGGTATGCTTCCAAAAGATATGGCAGTTATTAATAAGAAAACAGATTGGATAAGAAGAAAATGAAATCATTTATACGACTGACAGATTTTCGCAGAGAAGAACTATTTGAAATATTTAAAATAGCGGATTCGATAGAGGAATATTCCGGATTTCTTTCCGGTAAGACAGTAGTGATGTTTTTTCCGGCTTCGAGCATACGGACAAGAGTTTCCTTTGAGAAAGGTATTTATCTTCTCGGAGGGCAGTCCATATTATTTGATCCTTCCGCTTTGGAAAAAAAGGAAGATATTCGGGATGTATGTAAATATCTTGAAAACTGGGCGGATGCGATCGTCGTAAGGCATAAGGATATCCATTTGCTTATGAGCATGGCAAAGGTTACGAATGCTCCAATAATCAATGCATTGACGGATGAAAATCATCCCTGTGAGATGCTGTCTGATCTGTATTCCCTTTCAAAAATCCGAAGCAATTTTCTGGAGGATGAATATCTGTTTGTCGGGGCAGATGGAAATATCGCAAGAGCATGGAAGGAAGCGTCGGATGCTTTTGGATTTCATATGCTGCAGTGCTGTCCGGAAAAATATCGTACGAAGGGTGTTTCCTACGAAAGTGATATTGAGAATGCCATAAAAGGAAAAGATATTGTCTGCACAGATTCCATACCGGAAAAGATGCTTAAAGAGTTTAAGGAGTATCAGATCACAAAAGAGATGATGGAAAGGGCGAATAAAAATGCGCTGTTAAATCCCTGTCCGCCGTTTTACAGAGGAGAGGAAGTTTCAAAAGACGTCATGGATTCTGACTATTTTGTGGGATATGGATTCAAAAAATCCTTATTGAATATCCAACAGGCTGTTATCATATTCTGTATGACACATTAAGTGGAGTAGACAAAAAATAACCTCTATGGATAGATATGGCAGATTGGTTTCTTTTTTGTCATAGGGTTTAAAAATTTGTTTTGAAATAATATGCATGGAGGAAAACAGTATGGACAGACCGATCACAACTTTATTTATGCTGATGTCCTTAGACGGAAAGATCAGTCCCGGAGCATCGGATGATCTCGATGTAGATAAGGATTTTCCAAAGATAGCCGGATTGAAGAAGGGGCATGGGACAGTCACAATTCTTATAGAAAGGAGTTTGCGTAATGTTTTGGGATAAGATTTCACCTTTGTATGATTTATTTGAAAATGTTTATAACAGGAAAGTATATACCGGAACCGGGAAGAAGGTTGCGGATTTTATAGAACCTTCCGATGAAGTGCTGGAATGTGCATGCGGAACCGGAGCGATCAGCATATATATAGCTCAGAAATGCAAAAAACTCATAGCGACTGATTTCGCCCCCGGGATGCTTCGTCAGGCTGCAAAGAAATGCCGCAAGTATACGAATGCTGCATTTCAGAAAGCGGATATCACGAAGATCAAGTGCAAAGATGCCCGTTTTGATAAGGTGGTTGCAGGTAATGTGATCCATTTGCTGCCGGAACCGGAGAAAGCACTGCATGAGCTGGAGCGTGTCGTCAAGCCGGGAGGGAAGATCATCATTCCGACTTATATCAATATGTCCAAGGAAAGCGGTACGGCTGCGGTGAAGTTCATTACTTTACTGGGTGCTGATTTTAAGAGACAGTTTGATCTGGAATCTTATAAGAAGTTTTTTGAAGATATGGGTTATAAGGAAGTCTCGTATTATGTGGTGGACGGACGTATGCCCTGTGCAATAGCGGTCATTACAAAGGATTGATCAATAAGATATGCAGCAAGATCTGTTTGAATAATGGGAGCTACGATCATGTCAAAGAAAAAAACGATCATAACGATACTGACAGCAGTATTGATAATATTAGCAGTATTTATATATTTTTACATCAGCCTGGGAAACAGATTATCATATGGGAAATATCCCATCACATATGTTTTTGATGATCCGCGATTTGTGTCGATCATAGAAGGTGAAACCTTTCCGGTGGAAGTCTGGTACGGATCCGGCGGAGAAGGCGGATATGAGCAGCGGTTATGTAAAGATCCTCAAATGATAAGCCGGTACATCGATGCTTTAAGAGGTTTGGAATTGGAACGGGTAATAACGGACAAAGATAAATTTGTGCATGTCGCTGATGCTGTCAACGATTATATTTTTTATCTGGAAGACGGAACGCAAGTTCTGATTTCCCTGGATTTGAATGCGTATGCAAGTAAAAATGGTAAGCAGTACGAGTTTAAATACAGTGCCGATCTAAATGCTCTGAATAAGGAGCTGGCGGAAATGATACAAGAGGAATTGTCCGGGGTCAATCAATGAAAGAAGCAAAGGAAGGACCATGTATGAGCATAGGAATGAAAAGAGGAACGGTTTATCTGGAAGAACATCAGAAGATCTGGGAGGATAACGCAAAGCAGACGATCTGTGAGATACAGGATCTCTTAGTGGGGATCGGTGCGGATGTAGAGCATGTCGGAAGTACCTCGATCAAATCCATAAAGGCGAAACCGATCATAGATATTGCTGTGGGTGTAGAAGAGTATGAGGAGATTTTAAGCCGGAATGAGCAGCTGCAAAAGGCAGCCATCGTATTTCCGATATGTATGGGGATCGGGCTTGTATTACTGTCAAGAAAGAAATTTGCATAAAAGGATGAAAAACAGATGATTACTTATTATGAAATGATACCGGATGTAACAATTTATTTTGAACTCAGAAAATCCGTTGGATGGGAAATCTTTTGTAAGGAGCAGGCACAGCAGGCGCTACGGAACAGTTGTCATTTTGTGCTTGCAAAAGATGGGGAAAAATCAGTCGCTATGGGAAGATGCGTTGGTGATGGAATGTATTATGTAATCGTTGATGTTGTAGTGAGACCGGAATATCAAGGAAAGCAGATTGGTGCCACGATCATTAACAGGCTGGTGGAGCTGATGAAGAAGGATATGCCGTTAGGAGCAAGAATCAGTATCCAGTTGATCAGTGCGCAGGGGAAAGAAACGTTTTATGAAAAACAGGGATTTGAGCGGCTCCCTCACGATCATTGCGGACCTGGGTTTAACAGGGTATTTTATACAACGTAAAACTGTTACTTTTGATACAATAGACAAGGCAAAAAAAAACTTTGTAGATAAACCATATAAATGGTGTTATAATTGATTAGATAATAGAATGATAAGGGAAAAAGAAACGAAAGTGACGGAAAGGAATTACAATGGGTAAGATTATTGCAATCGCAAATCAAAAAGGAGGAGTCGGCAAGACGACCACGTCGATCAACTTGTCGGCCTGTCTTGCGGCAAAAGGAAAAAAGGTACTGGTGATCGATACAGACCCGCAGGGAAATACGACCAGCGGATTTGGTATCGATAAAAACTTTATTCAGAATACTCTTTTTGAAATGTTTAGGGATGAATGTTCAATTCAAAGCTGTATCATATCGGAGGCGATCAAGAATGTTTCAGTGATCCCGTCGAATGTCAATCTTGCAGCTGCGGAGATCGCTCTGATCGGTGATGATAAAAGAGAATTTAAACTAAAAAATGAAGTAGACTGGATAAGAGACAGCTATGATTATATCATCATCGATTGTCCGCCTTCTTTGAATTTGTTAACGATCAATGCAATGACCACTGCCGATTCCGTGTTGGTTCCGATCCAGTGTGAGTATTATGCATTGGAAGGATTGAGCCAGTTGATCTATACGGTGAATCTGATCAAGGAAAAGCTGAATCCCGCCTTGGAGATGGAAGGCGTTGTATTTACGATGTACGATTCCAGAACCAATCTGTCGGCTCAGGTCGTGGATAATGTCAGAAACAATTTGCAGTCACGCATCTGCAAGACGATCATTCCGCGCAATATCCGGCTGGCAGAGGCACCCAGCCATGGTATGCCGATCACGATGTACGATCCGAGATCGGCCGGTGCAGAGAGCTATATGAAGTTGGCAGATGAGATCATCGGATAATACTTGTCCGTTGTATCGTGTTTAAAAATAATAGATTATAGGAGTAGTTTTTTATGGCAGCAAAAGGTTTAGGAAAGGGACTGGATATGCTGATCCCTTCCATAAATTCCATGAATATGAATAAATCCGGCTCGGATCAGAGCGAGGGAGAGAAAGAATCCGGGACGATGGTAAAGATCACGAAGGTTGAGCCCAACAGAGAGCAGCCCCGTAAGAATTTTGACGAGGATGCTCTGTTGGAGTTATCGGATTCCATTAAGCAGTATGGCGTACTGCAGCCGATCTTAGTGCAGGATCGCAAGGATCATTATGAGATCATTGCAGGTGAGAGAAGATGGCGTGCGGCGAAGCTGGCCGGTCTTAAGGAAGTGCCGGTGATCATCCGTGATCTGACGGAGAAGGAGATCTTAGAGATTTCCCTGATCGAGAATATCCAGAGAGAGAACCTCAATCCGATCGAGGAGGCTCTGGCTTATAAGGAGCTGTTAACGAAATTTGAATTAAAGCATGATGAGATCGCAGAGCGCGTATCCAAGAGCAGGGCTGCGATCACTAATTCCATGCGGCTTTTGAAATTGTGTGAAGAAGTACAGCGTATGGTGATCGAGGAAAAGATTTCCACAGGACATGCCAGAGCGCTTCTTGCGATCGAGGATCCGGAGTTACAGTATGAATATGCACAGAAGATCTTCGATGAGAAGCTGAGTGTGCGTGATGTCGAGAAGCTGATCAAAAAAATGAATAAGCCGGAGAAGGCAAAGAAGGAAAAACCGGAGAAGAATCTGGACTTTATCTATCAGGATATCGAAGAAAAGCTGAAATCATCCCTGGGTACCAAAGTAGCAGTCGTACCGAAGGAAAACGGATCCGGAAAGATAGAGATCGAATTTTTCTCACATGATGATCTGGACCGGATCCTGGAATTACTGCCATAAATAAGACATCTGTTTTCGTGAAAAGATAAATCAATGTTTTATCGGAATAAAAAAGCGAAATATGTTTTTGGGGAAGAAGAAAAGAATGAACGTTGGAGGAAGATAAAATGTCAAGTAATTTACTTGAGAGTATCGGTCTGGGGAGTGTGGACATTGCGTATTTTCTGATCGGGCTGATCGCACTGATCGTAATATTATTTATTTTGCTGATCGTACAGATGGTAAAGGTATCAAATCTGAAAAAGCGTTATGACAGATTTATGCTGGGAAATGACGCTAAGAGTATGGAGGAGGAGATTACAGACCTGTTTGAGGATATCAAGCTGCTCAAAGAATCCTCCGCTGAAAACAAAGAAGAAATTGACCACTTATTTAAAAAACAGAGAAAGAATTATCAAAAACTGGGTATCGTAAATTATGACGCGTTTAATCAGATGGGCGGCAAGTTAAGCTTCTGCCTGGTATTACTGGACGAGGATAACAATGGCTATGTCATGAATTCGGTGCATAGCAGTGAGGGCTGTTATTCCTATACAAAAACGATCGAGAACGGAGCATGTAAAATATCTCTTGGTGAGGAAGAACAACAGGCTTTAGAGATGGCAATGAATAAGGGGAACAGTGATTAGAATACATGAAGAAGATAAGGGTAAGTAAATTAAAAGGCGGGGAAGTACTTGCTTCGGATGTGTATACCGATGATCTTCAGGTTTTGATCGGAAAAGGCAGCGTTTTGAAGCAGTCCTATATTGATAAACTGATCGATCTTGGAATTGAAGAAGTCAGAGTGGAAACCGGTGTGAAGATCCAGGGTGAAGACGCTGACATTATTTTACAGGATGAGGTAAAGAATGATTGTCTGGTAAAAGTGAAAGATATACTGGAACATCATACTTATAATAATAATGCCCAGCTGATGGGGATTAATGTTGCGGCGGAAGAAGTCATTTCCAATATTCTGGAAAAGAAGGAAGTCGTGAATAAAATCTTTGAGATCAAAGAGCGAAGTGCAGATCTGTATGAACACAGTGTCAGTGTCTGTTCACTTGCCACTTTGGCTGCGTTAAAGCTGGGTTTGTCAAATGAGATCGTACATGAACTGGCGACCGCAAGTCTTTTGCATGATCTGGGACTTCGGTATATGACAGTGCCCTATATCAATGTGGATATCAATACCTTAAGTCAGAAGGAGATCGATGAATACCGTAAACATACCGTATATGGATATACAGCGGTACAGCAGGAAACATGGATCTCAGAGAAAGCAAAGCAGATGATCCTGTTTCATCATGAAAGGATCGACGGAAGCGGATATCCTCTGCATGCAAAAAGTATCACGATCGAAAGTCAGATCCTGGAGGTTTGTGAGTTTCTGGATGAGAATCTTTGCGGGATTGGTTGTGAGAGAGGAAAGCTTCATGATATCATTCAATATATGCAGGCGATGTCCGGTGTGCTTTTTGCAAAGGAGGCAGTTGACAGCGTGCTGACCTTTACCGCTGTTTATCCGGTGGGGACTACTTTAAAGTTAAGTGACGGACGGATCGGGATCGTGGTCAAGCAGAATAAGCAGCTGGTGGACCGCCCTGTGCTTCAGCTGTTGAAGGATGAGACAGGCAAGCCCTATAAAACCAAAAGTATGCTGGATTTATCAGAAATATATAATGTAATTGTTGACAGTGTTTTGGATTGAGAATACAATCGAATACAGAGTTTGTAATTCTGTGAAAACAGATATACTGAAAATGCACGAATTGTGTATCTGACCAGGCTGGTAAAGTGTTCTGGACGGATACCAAGAATAATAAAAGGCCGGTTCACGCGGCCGAGAGGAGAAATCATGTTAGATATCAAATTTTTAAGAGAAAATCCTGAAATCGTAAAGGAAAATATCAAAAAGAAATTTCAGGACGAGAAGCTGCCGTTAGTAGACGAAGTAATCGATCTGGATTCCAAGAAAAGAGCAGCACAGGGTGAAGCGGATGATCTTCGTTCCCAGAGAAATAAAATTTCCAAGCAGATCGGAGCTTTGATGGCTCAGGGCAAAAAGGAGGAAGCGGAAGAGACAAAGAAAAAAGTTGCGGAATTTGCTTCCAGACTTACAGAATTAGAGGAGTTGGAAAAAGAACTGGATGAGAAGATCTTAAAGGATATGATGGTGATCCCGAATATCATTGATCCCTCCGTTCCGATCGGAAAAGATGATTCAGAGAACGTGGAAGTGACAAAATACGGGGATCCCTTCGTCCCGGATTTTGAGATTCCGTATCATACAGAGATCATGGAGAAGTTTGATGGTATTGATCTGGATGCGGCAGGAAAGGTTGCCGGTAATGGCTTCTATTATCTGATGGGTAATATCGCAAGACTTCATTCTGCAGTGATCTCTTACGCGAGAGATTTTATGATCGACCGCGGTTTCACATACTGTGTGCCGCCCTTTATGATCCGCAGTAATGTTGTGACAGGCGTTATGAGCTTTGCAGAGATGGATGCGATGATGTATAAGATCGAAGGCGAAGACCTTTATCTGATCGGTACCAGTGAGCATTCCATGATCGGTAAGTTTATTGATACGATCATTCCGGAGGAGCAGCTTCCGAAAACACTTACCAGCTATTCGCCGTGTTTCCGTAAGGAGAAGGGAGCACATGGCATCGAAGAGAGAGGCGTGTATAGGATTCATCAGTTTGAGAAGCAGGAGATGATCGTTGTCTGCAAGCCGGAGGAATCACCGGTGTGGTTTGACAAGTTGTGGCAGAATACGGTAGATCTGTTCCGTTCCCTGGATATTCCGGTGCGTACTTTGGAATGCTGTTCCGGAGATCTGGCAGATCTTAAGGTGAAATCTTTTGATGTGGAAGCATGGAGTCCGAGACAGAAAAAGTATTTCGAGGTAGGAAGCTGTTCCAACTTGGGAGATGCTCAGGCCCGTCGTTTGAAGATCCGGGTAAAAGGTGAGGACGGAAAGAAATATTTTGCTCATACATTAAATAATACCGTAGTAGCACCGCCGAGAATGCTGATTGCATTTTTGGAGAATAATCTGCAGGAAGACGGAAGTGTCCTGATTCCGGAAGTTTTGCGTCCGTATATGGGCGGGATGGAAAAATTAACTCCGAATAATTAATGTTCGCAGGATTTTTACCCGCCGCATCTATCAACAAATTCATTTAAGAGGGTAAGAACTTGCATAAATATTTAAGAGCGATTGGATTTAGTCAGATCATAAACAGAGGTCAGTCGGAAGAATTGATGCGATATGTGATCACCAATTCTTCTGACCGGATCTTTACGTCTCATGACGATCATTATATGTTTGCAGAATACCGCAGAGCATTTGGTGATCGGATCGGGATAGCAGCACGCGGAGAGTTTGATGAGGAAAATCATTTTTACGAGGATTTTTATTTTCCTTATATTTTAGGGACAAAAGCCTTTTCTTCTGCAGAATTATCTGTAGAACGCCATGCGGAGAAGGAGACCTATGCCGGGATCTGTGATGATATCAAGGATGGCGTTTCTCTCATCTTTTATCTGCAGAATGTGCTGGATTATTATAAGGTAAATCATGCAAAGACAGTGTTTCCAAAGGAAATGGATCTGTATCTGTCGGCTCTGTCGGTCAGTGGCATGATCGTGATGCCTTTGTCCAAAAAGAAAACCGATGTGGCAAGGGATAAAAAAGCTGCGGCATCAAGAAGGGAACTGATCAGAGAGGCCAAGCTTGGGAATGAGGAAGCTATTGAAACACTGACTTTAGAAGATATGGACACCTATTCCAATCTTTCAAGAAAGATCTTAAAGGAAGATATTTATACATTAGTCGATACTTATTTTATGCCATGTGGGGTGGAATGTGATCATTATTCCGTTCTGGGTGAGATTTTAAGTCTGAATTTTATGGAAAATGAATTGACAAAAGAGCGATTATGTCATATGATGATTAATTGTAATGACATTTGTTTTGATATGTGTATCAATGAGAAGGATCTGCTCGGAGAACCTGAAGTGGGCAGAAGATTCAAAGGGATCGTGTGGCTTCAGGGCAGGATACAGTTTCCTGAATGATATGGTTTTCAGAACGAAAAAGTTGTGATATAATAGTTGTAGTTGTTCCCATAGTTAAGTGGATATAATAAACCCCTCCTAAGGGTTAGTCACCAGTTCGACTCTGGTTGGGAACATTTCAGGTGCGAGGAGTAGAGTTTCTATTTCTCGCATGTTTTATATGTCATTGAGAGGAAAAGAATGAATTATATTATTTTAGATTTGGAGTGGAACCAGCCGTCGGAGGGAAGGATCTGCCGTGTGAAGGAGATTCCTTTTGAGATCATAGAGATCGGCGCCATTAAGATGGACGAAAATTATAATGTGATCGGCGAGTTCAATGAGATGATCAGACCGAAGATCTATCGGGATATGAACCGGGTAACGCAAAATCTTCTGCACATCAATATGGAGGATCTTGAGAGGGGTAAGCCCTTTGAAGAAGTGATAGAGAAGTTCCTTAGATGGTGTGGGGAGGATTATATCTTCGGCACCTGGGGGCCTTTGGATCTGACGGAGCTGCAGCGGAATATGCGCTATTACGGTAAGAAGATGTTTTGCGACAGACCTTTGGAATATCTCGATCTTCAGAAGATATTTGCCATATCTTTTGAAGAAAAAAATGCAAGACATACTTTGGAATATGCTGTAGATTTTCTCGGGATCGAAAAAGACATACCCTTTCACAGGGCGTTTAGTGATGCCTATTATACGTCAAAGGTATTTGAAAAATGTCCGAAGGATAAATTGGCCTATGTTTCTTTTGATACCTTTGTTCTTCCGCCTAACAAGGCAAAGGAGATTCATATTCAGTTTCCGGATTACAGTAAATATATTTCCAGAACGTTTAAAAGCAAAGAAGCGGCGATCGGAGACAGAGAGGTCATGTCTACCAAATGTTATCTGTGTAAAAAGCCTACCAGACGCAAGCTAAAATGGTTTACAGCGAACGGGAAGCATTATTACAGTATTTCAATCTGTGAAAAACATGGATATATCAAAGGAAAAGTCCGCTTAAAGAAAACGGAGGCAGGATTATATTATGTGGCGAAGACCATGCGTCAGATCAGCGAGGAACAGGTAGAAGAGATCGTGCGCAAAAAGGAACAGGCAAAGAAACAATATTTTATACAGAAGAATGATGAAAACAGATAAAAAAACCGCTGCAACCGTAAAGACGGATAGCAGCGGTTTTTACGCAGGATCAATTCAGCGAAAATCAATATCTTTATAAGAATCTCTTCGTTTATAGCGGGGCGTTTTGTTTCTGCGATGGTTTCTTCTGCGGGAAGAATTAAAATTCAGACCATCAGCACGTCCGGAATAGCTTCTTCTTCTGGAATTAAAATTGTAATTCTTAAAAAAGTGGATCGATCCGACGATCAACAGGATCAGGATCAGTATGCCTCCCGCGATAGCAGCCACTTTTGCTACATTGATAAAGATAATGTTTTCCTGCTCCGGTTTTATCTCCTCAGGGGTATCCGAATCAAAGGTATAAGAAGCATCTTTTGTATCTTCTTCCAGATTGATATCTGCTTTTCCCAGAGGAACATCCTGATAGGAATACTGAATCGTGGCGATGGCAGTATCCTCTTTGGAATCATAAGTAAGAGAACTGGTCATATCCTTAAAATCAATGGTATCCGGTATCACAACATAAGCGGTTGGATCGATGGACATAAGCGGGGCGCTGCTTCCGAAGATATCATTATCCGTATCGAAGAAGTCAGAGGCATTTACCGTGTAGGTCGTTTCGTTCTCTGCGATATTTACCAGATGGAAATTGTTAAAGCCATAGTCAAAGAGGTTGATCGTGTCCAGAAACTGTTCCGGTGACTCTTCCTTCATTACCACACAAATTAATTTCATACCATCCTTTTGCGCACAGGAGACCAGCGTCTGCCTCGCAGCGGAAGTGTATCCGGTCTTGGAACCCACCAGATATTCATAAGGGTATTTCCCTCTTACCATCTGATTGTGGGTGTAACAGGGAATTTCATCCGGCTGAGTGGCGGATGGTGGAATCACATAGTAAGGAGTGTTTGACATTTTGCAAAGCGTTTCATTGGAAAAAAAGGCTTTGGCGATCAGGCTCAGATCGTAAGGCGTTGTATAGTGATTCTCATCATGCAGTCCGTTTGTCGTCATAAAGTGAGATTCTGTACAGCCAAGCTCTGCGGCCTTTTCATTCATCATTTCCACAAACTTATCAATGCTTCCCGCTACATGTTCCGCGGCGGCATTTGCCACTTCATTGGCAGAATGTACTAAAATCCCGTAGAGACATTGCTCCATGGTAATGCTCTCACCGACATCCATTCCCATGTTGGAGGAGCCGGGCTCTATGCTGTATACAGCGTTTTTGGAAAAGGTCACCATGTCGTCAAGATCAGAGTTTTCAATATCTACCAGTGTGGAGAGAATCTTAGTAGTGCTGGCGGGATATAGCTTCTCATGAATATTTTTGGCATACAGAATCGTTCCCGTATTTGCTTCTACTAGAATAGCTCCCTGTGCTCCGACGGTGGGACCTGTCGGCCAGTTTTCGATCTCATTGGACTGAACCGGCAGGAGCTTCCTGGCTTCCTGCTCTGCCATATAGTCGGTCGGGGCAGAGGACTCGTTGGCTGCTTCCGTAGCATATACAGGTAAAGCTGCCTGTAAAAGCGTGGAGAAGGATAGCAGGGAGCAGATGGAGAAGGATAACAGTTTCCTTCGCATGTTATCTGAAAAAAAAGACTTCATATAGTACTCCGTATCTAAAAAGTTTTGTTGTTCAAATTTACTTTAATATGGTACACTATTTTAGTGAAAAATCAAAGGTGTACTTTAAAAAAAGTTGGATTTATTTTGAATAGAGTATTCCGGTTGGCTGCTGCACGACCCCAAAAGAAGGAAGAAAAAAAAGCCGTAAGACTCAATGCAGTCTCAGTCAGGTCAGGCAGAGACATCAGGAATGTCATTCAATTCCTGATGTGGACAAGCTTCGGAAATTTGGAAATAGCAACTACGAGTTGGTAAACAGCCATAGGATTGTATATAACAGTCAATAATAAATATAAGGAGAGAGTAGGATATGAGACTAAGAAACATCCCGGGAGCAAGGGAAGAAATCGCAACATCTGAATATGTGATACAAAACCCGGAGGAATATAAAGGGCGTTACAGTGAGTTGTTTGGGAATAAAAATCCGATCCGTATTGAGATTGGAATGGGAAAGGGAAAATTTATCGTAAAAATGGCAAAACTTCATCCTGAGATTAATTTTATCGGAATCGAGCGATATTCCAGTGTGCTTTTGCGCGCTTTACAAAAACTGGATGAAATGGAAGAAAAACCGGCGAATCTGAAATTCATGAGGATCGATGCGAAGGATATCGGGGATATTTTTGGTGTGGAGGAGATTGACCGGATCTATTTGAATTTCTCAGATCCCTGGCCCAAGGACAGGCATGCCAAGAGACGTCTGCCCTCCAAGGAATTTTTGAAGCTCTATGACAGAGTGCTGAAAAAGGATGGTCAGATGGAGTTTAAGACGGATAACAAAGACTTATTTGACTTCGCGGTAGAACAGCTTCCGCTCGCCGGCTGGGAAGTGAAGGAGATTACATACGACCTTCATCATGATCCCAAAATGAATGAGGGAAACGTGATGACGGAATACGAGGAAAAATTTTCCGCGAAAGGAAATCCTATTTATAAGTATATTGTGGTGAGATAACATGTACGAATATATGAGCTGGAATGAGAAATCTACAGAGGAACCGAATACCATTGCGGGAGAAGACTATTTTGAATTATTGGATCTTTGTTTTCAATATGCAGATTCCTTTTCCCTGTCTTTGGCACCATGGACCTGTTCTGTAAAGAAAGGGCTTCAGACGGAATTATTACCGTTTCAGGAAAAGAAGATAGAGACATACAAATGGTTTGGGTATGATTTTTCAAAGGCACCAAAAGAAGATAGGCGTAAGCCGGAGATTTTTATATACAAAGCGGTTCCCAAGGCAAAACAGATTTTAGAGAAGTATTCTTCGGATATATTTTTAAGGACGTATGCAGATGGAACATACAAAGACAGTGTCCAGACGTTGGAGAATTTGTGTTTTTTGAAAAATGGACATATTTTTCTGGGAACGGTTTCCCATGAATTTTATATGATGGCGGAAGTAGAAAATACGGAAATAGAGCCGTATTTTATGCGGAACCAAAAATTTTATCGTGTTTGTCAGTAGAAAACAACCCCTGATCGTTTTTGATCAGGGGTTTCGTAGTCTTAAGAAATCAATCAAAATAGTTATTTAGGATTAGGAACACCGTCGTTTTTCTCATCATACAAAACAGCCTTGTATTTTGAATAGACGATCTTCTGGTTATGATAAAGGCTGGAGTAACCGGAGATCATGTAGCTGATTGCCGCCACGATCAGGAAATAGGCTCCGCCGTCAAATCCAAACAGCTCAAAGCTGATAAACATGGAGGATAGCGGACAGTTGGTGGCGCCGCAGAATACTCCGATCAATCCCAGTGCCGCACACAGGGAGGGGGAGATTCCCAATAGCTGTCCCATAAGACAGCCGAAGGTCGAACCGATAAAAAAGCTGGGAACAATCTCGCCGCCCTTAAAGCCTGCGCCTAAGGTAATGGCGGTAAACAGGATCTTTAAGAGGAATGCATAGGGAACGACTTCGCCTTCCATTGCTTTATCGATCACGGGAATACCGGCACCATTGTAATCGGTTGTCTGCAGGATAAAGGTCAGGACCACGATGATCGCACCACCTGCCAAAACGCGCAGGTACGGATTTTTGATGTATTTTCCATATAGATCCGATGCGGTGTGCATAGCCAGACAGAACAAAACGCTGACAGCGCCGCAAAGTAGTCCCAGAAGGATGACTTTTCCGGCATTTAAGATCGTCATTTCCGGAATAAAAGTGATCGTAAAGGCTTCCGGGTTGATTCCCATGCTTGCCGCGAAGTTGGATGCGATCAGGGAGGCCAGGACGCAGGGAACTAAAGCGACATAATAAAAGGATCCGACACATACCATCTCGATCGGGAAAATGGCAGCAGCCATCGGTGTTCCGAATAATGCGGAGAACGCTGCGCTCATACCGGACATGACGATGACCTTTTTGTCCTCTTCATCCAGATGAAGAAGATCACCGATCTTATGACCAAGACTTCCGCCAAGCTGCAGTGCAGCGCCTTCCCGCCCGGCAGATCCACCGAATAAATGCGTGAGGACTGTGGCGATGATGATAAGCGGCGCCATCTGGAAGGGGATTCCTTCCGAATCGTCTGCGTTGACCGTGGAAATGACCTTGTTGGTACCCTTGTCCTTCTCCATATGGAAAAGGTGATAAAGGAATACGATAACCAGGCCTGCGAGTGGTAAAAACGCGATAATGATGCTGTTTTCCATACGGAAATTGGTCGCCCATGTCATAAGCTTGGAGAATAATGTACTAAAAGCTCCCACCACAAGTCCTGTGATGGAAGCCAATATTGCCCATTTGATAAATGCTTTACAGTGTTCGTAACCTGTCCTTAAGTTGTGTTTCAGATTATTCATAGAGCCTCCGCTTCAGATCAGCCGGTCTGGCCGGTGAAACCATTATGCAGTTTAAGCTTTTGCCGGTTTATGGGAATCCTTGTTAAAAAGCATTTTTAAAATGATCGGTGTTGCAATGGAAGAACAGATGATCAGTAAAATAACAGCGGTAAAGTAATCAGCTGTGATCATGCCTGCCGACATACATTTTTGTGCCACGATCAGCGCCACTTCTCCACGGGTCATCATGCCGACACCGATCTTTAAGGAATCGAGATTGTTAAATCTGCAGACTTTAGCCATAAGACCGCAGCCGATGATCTTGGTCAAAAGTGCTACAACAACAAATGCCGCACAGAAGAAAAGCAGTGTTGGTGTAACGGAATCAAAAGTGGTCTTTAGACCGATTCCTGCAAAGAAGATCGGAGCAAAGATCATGTAAGTACTGACCTCTGATTTACGGTTGATATAATCCGCATCCTTCAGACTGCAAAGGATGATACCTGCTGTATAAGCGCCTGTGATATCTGCGATCCCGAAGTACTTCTCTGCAATGTAGGAAAGAATGAAGCAGAGAGCAAAACCGAAAATCGGAATATGTCTGGTATGAGGTGCCTTGTTATCCAGCCAGTCAAACAATTTGTAAGCGGCAACACCGCCGACGATTGCTACAATAAAGAATGCGACCGTTTTAACAATGACCATGCCGGGATTAGAATCCGGTGATTTAAATCCGATGACGAAGGTCAGGACAATAATACCGATCACATCATCAATGATGGCGGAGCTGAGAATTGTGGTACCGATCTCACCTTTTAATTTGCCAAGCTCCTGAAGTGCAGCAACCGTAATACTGACAGAAGTAGCAGTCATGATCGCACCAATGGACATGGCAGCATAAAAATGATCGGTGCCGACTCCACTGAAGCCATAAAAACCGAAGTACAACAGTGCGCCAAAGACAAACGGTACGAAAACACCGCTACAGGCGATGGCAAGTGCTTTGGGTCCTGTCTTCATCAGATCGTGAAGATTCGTTTCAAGTCCTGCCGAGAACATGATCAGGATGACGCCGATCTCTGCCATCTGGGAAATGAAATCGGACTGTTCGATCAGACCCAAAAAACATGGCCCGATGATCAGACCTGCTATGATCTGTCCGACTACCTGTGGTGCTTTGAGCTTTCTTGCCAACATTCCGCATATTTTAGCAGATAACAGAATGATGGCAAGGTCTCTTAAGATTACGTAAGTTTCCAATTTGAATGCCTTCTTTCTTCTTATTTATATATGTACTTTTTACTGATTATCTAATTTAGCATAATAAATGACAGAGTGCAAGAAATATTTTCAAGAAATTTGTCTCCTTTTGTTAATTTGGTGATTATTTCGTTTTCTGCTGTAAAAAGTCACTTACTTCTAGTAAAAAGCGATATAAAAAAATCATTTCATATTTTTCCGGGACAGGAAATTTCTGGTTCATGCAGCAGAAAATAGGATGCGGATTTTATATTTCAAAAATTTTTGAAAAAAAATAAAAATAATGGTTGCATATTTCCGCGTAATTTGATATAGTACTAGTGTTGCAAATCAAAATCGCATAACGAAGCGTGGCTCAGTTTGGTAGAGCGCTGCGTTCGGGACGCAGAGGTCGCAGGTTCAAATCCTGTCGCTTCGATTCAGTAAAATCAAGGGTTTCGGGTGTTCGAAGCCCTTGGTTTTTGCTTTTTTCTGACAAATATTCTTTATTTCCATAAGAATGAACAAAATCCTTATGATCGGTCAATGTCCGCATTCCCTATCCATTTTTCTTCTGTTACGCAATACCTTTTTGTTCTTTTTAACACAAAAAAATGCTTTTTATCCTCTTTCAGCCAGAAGCCCCCACCTCTTAGGTGGGGGATGAATTGCGTCCCCAATTTGACGAAACTCCTTAACAACGGACGAATAATGTGATA
>SVFN01000038.1 GCA_015056815.1 Lachnospiraceae bacterium | reverse complement strand
TTGCTCACAATTCAATCAATAATCAAAAAAGTGGTTCTGGGATTCACATCACAGAACCACTTTGTCTACAGTCTGAGTCATCTGCCTGTAAAAGGGCAGATGACTTTTTTAATTATTTAAGAAATTCAGATTTTTCTATAAAGTAAAAAAGCACTCCGCCAGAATACACACTCGTGTGAGATGAAAAAGTTGCCGATGAAAAGCATTTAAAAAAAGATTAACAAAAAGCTGTCGCGATAAGTTATACTTATAACTAATGATAAGTTCTATGAAATTTGCAGATCCATTTTCCTGTGGTAATATATAAGCAATCCGATAATTGATAATTCATATCAATAAACTATGATTTAAACAGGAGGTAAAGCATTATGAGAACAAATCAGGAAAAAATGATGGATTGCATGTGTTGTTGTAAGGCTGTATGTAACAATATGGTTTGTTCGTCGTATACTTTATGAAAAACGGATTTGTGTTTCAAGCAGTTGCCATAAAGATACGGTAACTGCTTTTTTGTTTCCATAGGAAATCAGATCAACAGAAACAATGTGTGTTGCAAAAGACTATGATGCAGCAATCAAAAAAATAAAAAACAGGAGGACACAAACATGAGTGAAATCAAAGAAAGTGCATTGGAATTAATTGGAGGGACACCGCTCTTAAAGCTGAATGGCTACGCAAAGAAGAGAGAGATCACGCAGGCCACGGTATTGGCGAAGTTAGAGTATCTCAATCCGGCAGGAAGCGTTAAGGACAGAATCGCACTTGCGATGATCGAGGATGCAGAGAGGAAAGGGTTAATCAAACCCGGTGCAACTATTATCGAGCCGACCAGCGGTAACACAGGAATCGGTCTTGCTGCAGTGGCAGCGGCAAAAGGATACAAAGCAATCCTGACCTTGCCGGATACGATGAGCGTGGAGCGCAGAAATCTCTTAAAGGCTTATGGTGCAGAGTTGGTATTGACTGAAGGCGCAAAGGGAATGAAAGGCGCGATCGCGAAGGCTGAGGAATTAAACAAAGAAATCGAAGGTTCCGTAATCCTGGGGCAGTTCGTGAATCCTGCCAATCCGGAAATCCATAAAAAGACGACAGGACCGGAGATCTGGTCACAGACAGACGGAAAGGTAGATATTTTTGTAGCAGGTGTAGGTACCGGCGGAACGATCACGGGTGTAGGGGAATATCTGAAGGAGCAGAATCCGAACGTGAAGGTGGTAGCGGTAGAACCGGAAACAAGTGCTGTTCTTTCTACCGGAAAAGCCGGTGCTCATAAGATTCAGGGAATCGGAGCCGGATTTGTACCGGAAGTATTGAATACGAAGGTTTATGATGAGATCCTTCCGATCGCCAATGAGGATGCTTTTGCAGAAGGAAGAGCCTTTGCAACGTCAGAGGGAATCTTAGTCGGTATTTCTTCCGGTGCAGCACTCAAAGCGGCAGAGATCCTTGCGAAGCGACCGGAGAATAAGGGAAAAGTGATCGTAGCACTGCTTCCGGATTCCGGTGACCGTTATCTGTCTACTCCTTTATTCAATGACTGATCGGATCAGATGAAGGTTATGAAATAATCTGTATTACAAAAAATGATCGTTAAAACATAGATCAATAAACAGACTGTTCTGCCATAGCAACAAACAAAGCTGTGGCGGGACAGACCAGGATGTCGTAGCCGCTGGTATGGCATAGGCCCGCAAAGCTGAAGTTGATGGTTCGAATCCATCCGGCATCATTTTTTTAGAACCTATTTCCTATTAAATATATAGTAAATATGGTATATAAAAAACACAGATTTCCAAAGGGCAAAAAGTTTTCCGGTTAAAACCCCAAGGAAAGAAGAATTCGCGAAATAATTTGGTTAAAGAAGGTGACAAAAACTATGGCAAATACTTATAAGGATCTGCAAAATTCCCATCCATGTTTCGGAGGTCATAAAAACAACGCCGGAAGGATCCATCTCCCGGTGAGTCCCGGATGTAATATTGCCTGTCGGTTTTGTGACCGCTCGATCAATGATGTGGAACAACGGCCGGGTGTTACCTCTAAGGTATTAAAGCCGGAGGAATGTGAAGAAATCCTGAAAAAAGCACTGGACATCTGTCCGGATATCAAGGTGGCGGGAATTGCCGGTCCCGGGGATACACTTGCTACGGACAATGCACTGCAGACTTTCCGCATCCTGAAAGAAAAATTTCCTAAGCTTATCAAATGTATGAGCACAAACGGTCTTTTGTTAAACGAAAGAGCAGAGGAAGTGATCGAGGTTGGCATTGACTCTTTAACAGTTACCGTCAACGCAGTGGATCCTGAGATTGAAAGTAAGTTAAATGCATATATCCTTTATCACGGTGAGAAAATTGAAGGGGTAGAGGGAGCAAGGATTCTGATACAAAATCAGTTAGAAGGCATAAAGAAGGTTGCAAAGGCAGGTATTACCGTAAAGGTCAACACGGTTTTGGTACCCGAGATTAATGGAGAGCATATTGAACAGATCGCAAGAACCGTAAAAGAAGCGGGAGCGAGCATTTACAATATCATTCCGCTGATCCCGCAGCATGAGCTGAAGGACTACAAAGCGCCTGTCTGTGCCCAGATTGATGAAGCCAGGACAAAAGCTTCCAGATATATCGATGTGTTCCGGCATTGTCAGCATTGCCGGGCCGATGCGGTGGGTGTCCCCGGTAAATCCGAATTCGGAGATCAGATCTATCAGAGAAGACTAAATGTGAAGGAGACGTTTTCACATGGCTAAAGAAACTTTTCGTGTGGCAGTTGCTTCCAGTGACGGCATTGTGGTGAACAGTCATTTCGGCAGAGCCGGACAGTTTTTGATCTATGAAGTATCCGAAGATGATGGAAGTGCCAGACAGATTGAGAGCAGAAAGCTGACGCCGGTCTGTGCGGGCGGTGATCATGATGATGGAAAGCTTAGGGAGAATCTGGAAAAATTAAGAGATTGTCAGTATTTGTTAGTCAGCCGTATCGGAAATGGAGCAGCCATGATGGCAGAAAGCCTCGGAATGATTCCGATGGAGCTTGCGGGTGAGATTTCAGAGTCGCTCACTGAACTGGTGAAATACAGGAAGATACAAAATTTGTTTGCAGGTTAAATCATTAGAGAATAATCATAAAAAAGAAAGGACTAAGAAAAATGGGAGAGATCAGACAGATTGCAATTTACGGAAAAGGCGGTATCGGAAAATCAACGACAACACAGAATTTAACAGCAGGACTTTGTGAACATGGAAAAAAAGTCATGGTAGTAGGTTGTGATCCGAAGGCAGATTCCACGAGATTACTGTTAGGTGGTCTGGCACAGAAAACGGTTTTGGATACGATCAGGGAAGAAGGCGAGGATATCGAGCTTGACCGTATCATGAAGGAAGGCTATGGCGGAACACGCTGCGTTGAGTCCGGCGGTCCGGAGCCCGGTGTGGGATGTGCGGGACGCGGAATCATTACTTCCATTAATATGTTAGAGAACCTGGGTGCTTATACGGATGATCTGGATTATGTATTCTATGATGTATTGGGTGATGTAGTCTGCGGTGGTTTCGCGATGCCGATTCGCGAGGGAAAGGCAAAAGAAATCTATATCGTAGCCAGCGGTGAAATGATGGCACTGTATGCAGCGAATAATATTTCCAAAGGAATTCAGCGTTATGCAAGAACCGGCGGCGTGAGACTGGGCGGTATCATCTGCAATTCCAGAAATGTTGACAGAGAGCTGGATCTTTTGAGAGCATTCTCAAAGGAGCTTGGTACCAAACTGTTGTATTTCGTTCCGAGGGATAATATCGTACAGCATGCAGAAATCAATAAGAAGACGGTAATCGAATACAAGCCGGATTCTCATCAGGCACAGGAATACCGGAATCTGGCGCAGGCTGTGATCGAGAATCAGGATTTTGTCATTCCGACTCCCATGACGCAGGAGAGACTCGAAGAGATCCTGATGGAATACGGTATGATGGAACTGGCAGACGATTACAAGATTTAATGTAAGACTCAAAAAATGGTAAGAGGTGACAAAGCATGGCAATCAACTTAAGCAATTCAAATGTGGCAACCAGAGAGAACCGGATCGGATCCATTACCGGTTATGTCGGTACGTTAAAGGATCTGGCAAACCAGAGTGAGTGCGGTACCTTAAAGGGCTGTTCTAGATGTTTCTCACAGTCCAGTACCTGTCTGTCTTCCTGTGGATTAGGGCAGCTTGCGGGAATCCGCGACGTGGCGATCATTCACCACGGACCGGCAGGCTGTTCCGTGTCAGGTATCAATGCTTATTATATGGCAAAGGTTATGGCTAAGAAAAGAGGCGTAACCAATGATATGGTATTCGTGGGAACGGATATGAATGAAAATGATACGATCTTTGGTTCCACGGCTACTTTAAAAAAGATTATTTTGGAAGTGAACGAACGATATTCACCGAAAGCAATCTTCGTTTCCAGCTCCTGTGCGACCGGAATCATTGGCGAGGATATCGACAGTATCGTTGAGGAAGTAAGAGAAGAAGTAAAGGTTCCGATCGTGGCGGTGCATTGTGAGGGCTTTAAATCCAGAATCTGGGCGACCGGCTTTGATATTTCCGATCATGCTGTGTTACAGGAAATCGTACAGCCGCCCCGCGAAGGAGTTAAAACGAATAAGATCAATTTCAAGAACTTCTTTGAGAGTGCAAGACCGGAAATCATTGAGATGTTCAAAAATTTTGACTTAGAACCGGTATTTTTATACTGCAATTCCACAGTGGAGGAGTTGTCGCACTTATCGGAGAGTCTAGCAACGACTTGTATCTGCGGTACTTTAGGTAATTACCTGGGAAATGCCCTGGAAGAAAAATACGGGGTTCCTTATGTAAGAAGCATTAATCAGTGCGGTATCACCGGTTTCGAGACCTGGTTAAGAGAGATCGGAAAAGTGACGGGCCGCAGTGAAAAGATCGAGAAATACATACAAGAGCAGAGAGCGATCTATATCCCGCAGATCGAGGAAGTCAAGGAAAAGTTAAAAGGGCTTACAGCTGTCCTGGGTATGGGTCCGGGCTATACCTTTGAAGTGTCCAGAGTATTAGACGAGCTTGGGATCAAGGTTGTCTGGGCTTTGGCATGGCATTATGACAAGAAATACGAAAACGGCGATGTGCCGCCTTCCATGAAATATCTTCTGGATAACGATATTGATTTTGAGGCGAGTGTGGCAGACCAGCAGAACTATGAAGTGATGAATATCTTAAAGAAGTATCAGCCGGATCTGTATTTATCCAGACATCCCGGCTCTACGGTATGGGCAATCAAAAACGGTACGCCGGCTGTTTATGTGGCAGACGAATATATGATCTTCGGTTATAAACACACGCTGGAGTTTGCAAAGACGATCTTAGATGCGATCCAGAACAGAAGTTTTGAAAAAAACCTTGCAAAACGCAGTAAATTACCATATACCGACTGGTGGTATGCGCAAAACGTAGATGCATTTTTAAGCGCAGCGGAATGAGAAAGATTGGAGAGGTAACAAAATGGCAAAATTATTGGATAAACAAAGATATAAATGTGCTCTGGGAGCGATGCAGACGGTACAGGCGATCGAAAGAGCGCTTCCCGTTCTGCATTCCGGTCCCGGCTGCGCCCAGAAGCTGTCTGAGTCAACGGGAAGCAGCGGATACTTTTCCCCGAACATCTTTCCCTGTACCAGTATCAATGAAAAAGACGTGGTATTCGGTGGTGCCAAAAAACTGCATTCCACAATTGAAAACGCTTTAAAAGTTATCGATGCCGACCTCTATGTGGTACTGACAGGATGTATTCCGGAAATCGTCGGTGATGATACCGGGGAAGTGGTATCCGAATTTGCTGATGCCGATAAACCGGTAATCTATGCACCTACAGCCGGGTTTAAGGGAAATAACTACAAAGGTCATGAGCAGGTGGTGGATGCCATTATTGATCAGTACTTAAAGAAATCCGAGACAAAGCAGAAGGGACTTATCAATATCTGGGCGGATGTTCCCTATCAGGATCTGTTCTGGCTTGGCAATATCAGAGAGCTGGAGAAGCTGATTGCAGAGCTTGGACTGACACCGAACACGATCTTTGGCTTTCAAAGGGGCATAAAGAATATCAATAAGATTCCCGAGGCGGAGTATAATCTGTTAGTGTCTCCCTGGGTGGGACTTTGCAACATGAAAAAGATGGAGCGTAAATTCGGGATACCTTATCTTCACTATCCGACTCTTCCGATCGGAGCAACGGAGACCAGTAAATTTTTGCGTGAGGTCGGAAAGTTTGCAGGCGTAGACGAAGAGAAGGTGGAGAGCGTCATCAAGAAACATGAGGATTATTATTATTATCTCATTGAGCGTTATGCGGATCTGTTTCTGGAAAACCGTGTCATCAACAAACAGTTTACGGTCGTATCCGATGCGCAGTATACTCTGGGTATAACCAAGTTTCTGGTAAACGATCTGGGTCTGCTCCCTGCCAAACAGTTTATCGTGGATGATACACCCAAGGCATACAGAGAAAAGATCACAGAAGAATTTAAGAAGTTAAATTACGGTATCGAAGCAGAGGTTTCGTTTGAAACAGACGGTTATAAGATCCATGAGGAGATTAAAGCCCACGATTATCATGGTTATCCTCTGGTACTTGGCGGATATTATGAAAAAGAAGTGACGCAGAATCTGAAAGGAAATTTCTTAAACATTTCCTGGCCGGTACAGGATAAGGTCGTGTTTGATGATTTCTATGTAGGCTATACCGGAGGAATCCGTCTGATCGAGGACATTTATACCATCGCGGTACAGAGATTTAACTAGAAAAAACGGAGCTTGAGAGCAGATTATGTCAAACGGTTTTGATACCGTGAAAAGATAAAGAGGGAAAGGCTTATGTCATATAAGATTGCAGTAGGTTCTTTGGATGGAACAAATGTAGATTTAAAATTCGGGGAAGTAGAGTCTTTCAGGATTTATGAGGTAAATGGGACAGAGAGTACTTTTTTAGAGTTTCGTTCCATAACCGGAAAGGAATCACCGGCCGGAGCATCTTCGGCTGAATGTGGTTTGGCAGCAGGCTGTGACAGTGGAAGCTGCAGCGGGAACGGAGGGGGATGCGGCGGTCCGTCGGAGGTTGTCGACAGAGTCTCTAAGATCTCCGACTGCAGATGCCTTGTCTGCAAAAAAGTCGGTTTTCAGGCGCAGAAACAACTGGAGCGAAAAGCTATCGCGGTTTTTGATGTGGACTGCGAAGTCGCAGAAGCCCTAAGTAAGATTACGGTCTATTACGATAAGTTAGACCATAACCAATCATTAAGAAGCAGAAAGAACTGATCAGATAATCCGTCAAGAATGCTGTACGGTCTGCTCAAAAAAGATGTTACCATTCACAGTCGTTTTGCCTGTGGATGGTAACAAAAAGATACGGTATGGCAGGTAATCTAAAAAAATTAAATTTTTTAGAAATATTTCATACTATTTATATAGGAATGGTGTATAATGTTAATGGTAACGACAAAAGGAAAAAATGCATTAAAGATCATGCTGTACTTATCACAGAATCAGAAAGACGAGTATGTGAAGCTTAAGGAAATTGCCAAAAAAGAAGGGATTTCCGAAAAGTATCTGGAGCAGATCGTATCTTATCTGCAAAAGGCAGGCAAGGTTAAAAGCAGCAGAGGCGCGAACGGAGGATATCGTCTGGCCAGGACGCCACAGGAGTATACCGTCGGGGAGATCCTGAAATGTCTGGAAGGAGATATGTCTCCCGCAGACTGTGTCCGTGACGGGGAAAATGTATGTCAGAAGCGTTCGGAATGCCTTTGTTATCCCCTTTGGGGCAGGCTGGATCATGCGATCCATGATGTTTTGGATCATACTACGCTACAGGATCTGATTGATGAGAAGGTAAAAGATCGATCGTAAGGATTTACGAGACGGTAAAGAAGAGAGGAGAACTTATTATGAACAAGTTGATTTATCTGGATAATGCCGCAACGACACAGGTAAAGGAAGAAGTGCTGCAGGAAATGCTTCCCTATTTTCGTGAGGTTTACAGTAATCCGTCTGCCATTTATACATTCGCACAAAAAGGAAAAGAAGCGGTGGAAAAGGCGAGAAAGCAGGCGGCAGATCTGATCGGTGCGAAACCGGAGGAAATTTATTTCACGGCAGGCGGCAGCGAGTCTGACAACTGGGCGCTAAAAGCCACAGCCGAAGCCTATGAAAGCAAAGGGAAGCATATCATCACCAGTAAGATTGAACATCATGCGATCCTGCACACCTGTGAATATCTCGAAAAAAAAGGGTTTGAGGTCACGTATCTGGATGTGGATGAGGATGGAAAGATCCGGTTAGAAGATCTTGAAAAAGCCATCAGGGAGGATACGATTTTAATCTCTGTCATGGCAGCCAACAATGAGATCGGTACGATCCAGCCGATCGCAGAGATCGGAAGGATCGCACATGAAAAGGGAGTATTGTTTCATACCGATGCGGTACAGGCATATGCGCATATTCCGCTTCAGGTAGAGGAAATGAATATTGATATGTTATCTGCCAGCGGTCACAAATTCGGCGGACCCAAGGGAATAGGGATTCTTTATATCAAAAAGGGGGTAAAGATCCGTTCCTTTATCCATGGCGGTGCCCAGGAGAGAAGCCGCAGGGCCGGAACACATAATACGCCGGGAATGGTAGGACTGGGAGCGGCAGCAGAGCTTGCCGGAAAACAGATGGAGGAAGTAATCAAAAAGCAGGAAGTGGTCAGGGATCATCTGATCGAGCGAGTACTTGCGGAAATCCCTTACAGCAGATTAAACGGACATCGTACCGACAGACTTCCGGGAAATGCAAATTTCTGCTTCCGTTTTATCGAGGGAGAATCCATGCTGATCCTTTTAGATCAGTTGGGCATCTGTGCATCCAGTGGTTCGGCATGTACATCAGGATCCCTGGATCCCAGTCATGTTCTGCTTGCGATCGGTCTGCCGCATGAGATCGCACACGGATCGTTACGAATTTCTCTGTCAGAGGAAACGACTCTGGAGGAGATCGATTTCGTAGTGGATGAGTTGAAAAAGATCGTACAGAGACTGCGTAGTATGTCACCGCTTTATGAGGATTTTGTAAAGAATCAGAAATAGGAATTTAAAATAATAGGTTTACCAATTGAGAAGATACTGTTAAAATAAAGGAGAAGTAAGATGTATAGTGAAAAAGTAATCGATCATTTCAGTAATCCCAGAAATATGGGCGAGATAGAGAATCCCAGCGGGGTAGGTACTGTTGGAAATGCCAAATGCGGCGATATTATGCGGATGTATCTGGATATTGATGATGATGGAATCATACAGGATGTCAAGTTTAAGACCTTCGGCTGCGGTGCGGCGGTTGCTACCAGCTCCATGGCGACAGAGCTTGTAAAGGGCAAAAGCATTTATGAGGCGTTAAAAGTTACGAATAAAGCTGTCGCAGAAGCATTGGACGGTCTGCCGCCGATCAAGGTGCACTGTTCTCTTCTGGCGGAGGAGGCGATTCATGCGGCACTTTGGGATTATGCCACCAAAAATAATATTCAGATAGAAGGTCTTGAAAGGCCGGTGAGCGACATCGAAGAAAAAATAGAAGACGAGGACTATTAAATTGAAAGAGATTCAGGATAAGGAAATTGGAGATATCGTAGATCTGATCCTTTCGGATTATGATGATGAGCGCTCTGTCAATAAGATTGATATTCTTAACCAGCCGGATAAAGCGGCAATCATCGATGTGGTGGATAAATTATTAAAGATCCTTTACCCCGGATATTACAGTGATAAGGTTTACAAGATCTACAGTCTGAAAAACAATATGTCAGCGACTATCGAGGATGTTATCTTTCATCTGAAAAAGCAGATTATGATCGTTATGAAATATTGCGAGGAACAGTCAGATGTATCCGAGCAGGAGTTGGACGAAAAGGCCAGGGTCATGACCCTTGCTTTTATGAAGAAGATCCCCTATATCCGCGAGATTCTCGAGACCGATATCGAGGCGGCCTACGAGGGAGATCCCGCAGCGAGCTGTAAGGATGAGATCATCCTTTCTTATCCCGGATTATTTGCGATCACAGTGTATCGGATCGCCCATGAGCTTCATTTATTGAAGGTACCGATGATTCCGCGTATCATGACGGAGCATGCCCACAGTATCACCGGAGTGGATATTCATCCCGGAGCTACGATCGGCCGGTATTTCTTTATCGACCATGGCACCGGCATCGTCATCGGTGAGACGACAGTTATAGGAGAGCATGTCAAGATCTATCAGGGCGTGACGTTAGGAGGTCTTTCTACCAGAGGCGGACAGAGCCTTCGGGGCAAAAAGCGCCATCCGACGATCGGGAACAATGTCACGATTTATTCCGGCGCCTCTATCCTGGGAGGCGAGACAGTGGTTGGCGACGGCGTGGTAGTCGGCGGCAATACCTTTATCGTGGATTCGGTGGAGGAGGGCACCCGGGTCAGTGCCAAGAAACAGGAATTGCAGTATAAAAATTAATGGTTAGGAACCGTCAGATCTGGCGGTTCCTTTTTTTGGGTGTTTCAGATTTTTGTCATAGGTTGGGAAATGCCTTAACGAGCCGGCTTTGTTTACAAATGCTGATTCATTTTGTAAAATAATGGTAATGATTGACTCGGATCTGAGATGGAAAGGTGGAAATCGTCAAATGGAAGTGAAAAAATGTGATAATTGTGGAGCAAATCTTGAGTTTGTAAGGCAAAAGAATTACTGGATCTGTCCGTACTGTGATACGAAGTATGCATTTGATGCGGATAACCGGACACAACATCCGGAGGAGTGTTGCGGATTAAACAGCGGACTGTTTGAGTTTGAAAAGGATCTGGTGAAAGCAACCGGAAAGCGTCATACCAAAGACTGTATCAACACGATGGCATACTGCATGAGATCCTTTGATACGGGGAAGGAAGTGGAAGAATATATTTATCAGAAGCTGACTTTTCCGGATGATATTTCTGCAAAAGGAATAAGAGAGGAAAGAATTGATAAGGTAAGGTCTTTGTTTGAACGGGAAATGGATCCCGATGAGCATGTGATCGTATATGGAAATAAAGGTCTGTTCTCGCAGGGAAAAGAATTTTATGTGGTAACTGATAAGAGATGTATCTTTGTAAACAGGAAGAAATGCCAGTCAGTTCTTCATAAGAATATTGCATCATTGAAGCTGCAGGAAGATGCGAATTATTCAAACTGGTACGTCAATGATGATTATGAAAAGGGAATCATTTCCGTGGGAAATCCGGAATACCAGGGCGCATTGATCGCAATGATCTGTCTTTTGTCTTATGAACAGGATCCTGACAGAGAGAAGATCAGAATTGTGTAAGGGGAAATAATGTATGGCATTTCAGATCATAAGAGACGATATCACGAAGGTATCGGCGGATGCTATTGTAAATACAGCGAATCCAAAGCCTGCCTGTGCTTGTGACACGGATGGAGCAATCTTTGCGGCGGCAGGAGCAGAGGCGTTGCTTACAGAAAGACAACAGATTGGAAACATCGCAGTCGGACAGGCAGCTGTAACTTCGGCATTTGCACTTGATGCGAAATATATGATTCATACGATGGAACCCGTATGGCAGGACGGCTTTCATGGGGAAAGAGAGGCACTAAGAAGCTGCTATGAGAACAGCCTGCGTCTGGCGAAGGAACTGGGCTGTGAGAGTATCGCTTTTCCATTGTTTGCTGCAGGAGTTTACGGATTCCCAAAGGCGGAGGCTTTGCAGATTGCGGTGTCTGTGTTTCGCGCGTTTCTGGACGAGTCGGAAATGAAGATCCTTTTAGTTGTATCTGACACAGAGTCTTTTACATTGCCGGGGAAGATCTTTGAGGGGATCGATACCTATATTAAGGAAAAGTACGTGACTGCGCAGCCGGAAGAAGAGTATACACAGCGGGCGGCAGAAAATCCGGAAAAAACAAGAGGCTTCGGTTTATCCGGTTTCCTTCGGGGTGTCAGAGACTTTACGCATTCCGGTCCCGTACAAAAAGACGGTCGGAGGAAGGAAAACAGAAAAAGCGCTTTGGCTTCGGAATCGGTCTGTACAAAAGATGATTACGGGGAAAATCCGGAAGATGTCTGTATGGAGGATGCGCCCTGTCTGAATGAGACTCTGACAAATCCGTCTCTGTTTGCACCGATGAAAGCAACTATGGCCGGAGCAGCCATGTCGGCAGAAATGTCCATGAAACCGCAGACTCTGGATGACAGGATGAGCCATGTGGCGGATACCTGGCAGGAGAGCCTGTTTCACCTGATCGATGAAAAAGGTTTTACGGATACGGAAGTATACAAAAGAGCCAATGTTGACAGAAAGCTGTTTTCCAAGATCCGGAGCAATAGCGCCTATCAGCCGAAGAAGATCACAGCGATGGCGTTTGTACTGGCTCTGCGGCTCAATCTGGATGAGGCGAGGGATCTTCTGGCAAGAGCCGGGTACGCCTTTTCGCCTAGCAGCCGTTTTGATCTGATCGTGGAATACTTTATCGAGAACGAAGTGTACGATATCTATACCATCAATCTCGCCCTGTTCGAGCATGAGCAGCCATTGCTCGGTGAATAGGGAAAAATCTGTGACCGGCATTGTTGTTGCGATTCCCGCCTTCAGATGTCGCATGCCATGCGACCATTGCAGAAAGATAACGGACTATACTTACCTCAGAAACAAAAAACTGTAAGCCGGAAGGCGGAAAGAGAGGTAAGTATTATGAAGAAGAATTTTACAGAGATCGTTTTTATCTTAGATCGCAGCGGATCCATGTCAGGGTTGGAGACGGATACCATCCGTGGTTACAATTCTATGTTAAAGAAGCAGAAAAAAGCAGCGGGAGAAGCATTGATCTCCACGATCCTGTTTGATGATAAGACAGAGGTATTGCATGAGCGCAAAGAATTGGCAACAGTAGCACCGATCACGGATAAAGAATATTTTGTACGCGGCTGTACGGCGCTTTTGGATGCGGTGGGAGAAGCCATCGAGCATATCACAAAAGTACAAAAAGAGATGCCAAAGGATGAAAGACCGGAGAAGACATTATTTATCATCACCACAGACGGCATGGAAAATGCCAGCAGGAAATATACCTATGATAAGGTAAAGAGGCTGGTGGAAAAAAGGAAAAAGAAGAAACATTGGGAGTTTATTTTTCTCGGTGCGAATATAGATGCCGTGGAAGTGGCAGGACGGTTTGGTGTCTCAGCCAACAGGGCTGTGCGGTATGAATGTGACAGTGAAGGAACCAGATTGAATTTTGATGTGATGTCCAAAATAGTAGGCTGTGCCCGCTCCTGTGCATCTGCCGAACGGATGGAGGAGGCTTTCGATGCCGATGAACTGCTGGCTCCGATCCAGGCGGATTATAGAAAACGTCATAGAGGATGACGGCTGATGTCAATGTTGTATGTTTATATGTCTCCATGGGACATATGCTGTGGGACTGGCCGTTGCCTGGCTTTCTTGACGGAAATCATGTAGCGATGGGGCTATACCAGCTTTTATTATCCGGGATAGTCATGGTGATCAATCAGAAGTTTTTTGTAAACGGATGGAAAGGACTGATTCACAGATCCCCCAATATGGATACCCTTGTGGCGCTGGGTGCCGCTGCCTCTTACGTCTACAGTGTGTTTGCACTTTTTGCCATGACGGGGGCAGTGCTTAAACAAAATGAAGAGCAGATTCTCTATTATATGAATCAGTTCTATTTTGAAGCGGCGGCGATGATCCTTACATTGATCACAGTCGGAAAGATGCTGGAGGCAGGATCTAAGGGAAAGACGACGAATGCCCTTAAGGGACTTATGGATCTTTCGCCCAAAACAGCGGTAGTCCTTCGGGACGGTGTTGAGACCACGGTTCCGGTTGAGACTGTAAAAGTCGGGGACAGCTTCGTGGTAAGACCCGGTGAGAGCATACCGGTGGATGGCATCGTCTCGGAAGGAGAGAGTGCGGTAAATGAATCCGCGCTGACCGGTGAGAGCGTTCCGGTGGAGAAGAGTGTGGGGGATGCGGTATCCGCTGCGACTATAAATACCTCCGGCTATCTGGTCTGTGAGGCGACGAAAGTCGGTGAGGATACCACGCTTTCTGCCATCATCCGGATGGTAAGTGATGCAGCGGCGACAAAAGCTCCGATCGCGAAGATCGCAGACAGGGTGTCAGGCGTTTTCGTACCGGTTGTCATCGGGATTGCAGTCTTTACCTTTTTCGCATGGCTGCTTGCAGGACAGACAGTGGGCTATGCCGTGGCGAGAGCCGTATCCGTTCTGGTCATAAGCTGCCCATGTGCACTGGGGCTTGCTACTCCTGTAGCGATCATGGTAGGAAACGGTGTTGCCGCCAAAGCCGGCATTTTATTTAAGACGGCTGCTTCTCTGGAACAGGCCGGGAAGACTCGGATTGTCGCGCTGGATAAGACAGGTACCATTACGACCGGAGTGATGAAGGTGACGGATCTGCTCCCGGCTGACGGGATTTCGCAAAAAGAACTGCTGACAGTTGCCTATGCTCTGGAATCCAAGAGCGAGCATCCGATTTCCAGAGCCGTTACGGAATACGCTGAAGAAAAGAAGATGACAAAGGAAGAAACGACAGAGTTTGAAGTACTTTCCGGAAGAGGGCTGAAGGCCGGACTGGGTGGTGAAGAAATCTGTGGCGGAAATGCGGATTATATAGAGAGTGTTGTGGGCGGGCTTGATGGCGATACCCTGCGGGAGATTGAAAAACTGGCGAGAGACGGAAAGACACCGGTTTTGTTTGCAAAGGCGGGACATCTTCTTGGCGTGATCGGAGTCGCGGATGTCATAAAGGAAGATTCTCCGGAAGCGGTCGCAGAGCTCAAAGATATGGGAATTCGTGTGGTGATGCTGACCGGGGACAATGAAGTCACGGCAGAAGCCATCGCAAAACAGGCCGGTGTGGACGAAGTGGTCGCTTCTGTCAAACCGGATGGGAAGGAAGCAGTCATCCGACAGCTTATGCAACAGGGAACGGTCACTATGGTGGGAGACGGGATCAATGATGCCCCGGCGCTTACCTGTGCCAATCTTGGGATTGCGATCGGCGCCGGGACGGATATTGCGATAGATGCGGCAGATGTTGTCCTGATGAAAAGCAGTATCAAAGATGTGGCGGCAGCGATCCGCATATCGAAAAGGACTCTGAAAAATATCCATCAGAATCTCTTTTGGGCGTTCTTTTACAATGTTCTGGGGATTCCGCTGGCAGCGGGCTGCTATATCGCTGCGTTCGGATGGGAGCTGAATCCTATCTTCGGAGCGGCAGCCATGGGACTTTCAAGTTTCTGCGTAGTGTCCAATGCGCTGCGCCTTAACCTCGTCAAACCCTATGACGGTACGGGAGAGAAAAAGGCAGGGCATTTGAACATAAAAAAAGAGAAAACAAACGAAGAAAAAGAAGAAAAGGAGAAAAAAGAAATGAAGATCAAGGTAAACGGAATGATGTGTGCACACTGTGAGGCTCATGTAAAGAAGGCACTTGAGGCAATCGACGGTATCGATCAGGCGGTAGCTTCTCATGAGGAAAATCTTGTTACGATCACGAATTCGAAAAAGGTGGATGCAGAAGTGATCAAGGCGGCTGTCGAGGAAGCCGGTTATGAATTTGCGGGCGTGACAGAATAAGTCTTTGTCTGCAGATAATTGTTTCCGGCATTTTACTTTTTACTTGTATTATCCTGCGTATATGTTTATGATTGATATAATGAGAGTGCTGCTTGCAATGGGCAGCACTGCTCTGACTAAAGGAAAGGGGCACTATGACCTCTTGGGAATAAAAGGCGGATGCGAAATCAATGAAAAAGAAAATTATCTGGAGCATTATCATATTATTACTGATCTTAACAGCATGGTTTGAATGGCCCGTTACAGAGCAGATTCAGATCAGTGCAAAAGGAAAGGTCAAGACACCTGTGAGGATCGCGCTGGTCACGGATCTTCACTCCTGCTATTACGGCAAAAATCAGTCGCAGCTCATCAAAATGATCGATAAGGGGAAGGTGGATATGATCCTTCTTTCGGGAGATATTTTTGATGACAGACTGAGCCAGACCAATGCCAAAAAACTGATCGAAGGAATCTGTGACAGATATCCCTGTTATTATGTGACGGGGAATCATGAATTCTGGGGCGGCAAACAGGACGAGATCAAAACATATCTGAAAGAAAAAAATGTTACGGTGCTGGAGGGTAATTATTCTCCGGCAGAAATAAACGGAAACAAAATTCTGGTGTGCGGAGTTGACGATCCTACCGATATGACAATGAGCGCATGGAAAAAACAACTGGAAGACGCCTGTCCGGAGGAATACAGGGATCATTACAGAATTCTTTTATCGCACAGACCCGAGCGGGGAGAGATCTATTCGGGTTATGACTTTGATCTGGTGGTTTGCGGTCATGCGCACGGCGGTCAGTGGAGGATCCCTTTTACAGACTACGGCGTTGCCGCACCGGATCAGGGTCTTTTTGCAGGCTTTGTGGATGGACGGTACGAGCTCTCGGGTGGAGCGGACATGGTCGTGAGCAGAGGTTTATGCCGCGAAAGAATGCCTTATCCCAGATTTTTTAATCATCCGGAGATCGTGATCATTGAGATAGAATAGAAGCACAAATAGGAAAGAGGCCGGGGACAATCCTCGACCTCTTATTTTTCATAGCCTTAAATTTGTACTATTTTACTTTAGAACTTTTTGTTACCGACCAGGGAGAGTATATTTTTCGGTTTCCGGACCGTAAATACGTTCTTACCTGTATTTGATATTTCTTATGTCTTTTCAAATGTTTCATTTTACGGTTAAGGCTCTTGTTTCCGGTTACATTTATCACTTTCCATTTCTTGCCGATTTGCCGATACCGGATCTCGTATCCTGAAATCGTACCGCTTTTCTGAGCCTTGACTGTCAGGCATCTTTTTCCCGCCTTTACACTGATCCGATATGGTTTTTGAACAGTCAATGACCGGGTTGTGTTTCGAGAGCTATTTGTGTTTGTTCCATTTTTTTGAACCACATTCAGACTGAAGGAATAGGGTCCGGTATATCTGCTATAGTCATAGGTTGAAAATCTCAAATAGTAAGTACCCGGATTTAATGAAAAGCTCGTGCTTGTGTCACAGTTACTGATATTTATTGTTTGAAGCCCGGACAAATAGCAGGAATCCTTATCTAACACAGAAAAATTAAAAGATGGATTGATTGTATTCGTATGCAGGCTGAATTGTGTTTTTTGTGTTACGGCTACTTTAAAATATTCTACTAATTCATTTGATGATAATTGCGATATAATAGTCGTATTAAACGGAATTGCCGGTAATGATGCCGCTAATGCTGTCGATGAGTTATCATAGGTGAATGTTTGATTTACGGAAGCAAATTCTATCCAAAAACTATAATCACCCATAAAGCTGCCATATCCATTTGTTTGAAAGCAAAAATAATAAGTGCCCGGAAGCAGACGAAAACGATTTGTGGTATCATTTGAACCAAGTGAAATACTTTGTCCGTCATAAAGCCAATAGTTTTTATCGGCTTCCTTTAAACAAAGCCACTGCGGACTGATTTTACTATTACAATGAAGGGTAACCAATCCGGCAGAGGGAACAACAAATTTATAATAGTGAGCTGTATACTGGTTGCTGTTTTGGTATGCACTTATTGTCTTATTATATGGGAGTGTTTGCTTATCGGATAAGTCTGCTATTGTATAGGCAACATATGGATTCGTTGTATTTTCATCTGCATATACGGAGCATGAAAACAGCAGACACAACGCGATTATTAACAACAAATTCCTGCATGAAAAGTATTTCTTCATTTTCTTTTCCCTCGTCTTTCTTTAATAATTTTATAGGTGAAAAAGTGGTTTGAGTCATTGCACGGAAAAAAGCCTCTATCGTATATGCAGTAGGAACATATAGGTTTCCATAATACCCATGAAACAAGATGTATACAATACGATTTTCCCTTTTTTGACCGATAGCTCTTTTGCCAAAATACAGGCTGTCAGTATTCCCGCCATCCACATCGGATAAGTTGTCCTGTCTCCGGAATTATAAATTGTCGGTGAAAATCCCATGGCAACACGGCTTAGCAAACCGGCAATACACAGAACAATCATTAGCCAGCCTTTTTCTTTATTGTCAAAGCAAATCCAGATTGAAATCAGCAGGCTCGAAAAAAAGAATACCATAAAAAACAATGGAACCCATTTCCTTGGAGCATCAAAAACAGTCAGATCAATTATTCCATAGTTATTTAGTTCACCGACACTTGTAATATCCGGAAATACTTCTCCTGCTACATATATTAACGGCCCATAGATCAGTTCTATAAAAAATGGAATAGAGCACATCACCTGTTCCCATTGTTCTTTTTTCTCAAGTGACAGTATGAAAATAAAAAACGTGACAAGAAGCCATATAGGGCTTCCGGATAAAGCCATTTTTTTAATGGTTGTAGAAAAGCCCATATCCATTTTTTCTAAAAGAGAAAGCATTCCGTACTCGGAAAAAGAGTTTATGACTTCTGAATGGAAGCGAATTCTTTTTCCGGGAGTGGTGATCGTGAATAATATGGAGGCAAAAGAAGTCACTAAACCTGCTATAGAAGTTAGTGATAGTTTCTTTTCTATTAGCATTTTAATAAAATAAAACAATTGACAAAGGATTACAACAACCAGTATCTGCTCCATATTATCGGCCATTAGCGTTAGAAAAATATCTAAAATGACAATCCCGATCTTCTTGTTTTCGTATAGATACCTGTCAAGAAGATAAAGACTCCAGATTGCTGCAGTCATTGGCCAGATATAGTAAACACTTGTCACAGAAAAGCCGCAATCAAAGAAACACAGGTAATTAAAACAACTGATTAGCCCAATGACTGTAAGCTGTTCCTTAATCTGCTCCATTTTAGTAAAACGAATTATGCCATAACACTGTATTGCTAATATGATCGAATTCAAAATCTTAAAATAAACAAGCGGATAATGATGAATAACAGCGCACAGGGAATCCCATATGATCCGGCTGCTCCAATGTTGGTAATAATCTGTTATTACTTGAAAAACGGTCTGTTCATTCAGTAAATTGGCGTATGTATATTCATCTCCAACCCATGCGCGCATGAAATATTGCATGACCAGCCATAAGAAGCCGTAAATAAAAACCGGATAATAATTTCTAATTGCCTTTCTCATTTTAATTTGTCCCCATATATTGACCGGAATGAACGATATACCAGTTTTTTCCTGTTTTGCTTATTGCAAAAAGTATTTCATAATAATTATCTCCGAATTTTCCGGCTCTTTTTGATGCTCTGCCGCTGAAACCGATTTTTTCAAATCCAATTTCGCTATATTTTTCCATAACATCAGGTCGGTTTACAGCCATTGTAGGTATTTCATAGCATTTCTCTGTTTTTTGATCCTGAAGTATCAGCTTATATTTGATTTTGGAATAGTTCCAATTTTTTAAGTAACAATAGCCGTCAATAATGATATATTCTGAATCAGTCAGATTTTCAATATTACAAATTGCCTGTTTCGTCTTATTTTTATAGGAAGAAATATCAATTTCCTTAAATTTGGTATATTCCATTACGCGTAATGACACATATACAGTAGTCATTAGCAGCGCGCAAAAATACATTCCCGCAACAATCATCTTCTTGTTTAGAGAGGGTTTTTCCTTTTCCATCTAAGTGTTCCTCAGTTTTAAACGGTTTTTTTTTGAACAAGTATCAGATACAACACGATATTATATACTATTTATCGGATACAATCAACTATTTTTGCGAATAATGTTAGATAGAATGTAATATATGGTCTATTTAATGGTAAATCCATATGCTAAGCGCTTTGTAACATTATTTGAGGTGATATTTGATATGTCTGAATCGAAAGAATTCTATGAAGAAAATTTTGCCTTAAGATTGGCATATTTAAGAATGCAGAAAGGTGTTTCGGCAAGAGATATGAGCCTTTCCATTGGCCAAAATCCGGGGTATATTAATAGTATTGAAAGTGGTAAAGCACTTCCTTCTATGTCTTCTTTTTTTTATATTTGCGAATATTTAGGGGTTTCTCCTGCTGATTTTTTTGAATCGCAATTCCAAAAACCTCAGGAATTACGAAGCCTGATCTCAAATTTATTAAAATTGGACCTGTCTCAATTGGAATGTATTTCAAAGATTGTATCTGATCTGGCATCAAAGTAGACACATCCCTTGCTGAAAGTAAAGCTTCTGCATTCTATTGAAAAAACTCAAGCAGAGATTGAAAGAATATGGTATATTATCAAATAGAGTCGAGAGTTATCTTGCGGATGACGATAGACGGACTGTAACAGTGAAGTGGAGTGAAAGAATGAATATTTACGTGGATTTTGATGACTGCCTGTGCGAGACTGCGAAGCATTTCTCCGGTCTCGCGGCAGAGCTGTTTGGGAAAGACGTACCCTATGAAAAGATCAGATATTTCGATCTTCAGAAGTCATTTTCTCTCACAGAGGATCAGTATGAGAAGATGATGATAGAGGGGCACACTCCCGAAGTACTTCTTTCGTATGAAGAGACACCGGGAGCGGTGGAGACGATTAACGACTGGATCGATGAAGGGCATGAGGTGTTTATTATAACAGGGCGGCCGAACAGCGCTTATGAGGCATCGCGCGAATGGCTTGACCGGCACGGGCTGGAACGAGTGCGTTTGTATTGCCTGAATAAGTACGGGCGGGACAGCTTTATTAAAAACAGCGATTTCAATCTCGAGCTTGAGGATTATTACCGGATGCATTTTGACTATGCCGTGGAGGATTCACCGTCCGCTTTTCGTTTTTTCGATCATCTGCCGGAACTTAAGGTAATGGTGTTTGACCGTCCGTGGAATGAGGAGTGTGAGCTTCCGGGTGCGAACTTTCGCAGATGTTTTGACTGGAAGACCATAAAAGAGCTGGTCGGATAAGGAGGAACCACCGCTATGGATTGGTACCGGATTACAAATAAGAAAATGCTGCTCCTGTTTGGCCTCTCTTTCTTATGGGTGGCAGCAGGATGGACGCTGTATGCCCTGATCGGTGTCAAGAACGGACCGAAGGGTGGTCTGGACAGTATAGCGAATGCGATCGTTTATGTTCTTTTCTGGAAAACGGTCATCTATGCTCCGCCGGCGCTTTTGATGCTGGCCAGTACCTTTTTATGGCTCTGGCAGAATCACAGAAAGGCGATCATCTGGGTGCTTGCGGGGATTCTTATCGTTTTTTTGTCAGGTTTGGTATATGACAGATATATTAAGAAGATCATTCATACGCCGGAATGGGTTGCGTCTCACACCGAACGGTATGTGGAATGGGACCGGAAGCGGATAAAGGGCGGAGTCAGTGATAAGTGGACCGGATCCGACCTGGTATGTGAGTATGTCAAGGATCTCGTTTCGCATACGGTCGCGGAGTATCGAAGTCTTCATCCCGAAGAAGACATCCCTTTGCGCACTGCATACATCGATGCGGCTCTGGAAGAGCATTACCGCGAACTGGAACATGTTGAAGGCTGGGAATACATCCCGGATGTCCGTGATATCATTCCTGCCCGCGGTGACGGAGATAATGAATTCTTACTGAACAATAGCGAGATGCGGGCGGTTGCAGCGCATTATCAGAAAACGCTGAACCGCAGTCACTGGTATGACAGATATCAGTTTGAGAGTTTCGTCATCGCGGAATGGTATTCGTGGCTTCCCATGCTTGCAATCTTTTATGATGACGGCACGATGGATCTTATCATAGCGACCTGATCATTCGGCAGCAGGATTTTTATCCTCTTTCAGCCAGAAGACCCCCACCTCTTAGGTGGGGGATGAATTGCGTCCCCAATTTGACGAAACTCCTT
>SVFN01000037.1 GCA_015056815.1 Lachnospiraceae bacterium | reverse complement strand
TATGGCGTAAAGCTTAATACGCATATCGGTAAAGATATGATGCATTGTTGGGGCGCGATGGAATTTGTTCCGGAAGCACGAGCGGTCAGGCAGGAGTATTTTAATGCATTACGGTAAAAGTATTGTTTTTTGCCAAACGGTTGGCGATGGCCTTGGCATTTCCGGGTATCATAAACTTGAATTGGTGAAAACAACCGGATTCGAAAAGGTTAAATACAGAAAGATCTCGCCATTTACTTTTCAGTGTATAGCAAAGAAGTAGAAGATGGGAGATCCAGATTGGAGGTAACAGACTATGATGAAATATACAGTGAAGTATTACAGAGTGCTGACACTTTTTATGAAGAAGTATTTGAAGGAGCAGTACGGTAAAGACATCACGAAAAAGGCACTTCAAAAGGCACCTGCAATCTATAAGGATATGCTGTCAAAGTGTGATGACATCGGGGCTGATAATCCTATGGGCAAAAATATTTATATGTGCTTCGTTTTTCTGTCAATATGGAAGGCTGCGGATGGGGAAATTGACACAGGCAGCTTTCGCACGGTTGTAAACAAATTTATGAGAAGTGGTATTGCTGCAAAATTCATGGGTGGAAAAGATATTAACAAACCGGAAGATCTGCAGCGGGCAAAGGACAGATTCCATGCGATGCAGGATTGGGCAGATGCACATCCGCAGTATAGGGACAAGACCTGGGATTTTAATTTTGATGATTCGAAACATAAAGACGGTAGCTATTATTATTTTACAAGATGCCCTCTGAATGATTTTGCGAGAAAGTACGGTTTTTTGGAAGTTTTGCCTGTCTGTTGTGACATAGACTATATTACGACCGAATATAGTCACGGCATATTGCACAGGGATTACACGCTAGCGTCAGGTGGAAATATATGTGACTACTGGATTGTGCCGGATCAGATAAAGAATCCGATATAGATGGATTTACATCCTGTTGGGCTGATGCGATAGTAAGCAGAATTGAAAAAACAATGCTAACAAGTGATAACTGTAGCGGACAGGAGATACAGTAGTTGTGGATAATATTTTTCATGAACTGCAAGATTATGAGAATAAAATGATCTGATTGGGATAGACGGAATCCTAATGGAAAATCTGAATGGGTGGTGTATATGATTGAAGATTCCAAGATATTTTCCTTGACAAATGGTTAGAAAAATAGTAATCTGTGATAGCAAACAATGATAACAAACGGTGATAGCAATTAATCAGGGGAAAAGAAGTGCCAAGAGATAAGACGTTAAGCCATGAAAAAGTCAAGAAGGCAGTAAAAGAGGAGTTTCTTGAAAAAGGCTTTGAAGAGGCTTCCATCAGGAGCATCGGGGCCAGGGCAGGCATGACATCGGCAGGACTGTACAGGCATTATACGGATAAAGAAGCTATGTTTAATGCCATGGTAGAGCCTTTGATCAAAAGTATAACGGAATGGACCAGGAAACATACAAACAGGAAATATGCCCTTCTTGAAGATAACGTATCTGATGATAAACTGTTTGGCGAAAACTTTGTTGACATGGTCAAGGAAGTGATCCTTCCGAGAAGAGATGAGTTCATTCTTCTTATCTCACGATCTGCCGGAACCAAATACGAAAATTTTGTACATGATTATGTAGAAGATAACCAGAAAGAATTTTTGGAAGCAATAAGATATCTGAAAAGAAAAGGGTATCAGACTGCAGAACTTAGCGAGGAGGAATTACATATGCTGCTTTCGGCATATCTTACAGCATGTTTTGAGCCGATCATACATGATTACGATGATAAAAAAGTTATAAAATATCTGAATACAGTCCAGGAGTTCTTTATGCCGGGGTGGCTGAAGATAATGGGTATCAAGTAAAAAGAGCCGAAAGGCTCTTTTTTATATTGGTTAGCTATCGCTTTATGGTTAGTGATAGCTAACTGATATGCAAAACTGATAACTACGAGACAATGGAATGATAACAGGGTCAAAAAGTATAAGGCCGCCGCATTAACGAAAGGAGCTTAAAACTGTCATGGATTGGATTTCGGAGATTTTACCATCCGTTATCGTGGGTGGAATACTTGCGATCATTGTAGTATTGCTGATCATTGGCAAGATAAAAGAGCGTAAACATGGAGGATGTGGCTGCGGGTGTCCGGGGTGTAACGGGCATTGCGCACATTCTTCTGTTACCAACATAGAGCAAAAGGAGGCAAATGGATGAAACTCAGTGAGATGCGTGCAAGTACGCAGGGAAAGATAAAAAACTTGGGGAAGGATGATAGATTCTTGAAAAGGATCACTTCAGTCGGGCTTACGGAAGGTGCCGAATTTCAGGTGATCAAGAATGATAAAAGAATGCCGGTTTTGGTGTATGCAAGGGAAACCCTTCTTGCCCTTAACAGGAAAGATTGTGAAAAGATTGAAGTGGAGGTGGGAGCATGAACCGTATAGCGCTTTTGGGGCAACCGAATTCCGGCAAATCAACTGTTTTTAATCAACTGACCGGATCCAGACAGCACGTGGGAAACTGGCCGGGTAAGACAGTGGAAAAGAAGGATGGTACCTACAGTTATAAAGATGCACAATACATGGTGACTGATCTCCCTGGTAGTTACGGCTTATCAGGTAATTCGGATGAGGAGATCATTACGGAAAGATTCATAAAGGGCGGTGAGGCTGATCTGATATGTGTGCTTGTCGATTCCTCGCAGCTCGAGAGAAGCATGTACATGCTCGCTGACTTTGCCGGAATGGATGTCCCGGCAATACTGATCTTAAATATGATGGATGTTGCGGCGGTTCAAGGGAAGAAGATAAATGAAAAGCTGCTGTCTGAAAGACTCGGAATTCCGGTGCTTCCCTTTACGGCAGCTGACGGAAAGGGTTATGAAGATTTAAAGACACTTATCGAACAGGAATTAAAACATCCTCATAAGCTTGTCACAAAGCCCGATACCGCTTTGGAAGAGAATCTTAAGGCTGAGGAGAGGATGGTCGCGGAAGGGAATTCAAAGTATGCTTGGATCAGCAAGCTGCTTGACGGAGTGATGATATCTTCAGGTAAAGAGTTTAAGCTATCTAAGTTTGACAATCTGCTGCTTAAGCCCTTCTGGGGAAAGATCGTGACGATCGGTATCATTCTTGTCGGTTTCCTTGCCGCGATGTTGATCATGTCACCATTTATGAGTGTGGCGGGTATGTTGCCGAAATTGCTCGGAAAGCCTATAGCGGATCTGTTGGGTGGATTACATGTTCATCCCTGGCTTGTATCCGTATTCAGTCTCCTGTTACCAAATACGCTATATTTCTGCATCTCAATGGCAGCATTTGTTTTTGGCGTAAATATCGTTTTTGGCTTCCTTGAGGAAATAGGATTCCTTGCAAGAGCAGCCTACCAATTTGATGGAGCACTGTCAAAACTGGGGCTTCAGGGTAAGGCGGTAGCACCGATACTCATGGGTATGGGATGTACGATCGGTGGTGCAAGCGGTACAAGGGTTATGGACAACTGGGGACAGAAGATGCTCACTATGATGGTGGTATGGGCAGTGCCATGTGCATCCATATGGAGTATTATCCCTGTTATTTCAGGCATGTTTTTCCCTGCATGGGGAACAGCTCTTGTATGTCTGGGCATAATAGTCTATATATTTGTACTGATGTTTATAGTGTCAAAAGTATTTGGCGGCAGACTTGTTCCTGAAGGATCACGTTCGGGAATGATCATGGAACTGCCCCCCTATCATAAGGCTCACTGGAAATATATCATTAAGGAGGCATGGATCAAGTGTTTCGATATGTTCAAGAGAGCGCTTAAGACCGTTACGCTTGTGTCGGTTATATTCTGGATTTTTTCTTTCAGTCCTTCAGGCAATGTGGAAAGCAGCCTTTTATACAAGGTCGGTACTTTTATAGAACCGGTAACAAAGTTTTTCGGAATGGGGTGGCAGACCTTTATGGCATTTATCAGTGCCGCATTTGCAAAAGAGGCAGTACTTGGAACCTTGAATGCGGTGTTTGCAGGCCAGAGCAATGTCGCAGATGTAGCGTTTAATGCAAGTTCACTTGGAGTGGATAAAGCAGCATTGTCTGCGGTCATGACACAGACAATCTCGCAAGCTGAGGCGCTTGCATTCATGTTTGCTTGTACCTTCAGTGTTCCATGCCTTATGGCTTTGTCAACCACGTACAAGGAGTCGCATTCTTTTGCATGGACAGCAAAAACCGCTGGGTTTTATGTAGGTGCGTCACTGGTTTTATCGTGCATCGTATATCATATTGCATCGTTGTTTATGGGATAAAACCGTAAGAATCTATAGATAAAACGACCACAAGAGAACAATCAATATAAGATCATAAAACAAAAATGGAGGATATATAAGTTGGGAAAGACGGAAAAGTATGATCACATGAAGCTGATCAGGGAGTATGCGGGAGGGTATAAGAACCTGATCACTCTGGGAAGGTGTCTGGCGGCTGTTAGCGCTGTAATGACATTGATCCCTTATTATGAGCTTTGGAAGATAATCAGGATAGCGGTAAACGGTGAGAACTTAGATGATATCAAGATCTATGCATGGTCTGCCGTTGCATTGATCGTTGGAGCTTTGCTCGTATACATCCTTGCCCTTTTCTGTACGCATATAGCCGCATTTCGTGTGCAGGCCAACATGAGGAGCGGTCTGATGCACAGGATTATCACTCTTCCTCTTGGGGTCTTTGATGAAGATGGTACGGGTAAGATCAGGAGGATCGTAAACGATTCCACGGCGGCAACAGAAACATTTATTGCACACAATCTGCCGGATAAAACTGTTGCTGCAGTCACACCGGTGGGTCTGCTCGTGCTGGTGTTTGCTTTTAACTGGAAGATAGGACTCATATGCATGATCCCGGCAGTTATTGGGTTTGCATGCATGATGTCTATGATGACAAAGGGAATGCAGGAAAAAATGAAGGAGTACCAGGATGCACTTGAGAACATGAGCAGTGAAGCGACCGAGTATGTACGCGGTGTTCCGGTAGTAAAGACTTTCGGACAGACCGTACATTCATTCAAGAGGTTCAAAGACTGCATAGACGGTTTCGGAAAGTGGGCAACGGATTATACACTGACACTCAGATTTCCTATGGCATTCTTTATGACATGCATCAATGCCATATTTGCATTTATTGTAATCTCCGCTTTCGTGGTTACTAAGAACGGCGTGGATAATGTTGCTATCCTGAACATCATGTATTACATCATAATCACTCCGCTTGTAACGATCGCTCTTACCAAGATCGCATATTCCGGAGAGGCGGAGATGACACTGATCGATGCTCTTAAGAGAGTGGATAAGATTATGGAGATCGAGCCGCTCACAGAAGGAAGATCGGACAGGAAGATTGCTGATCATAGGATCGAACTTAAAAATGTTTCATATCGTTATAAAGACGCAAACAGAGATGCGGTAAATGATGTGACTCTTTCAATAAAGCCCGGTGAGCATGTTGCGTTAGTTGGACCATCCGGTTCAGGAAAGACCACATTGGCAGAACTGATGGCCAGGTTTTTTGATGTGACCAAAGGCGAGATCCTGATAGGTGGTGTAAATGTAAAGGATCTTTCATCAAAGACACTTATGGATCTTGTTTCCTTTGTTTTTCAGGATAGCAGGCTGATAAAGAAATCGATTTTGGAAAATGTCCGGATGGCAAAACCGGATGCGAGTGAAGCTGAAGTTCTTGAAGCGCTTAGAAAAGCCCAGTGTATGGACATCATCGAAAAGCTTCCTGATGGAATACATACGGTATTGGGAGAAAAAGGAACATATCTTTCGGGAGGAGAGCAGCAGAGGATTACGATAGCAAGAGCTTTCGTAAAAGATGCTCCGATACTGATCCTTGACGAAGCAACTGCGTTTGCCGATCCCGATAATGAGACAAAGGTTCAGGCAGCGTTTGAAGAACTTTCGAAAAATAAGACTCTTATCATGATAGCGCACAGACTCAGCACCGTTATAAATGCGGACAGGATATTCGTTATGGATGGCGGAAAGTGTATCGAATCCGGAAACCACGAAGAACTGATGCGTAAAGGCGGCTTGTATAAGCAAATGTTTGACGAGTATACCAGATCGATCGAATGGAAAGTAGGTGCATTGCAATGATAGAGAGATTACAGCATAAATACGCGCTTTCAAGGCAGGGTGCGGTAGATATGGTCAAGGCGTGTGTGAGCGTGACCGTTACCAATATTGTTCTTATGATGACGGCAGGGATCCTGTATACGCTTATAAAGGATCTTTTAGAAAATAACTTAAACAGAAGCAGGATACCGTTTTATATAACAGGGTCTGTGATCGTGATCGTTATGGTATTCATTACCAATTTTATTCAATACAATGCAACGTTTCTGACTACCTATAGGGAGAGTGGGGTCAGGAGAACAACAATAGCAGAAAAACTGAGAAAACTTCCTCTTTCCTACTTTGGGAAGAAGAATATCGCAGATCTTACCACAAATATCATGGGAGACTGCGCCATGATCGAAACAGCATCAAGCCATTGGATACCGGAACTGATCGGTGCAGTAATATCTGTGTGCATCGTTGGGGTCAGTCTGTTCTTCTTTTTTGACTGGAGAATGGTGCTCGCCAGTTTCTGGGTGATACCGATCGCCTTCACCATTGTGACCACATGTGCCGGTGCAGAAAAGAGGGCAGTGCGAAAGAATCAGGCGGTTAAGCTGGAAATGGCGGATGGCATACAGGAATGCCTGGAATCAATCAGAGATCTGAGAGCCAACAATGCTCAGGACAGATATATGGAGGAGCTTGACGGTAAGATCAAAAAAGTAGAGAAGTTTGCTCTGTTTACGGAATTAAAAATGGCCGTATATGTCAATTCGGCGGCGATCATCTTAAAACTCGGCATAGGAACAACTGCTGTGGTTGGCGGAACGCTTTTTGCAAAGGGAGAGATAGATCTGCTTACCTTTTTTATGTTTCTTATGCTTGTATCAAGATTATACGCTCCGATGGAGATCTCACTCCAGAACTTTGCAGCGATCATATCGACCGGCATTCAGTGCGAGCGCCTGGATGAGGTACTTTCTCATGAAATCCAGACAGGTTCGGAAGAACTGAAAAATGATGGCTATGACATCGTATTTGATCATGTCGGATTCAAGTATGACGACAATACGGATGTACTTAAGGATGTCAATTTTACTGCAAAACAGGGACAGGTAACTGCCCTCATCGGCCCTTCCGGCGGAGGAAAGACTACCATATCAAGGCTGGCGGCGAGATTCTGGGATGTGAACGAGGGGAAGATCACGCTCGGAGGAGAAGATATCTCTAAAGTGGATCCGGAAACCCTGCTTTCTAAGTATTCGATCGTATTCCAGGATGTGACTCTGTTTAATAATTCGGTTATGGAGAATATCAGGATCGGAAGGAACGGGGCTACGGATGAAGAGGTCATGGAGGCGGCAAGACTGGCAAACTGTGATGAGTTTGTAAAGCTTCTTCCAGATCAGTACAATACAAATATAGGAGAGAACGGAAGTGAGCTGTCAGGTGGAGAAAGACAGAGGATATCAATAGCAAGAGCCTTTCTTAAAAATGCACCTGTGATACTCCTCGATGAAGCAACTGCTTCTCTTGATGCGGAGAATGAAACGGTGATACAGGAAGCGTTGTCCAGGCTGATAAAAAACAAAACGGTTATGATCATTGCCCATCGTATGAGAACTATCGCGAAAGCAGATCACATTGTTGTGCTTAAGGATGGTGTGGTTGCCGAACAGGGCAGTCCTGAATTTCTGTCAGGATATGAGAGCATATATAAGCGCATGACTGCGCAGCAGCTTATATCACAAAACTGGAAAATGTAATCTAAAAATAGGTTTTAGGGAGAAAGAGGAAAATGGAAAACAATAAACGTCTGAATGCAAAAGACCTTATCAATGTAGGCATATACACCGCCATATGCGCTGTAATATGCTGTATCGTAGCTATGACGGGAGTGATCCCTATCATGATGGTATTACTTGTCGTATTTGTACCGATCTTAACAGGAATCCCTTATATGTTGTTTTTAACCAAAGTAAAGAAGTTCGGAATGATACTGATCCTGAATGTTCTGATGGGGGCTTTAATGTGGGTGACAGGCATGAGCTATTATGCACTTGTCGTAGGAGCTTTATCCGGTCTTATTGCGGAAGTTATATACCGTGCGGGAAACTATAAGAGTAAGAAATTTGGCGTAATAGCATATGCAATATCTGGAATTTACTGCTGGGCAAACTACTTTGGGATTTTCTTCAACGCAGAAGCTTATTTTTCAACAAGACAGAATTTCGGACAGGAGTATATTGATGCGGTCACAAAGATGCTGCCGGGATGGATGTGCCCCGTGTTGCTGGTAGTGGATGTGCTCTGCGGAATTATCGGCGGATGGATCGGAACAAAGGTCTTAAAGAAGCATTTTGAAAAGGCAGGTATCGCCTGATCATGGAATATAAGCTTGATAGAAATGTTCATTCACTTTTAGATCCACGCACAAAACTACTTCTTCTTTTTACGAGCTCTGTGTTTGTAGTCGGTAATGCCGGAGAAAAAAGAATGGTGGTTTTCTATTGGATTTTGGTTTACCTTCCGGTGCTGTTACTGTTCGTTGAAAAAGAATGGAAAGCAGGTTTGATATCCGTCTCTATATATGTGGGGAGCTATTTTGCGCAGAAAGCACTTCAGCATGATCTTACTGCTTTAGAATCAGCACTGGCTTTGATGTTGTATATCATCACGAAGATACTTCCGACTGTCATTTTGGCAAGATACATTGTAAAGACCACAAAAGTGTCAGAATTTCTGACGGCCATGAACCGGCTTCATGTGACCGATAAGCTGACAATACCCATCAGTGTGATCTTCAGGTTTTTCCCTACCGTCGTAGAGGAGTCAAGATCTATAAATGACGCTATGCGCATGCGTGGTGTAGAGATGGGGGCTGGGAAAGCAACGGAAGCAGTTGAATACAGAATGGTTCCACTCATAGCATCCTGTTCGATCATAGGAGAGGAACTGTCTGCAGCAGCTATGACAAGAGGCCTTGATGTTGGAAAAAAAAGGAGCTGTATATGGGATATCAGATTCGGGATTTTTGATTTTTTTATAATCACACTTTGCCTGCTGTGTTTTATATGGTGGGTGATCGGAAGGTTTTGTATATGATACGTTTTAAGAATGTCTCCTTTCAATATACGAAAGAACAGGATAGCCTTAAGAACATCGATCTGACAATAAACGACGGAGATGTGGTTCTTGTGTGCGGACCGTCAGGCTGCGGCAAATCGTCGCTTGTTCGATGTGTTAACGGGCTTATACCTCATTATTATCAGGGTCGGATGACCGGTAGTGTTACGGTTGGTGAAACCGATGTATCAAAGACAACTTTAAGAAAACTGTCAAGACATGTAGGTACGGTCTTTCAGAATCCCAGAAGTCAGTTTTTTAATGTCGATACGACAAGCGAGCTGGCCTTTGGATGCGAAAACTTCGGAATTGAGCCGAGGGATATCGAACAAAGGATCAATTCTGTTGTAAACAGGCATGGTCTCGGCAAATTGATGGATAGAAGCATCTTTAAGCTGTCCGGCGGTGAAAAACAAAAGATCGCGTGTGCGAGCATTGCAGTAGAACCGATTGATGTTGTCATACTGGATGAACCTTCGGCGAATCTTGATTTTGCAGGTGTCTGTGAACTTCAGAGGATGATAGAAAGTTGGAAAGAAGAACATAAAACCATACTCATCGCAGAACATCGGATCTCTTATCTTTTCCCGTATATATCAAGAGCTCTGCTTATGAATAACGGAGAAATCGTAAAGGAATTTACAGCAGGAGAGATCCGGAAGCTTTCGGAGGAAGAACTTCACGGACTTGGGCTTAGAGCGGAAGAAATGCAGGATCCGACAGATATAAGCATTGATACGAAGGATGCAAAAAAGAGCGACGAAAAGATGGTATTGTCAAACATGACATATTCCTATAAGGGCGAACAACCCGTGTTTGACATTCCGCAAATGGAACTCCCAAGGGGAGAGATCATAGGAATAACAGGTGCTAACGGCGCAGGGAAATCTACATTCTTAAGATGTTTGTGCGGTCTGGAACGATCCTGTAAGGCGGTGCTTAAGATTGATAATGAACTTTGGAACAATCAAATGAGGCTCCGGAATATATATATGGTCATGCAGGATGTGAATCATCAACTTTTTACTGACAGCGTCCTTGAGGAAGTGATGATATCGCAGGAAACGGAGGACAGAGAAGAAGCGCTGAAAATCCTTGGATCACTGGATCTTAAAGAATATGCGGACAAACATCCGCTCTCCTTGTCGGGAGGACAGAAACAGCGAGTGGCTGTTGCATCAGCAATAGCATCCGGTAGAAACATAATCCTGTTTGATGAGCCTACGAGTGGACTGGACTATTCACATATGCTGCAAGTATCGGAGCTGTTAAAGAAACTTCGTGACAAAGGAAAAACAGTTATTATTGTTACGCATGACATAGAACTCATCAAGAATGCGTGTACGATTGTGATACCTTTTGCCCGCTTAAAAATGTAATGATCTATGAGGAGATGGGATAGAGAAAAGAAGGTTTACAGGGCTCTGCCGGACATAGAGAAGGCGGAGTTGCTGTTGTGGGTCGGATGCCGACAACCGATCTCACGGTCGGAAGATTGAGGAATGCTCCGGACGATAAAGATATTAAGATGCTCAGGAAAGCATTTGATGTTAAGGAGTACAAGATCACACCGGTAAATAACATGTATGGCTATTATATGTATCATATCGCCGAGATTATGCCGTACTGTTATCTAAGTTATCATCTGGACTGTGATCTGAAAAAAGCAGCGGGAACCCAGATAAAAATGATCATGAAGGCTACGAAGGAATGTTTTGTTTATCTTAAGGAACAGGGGATTCCTGTGATGCTGCCCGGAGAAGATGATTATTATGACGGCGGAGTAAAGACCGCAGCCATGAGTCTGCTATACAGAGCTATGGCAAAAACAGTTCTCGGAAAGCTTATGGTTACTGATCATTGCAAGAACGGTATACATGAGATGAGGTATCTGGATTGGAAGTTTGAAGAATTCCGCGAATCTCATCCCGGAAGGAACAGCCTTGCTTCTCACAGGTAGTATCGTGGTTACCCGCTATTTTTTTGTTGACAAAAATAAGTTAATATGATTAACTATATATTGAGTTAACTGCATTAACCAAGGGGTGTTAAATGCCAAGAGACAAAACAGACACAAATGCGAAGATCATCCGGTATATGAAAGAAGAGTTCCTTACATATGGCTATGAGCAGGCATCTCTTAACAGAGTATCGGCCAAGGTCGGGATCACAACTGCGGGATTGTATAAGCACTTTAAGGGAAAAGAGGATATGTTTTACTATCTTGTAAAGGATACGCTTGCTGCATTTGAGGAAGTCACAGACAGCAGTGAATCCCGGATGGAAACAGACGATTCCTACAATCCTTTTGATGATGATTGGGCGAAGTTCTGGGTGGATTTTATATATGAGCATTATGATGGCATTAAACTGCTGATATGCTGTTCTGAAGGATCCGTCTATGAGGGATTTGAAGACCGGTTGATAGCGTACGAAGAAGCTGCTAACAAGCGCTACGCTGAAATACTGGCTTCATCCGGGAGAAATCCAAAGAAAATAACTGATTTGCAGTGGCATATTTTGGCGACAGCTTATGTGCATCTGATATTTGAGATTGTAAGGCATGACATGGCAAAAGAAGAGGCTGCGCAGCACATGAGATTTGTAAGCACTCTGTTATATCCGGGCTGGAAGGAGATCTTCGGGCTGGGATAAACTTAAGACACATAACGATATGATTGAATTTCCCGAGAGATCGGGATTTTCTTCATTTATAGGGTTAGTTAATGCTAACCGAAATCATTAACTTAAAAGGAGGAAACTCATTATGAAAAAATGGAACAAGAAAAGTGCGCTGTGGATGATACTGTATGCTGTGCTGTATGCGGTCGGTACTGCAATTGTATGTGTGACCGGAGCGATTCATCCGATCCTGTTTGTGTGCTATCAGATCACAGCCGGTCTTTTGCTCTCCGGTATCGTTATTCATGCGTGTAACCGCGTGAAAGCACCGGGAGTCTGCATCTGTCTTGGGTTGGGAATGATTCTTTTGCTTTTTATCATTCAGGATGCTGTAGCATGGCATGTGATTCCAATCATGGTAATAGCAGTCATGTCAGAGGTAGTACGAGGAATCTTTAAATACAACCGGATGGGAGACGTGATCAGTACAGTGATCATGACTTTCTCAAGCTTCGGATATTACGGTCAGATATGGTTTAACAGGAATTATACATACGAGTGTGCGGTGGAAGAGATGCCTGCAGGATATGCAGATGGGCTCATGGCAGCAAGTCCGATGTGGAGCCTGATTGTCGTAATCATTGTGGGTGTGGTATTGTCGGTTGTGATTTCAAATTTAACAGCGAAATTATTTAAGCTTGAAAAATAGTCAGGAGGAGAACGATGCGACTTGGACATGTGATATATGTTGTAAAAGATCTGGATGCCGCTGTAAAAGAATGGCGCGATAAAGGATTTACCGTAGAGTATAACCCTTATTGCATTTGTCTAATGCAATAAGTGGCGATAAAGCGATTGTGCGCCGCTAAAGGCGGTGTTTTCTTTTATTGATGCGTTAGCTATAACTAACTACACTTGTGAGGAGAGTGAACTGTTATGAGAATGATGAAATCCAAAACAAAACTATGGGCTTTATCAGCAGGTCTTTTAGGGTGTTTCTGCTTTGGTGGCGGAGACTGGCTGATGATGTACGGTAATCCGACATTTGAAGGTAAGCTTAAGTGGCTGACGATCGGAACAGCGGCTATACCTCAGTGGAGATATATACTGGCGATGGTACTGGCATTTCCGGGAATCGTCCTTTATGGATCAGCGCTTTTTGCTGCACAGAATTACATTACGGATGAGAAGAAGAAAAAAGTCTATCATTATCTGAATGCTTTTGGTCTCACGCCGTGGATAGCACTTCATCTTATCTATGTAGTTATTTTAAGCCTTTTTGCGTGGCTCAATAATAACGGATTCTCAAAAGATGCTTTGTTAATATGCGAATCGCTCTTTGATAATTATTCATGGCTTATTCCTGTATGCGAAGGCCTGATGCTTCCGGTATTTCTGTATTGGTTTTATCTGCAAATTACCGGTAATACGATATTTAAGAAGGGGATGGCATTTACGAACGTTCTTGTGATATTTGGAATTCTTAAAGAAATATCCATGATGATGCCGGAGAGCGGATTCAGACTTGGCTTTACTAACGGACTGATGAGCGAGAGCATGATCATTTGGTTCCTGTTAGTTTTCCTGGAGATAGGGGGCAGAAAATGAAGAACTATCTAAATAAAAGCACATTTAAGGGAATAAAAAGCGAACTGACGGTAAAGTATGGTGTGAGTAAGTCTGATGAAATCTGGAGGTATGCCAATTCCGAATATCATAAACTTGAAACAGATGAGCCTAATGCTGATAAAACAAGCAGATCGTTTGTGTTTCCGGCAGTTTCAATATATCGGGCAATCGAACAATATGCACCGGGAGAGGCTCTTGGGGTTATGCGTTCGTATGGAACAAAAATGGGATTGAAATTAAAAAAGATGTTTGGCAGGATGACGTCACTACCGGGGATGCCTGCTCTTATGTGGAAGAATATGGATAAGATAGCCGCAAAAATGAGCTCCGGATATGATGTTAAAAACCTGCGGGTTGAAAAGGATAAATGCTATATGGATGTTGTAGCCTGCCCGTTATATGACAAGGCGAAAGCACTCGGAACCCCGGAAGCGGTGCAGATGATCTGCTGTATGGATAAGGAGTACATGAACGGCTTTCGTGGAGTTGATTATCAAAGAACAAAGTCTGTTGCCGAGGGTGATGACTGTTGCGATTATAGATTAAACAAATCTGTATGAGGAAAGAAAAGAGGAAACGGAGGGTGTCCACGATGACAATCCGTCTGATTTAGAAATCCTGAAACTGAAAAATGCATTTAAGGTCAGCGGTTATAAGATCACGCCGGTTGATAACATGTACGCATACTATGTGTATCATATAGCAGAGATAATGCCGTATTGTTATCTGAGCTATCATCTTGACTGTGACCTTAAGAAGGCTACGGGCAGACAGATTCAGATGGTCATGGATGCTACCGGTAAAGCGGTTGGAGGATTGCATTCAAACAGTCCTCCCATTTTTTTTACAAAATAATAGTTGACAAACGCAACTAATGCGAATATCATCTAACAAAAGGAGATGGGATTAATGGATAAAATTCAACAGTTTCGCGAATATACAAGAGAACTGGAATGCCACCTGGATAATATGAACCAGACAGATTGCTGTCAATGCAGCGTCAGTAAGGCGGAATGTTTTTTGGTGGTAGAGATCGGGCGTAAGCCTGGGATCTGCATTAAGGAACTGGCCGAGTTGCTAAAGATAGACAAGAGCGGAGTCAGCCGAAGTGTTGAGGAACTTGTGAAAAAGGGCTTTGTTGTAAGGGAACCATCGAAGACAGACAGGCGTTGTGTTGTTTTGCTGCTTACTGAGAGCGGAAAAGCCAGATTCGAGAAAATAGAAAATGATATGTACGTTGAGTTTAAAAAGGTCTTTTCCATGATAGAAGAGAGTGATCGGGACAAAGTTCTGGAAGCTCTGCAGATCTATAATGAGGCGTGCAGAAAGGTGGAAGGCAGGAATGATCAGACAGATGATAAAGAGTGACTGGGACAGAGTTTCAGCCATATATATGCAGGGAATATTGAGCGGCAAGTCTACTTTCAATACGGAATGCCCATCCTATGAAGGATGGGATGCCGGGCACATAAAGGAGTGCAGATATGTCTATGAAGAAGATGGCGAAGTGATTGGTTGGATAGCCATCAGCCCCACGTCAGAGCGCTGCGCATATCGAGGATGTGTTGAAATGAGCGTTTATGTGGACGAAAATCATAGAGGGAAAGGGATAGGTACAGAGCTGGTTAAAAAACTGATCTGCGAGGCAGTAAGTGCCGGATATTGGAGTATTTACTCCGCAATCCTTTCCATTAACGAAGCAAGTATCAGGGTTCATAGGAAATGTGGTTTTCGCGAAATAGGATATAGAGAGCGAATTGCCAAAGACCGGTTTGGTAATTGGCAAAACACAACCCTTATGGAATACAGGGCATCCTGAGAGAGGACACGATATGACAGTTGAAGAAAAAGCAAGGCAGATCATCAAGGATATAAAGGATGAACAGGGAGTAAATCCCGTTCGCATATTTAAAAGAATGGCAGCAAAGGAATATGTCAATATACATGGCCCTGAACATCACATATTGGATGGAGCAAGTATTCTGGTCGCTTATCATAATGCTGGCGGTAAATTGGATTTAGAAGAGAGCCTTGAGCGTTTGCTGCAGGAAGGATTAAAAATGCCTGGAGCAATGTGTGGCCATTGGGGGATATGTGGTGCCATTACTTCAATCGGAGCAGTACTATCCTTAATTGATGGAACCGGTCCTCTTTCAAACGATGGTACCTGGGGAGATCATATGGTATATACGGCTGAGGCCATCGCTGAACTGGGGAAAATTAATGGGCCGAGATGTTGTAAGAGGGATGCTATGATAGCCTTTAAGCATGGGGTTGAATACATCAATAAGCATTTCGATGTTCATTTGGAATACGAGGATCAAAGCTGTGAGTTCTATGATCAGAACCAACAATGCATTAAAGAAACGTGCCCTTTTTTCCCTCGTACGAATGTTGTTGAACAGTAAATAATGCGCGGTCAATTGATGGCCGGCTATGGAGCATGCTCACTTTTTTATTGAGATAATGCGTTTTTCGCCCCTTGCAACGAATTACAACGATTTTAGTATTTTCTTTCAAAAATCCCTGTGTTATATTTACAACGGACAAAGCGATGAGGAAAACAAAAACCTCTCCGCCGAGTCCATTTCTTTTGCAAAAGAATAAGGGTAACGAATGAGCGTCGGCCTGGAGCTGCTAAGCGGCTTCGGGTACGGCGCTTTCGTTTTGTGCGCGAGCAACGAGGAAAGTGGATGCCATGCTGAGGTCTTTGATACTTGGCGGCGGAGTAATCCACTTTTTCTCAACAGCATTTATCAGTGGAAATTTGATTAATTTTAGAAATAGATTGCTGGAACGAGAAAAAGTGTAGGCACCACAACAGCTTTTTCTTTCTATGCTGTCCGTTAAATGGTATAATATAGTTTAGAGCGTGTTTTGAAATTTTGGAGGAAATGTCATTTTTTACATAAAAGATTAGCTATAAGAGTAATCAACCTGGGGGCAACGCAGACATTTTGGCTGGGGAAAGTCGAGAGATGATGTGAATAAAGATGTGGAGTTTATAAAGACGATATTGAAAAAGAAAAAAATTGTTTATAAGAATAGAAAATCAATGAATGAGATGCATGAGTTTTATGATGAAACTCTTGCATCTTTGAATGTTCCTTACGTTGATAGCTATATAAGGACAAGTTTTGGCAGAACGCATTCTTTGCTTGTGGGAGATCCGGGGAAGCCGAGAATATGCACAATTCACGGCGGCAATGGGATCACGACACTCAATCTCAAACTTTTCCTGCCGTTGCTGAAGGATTTTTCCATCATCGCTCCTGATGTTGTGGGAATGCCGGGGAAGAGCGCACCCTACAGAAATATAAGCAGCAGTAAAGATGAATATGGAATTTGGATAAAAGAAGTCCTTGATCATTACAAAGTGGATAAGATTTCATTTGTTGTTTCATCCTACAGTTCGGCCATGTTTCTTTCTTTTGCAAAAAGTTACCCGGAGATGGTGGATAAGGCTCTTTTGCTGGTGCCTTCCGGAATTGCTCATGGGCCTGTAATGCCTATGTTAAGCAATATGGTGGTTCCGTTTATAAAGTATTATTTTCATCCGACCGTGAAAGGATTGAATGGAGTGATTCAGTGCATGGGCGGAAAGGGCGATGAGGACTGGCGGAGATTTTTCAATCTGATGATGTCAGGATATAAGATGGAAATGCGTCCTCCGAGGGAATATAAGAAGGATGAACTTAAATGCATCAGATCTCCGCTTCTTATTATTGCATCGAATAATGATATTTTCTTTCCAGCGGACAGGGTATTCAAAAAGGCAAAGGAAATATTTGAATGCTCTGTGCACTGTGTAAGGATTAAGAGTAAGCATTTGCCATCGGAGAAGGTAATGATCAAAGTTTGCAACAAAACCACAGAATTTTTTTTGGATACGTAATACAAGTAAAGTTAACTTGGAAAATAATGTGCTATAGGAGGATGCTTTATGATTAGCGTAGATGAATATAAAAAAAAGACTCAGGAAACCGGTGAGGATTATCCGTTATTGACCTTGGAAGAATTCTTTGTTGACAATAATGACGAATATTCAATCGCACCAAATCAGGCTGAAGAAGGCCGCCCATCATTGGATGTAATCTATGCCAAATTCAAATCTTTGGAAAGCAAAGATGACATAGCCTGGATCAGAGTTATCCTTCACGATGATACAGAAATAATCGAAAGTGAGGATGGTGAATAAATGAGCATAAGAACAAATTACGAGAAATGGTATGAGGGAGACACTTATTACTGGGGCTTGGAACCCGGGCATTTTCTTGAAGAATTAATAGAACTGTGTCCTCCTTCCTCTGATAAAAGGGTTCTCGACATAGGCTGCGGTGAAGGTAAAGACGCTGTTTACATGGCTCAGAAGGGATACGATGTTACTGCATTTGATCTGACTGAGAACGGCATCCGAAAGACACTTGCCTTGGCAGAGATGAGAAACGTTAATATTAATGCATATGTTGATGACATTAATACCTTCAGCATAGATGAACAGTTTGACTTAATCTATTCAACGGGCACTGTTCAGTATATTTTCGAGGAGAACAAAAAAAGTTTCTTTGATAAGTTGAATAAAATCACAAAGAAAAATGGAATCGTTTATATCAACGTATTTGTGGAGAAACCGTTTTTGGAATTACCTCCAGATTGGGATATGGAAGAGAAAATGTGGAAGTCAGGTGAACTTTTCACTTATTTTGCTGACTGGAAGGTTGAACGCATTGATGAAGTGATCTTCGAAGATAACAGTGGCGGAGTATTGCACTATCACTGCATGGATACGATTATCTGCAGAAAGGTTACTTGAGCGGATCAAGTAATCAAAAAAACTACTAAGAAATCCTGGAAATTGATGGTAGTTTAAACCGGAATTTAATGCATATTATGGATATGTGGAAAAAATGGATCATCGTGAGGAGGTTATTGCATGGATTTTAAGGTGGGCGTCGGAAAATCTGATTTTGCATCACCTAGGGAATCGGGAAATTACTATGTTGATGATACGGATAACGAAGTTACGCTCTTTACCAGACCAAGGCGATTTGGAAAGAGACTATGGAGAAAATGAAATATGTATGTGAGGTCCGCGGGAAGACTGAGATCATGACACCGGAAGAAAAGTAAAATAATGATATGACAAGTGAGTATTTTTAGCGCAGATGCCCGAAAACATCTGCGCTATTTTTTGCAGTTTTTATAAAAGTTTGGTTGACATACATACCGGCGGTATGTATAATTAAAAAAAACGAGGAGAGAAGGCATGGCCAGAAATAAGTATCCTGACAGAACAGAGAAACTGATAATTGAAGTCGCTACAAAACTCTTCCTGGAGAAGGGTTACGAGAATACTTCTTTAAATGATATCATCGCTAATCTTGGTGGACTTACGAAGGGGGCAATATATCAACACTTTGGGTCCAAGGAGGATATTCTAAATGCTGTTATGTATCAGGTAACGGCTTCTTCTGATGACAAGCTTCTGGAACTCATTAACAGTAAGGATTTGAGTGCCAAGGAAAAGATCAAAGCGGTTCTTCTTTCGTCAATAAACGAATCTGCGAGAAGAAAAGAGACATCAATAGTTATTGATTATACGAAAAATCCACTTATCTTTCGCAACATGTTTACTGAATTGATCAATGAGGTGGCTCCCATGTTTATACGCCCTCTGATAGAAGAGGGGATAAAAGAAGGTACGATAAAGACGGATTCGCCCAAGGAATTGTCGGAATTTCTGGCCATTATGTTCAACATATGGGTCAATCCGGCAGTCTGTCCTGCGACACCTGAAGAGGCAATTAATAAATATAAATTGCTGTCTCAGATGCTTAAGCAGATGGGACTGGATATTGTAGACGAAGAAGTCCTTAATGCAGTCAGACAAATGTATTGAGGCAGAATAAAGGGATAAAAGATGAGAGAAGCATTGAAGAAAAATACAATAAAAAACAGCGTGATCATTTTTTTGATCTGTATAGCGGTGCATGCAGTAGAAGTTATTTTCATAAGAACAGACGAGACGGTTTTTGCAGAGTGCTTTATAAATAAAGTCTTTGGGATAATACTGCTGTTCATCTTACTTCCAATGGCAGGACTTAAGTGGAGGGAGATCGGTTTTAAAAAGGAATCATTTGTTATCGACTGTCTAAAAGGTATGGGAATCTGCGTATTGTTTTATGCGATTGCTTTTACGGTAGAATTTGCAGTTCTTAACGCACAGGGTACTCCCGGACATTTGGAGTTTTATGTAACAGGATTTTCATTGACCGGTAGCGAGGCTAAATATACCGGTATTGGCTTTGTCCTTATGTGCATCGGATTCAATATCATAAATGTGTGGATGGAAGAGGGGCTGTTCAGAGGATTTTACATCACATATATAAGCAGGGAACGCTCGGAAAATACCGCTCTTTGGACTGCTGCAATCCTCTTTGGAATATGGCATCTTGTAACACCGATAAGAAGCCTGATAGATGGCGATATGACAATTGCAATGTTTTTTGTTATGAGCTTCGGATATGTTATTCTGTCGGCTGTTATGGGCATTAAGTGGGGACTTCTTTATCAGATGTCGGGAACTGTATGGATCGGAGTGGCTGACCACTTTTTCAATAATTGTGTGGTGACGAATCTTTTGCATGTTGTAACAAATGGGGGTAGTGACGAACTGCAGATAGTCAGGGTGATGATTGGTGAGCTGACATCTTTCGCAGCAGTGCTGGTTTATTATAAGATCAGGAAGGTTATGAGGATTTAAGAAAGAAGTATCCTTTTTATTCCGAAGAGCAGATCCGCAATATGAAGTCCGATCAGAGTAAACTCGCCGGGCTTCCCGGGCGCGGGCAGAATGTAACGGCCAAAGGAAAGGATGCAGACTGTGTTTCCAGAAGCTTCTTCCCTAAGCTCCTTGTGGCAGAGGATCCGGTATGCGGTTCGGCGCACTGTCAGATAGTGGACTACTGGTCAAAAGAGCTGGGTAAGACCGGGATCCACGCGTATCAGGCTTCAAAGAGAGGCGGACATTTATACTGCGGGATTCGGGAGAATGGAAGGATAGCCATAAGCGGAGAAGCAACTCTCGTGGCTGTATCAGAGATAGTAGTGAAAGCAGTAGATCATGAATAGAAGTGAGGGACTTGATGAAAACGAAAAAGAAGGGGAACAACTGGACGGCATACTATGATCCGGACACAAACAGATACTTTGCTAAGATCATGTATACCAGCCGGGAAGGGCGTGAAGAATACGACTATGAGATAACAAAGGAGATATATGACAGGCTGGGATCATTTAGTGATGATGTTGAAAATGAACGCCTGATCAAGACCGCTAAGATGAGCTATTCCTTTGAGAATACAATGTATGGAACCCTCGGACCGGAAAGAACGGTCTGGGATGAAGAAGCAAATGAAGCGATGAAGGAAACTGTTAAGAAAAATAGCTAAAGCTAAGAAATGAAGAGGAGGATTGCAAAATGAGCAGAGTAAATTTTGGAGCAAAACCGCTTATGTACCCGCAACCGGTACTTATCATCGGAACCTATGATGAAAATGGAGTGCCAAATGCAATGAACGCAGCATGGGGTATCACAACGGATTTTAAGGAGATCACTATCAGTCTGTCCGAGCACAAGACTACGGATAATCTTAAGGCCAGGAAGGCTTTTACCGTCAGCATGGCTACGGAAGACCAGGTCGTTCCCTGTGATTATGTGGGAATCGAATCTGGTAGAAAGGTTCCGGATAAGTTTGAGAAGGCAGGATTCCATGCTACAGAGAGCGAATTCGTTGATGCACCTCTGATCGATGAGTTGCCGCTTGCGATGGAGTGCAGGGTAAAGAGTTTCGAAGACGGGATTCTGATCGGAGAGATCGTTAATGTTTCTGCTGACGAGAGCGTAGTTACGGACGGCGTGGTAGACATTAAGAAGTTAAAGCCCATCAGTTTTGATCCATTTGGAAATGCATATTTCGGTGTGGGAGAAAAGGTCGGTAACGCATTTAAGGATGGAGCGACGCTTAAGTAGGAAAAGATAGGCTACATTATCTTTCAGGATAATAGACTAAGACAAATCGGAGTTTGTTAATATGAGCTTAGTTACAAAAACAATCGACAGCCGAATCCTCGGTAAGAAAATGAATCTGGCGATTTATCGTCCAGCTGTTGATGATACAAGTGCCCTGCCGGTTCTGTATTTCTTTCATGGAAGAACAGGAAATGAAAGCCTTCTTCAGTGGCTTGGAATGGAGAAGATAGCAGATGCCATGGTTGAGGCAGGAGAAATACAGCCCCTGATTGTGGTATGCCCGAATTTGGACAACAGCAGGGGGATTAACTCTTCCGTGCTTTATCGAGAGGTTAAAGGCAAATATGGCGTCGTCCACAAAGGGCGGTATGAAGATTATCTGCTTGACGAACTCATACCGTTTGTCGACAATACATTTCATACCATCAGAGATCGCTCGGCAAGATATATCGGCGGCATTTCCTCCGGAGGATACACTGCCTTAAGTATAGGGTTGAGGCACCAGGGATTGTTTTCCAAAATCGGCGGGCATATGCCGGCCATTGACTTGTCCTACGCAGACGAAGACGAGTGCTATTTCGCGGATGAAACGATGTGGCTAAAAAACGACCCAATTTCTATTGCGAAGCAGACGGTTTTTGATGATTTGCAAGTATTCCTGGACGATGGAAAAGAAGATGAGGGGCAGTTCTATCGCGCATGTGAAAAACTGTTTCAATTGCTGCGACAGAACGGAGCCGATGTGCAAAATCATGTGTTTGAGGGTCATCACAGTGGTGACTACATAAGATTTAACATGGAAACTTATCTCCGGTTTTATAGCCCGCGCACAAATTCCTGTTTGTTGAGATGAGCATTATATTGGAATATAATGATATACCAATTATTGAATAGTTGTTTTGCTATAAATCCAGGTGTTTATCTGCACCTGGAAATTTTTTGAAAAAAATTAGATGTAACTATTGACATTACATCAAAACGATGCTATATTAACATCATCAGATGAAACCACTACGGTTACATCAATGAACTTTTTAACATTCGAGGATAATTACCTCGCAGGGCAGAGCCCGGAAAGGAAAAAATCATGACAAATAAGGAAAAAGCATTAGCACTCATCGGAACATTCGTATCAGGAGATACCGCAAAGGCAAAGGAACTTCTTGCAACAGGTTATATTCAGCATAACCTCGCATTTGGAACCGGGGCAGATGCATTTGTAGCAGCAGTTGAAGGACTTGCACAGGCACCTGTAAAAACAACAGTTAATAACATTCGTGC
>SVFN01000005.1 GCA_015056815.1 Lachnospiraceae bacterium | reverse complement strand
GGCGGAACTGGCAGACGCGCAGGACTTAAAATCCTGTGGTGGCGACATCGTACCGGTTCGATTCCGGTCACCAGCATGATCAAAGAGGGATATCGCATAGCGGTGTCCTTTTTTTATGTTTACAAAGAAAAATCTGTTTTAAGTGAAACCGCTGGGAAGAAAACGAAGTGTAGGGAAAGAAGGAAGAAGATGAAAGCAAAAAAAAGTCAGATCAATATGCTGGAGGGGAGTTTGTGGGATAAGATCCTGAGGTTTGCCCTCCCACTGGCTGCAACAGGAATTTTACAACAGTTTTTTAACGCAGCGGATATCGCAATCGTGGGCAGATTTACAGGCGGGAAGGGTGCCGCAGCCATGGCTGCGGTAGGAGCCAATACGCCGATCATTGGACTTTTATTAAATTTTTTTATCGGTATCTCTCTGGGCACCAACGTGCTGATCGCAAATTCGGTAGGCCGAAATGATGAATCAATGATACGAAAAGCAGTACATACTTCCATCGTATTTTCCGTTTTGGGCGGTATTATTCTGATGGTTTTCGGGGAACTTATGGCAGAAAGAATATTGCTTACACAGAATGTTCCGGCGGATGTGCTGCCTTTGGCGGTACTCTATTTTAAGATCTATCTGGCAGGTATGCCGATCATTCTTCTTTATAATTTTGAGGCTGCTGTTTTCAGGGGGATCGGTAATACAAGGACACCTCTTATTGTGCTTTTTTTATCAGGTATTTTAAATGTCTTTTTCAATCTGTTCTTTGTGATCGGTCTTCACAGAACGGTTGACGGTGTTGCCGCAGCCACGGTTATTTCAAACGCGGTAAGTGCCCTCATTCTTTTTGTAGATCTTTTACAGGTTGATTCAGTCGTAAAAGTGAAAATGGAAGAGCTTAAAATAGACTCCATTGCCCTTGGGAAGATTCTGAGGATCGGGATACCGGCGGGAATACAGGCTGCAGTTTTTGCGATTGCCAATATTATTATTCAGGCAGCGATCAACAGTCTTGGAGTGATCGTCATGGCAGCGTCAAGCGCAGCGCTTAATATTGAGATATTTGCATATAACGTATTGAACAGTTTCAGCCAGGCATGTACGACTTTTGTGGGTCAAAATTTCGGAGCCGGTAAGATAACACGTTGTAAAAAGATTATCGGACTCTGTTTCGGGGAAGGTATTGTCGCTTTGGGAGGTACCGTCACGATCATATTGCTGTTCGGACGCCGGCTGCTGGCGATATTTAACCCAGCCGTCGATGTCGTAGAAGTGGGATATCAAAGGCTGATCATTATCTTTGTATCCTATATATTTACATTATCCTACGAAGTCCTGTCCGGATATTTAAGAGGATTTGGTATTTCGGTCGTACCTGCCCTGCTTACAACAGCCGGTATTTGCGGCATTCGCATCACCTGGATTTATACAGTATTTCAGAGTCATAAAACCTATCATAATATTATGATGGCCTATCCTTTCAGTCTATCAGCGACAGCTGTGCTGATGCTTAGCGCTCTTTTCGTGATGAGACCTGCACAACGCGCACTGATACAACAGGAAAAGAGATAAGCAAAGAAGTTGCTTCGGGAATGATCCCAAATTATTGGAATCAGACAGAAACCTACGAAGCATTGGCAGAATATATCCGGATGAAAAACTATCCGCAGAAGCTGGAGCTTTATAAAGGAAACCTTCTTTTGATCGGAATCAATTATGAAAAAGATGCGCATAGTACATCGGGAAGTATAAGCATCACAGCTGTAAGATCGAGAGGGCATGATAAACTGTATCACAGATACAAAACACAGTCATACAAAGTCTGCATCTTCGGAAGAAATTCCTTTGATGCAGGCTTTTTTACAGGAAATTTCATAAAAAAACGTTCCGCAAGGGTGCACACCGGGTGCGGGAATTTCGCAAGCGAAACTTATTCTTGTGCATAAAAGAATGGAGAGAACAGCAGGTGTCTGTATCGGAAATACATCGCCGGAACATGACGCAAACAGTAAACGCAAGAGAATTATCTAGAGAATATTTGACAAAATTTGCATTGTACTATATATTTTATTCTGTATGAATATGGTTGTAAAAAATGCTGACTTAAGCCGGATTATTGTCTTTTCGGAGAGAAAGAAAAAGCGGGAGAGGATTGGAAACCGGACAGGTTTATGCGAATGGAATTTTGTAATCTGTGACGATAGTCACAAAAGAGAAAGTGTTCGCATGAGACGGACAGCAGGACAGTGCAAAGTGTAAAAAAGAAAGAAAACGGGGAAATGAAGTTATGAAAAGAAAAAACAGAAAAGAGAGAATGGCGATTACGGCGATGGCAGCTTTGCTTTGTCTATGTCCGTTCGTCGGGAAAGTAGAGACGAATGCCGAAGTGGCAGTGGAGGATGCGGCTGCTTTGTATGAGTTTTCAGGGGAGGGGCTTTTGCAGGAAGAAGCCGAAGAGGAAGTACTTCAGCCGGAAGGAGCCGGAGAGGAAAGAGTTCAGCCGGAAGGAGTCGGAGAAGAAGGAATTCAGCCGGAAGGAGTCGGAGAAGAAGGGATTCAGTCGGAAGGAGCCGGCACGATCGTGGCGAGTGGCAAAAACGGGGATCTGGACTGGAGTGTGGATGCAAGCGGGGTACTGCGTATCAGCGGAAGCGGTGAATTCGATCCTAGGACGGCATGGGATCGCCGCGGCAAAAAGGTGATCGTTTCCGTGAGCAATATTACCAGCCTGGAAAAGATGTTTAAGGACAGTATCATAGAGAGTGTTGATTTTACGGAATCGGATTTAAGCAAGGTTAGAAGTATAAGAGAGCTGTTTTATGGATGCGACAGGCTGAAAACAGTCAATATGAGTGGGGCAGAGCTTGGAAACGTACAGGATCTCATTGATGTGTTTTACGATTGCTGCCATTTGCAAAAGATAGACTGGAGCAAAGTGACTTTAAGCAGCGGATACGGAGCCTGGGGGTATAAGACGTTTTATCACTGCTATGACCTGAAAGAGATCAAATGTCCCAAAAGAATGGAATCAACGCCTCTGCCTTATGCGTCAAGTTATCATTGGACGGATGAGGGAGGAAACGATGTAACCGTTATGAGCACATCCGAAAAAGAGATGACGTATAAAAGAGGCGCGCAATATAATGTGGGTGAGGAGCATAAAAGCGGCAGTGTCATCTGGAGTATTGACGAAAATGGCACACTTACGCTGAAAGGCTCCGGCAGATATTTAGACGATGGGGCAGAGAATGAATACCGAATGCCGATACCGGCATGGACGGATCTGGCTGATCAGATCAGGTATGCTGTGGTGGAGATCGAGCAGTGCACGAGGGCAGATGGGATGTTTGACCAGTGCCATAAGCTGCAAAGCGTCGATCTGAGTAAATTTGACATGAGCAGAATTACAAACATCAACAATATGTTCCGGGATTGTGAGTCTTTACAGAGCATCGATTTTAGCGGGAAGGATCTGAGTAAGGTAACTCAAATGGCAGGTCTTTTTGATGATTGTAAATGTTTGCGGTCTATCGATTTTAGCAAAGTGAAAACCGGAAAAGTGACTTATATGCATTCGACCTTTAACGACTGTACCCATTTGCAAAAGCTGGATCTGTCCGGGATCGACGGAAGTACTGTGACAAATGCCTACGCGCTGTTTGCGGGCTGTGAAGACTTAAAAGAGCTGGATCTTAGCTTCCTTCGTGGCTGTAAGCTTGAAACCTGTAAATATATGTTTCAGGATTGTTTCCGGTTAAAAAACCTGGATCTGAGTCCTCTGGATACGAGTAGATCAGATGACTTTATCTGTCTGTTTAGAGGATGTGCGGATCTGACGGAACTTGATTTAAGCGGGCTGAATGTGGAAATGCTGAGAAGCGCAGAGTATATGTTGCAGGACTGTACCAGTCTGAAGAAGATCATTATGCCGGCAGGACTTAAGGCAGACATACAGCTTCCGGAACTGAAAAAGAAATACGCATGGAAGTGTGAAGATGGAAAGATCTGTACCAAGGCTGTCATGGGAGCCCAAAGAGCATTTACTTACAGCAGAGTGAATCGGGACGGTTCTGTGGATGAGGACGAAAAAACAGATGCACAAAAAGAGAAGGAGAGCGGAACGACCAAAGCAGCAAAAAAGGGAACGATCATTACAGACGGTAAGAATCTTTATGAAGTGATCCAGACGCTTCCCAAAGAGCCTCAGGTCATTTATAAAAAGAATACCGATAAAAAGGTGAAGAAGGTAAAAGTAAAAGAATCCATAAAATGGAACGGAGTCACCTATCAGGTAACGGGGATCGGAAAGAATGCTTTTAAAAACAAGAGAAATCTGAAAAAAGTGACGCTGCCCAAAACGATCGGAAGCATTGGAAAAAACGCATTTAAGGGGATAAACAAAAAAGCAGTGATCAAGGTGCCTGCGAAGCGGAAAAAGAAGTTCAAAAAGATGCTGAAAAAAGCAGGTTTGCCAAGTAGTGTAACGATTAAATAAAAAAAGAAATGAATATGCTGCTTTCGCAGCCAAAATCCGGTGCAGTAAACGCCAAAGCAAAAATAACTTTGTCGTTTATGATATCTATAAAGGCCGGGAAGTATTTTGAATAGATCATTAAACTAAGAATGTCTGTATAGCAGGGAAGTCAGGAAGGAAAGAATCATATGAAGCGTAAAGATAAAAAAAGGGAACTGGGGATCCTGGTGTTAATGGCGTGTCTTTGTATCAGTCCGTTACCGGGAAGAATTGAAGCAAAAGCAGATACGACGGCGCTCAAGGAGCAGAGCGCAGATCGCTTTCATGCGGATAGCCTGAGCAGGAAAGAGCCGGAGCAAGACGGAGGGGATCAGGATAGCCTGAATCTGAAAGGAGGGAATCAAGAAGGACTGTATTCGAAAGAATGGAATAAAAATGCGTTGAATCCGGAAAGCCTGAAGTCTGGCAGTACGAACCCGGAAACTGTAAATCCGGAAGAACTGGGCACAGAAGGTACGATACTTTCGAGTGGCAAAAACGGAGATCTCAGCTGGAGCTTAGACGACGGGAAAACACTCAGGATCACGGGAAGCGGAGAATTTGATCCGAAAGTACCCTGGGCAGAGGAAGCAGAGACCGTGTTCGTACAGGTAGAGAATATTAAAAACCTCAATGGAATGTTTCAAAATCATAAGAACGTTCGTTATATCGATTTTGAAGGCTCGGATCTGAGTGCGGCAAAGGAATTGCGTCAGGTGTTTGTGGATTGTGAAAATCTGCGGTCAGTGAGCTTTCGCGGTGTGAACATGGAGCAGGTCAGTAATATTGAAGCTATGTTTTTAAACTGCAGGCAGTTGGGAAGTGTTAATTTTCTTGGTGCCAAAATCGATAAGGAATTTACCACCAAACGTATGTTTAAAAACTGTGAGTCGGTGACGGAAGTCATTTATCCTGCCCATGCTGCAGGCTGGATCGCTCTGCCGGAGTCGATCAAATATAAATGGATGGACGAAAGCGGAAAGATCGTGACAGTCACGAAAGAAAAGGCTGTCGAGGATATCACCTACACAAGAACCTATGCGTATGAGCCCTATGAAGAACATAAATGCGGTGATCTGACCTGGAGCATTGATGAAAACGGAGTACTTCGGATCAAGGGAAGCGGAGATTATGTGCGGGATTGTGTAAACGGATATCCGGGAAACATAATGGATGCTTACAAGAATCTGCCGGGATGGGCGGAAGATCCACAGGCTGTGAAAGAAGCAGTGGTAGAGGTGGATCATCTGACCAGCACCGCATGTATGTTTGCAGGTCTTACGAATCTGCAAAAGATCACCTGGGTAAAGTGTGATACTTCCGGCGTAACGGATATGTACCGGATGTTTGATGGATGCAAATCACTGACAGAGCTGGATTTAAGATGCCTGGATACCGGTAATGCTGAAACGATGAGTGATATGTTCAAAGGCTGTGAAAATCTGCAGAATCTGGATATCAGCAGTTTCGATGTGAAAAACGTGGCAAGCATGAGCGGCATGTTTCAAGACTGTAAGAAGTTGACGACGCTTGATCTAAGTCATTTTGACACCTCCAAGCTCCAGTATGCGCACTTTATGTTTGAAGGCTGTGAAGCGCTAAGGGATCTGGATGTCAGTAGTTTTGATACCAGAAAAGTAATCTGGATGGAGTACATGTTTTCAGATTGTAAGAGCTTGGAAAACCTTGATCTCAGGAATTTTGATACCATAAATGTCAAATCTATTCATTCTATGTTTGCAGGGTGTGTGAATCTGAAAACACTGGATATCAGTAGCTTTGAGGCGGATAACGTGTGGGAGGCTGACAGTATGTTTAAAGACTGTAGCTTACTGACCGGACTGGATCTGGGCAACTTTAACCTTTCCGGTGTGAGGTGGCTGGACAATATGTTCAGCGGCTGTAAGAGCCTGAAAGAGTTACAGGTCAATCATTTTGATGTGAGTAGAACCGATGAACTGGATGCCATGTTTTATGACTGTGAAAATCTGACCAGCCTGGATTTAAGTAAGTGGACATTTATGGAGGGAGCAACTGCAAAGAAGATCATAGAGGAATGTAAGAATCTGACACAGATCAAACTTCCTGCAAAGGTAACGGCTGAGATCCTTTTTCCGGAGACACCGGCAGATGAGTCCTGGAGAGGGGAAGACGGGACCGTCTATACACAGGCGGTACAGGGCGCGCAGACAACCCTGACCTACCACCGTGTAAAAAATGCATACCGGATTACCTATGTGACAAACGGTGGAACCAATTCTCCCGAAAATCCGGCAACTTATCAGTTCGGGAAGGGCGTGAGCGAAGAACAGTTAAAAGCGGCAACAAAAGAAGGCTATACCTTTGAAGGCTGGTACGAGGCGGCTGATTTTTCCGGAAATAAGGTGACACAGATTGCTCGCACGGAAAAACGGGATATTACCCTTTATGCAAAGTATGAGAAGCTTCCCACGAAGGAAGAAGTTTTTCAGAATCAGATCAAGCTCAACGGCAAGTTAAGAGTGGCACCGGTTGGAAGCAGATTCTCCTTAAGATGGGGAAAGGTGACGAATGCGGACGGATATGAGATCTATGCCGTAGAGACAAAAGGAAAGTATCCGTCAGAGCCTACCGTAGAGACGAAGGCGGATGTGAGGGCTGTCAAGATCAGTAAGATCAACGGAAAAAAGATCAATGTTAAGTCAAGCTATCAGTTTTATGTACGCGCTTATAAGCTGATCGGTGAAAAGAAGATCACGTTGGGTGAGTCGATCCCTGTCTTTTCGATCAGCAAAAAGAACACGGAGTATTCAACGACCAAGCATACCCGTGTGGAGCCGAAAAAAATGACATTAAAACCGGGCGGAACAGGAAAGATCAGTGCGAAAACGATTCTTTTCAGCAGCCGTAAGAAAGCCTTGGAGAAGGTGCCGGTAAAAGAATTCCGTTTTGAAAGTACGGATAAAAAGGTGGCGACTGTGGATGCATCGGGCAAGGTGAAAGCGGTAGGAGCCGGAAGCTGCTTTGTATTCATCTATGCAAGAGACGGAAACGCACAGAAGATCAAAGTGACGGTAAAATAAAAACGGAGGTAGACTGTTATGAGACTGATCATGCTTGGAACAGGGCATGCGATGGTGACAAGATGTTATAATACCTGTTTTGCACTCGAAGACGGGGACGAATATTTTCTGGTAGATGCGGGCGGCGGAAATGGAATCTTATGTCAGCTTGAGAAGGCGAAGATCGACTGGAGAAAGATCAAGACAATCTTTGTGACGCATAAGCATATCGATCATCTGCTTGGGGTGCTCTGGCTGATCAGGCGTCTGGGACAGAAAATGCTTCGCGGTGAATACGAGGAAGAAGTGACGATTTATGGCTGCGATGGCGTGACGGATACGTTAGACGAGATGGTCAGACTCTTACTGCCGCAAAAGATCTGTTCGTTTCTGGGAGAGCAGATTCATCTGGTTACGGTAAAAGACGGTGAGAAGAAACAGATTTTAGGGCATGAAGTTACCTTCTTTGATATTCATTCCACAAAGGAAAAGCAGTTTGGCTTTACGCTTTTTTATGACGAGGCAGGACAGAAGAAACTGACCTGTCTCGGAGATGAACCCTTTCATATCTGCAATGGAAAGTATGTAAAGAAAAGCACCTGGCTCATGCACGAAGCATTTTGTCTTTACGAGGAGAGAGAAGAATTTGAACCCTACGAAAAAAGTCACAGCACGGTAAAGGAAGCATGCGAGATGGCACAGGAATATGAGATTCCGAACCTGATTTTGTATCACACGGAGGATAAGAATATCGAAAGACGCAAAGAGCTTTATACAAGGGAAGGGGAGCTTTTTTATCAGGGGAAGCTTTATATACCGGAGGATTTGGAGACGATCCGGCTTTAATCGGGACTTTTGCCCCTGTTTCTTTTCTCATTTCACAGTTACACTGATTGTAATTCTTATTATGGACATGAAACATTTGCCACTTTCCGATAGTGGGCGGCAGGAAAAGACAACGATGAATAGTCTGTCCGGGTGGAAATAATTCAGAATAGATAAACGGTTGGTGGAATTATTTCAGATTCAGATGTGTTTTATAGAAACAATGTGAACTGAAATGAGGATTTGGAGAATGAGAGGGGGCAGGGGCGTTGATCAATATCGTTTTGGATGTACCAAAGATTTATGGGAAGACGCTTTCAGATGCATTGGAGAAAAACGGGAATTTTCGGATCACTATACTGCCGGAAGGAAAGACTGCGCAGCTGACGGCATGCTGCAGGCAGAGTCATGCGGATATGGTGCTTATGGCAGTCTCCGTGACGAGGGGATATACGATGGAAGAGAGAAGGAGCCAGCTTGCGCTTCTTAAGAAGGAGAACAAGCGGTGCAAGGAGGTCCTGATCGCGGATGAACGAATGGACGAGAACATTAATCATTTTCTGAAATATTGCCGCAAGCTGCAGTTGATCGATCAGTTTTTCTATTATTCTGTCGGGGCGGAGTATATTGCGGAATCACTGGAGTCGATGTATGATTAAACAGATGATAATGATTTCGTGACAGTCAGTCTGGAGGACAAAATTGAAAAAGAATTCATTATCCCACAAGGATCGCATCGGGGTCTTTGTGGGGTTATTTGTTTTGGCAGTGATCGTCGGGATGCTGCCGACGGATCAGATACATATCTGTAATGGCAGTGGGATCTTATACATTGTTTTGATCATAGCATGGAGTACTTCGGTACAGAGCCGGATCATGCACAAAGGGATCAGACGCCTTCTTATCTTTGCAGGCGTGCAGATGGGGCTTTTATTTCTTTCAAGATGCGTGCGCTATTCCCTGATGCCTGAAGAAGTAAGGCTTTTGGAGTGGTCCTGGTATTTTTATTATCTCTTTTTTACGGGGATTCCGCTTACCGCATTCCTGACCGCTCTGTGTGTCGGAAAAGAAGAAAAAGAAAGTGCATCGATGAAACATCATTGGCTTTGGAAGCCGGAAGCGGTGATGTGTCTTGTGGTGCTTACAAACGGCATTCATGGACAGGTTTTCGTGATCGACCGGGTGAGCGGGGATTATCGTTATAACTGGTTTTATTATGTGATCGTTGCATGGGGACTGTTTTTTACCTTCGCTTCTTTTACGCTGATGATGGTAAAATGCCGTTTTTCCACAGTGCGCAAAAGATGGTATGTGCCTGCACTGCCGGCAGTGTTTTTTGCGTCTTTGATGGTCATCTATTATGCAAAGGGAGGATCCTCGCCGCAGATTGCAGGAATGAATCTGTATTTACTGCAGGAAGTGTTCTGTCTGACGTTTATCACATTATTCGAGGGGAGTATCCGGATCGGTCTGATCCCGTCAAACAGAGGTTATGACGAACTATTCCGGCTGTCTCATGTCGATGCAGTCATCACGGATCCTAAAGGAGAGTGGGTGTTCGGCTCGCGGTTATACGAGAAAGAACGATCGCAGGACTGCTTTTGGGGCAAAGAAAATGACAGGATGATAAAACAATCCGGAAGAAAGAAAGGAAATACCGGCAGGGAAGAAACCGGAGAGAAAGAGGCGGATAGGGATGCCGTCAGAACCGCAGGGGAGAAAAGCGGAACGGAAGATGGAAAATGCTGTGTGCCGGAAAGAACGAAGATAGAAGAACTGCACGGATTAAGAGAAGTGCTGTCACAGGCGGAGATAAAAAAACAGAATGGAGCCGAACCGGGAGAAGAATCGGAAATGGAAAATCTGGCAAGGGAAAAAGAAATTTTCGGGGAGGGGGATTATCGCATCCGGAAAGAGGCGATTTCCGGCGGGTTTATCATCTGGCGTGAGGACATGCGGGGAATCCGGTCTTTGAATGAAAAGATCCGGCTGGCAACGGAGCAGCTTGAAGAGGAAAACGATCTGATCGAGCAGGAAAATAAAATACGGGCGGAACGGGAAGGCTATGAGGCGAAAAACCGTCTGTATGACAGGATCGCGCAGGCAGTACACCCTCAGGTGGAGAAGATTGATGAGATCTTTGCCAAAGAAACACAAGGTGAGAATTTTCGTAAAGACCTGCAAAAGGCGGTTCTGCTTGGCACTTACATTAAGCGCAGGGGGAATCTGATGCTGCTTTCGAGGCAGAGTGACTATCTTCCTGTGGCGGAGCTTTGCATGAGTATTTCAGAATCCTTTGAACATCTGAGCCTTTCAGATGTTTTCACAAATCTTACCTGTGAGGACAGAAACGGAGTGATCCGGGCAGAGCTTATGCTGTTGGCGTTCGATCTGTTTGAGGAAGTGCTGGAGAACGGCTGGGAGGAGCTGAATGCCGTGGCGGTCACATTGCGGCGGGAGGAATTGTTCGACATGGAGATCGCGGTTTCAACAGAACGGTTGTTGATCCCTGATACCTGGAGAGAGGAAGAATGTAAGAATTATCAGGCTTCGATTGCTGTGCGCAATGAAGATGAAACATTTTATTTGAAGTTTACTGCACGATGTTCTTTATCATGACGAAAGATGTATCAATCAGTAAAGATGTCGGCTATGGAGCAGGAATATGAGAATAGGACAACTTTTACAATTTCATTATGCAGCCCTGCCCCCTTTTGTCAGAGTATGGATCCTGCTTTGGACGCTGCTTGTGATCAGTCTGTATGTCTACAATTTTGTGCGCTGTATTCAGCTTGGGAGAGATAAAACAGCGACGATGTTCACGGGGATCTCCCTGACATTTCTGTTTGTTTTGTATCAGATTTTTGCCGGACAAAATACATCAGATCCGGTCTGGAATGTGAAGATTCCTTTTGGCGTGCAGTTATTGCTGCTGGTCTCCTTCAGCGTGGCTGCATATGCACAAAAAAAGCGGATCAGCAAGTGGCATCATGCAAGTATTACCAACATGTCGGTAAAGGAGAGTCTGGACAGTCTCCCGACGGGGCTTTGCTTTTATGAGCCTTCCGGGCTGCCGAGACTGACCAATACACAGATGGAGTCTTTGTGCCGGAAACTGACCGGAGCTGTTTTGGATAATGGGAAGATGTTCTGGGATAAGCTGCGAAGCGGTGCGTATGAGGGCTGTGTGACAGATGGGGAAGAGCCGGTTTACAGGCTGAGGGACGGACAGATTTACAGTTTTAAACGATTTGTATTTCTGACTTCACAGGGTGAGGTGTTCGAGCTGATCGCATCGGATGTGACGCAGGAATACAGTCTGACAGAGGAGTTAGAACAGAAGAAAAAACAGGCGGGCTATGTCAATACCAGACTCAAGGCTTTGTTTCAGACCATGGAATATGTCGTGATGGAGAGGGAACTGCTGAATCTGAAGGTGGCGCTCCATGACAATATCGGGCGGTGCCTTCTGTATGCGGATCGTTTTCTGGTGGACGAGGAGCATGTGGACAAGGCAGAGCTTGTCTATCTCTGGAGACAGAATATCAGTGTCCTTAAGAATGAGAAACCGGAGTACTGGCAGAAGCCCTATTACATCAGTCTCAAATATGCCACGCTTCTTGGCGTGCAGGTACGGGTGGAGGGAGAACTGCCGGAGGAAGAACATTTGCTAAAGGTCGTGGATACTGCGATCAATGTACATGTGACGAATGTCATGCGGCATGCGGAAGGAACCGAGGCGGTTATCACCGTTCATACTTCCGACAATACGTATCTTCTGACGTTTGAAAACAACGGGAAAGCACCGGAGGGGGAAGTGACGGAAAACGGAGGGCTTTTGAATTTAAGACGTGAAGCGGAGCGTGTCGGCGGTTCGATGCGCGTACAGGGGATTCCCCGCTTCCGGTTAGAGCTGTTTCTTCCGAAAAAAATAACGGCTGAACAGAAACAGTATTCGAAGCTGACAGAAAGTTAAAAATGGCAAAACCGAAAAATGCGGTAACGAAACAGAAGAAGTATTCGAAACTGACAGAATGTTAAAGAAGGAAAAACCGGAAAATGCAGCAGCTAAGCGGAAACAGTATTCCTATAGGGGGAGAGGGATTCGCGACCGTACAGAAATGGGGAGAACGAATATTTATAGGAAACGATAAACGCAATGATTCTATTGGTGGGAAGATTGTAAAAGGAGTGGGAAATGAAAGAACGTATCTTGATCGTAGATGATTACCTGATGATACGGCAGGTCTTTGAGCAGGCAATCGCATCTTCTGAAAAATATAAACTGGCAGGTTCGCTGTCCTCTGCGGCGCTGGCGGTGGAGTTTTGCGAGAAAAATCCGGTGGATCTGGTACTGATGGATGTGCTGATCCCGGGAGGCATGAGCGGACTGGAGGCGGCAAAGCGAATTAAGCAGATCAGTCCCAGGACGAAGATCTGTATCGTGACTTCCATGCCGGAGACTGCTTATATCAGCCAGGCAAAGGAGATTGGCGTGGAGAGCTTCTGGCATAAGGAAATACAGGAACAGCCGATCCTGGAGATTATTGAAAGGACTCTGGCGGGAGAGTCTGTCTATCCGGACAGCCGCCCGACGGTACAGCTTGGAGAAGCGGACAGCGGTGAATTTACGGAAAGGGAGCTTTCCATCCTGCGGCTTTTAGTGAGCGGGCTTTCCAACAAAGAGATCGCGGACACGCTGGGGCTGGCGGAGAAGACGGTGAAGAATAATATCTCCGTGCTTTTGCAAAAGACCGGCTTTCGCACCAGACTGGAGCTTGCCGTGCGTGCAAGGGATATCGGACTGGTGATCGGGGAGTGAGTCGTAACGGATTATTTATGCAAACAAGGACTTTTGTCCCTAGCGAAAGTTTTAGTTTTTTGATATACTATGCCAAATTGGGTGTTTTCGGACACGGATTTGGCATTTTTATTGCCGCGCTGGGGCGAGGTGGAATGATCGGGCAGAAAATGCCGGAATGGTTTAGGAAAAGAAAGGCGGGATAAGAGAATGAAACGAAAAGAATTAAGAAAGGGTTTTACAGGCGGACTTGGCAGGGCTGTTATGATGACGGTGCTGACGACCGCGCTGGTGTTTGCCGGTGGTCTTGGGCTACAAAAAGACAGTCTGGCAGGCAGGGCGCTTGACACAGTGGGACTGTCCGGCGTGACGGCGCAGGCGAAGCTGACGGCGACATCGAACGGCAGATTTAATAATACGACGTATTATCTGAACGTAGATTCTCTGGAGGCTACGACTGACTTTGACTGGAATGCGATCTATGAAGGCGAGGAGGTAACAGATATTCTGAGTGCTCCTGAGCTGAATATGCAGGTGAAGAATGGCAGTAGCACATATACCGCTGCGGATGCGATCATCCGCAGTGCGCTTACAGGAGAAACGACGACTGCAGCAAAGGGTGCGCTTACAGCCTATTATGAGGAGCATGACGGAGCCGCTAATCTGACGGCAGTCAATGTGCAGGAAGCTACGGCAGTGGAGCCCTATTCGGTAGACTGGTATGAATGTGATACCGAGGGAGAAGAAGGGACTCCGATCAACATGGAGGACGCTGAATTTCAGGCAGGCAAATACTATTACTGTAAAGTAGGGATCAATCCCGGCTATGTGACTGCTACGGCAAATGGAACCTCGTCCTTATGGATCGGACGGTTTACGGCTGGCAGCAGTACCCTCAAAGTGGATGGCTGTGAGGACGACTGGGCCTGCGTGAGTAGGGAAGCGATTTACAAAAACATCGATGGCAAGTCAACCGTAGTTTATTATAAGGGAGTATTCAAATCCCCCTATATACAGGCCAAAAATCTGAAAGAACTCACCTATTATGACGAAGAATACAACGGCTATACCAATACCTGGTTTGCAGGAGCCTATGTGGGGGATACGGTGAAGCGCCCTACGGTGACAGCGAAGAAGAATGCGTCTGCGACGCATATTACGAAGGTCACGACGGATATTCGTTACCAGGGCTCTAACGGCATCTGGTATTATGTGGCAGACGGGGAGAAATATGAAGTCGGGAAAAAGTACCGGATCGAATTCAGACCTACGTTTGAAAGAGGGTATAAACTGACAGAAACCGGATCTTTGCTTAAATTCGGTATCGCAGATAATCAGAATCTGGAAGGGATCCGGTATCTGTCGGTATGTGCGGATGACAAGCAATGCTATTGCTATGAATTCACGCCCGAGGAGGATCCCTGGAAAAATGCACCGTTATGGGGCGGATCGGGAACGCCTTATGTAGAGCTTAAGGATGCATTTCCGAGTGCCACGACACAGACTCTTTTAAAAGGGATTAACGGTTTACTGACACAAAGCGGTAATACTTATCAATTGGTAAGATCGAATGTTTCGAAAGCAAAGAAACTGAAATTCAGCACAGGGAGTCATTCGGACGCCATCCTGACCGGTTTTCAGTATCTGACAGAACTTGAAGAGCTGGAGATTTACTGTGATGCTTCGTCAAGCACACTTGAGACGATCGATCTGAGTAAAAATATCCGTCTGAAAAAGCTGACGGTTTATAATTATGCAGGCAATGGAAGCAAGATAAAACTGCCAAAGAGCGTTACCTCGCTAACGTTTCATGCTGCCAAAAATCTGACCGGCACGAATCTCAACAATGTGATAAAGGACCTTTCTTATCTGGAGAAGTGCAATTGCTATGCCTGCACGGCAATGACCGGAACGATTGATTTTGACAACAATCTACGTATGAATTATGTGAGTCTTTGGAATAGCTCCGGAGTGGAAGGTGCGGAGATCCCATACGGCACGCGCGGCGATGTGAAGGTGGATATGTCAGGCTGTACCGGCCTCAAAAGACTGAAGTTAGGTACGATCGGTGTGTCTGATCTGAATTTGAATCAGTGTACCGCCCTGACGGAGCTGCAGGCACAAGGGACAAAGTTTAACTGTCAGGTCGATCTGGTCAACCTGTCAGCACTTGAGAAGATCAATCTGCGGGAAGCCAGGATCAATCAGAATGTCTACGGATATGGTCTTTCGAAGTTAAAAGACCTCAAGTTAGGGACGGCAGAGGTTGCTGCGGGGAAAACGGTAAAATTTGCAAATTGCGGACTTACTTCTTACGTTAGCAGTACCAAAACGGATCCAGGGTTGAACTTTAAGGCTATGACGCTTAGAGAGGGCGCCACACTGGATCTGTCCGGCAATAAGATCGCATACGCAAGTTTTGACCTGACTTCGACAGAACAGCATATAAATATCGGAAAGAATGCGACACTGAATCTTTCGGGCAATAGCTTTTCGACCTTTAAGTCCTGCGCGGCGACAGGCGATGAGCCGTATGATCTGTATCTGTCAGACTGTAAGAGCCTGCAAAGCTTTGATTATGGTTCTGCGAAATTCAGATCCCTGTATCTGAATGGCTGCAGCAAGCTTGTCCTTATGAAGGGGACGGTGAAGGCGAATACGGATGGAACGATCGTGGACTGCTCCGACTGTGCATTGACAGCCTTGAAGCTGCCGGCCGGGACTTCCGATCTGACGGCTTCCAATAATAAATTTACGAGCCTGACGCTTGACAGCACCGTTGGACTATACGAGTATGCGGATGTAGATCTGAGCAATAATGCATCGCTTACCAGCCTGGCGGTTAGCAGCCTGTCGCTTGATAAGCTGGATGTAAGCGGCAGCAAACAGCTTTCGTCTGTGACGGTAACAAATTCCGCAATCGTAGAGGGAATTTTAAACGGCTGTAAACTTTCAACCCTTGATCTGACAGGCTGGAAGGAAACGACTTACCTCGATGTCAGTGACAATCAGCTTGGGGCACTGAACATAAAGGGCAATACCGCACTTTTGACGTTAAAAGCAAAGAACAATAAGCTGACAGGCATTGACCTGTCCGCGAATACGAAATTAACGGAGTTAGACTTAAGCGACAATCAGCTTTTAAGCTTAAGTCTGGATAAGCAGACAGCGCTGACCTCCGCCAAGACAACACTTTCCGGACAGAAGCGGACATTGGATGGGGTAAACCAGGGCAATGTGAAAGTGAATCTGAAGGCAAACGATGCGTCACTGGTTCCGTCGAGAGTATTAAACAGTGCGGGAAATGCCTGTGATGAGATGGGAACTGACGGAGTGCTGACTCTGAACAAGAATACGAAGTCGTTCGCTTATCAGTATCAGACGAAGGCTTCCAACACGAGCTTTTCAAAACTTCAGGTCGCTCTGACACTGAATTTGAGCGGCGGCGCGACGGTTACGTTCAATGCGAACGGCGGAAATGTGACGCCTGCCTATGCGATCGCGGGAGAAGGCAATAAGCTGGACAGCCTTCCGACTCCGGTCAAAGAGGGTTCCACCTTTAACGGCTGGTATACGGCGAAGACAGGCGGTACTAAGGTGACGAAGGATACCACCTTCACGTCCGATACGATCATCTATGCACAATGGACGGAGAATCCGGTCATCACACATGCATTGACTTTTGATATGAATGGGCACGGAACCGCTCCGGCACAGCAGATCCTGGCAGAAGGACAAAAGCCGGCAAGACCGGCGGATCCGGCAAACATTACAGATGGAGATGCCACCTATACCTTTAAAGGCTGGTGCGAAGACAAAGCATGTACGAAGACCTTCAGCTTTGACAAGGCACTGGAAGAGGATAAGACGATCTATGCAAACTGGGAGGTTTCTTATACCTACAGTATCATCCTGTACTCTGTCAAGGTAAACGATAAAACGGCAGGAAAAGTAAAATTCCATGATACCGCTGAGTATCCGGTCAGCTGCGGTACCGCTTATAACAAGGATACATCTGTTACGATCACTGCGATACCGGAGGACGGCTATCGGTTCGTGGAATGGAGAAAGGGCAGCGAGAGCGGTGAGGCAGTATCCACAGAGGCCGCTTATCAGTTCAAGGCAGCGGAGAGCACTGCGTTTTATGCTATTTTTGCAGAGAATGTTACGTACAACAAGGGCAGTTATCTGCTGGATCTGAGCAAAGGTCCGGTGGCATTCACGGAGGAGAATCCGTTCATGCATACCATGGAGGCTGCGGTTTATGGGGATGAGAGCATTTCGATGCAGGAGAGTGGTGAGGCTACTCTGATCGATCTGAACAAGGACGGCGTGATGGACATTCAGTTCGTCAGAAATACAGCAGACGAATGGGTTTACTCCGGACTGGAAGTGGCAGGGAATCCGGACAGCTTTACGATCACCCTGTCGACAGCCATGAAAAATGCCGAAGAAAGCCAGGGACTTCCCTTCTATGAGAAGGTGACGATCCAGGTAAAGGGGAAACATGTCCATGTGCTGAAAAAGGAAGACCGAGAAGAATCAAGCTGTTACCAAAAGGGACATAAAGAGTACTGGACCTGTTCTGACTGCGGAGCGTATTTTGCGGACAGCGAAGGAAAGACCGAGATCGCATTATCCGAGACCGAGCTTCCGCTTGCTAAGCATACGGAAGCAGAAGCGGTTTTCGAAAATGAGAAGGCAGCAAAATGCGAGCAGGACGGTTCTTATGACGAGGTTGTATACTGTACGGTCTGCGGCGCAGAACTGAAGCGTGAGAGTAAGGTCAGAAAAGCGCAGGGACACAAGTGGGGCGCATGGAGCGTGACCAAAGTGGAGAGCGAAACGGAGCCGGGAGAGCTTACCCGTGTCTGTGCAAACTGTGGCAAAGTGGAAACGAAAGAGATACCGGTCAGCGGGCATATCCATCATCTGGAACCGGTAAAGGAGATACCTGCTACGGAGACGGAAGAGGGCATGAAAGCACATTATAAGTGCGTTGACTGCGGACTGTTGTTTGAGGATGCAGAAGGGACGAAGCTGATCCTGGATGAATCGTCTTTGATCATTCCGAAATCTCACGTACATATCGCGGGTGCGCCGGTCAGAGAGAAGGAAGTACCGGCAACCGCTACGGAAGACGGCTCTTATGAAGAAGTTACTTATTGTACGATCTGCGGGGTAGAGCTCAGTCGTACGAAGCATAGCATTCCAAAGACCGGAGGAGGACAGGAGGTACCCAAGACACCTCCTGTGACAGAGCCGGGAGCCGGCACGATCTCCGGTGACGGAAAGACACTTACGGATACGGACGGAAAAGTCTATCGTGTTGCGGCTACGATCATCCCGGAAGACCTGAAGAAGGGACTGACTGTAGCGGATAAAAAAGCAGGCGGAAAATACCGGATCACGCAGTTGGTCGAGAAAGTCGGCAAGGATGGAAGTAAGAAGATCACAGGCGGAACGGTTGAGTACGTGGCGCCTTATCACAAGGATGCGAAGAAGATCGCTGCTACGAATGCGGTGAAGCTTGCAGGCGTAACCTTTAAAGTGACATCGATCGCAGCCAATTGCGGAAAGGGCTGTACGAAGCTTGCGAAGGTTGTGATCGGTCCGAATGTGACACAGATTGGCAAGAATGCCTTCAAGGGCTGTAAGAACTTAAAATCTGTACAGATCAAGGGTAAAAACCTGAAAAAGGTCGGCGGTGGTGCCTTTAAGGGAATTCACAAAAAAGCAGTCATCAAAGTGCCGAAGGCCAAATTAAAAGCATATCAGAAGCTTTTAAAGAGTAAGACAAATGCAAAGATCAAATAACGGATAAACCGACAGATAAAACGAACAGGATAAGATCCCGAAAATCCATTTTATGGCAGAATGCGATTTTCGGGATTTTGTGTAAAACCGGAAAAACCATTAAAACAGCAAAATTCATCCTTTGTGATGATGTGCGAAGAAAAAAACTGTGATATAATTACAGATAATTGTGAAGAAAGGGACTTTTGTACCTTGTACCGTTTGGGATCAACGGATAAAATATACGATGAAACAACTGCTGCGGATGAAACAGGGAACAGGAGAATAGCTCTAAAGACCTAGTGACAGGCTCTGAAACGTAACAGGAAAGTGTCAAACAGTATCTGTTAGGGAACGGGACAAATACAAAAGGGAAAGAAAAGGAGGAAAAGTATGAAAAGTATGAAACAGGAAATCAGGAAACGAAAAAGGAGCTTTTGGGCATTTATGCTGTCAGTGGCAATGATGCTTGAACTGCTGACACCGATGGGGGCGATCGCGGCGACCTATCATGCAGGCGGACAGAAAGACACATTTGACACGGGAAGTTATGCTGTCGCGGGGGATACGATTAATTTCACCTATGATGGATCTAATAACCGGGAGCCGGGAGTGAACTATACTTATTATGACCGGAATGGGGAAGTAATTGATAACGGTCGGATAACCGTGAAAAATCCGGGAACCGGAGAGAAGGAAGAAAGCTCATTTATTGTAAAGGATTATACCGGGACGGCAATGGATAAGGCGGATTTTAAAGCATGGAGAGTGACAATGATCAACAGGACGGGCGGCTGTCTTCTGGATATTGCTTTCCGGGCGTTTTCTGTAAAAGACCATGACATTACCTATGAATGTAACGGCGGATTTAATTCGATGGATAATCCGGACTATTATACAGAAGGAGAAGGAGTGGAGAGGTTTTTTTCGGCGCATAAATTTGTTGCAGGGTATCCGAACGGACTACCGTTTCTTGGCTGGTATTCGGATCCGGAGTTTGGGGAGGGAACGAAGGTAGAGTCCATTCCTCCTACAGCGACGGAAGATATAACATTGTATGCGAAGTTTGAAGGGGATACCTATAAGATTACGTATGAGCCGGACGGTGGCACTGTATATGGCGAGAATCCGAGCACCTATACGAATGGCATCGGAATCCTGAAGGGTGAGAAAACAAGCGCGTTTCTGGATGCTTATAAAGACGGATATGAATTTACCGGATGGTATAAAAAGACAGGAGACGGGGAAGTAAAGGTCGAGGAGATCCCGGCAGACTGGGCAGGAAATATCACACTCTATGCAAGATATAAAGCATGTGAATACAATATTACTTACGAGCTTGACGGTGGTACGAATTCAGCGAACAATCCGGACAAATACACTTATGGTGTGGGTGTGGAGAAATTCGAAGACGCAGAAAAGTACGGTCATACGTTTGAAGGCTGGTATGAGGAGAGACAGGGAACGACCGCTGAGAACAGCACGGTGAAGGTAACGGCCATTTCCGATTCACAGCAGGGGGATATCGTACTGATCGCGAAGTATAAGCCGGCAGAGTATAAGATTACCTACAATCTTGACGGCGGGACGAACGGATCCGGCAATCCGGACAAATATACCTTTGGAGAGGGTGTGGAGTCTTTTGCGGATGCGACCAAAGAAGGATGCACCTTTGAAGGCTGGTATGTGACTGCAAGACTTGCCGATCAGGATGAAGAGCAGGAGAAGAAGGTCACTAAGATCGAAAAAGACTGGAGCGGTGACATCACACTGAATGCGAAGTTTAAAGCCAATGAGTATCCGATCACGTATGAATTGGATGGCGGCGAAAACGGAGCGGGCAATCCGGAGAAATACACCTACGGCGTCGGTGTCAAATCCTTTGCGGCCGCAAAGAAAGAGGGGTATGATTTTGCGGGCTGGTATATCAAAGGAGCAGCGGCAGGTCCGGAGGAGCAGCTGATCAAAGAGATCTCAACGACACAGACCGGAGAGGTTGTGTTATATGCAAAGTATACGAAAAAAGAAGAACCGAAAACAGTAATCCCTACGAAAGAAGAGATCAAAAAGAACGAGTTTGCCATCAATGCCAAGCTCAGAGTCGGAAACGCAGGAGCCAGATTCAGCTTAAGATGGGGGAAGGTTTACGGCGCGGACGGCTATGAGATCTATGCGGGAAAAGCCAAAGGTGCGTTTGAGAAAAAACCGATCATAGAGGCAAAGGCGAATCAGAGAAATGCCAAGATCAGCAAAGTCGGCGGCAAGAAGATCAATATCAATCAGGGATATAAATTCTATATTCGTGCTTACAAGATCGTGAATGGAGAGAAGATCACCCTTGCAGAATCTATCCCGGTATTCTCCATCAGCAAAAAGAATGCGAAGTGGACGAATACGAAGCACACGCGTATCGAAAACAAAAAGATAACCTTACAGGCAGGCAAGACCAGTAAGATCAAGGCAAAGACCGTTACGGACAGCAGCAGGAAGAAGCTGTTTACCAAAGTGCCGGTCAAGGAATTCCGTTATGGAAGTACCGATGAAAAAGTGGCTACGGTAAATGCTTCCGGTACGATCAAGGCAGTGGGCAAAGGAACCTGTCTTATCTGGGTATATGCAAGAAACGGAAATGCCCAGAAAGTGAAAGTAACCGTAAAATAGAACAGGGGATGGACGGACTCCGGCAGGATCCGGTCAAAAGAGAGCGGGCGGCAAAGAAACAGCTGCCTGCTTTTTCTTCACTGTCGGAAATTTTTCCGGCTGTTAGGGGCTCTTTTTATGCAAAGGGATAAAAAGAACATTAAAAAGAATAAAAAGCCCTTGTTTTCAGGAGCGGAACGTAGTAAAATTTGAAAGGAAACTAAATTGATAAATCCAGTATCCGATCTGGGAGGGGAGAAGAAGTACTAAATATGCCAGGAACAGAACGGATGAGAGGGATAGGCCATCATAAGCGGGAGGGGCGAAGTGATATGGTACAGGACAGGCTGAGATTGTTAAGTGAAACGGATTATGAACGCCGGATGGAAGAAGAAGTGATTCCTTTTCTTGCAAAGTACAAAAAAAGCGGCACGATTGCGACAGAAGGAGCCGAGATTTATTATGAGACTTATGTAAACCCAGAAGAAAAGGCAAGCATTGTGATCTCTCATGGATTTTGTGAGTTTATCGGAAAGTTTGAGGAGATGATTTATTACTTTTTTAAAGAAGGGTATTCTGTATTTATGGCAGAACACCGCGGACACGGGCGTTCTTCCAGGGAAAAAGGCGTCAAAGGACTGTGCAGGGTCTATGTCAGATCCTATGGGGATTATGTGAATGATCTGCATGCTTTTGTGACAGAAGTTGTACGCAAGGAAAGCCAATCGGGAAAGCTTGTGCTATATGCACACTCCATGGGAGGTGCGATCGGAGCATTGCTTTTGGAACATTATCCGGAGCTGTTTGCATGTGCGATACTGACTTCTCCGATGCTGCAGCTTGAGATGCCGGGTATGCCAAAATGGCTGGTATGGATATGTCTTGGACTGGCCGGAATGACAGGAAGGATGAAAAAGCTGGGACCGGGGCAGAACGAGTTTCGCCCGGAACCGGAGTTTGAGTATAGCGGTGCGGTATCCGAAGCGCGTTATCTTCGCACGCACAAAGAACGTCTGAAGGATGAGCATCTGCAAAATTCCGGTGGAACCTACGGATGGCTTTGTGCAGGGCTGAAAGCGGTAAAGGTATTACAGAAAAATGCGTTCCGTGTGACGACACCTGTTCTGGTCTTCCAGGCAGAACAGGATAGCATGGTAATGCCGCAGGGGCAGGAGCGGTTTGTCGAGAAAGCAAAGAATGCGCGCCTTGTGAAGATCGAGGGAGCCAAGCATGAGATCTATCTTTCCACCAATGAGATTCTGGAAGGGTATCTGACACAGATATTTGATTTTTTTGATGAAACACTTGCAAAACAGAATATTTGATAAGGAAGTGGGGCGGAGTATTCTTCCGCCTCATTTTTGTGTGAAAAACGAAAAAATTCATCACTTATGATGATGTTTTTTTTATGGATCTATTCTATAATAAAAAAGGATATGCATTTTTTTATGCAAAAAAGAAACCAATGAACAGGAACACATGGGAAAGGAGAAAAGTGTCAATGGGAAAGAATCGGGGAAAAGAAGGACATAGTCGTTGGCGGAAACGCTTGTGTGCAGGTCTTTTGGGACTGGGCGTATTTGCGCTTTCGCAGTTTGGAGCGGGAGGGCAGGGACTGCCCTTTGGCATGACGGCGCAGGCAAAGGCGTGGGGCGCGGGCGACCCAGTATGGGGCGAGGACATCGTAACGGCGGAGGCGAGGTTTCAGGATACGAATACCGCCAATACCCAGAGCAATTTTATGAAGGTCTACAGCAAGCAGACGATCTATCCGCTTTACTTTTATGACTGGACAGACGAATCATTTGACAATGCATTTGATGAAGATAGTACCAAATGCTGCTTCCAGGAATATGTAAGCAGCACGAATACGTGGGCGAGGGCAGGCAATACGACCTTTCAAAATGGCCACACTTACCGCTACAAGCTGGTGTTAAAAGCGAAAAATCCGGCAGAGGATTCCCTGGTTTCCGGCATGAAATTTTATGTTTGTGAGAATAATACAGACAGAAGTGATCGGGAACTCTGGACACAGGATCCTTCGGATCCCTATGTGTTCTATTCGCCGGAGATCACCTGCGATACGGCAAATGTGTGGGATTCGTATTCGGGAGAGAACCCGTATGTCAATCCGGCGGACAAGTTAAAGGACACTACGCTTTTGAGTGCAATAAAGAAGGCAAAAGGGGTAGATGGTTATAATATCATCACGGATGAGAGCAAGCTGTACCGCTTAAAAGCACAGAATTTAAGAACGCTGAGTCTTTACTATATGAATGAAATAGAAGACGGCGAGGATGTGCTTAAGGGGATCGAATATTTTCCGTATCTTCGCTACATCTATATCGATGCGAGAAACGACAGCAATATCAAAAGCCTGGATCTGTCCAAAAACCAGTATCTGACAGAAGTTGTGATCGTAAACTATAAAGGCGGAGCCGGAATAAAGCTTCCGGCAAGTGTCAGAAAGCTGACGATCAATCAGAGTTCTGTGGGATATCTGAACCAGTCATTGACACAGATGACAAGGCTGCACGATGCGGTAATCGAAAATACGGGACTTACGGATCCGGACTTTAGCAAATGTGTCAAATTGCGAACTCTTTCGATGGAAGAATCTTATAATATGACTACCGTGAAATTTGCAAAAGGACTTGAATTAAAGACGGTTAACCTTAGCAATTGTGACGATTTAAAGAACGTGGATCTCAACTCACCGGTGTCCATAGAAAATTCGCTAAGTGTGGCGTTTTGCGAGAATTTAACGACACTTACCGTCCAGAATGCGTCAATCCATTATATCACAGCCCATAAGTGCCCGAACTTAACGACGGTAGATCTGTCCGGGTCTGTGATCGATGACAAGATATATTTGGAATCCTGTAGTGCTCTGAACAGCCTGAAAGCAAAGGGGACTGTCTTTGAGAGCAAAGGACAACTCTGGATGGGCGATTGTGTATTTACGACACTGAATATGCAGAGCAGCAACTGTAATCCCGTGTTTAAGGAAGGAGCCCAGCTGTACGTTCAAGGCTGTAAGAGCCTGGGAAGCCTTACGCTGCCGGCAAGCGAGGGCGCTTATCTGGCAGTTTGCAATAGCAATGCGCTGACGATGTTAAGCGGCGGGCAGAAGAAACCGGAGCTTGCATGGCTGAGCTGTGACAATAATAATCTGGCAGGCACACTGGATCTTGGCAACATCACGGCAAAGGTGGATAATATGGGCCTGGTATGCAGTGGGAATTCAAACCTCAAAGCGATCAAGACGAACGGCACCTTAAAAACACTGTCTGCCAAAGGTACCGGCATAGAGAACCTGGTTCTGGATGCGGGATGTATGGCAGAAGGTGCAGAGGTGGATGTCAGCGAGTGTGAAAAGCTGGCAGACTTACAGATCAAAGATTGTACACTGAAAAAGGTGAACGCAGCTAAGGTTCCGGCGCTGAAAACATTGAGTGTAAAGAATGCAAAGGTCACTGACGAGTTAAATATTACAGAGAGTCTGGCATTACAGCAGCCGGAGTTTGAAAATGTAGCGATAAACAGGCTTGATATCAAGAAGTGCAGTCCCATGGATAAGCTGATCTTGACTGCCGGAAATGAAGTGCAGCAGCTTTATGCGACAGAATGCCCCGCTTTAAAGGAACTGCAGACAGACGGTGTTGCAGGGCTGTATAACTTAGACTGTCAGAAAAATGACAGTCTCGCCACACTAAAGACAGGGAAGAATACCCAGCTTTCTTATTTAAGCTTGTATTATTGTCCAAGCCTGAAGGAACTGGATCTGTCCGGAAATACCGGCTTGAAGAGTCTGTATCTGGGAGCGTACGGTATTACGAAGGAGCCGGAGGAGAAAATACCGGTTCCTCATCTGGATCTGTCGAAGAACATCAATCTGAGTAGCATTGATTGTGTGGGATGTCAGATAGACGGGCTGGATGTAAGCCAAAATAAGCAGCTAAAGAGGCTGGTATGCAGCTATACCACCCTTCCGGGGCTGGATCTGAGCCAGAATATACAGCTGGATACGTTGGCTTGTATAGGATGTGGTCTTGAGACGCTGGATCTTTCACGCAATGTGAATTTACAGGAAGTGAAGTGCGGATACAATCATCTGGCGGCGTTGGATCTGACCAATCAGGACTTTAAGTGGAACTTAAGTGATGTCAGAGGTACGAACACAAGAGAGATCACGACGCTGAATAACTATATTGACTGCAGTATGCTGGATCCTCAAATGGATGTGAGCAGAGTGGAGATTACCGGACTTTATGTGAATGGGAGCGAAGCGGATGCTTCCCAATGCAAGAAACGTGACAACGGTCTTTCGGTGCCGAAGGATACGACCAAGGTCTGCTATGATTACAGTACCGGAAAAACCGGAACTTATACGAAGGCAATCTCTGTGGAGCTGAATGTGACATCTGACCGCGGCACGCCGATCGTGATCTTCGATGCCTGCGGCGGAAATGTGACACCGAAGAGTGCGGCAGTGAATAGTGTTACGAAGAAAGTAGATCTGCCGACACCGACGAGAGACAATTATACGTTCGAGGGCTGGTACGCATCTGCGGATTATGCAGACAGCTCCAGAGTAACGAATGACCAGACTTATGAGAAGGATGCACGTCTGTATGCGAAATGGACGTATTCAGCGGTAGAAGCACCGGAGTATTTCATCCGTGTCAATACCACAGAAGGCGGAAAAGTGGAAGGCGGCAATAATCTTTATAAAGAGGGAGAAACGGTTATGCTGCAGGCTGCGGCCAACAAAGGATACCGTTTTGATCATTGGCAGAAGGACGGCGTTGACATTGAAGGCGGCGAGTCGCTCACCTTTACCGTCGAGAAGGAGGTTACTTATGTGGCAGTCTTTGAGGCGCTGGATGTGAAGATCACGATCACGGTAGAAGCGGGTGAAGGCGGAACGGTAAAAGGCGGCGGAACCTGCCCGGCAGGTATGACCATGAAGCTGGAGGCAGAACCCAATCCCGGTTACAAATTTGTGAAATGGGTAAGAGACGGTATCGATACGGAGGAAGAGGCTGTCTTTGACCTTGTGACGGACAAGTCCGAAAGCTGGATGGCGGTCTTTGCGGAAACAGGCGAAGAGATCGAGGAGGTTACTCTGTACAAGGTTACGATCGAGACCGGGGAAGGCGGTAATGTGTATGGCGCAGGTACCTTCCGGGAAGGAAGCGAAGTAAGTGTGCGCGCCCAGGCAGATAAGGGCTTTGCCTTTGCAGGCTGGAAACAGGACGGCACGGTCGTTTCCACCGAGGCGGAATATAAGTTTACCATTACCGGAAACTGTACGCTCGTGGCAGTCTTTGTAAAAGAAGGCACGCCGATCGATCCGACACCGGATCCGAAACCGTCAGACCCGACTCCGAGCCCGGCACCGGCGCCGGAGAGCAAACCGGTGACAGAGCCCGGCACAGGTACGATCTCGGCAGACGGCAAGACACTTACCGACACGGAGGGCAGGGTCTATCAGATCGCAGCAAAGGTAACACAGAGCGAATTAAAGAAAGACCTTACCATTGCAGATAAAGCAACCGCCGGGAAATACCGCATCACAAAGATCGTGGAGATGGTAAGCAAAGGCAATGTGCGCAAGGTAACCGGTGGCACCGTTGAGTATGTGGCTCCTTACAATAAGGATACGAAAAAGATCGCAGCCACGAATACCGTTAAGATCGCGGGCGTAACCTTCAAGGTGACCTCCATCGCTCCTAACTGTGCCAAGGGCTGTGCGAAGCTTGGAAAAGTCGTGATCGGGCAGAATGTCATTCAGATCGGTAAGAATGCTTTTGGGGGCTGTAAGAAGTTAAAATCCGTACAGATCAAGAGTAAAAACTTAAAGAAAGTCGGCAAAGGAGCCTTCAAGGGTATTCACAAGAAGGCTGTGATCAAGGTGCCGAAGGCAAAAGCAAATGCATACAAGAAGCTCTTAAAGGGCAAAACAAATGCAAAGATCAAATAACCTGACACTGTTGTGGAAATAAAAGGAGTAAACATGAAGCAGAAAACAGGAAAACGAAGACAGAGCGTTACGATGTTTTTGCTGTCCCTGCTGATGGTATTTGCGCTGCTTGCAAGGATAGATGTGCAGGCAGCACAATATCATGCCGGGGCAGAAGGCGATACCTTTCAATACGGAAGCAGTGTGCTGCCGGGCGATCAGATCGGATACCGGTACGATGAAAAATGGGACGAGCTCAATCAGATCGCAGGACTGAACATTTCCTATTATGACAGGAACGGAGCGTTTCTTTCAACCGATGAGATCCGGGTGGAGAAGGACAAGATCGGGAAAGAGAATTCCTTTATCGTAAAAGATTATACCGGCACGGCGATAGCCAAAGAGGAGTTTAAGGACTGGAAGGTCACGGAAATTCAGATCAGCGAGGAAGGCTGTCTGACGCAGGTTGGCTTCCGGGCGAGATCCAAAAAGGATTACAATATCATTTATGAGCTAAACGGCGGTAGGAATGACGGGAGAAATCCGGATACCTATGAGGCAGGAGTCGGCGTGGAGAAATTCGAAGCCCCGGATAAATATATCATTCAGGAGAACCCGCGTGCGGTAGTTTATCTGCAGTTTGAGGGCTGGTATTCGGATCCGGAATTCACAGAGCCTGTGGATTCCATTCCGCCTACGGCAGAAGGAGATAAAACACTTTATGCCAAATTTGCAGGAGATACCTATAAGATCACGTATGAATTGGATGGCGGTACTGTGTATATTCCGAATCCGGAGACTTATACGAACGGTGTCGGACTTCCGAAGGGCTCCTTTCATGACGCTGATAAGGAGTATCATAGATTTACCGGCTGGTATAAAAAGACTGCTGCAGGCGAGGTGAAGGTGGAACAGATCCCGGCAGACTGGGCGGGAGATCTTACTTTATATGCAAGATATGAACCCGATGAATACAAGATCACCTATGAACTGGATGGTGGTACGAACGGAGCAGGCAACCCGGATAAATATATCGGTGGAGTCGGCGTGGAGTCCTTTGCGGATGCGTCCAAAGCGGGACATACGTTTGTGGGATGGTTTCTCAGAGGACCGGAAGGAACCGGCGAAGAAGAGAAGATCACAAGGATCCCTGAGAGCATGCATTTGGATCTGACTCTGTATGCGAAGTTTGCAGTGAGCGAATATCCGATCACCTATGTACTGGACGGTGGTACAAACGGAGCGGGTAACCCGGACAAATACACCTATGGAGCAGGCGTGGCAGCGTTTGCGGATGCATCCAAAGAGGGGCATCAGTTTGACGGCTGGTATGAGACTGCGGATTTCTCCGGCGCGAGGCTGGAAAAGATTGCCGATACAGAGCACAGAGCGGTGACCTTGTATGCAAAATTTGTAAAATCGGATGATTCGGCGAAACAAGGAGAACCGACTAAGGAAGAAAAATTCAAAAATGAGATTGACATTAACGCCAAGATCAGAGTGGCACCGGTAGGAAGCCGTTTTTCCTTAAGATGGGGAAAGGTTTCGGGAGCGGACGGATATGAAGTTTATGCGACGAGCGCTTACGGCAAGTATCCGAAGAAAGCGACTGTGTCGACGAAGGGCAGTAAGACGTCTGCAAAGATCAAAAAGATCAACGGAAAAACGATTGGCGCGAAGTCTGCTTACAAATTTTACGTGCGTGCCTATAAGCTTGTAAACGGAGAGAAGGTTACGCTGGCGGAGTCTATTCCGGTATTCTCGATCAGTAAGAAGAATACGAAATATTCTACAACAAAGCACACGCGTGTCGAGCCGAAGAATCTTTCCTTAAAGTCCGGCGGCAGCGGAAAGATCAAAGGAAAGACGATTTTGTTCAGCAGTAAGAAGAAAGCCTTGACGAAGGTCCCGGTGAAAGAATTCCGGTTTGAGAGCACGGACAAAAATGTTGCGACGGTTGACGCAAAGGGAAATGTAAAGGCCGTCGGACAGGGTGTTTGCTTTGTCTGGGTTTATGCAAGGGACGGAAATGCCCAGAGGGTAAAGATCACTGTGAAATAGCATAACCCGGCGGGAGTCGAGGAATCATACAAGAATGCTTGACACACAGGAAGATTTCCGATATAATGCGGAATTAGTGAGAAAGGCGATGACGAAGAAAAGTAGCAGGACGGGTCCCTTTCAGCGAGCGAAGGACGGTGAGAGCTTCGCAGAGGATGTCTTGTGAAGAACACTTTCGAGCCGCGAACTGAAAAAGAATGCAGATGCTGTCTGACAGGTCTTTAGTAGGGGAGCCGTGACTGTGCGTTATACAGTAAGAGTGACTGGAAACAGTAATTCGGGTGGTACCGCGGACTTAGGAGTTCGTCCTGGCAAAATGTCGGGACGAACTTTTTTTGTACATAAATGCAAACAGTAAGAAAATGGTGTCCTTTGTTTCTTACGGAGCTTATAACAGGAGGTAAAAAATGGAACTATCAAACAGATATCGTGACAGAGTATTAAACGAGCTTTCGGAAGGCGATGTGGGAACAAACGTGACTGTTGCAGGATGGGTTGAGAATATCCGTGACCACGGAGGGGTATCCTTTTTGGATCTTCGTGACATGTACGGTGTGCTTCAGGTGGTTATGCGTGACACCAGCCTGTTGGACGGACTGAGCAGAGAGGACTGCATCAGCATCAGTGGAATCATCGAGCACAGAAGCGAAGATACCTACAACCCGAAGATCCCGACGGGAACAATCGAGTTGGACGCTAAGAGTGTCGAGATGTTAGGTAAGGTGAGTGCCCAGCTTCCGTTTGAGGTCATGACTTCAAAGGAGACAAGAGAGGACGTACGTCTGAAATACCGTTATCTGGATCTGCGCAACAAAAAGGTAAGAGACAACATGATCTTCCGCTCAAAGGTCATCAGCTTCTTAAGACAGAAAATGACGGAGATGGGATTTTTGGAGATTCAGACTCCGATCCTGTGTGCATCTTCCCCGGAGGGAGCGAGAGATTACATCGTACCGTCCCGCAAATTTAAAGGGAAATTTTATGCACTGCCCCAGGCACCGCAGCAGTATAAGCAGCTTCTGATGGTTTCAGGCTTTGACAAATATTTCCAGATCGCACCGTGCTTCCGCGATGAGGATGCAAGAGCGGACCGTTCTCCGGGAGAGTTTTATCAGCTTGACTTTGAGATGAGCTTTGCGACACAGGAAGATGTTTTCCGTGCAGGAGAGGAAGTCCTTTCTGCTGCCTTTGAGAAGTTTGCACCAAAGGGTGCCAGTGTGACCAAGGCACCGTATCCGGTCATCAGCTACAAGCAGGCGATGTTAGAGTTCGGCACCGATAAGCCGGATCTGCGCAATCCCCTTCGTATTGTGGATCTGACAGAGTTTTTCCAGAGATGTTCCTTCAAGCCCTTTATCGGCAGGACTGTGCGTGCCATCAATGTTCGTGCAAAGCTTTCCAAGGGACAGCATGAGAAGATCCTCAAATTTGCGACTTCTATCGGCATGGGCGGACTCGGGTATCTCGAAGTGCTGGACGATATGAGCTATAAGGGACCCATCGATAAATTCATCCCCGATGATATGAAGACGGAAATCGCAGAGCTTGCAGGCTTACAGGCAGGCGATACGATCTTCTTCATTGCGGACAATGAAGAGAAGGCAGCGAATTATGCCGGACAGATCCGTACGGAACTTGGTAACCGTCTGGATCTGTTAGAGAAGAATGCGTACCGCTTCTGTTTTATCAACGACTTCCCGATGTATGAGTACGACAAGGAGACGAAGAAGATCATCTTTACTCACAACCCGTTCTCTATGCCGCAGGGAGGTCTGGAGGCGTTAAATACAAAAGAGCCGACTGAGATACTGGCATATCAGTACGATATCGTATGTAACGGTGTGGAGCTTTCTTCCGGTGCTGTGCGTAACCATGACCTTTCCATCATGGTAAAGGCTTTTGAGATTGCAGGTTATACCGAGGAGGATCTGAAACGGAAATTCGGAGCGCTCTATAACGCCTTCCAGTTTGGGGCGCCGCCGCATGCAGGAATGGCACCGGGGGTAGACCGGATGATCATGCTCCTTCGCAATGAAGAAAATATCCGTGAGATCATTCCGTTCCCGATGAACGGTAATGCACAGGATCTGATGTGTGGTGCACCGGGAGAGGTGACCGAGCAGCAGCTTCGGGAAGTACACATCAAGGTAAGACAGTAAACGATTGGATTTTCCGTAAAAGAAACGCCGGCAACAGATAGATACAGAATCTGTTGCCGGTGTTTTTTTGACAGATAAAAAACGAGCCGGTCCGACTGGCGGACTGACTCGTCTGAAATACTTATTCTTCTTCCTCTTCTTCCACTTTTTTGACTTTCTTAGGAGCAGCCTCGACCGGCTTTCTGACAGGAGCATTTCCGGATCTTCTGACAGGACGGTCATTTACTCTCTTTAACGGTCCTTCCAGACAAAGGAACAGGCCTGCTGCAATGGCAGCGCCCACCAGGGGACCGATCAGGAATACATAAAAGACTTTAAGCGGATCCACGTTGCCGGCAAAAGCAGCTACGATCGCGGGACCTAAACTTCTGGCAGGGTTTACGGAAGTACCGGTAAGACCGATGCCTAAAATATGTACGCCTACCAGTGTCAGACCGATGATCAGACCGCCGAAGGAACCGTGTTTACGCTTCGGTGATGTCACACCGAGGATACACAGTACAAAGATGCAGGTTAAAAAAATCTCTACGAGAAGACCGGCGAACACGCTGTCGTTGACGCCTGCCAGACCGTTCGTGCCAAAGCCTCCGGTCATATCCTCCACATCGCCCAGCTTAAAGATCAAAGCCAGTGCCCCGCTTCCGAAAAGAGCACCAAAGATCTGTGCGATCACATATCCTACAAAATCCGCCACAGACATCTGCTTTGTGATCAGAAATCCCAATGATACGGCAGGATTTACATGACCGCCGGAAATATTTCCCACGCTGTAGGCAAGTGCCACGATCGCCAGACCGAACGCAAACGCTGTCAGAATGTAACCTCCTCCCGATTCAGAATCACAGCCGACAAGCATCGCTGTGCCGCAGCCGAGGAAAACAAGGGTAAATGTGCCAAGAAACTCGGCAAGGTACTTTCTCCAATTTTCCATGATGTATCAACCTCCCTAATTGATTTATTGACAGCACTTCTGCAAACGTGCCGTAACAACTTTAATTCTTATGATAACATATTTCCGGGATATTTCCAATCCTTTTTATATATAGACAGGACACTGTTCGTTACTCACAGCCGAAATGCGCATTTGCGGCTCGATCAACCATCGTTGCTATTGGATTTGGCCCATCGCGAAGCGATTTTTAATGGCAAAATGCGTTACTTTCACAGTCCCCGGATATCCATTCACAGAACCTGCGCCAATAACGTTCTTTCACGCATATTCGTAAGCCGGGTTCTATTTATGTATGCGACATTTCTGTCTCCAATTCTTCTGCTAAAAGCGCTCCGAGTCCGCCGGTTTTCATTATGCGCTTCTTTGGATTGGACAGCTTTTCCGACAGCTCTTTTGGAAGGAACGCCGGCTCTCCGTATTCCAGCATTGACAGATCAAATTCACTGTCTCCGGCAACCATGATCCGGTCTGTGCCAAACTGACCGGCAAAGCGTTTGACAGCCGTTCCTTTACTCACCGATGACGCGATGACATAAACTTTACGACTGTCTTTTCCGATATAGACAAGGTTGGTATCCAGTTCATTTTGAAAAGTATCATAAAGAGTCTGTACATCTTCGCATGCGGCATAAAAAAAGAAGGGCTCGGGAAAATGAAGTCTCGCCTGCAAAAACCGGTTCTCTGCGATCGAAAAGGCTTTGGCCACCTCCGGGTTTTGCGCATTGCTGAGTTTTAAGGTCTCCTGATACCAGTCCTTTCGGGGCTGACCGTTTTCCAGAAGGATCCCGCCGTTGCAGACCAGCGCATATCTGCAGTGCAGATCTTTTCGCAAAAGAAAGAGACGGTGAAACTGTTCGATGGTCCTAGTCGTCACAGGAACAAGAGACAGTCTGTCTTTGTATTGTTTCAATGTGGTGTATAGTTCTGCGGGAATATAGCTTTGCTCTTTGCCATTGAGATATTCTGCCGGAAGTTTTTCTTCGTTAAGGAAAACTCTGTGGGAAAAAAACATGGTATGGTCCAAATCTGAAAATAGTGTGATCATGCTCTGATATCGCCTGCTGTTTTAAGAAGCGTTTCCTTTCAAAAATTCATTACCGTATCAGTATTAGCAAAAAAAACAAAATCTGTAAAGAGATTTTTGATTTTTTATGGAAATTATGGAGACGCTATCCCCTTGAAAAGTTTCTTGGAATGTACTATTATATAGAAAGGTTTGCAAAGAAGAAAGCAGGCAGAATGAAATGATCAAAGGAGATCCTGGCTGAGATGAATGAAGCATATGTAGAGCAGTTGGTACAAAGAAAGACTCCCGCGGGTATGGGAGCTGTGAAAATATTGATGATCGTCATGGCGGTCCTGTCCTGTATAGCAGGGGTCATGATCACGCCGCTTGCCTTTCTGACAGCGATCGCGGCGGTGGCGGTGGCGATAGTCGTGCACCTGAATTCCGAGATCGAATACGAATATCTGTTTGTCGACAGAGAATTATCCGTAGATATCATCCGCAACAGATCACGTCGCAAAAAACTTGCGAATGTGGAGATTTCCCATCTGGAGATCTACGCGCCCCTGTCTTCTGACCGGATCAAGGGATATCTTGACAAAGGAATGCAGGTGACGGATTATTCCTCGGGAATGGCGGACTCGGATCCTTATGCTGTTGTTTATAATGGAAAGAAAGGGATGCAGATCATGATCGTGGAGGGCTCTGATGAGCTCTATAAATGCTTCTGCAACACAGCCCCACGCAAGGTGTTTAAGGAGTAGGTCTGTTGTAGAAATATACTACAAGTCCGGCGACAGGACCGATGTAACATCGTGAATTTATCAATTGACAGAACCACACAAGTTTGGTAAACTGTGTGAAATTATAAACAGAATCATTACAATCATACAATGGAGGAGAAGAAATGAGTCAGATCATAGGCGAAGGAATTACATTTGATGATGTGCTTTTGGTTCCTGCATATTCGCAGGTCGTACCGAATGAAGTGGATCTATCCACGAACCTGACAAAGAAGATCAAGCTGCATATTCCGATGATGAGTGCGGGCATGGACACGGTTACGGAATACCGTATGGCGATCGCGATGGCACGTCAGGGTGGTATCGGCATCATTCATAAGAATATGTCGATCGAGGCACAGGCAGAGGAAGTGGACAAGGTAAAACGTTCCGAGAACGGTGTCATCACCGATCCGTTTTCTCTCTCACCGGAGCATAAGTTAAAGGATGCGGAAGAACTTATGGCAAAATTCCGTATTTCCGGTGTACCGATCACAGAAGGAAGAAAATTAGTCGGTATCATTACGAACCGTGATCTGAAATTCGAGACTGATTTTGAAAAAAAGATCAAGGAATCCATGACCTCGGAAGGTCTTGTGACTGCGAGAGAAGGGATCACCCTTGAGGAAGCAAAAAAGATCCTTGCCAAGGCACGCAAGGAAAAACTCCCGATTGTAGATGAAGATTTTAATTTAAAAGGTCTGATCACTATCAAAGATATTGAGAAGACGATCAAATATCCGTTGGCAGCCAAGGATGAGCAGGGAAGACTTCTTTGCGGTGCAGCTGTCGGCATTACCGCAAATGTGCTTGACAGGGTAAAAGCACTGGTCGAGGCAAAGGTCGATGTGATCGTACTGGATTCCGCACATGGTCATTCCGAGAATGTTTTAAGATGCGTCCGTATGATCAAAGAGCAGTATCCGGATCTTCAGGTCATCGCAGGTAACGTAGCGACCGGTGAAGGCACGAAGGCGCTGATCGAGGCCGGTGTAGATGCAGTCAAGGTAGGAATCGGACCCGGTTCTATCTGTACGACCAGAGTTGTTGCCGGTATCGGCGTACCGCAGATCACTGCAATCATGGATTCCTATGCGGTTGCCAAAGAGTACGGTATTCCGATCATTGCAGACGGTGGTATCAAATATTCCGGAGATATGACGAAGGCTTTGGCAGCAGGCGGAAGTGTCTGCATGATGGGAAGTCTGTTTGCGGGCTGCGATGAGTCACCGGGAACCTTTGAGCTGTTCCAGGGGCGTAAATATAAAGTATACAGAGGCATGGGTTCCATCGCAGCGATGGAGAACGGAAGCAAAGACCGTTACTTCCAGTCCAATGCCAAGAAGCTGGTACCGGAAGGCGTGGAAGGACGTGTGGCATACAAGGGTTCCGTGGAAGATACAGTATTCCAGCTGATGGGTGGTATCCGTTCCGGTATGGGTTATTGCGGAGCAGCTACTATCGGGCAGTTACGTGAAAACGGAAAATTCGTGAAGATTTCCGCTGCGTCTTTAAAGGAAAGTCATCCGCATGACATTCATATCACCAAAGAGGCACCGAACTACGCAGTAGATGAATAAAAAGCACAAAAATGAATAAAATCTAAAAGAGAAAACCACATGGGAGAAGCCTGTGTGGTTTTCGGAGGCAATAATGGGTTATTATATTGCAGATGAGGTTATAGGAGCATTAAAGAGAAAAGGAACATATTTTTATATTGGCGGTGTGGCGATCCTCTGTATATTGGCGAATCTGGCGATGATCGCGTTTCGTACAGTTTATGGACTGAATGACGGTTCGTATGCGTACAATCTGATCCTGTTTGCAGAGTGGGTATTTGTGATACCATATTACAGCACTGTTCTGATCGCAGATATTATCTTTGGCAGGGAATATCCGAATCCGAGGATCAAGACGAAGGCAACCATCGGTTTGAACCGTACCCAGCTATATATCGGGAAACTGATTTCGGAGATACTGATCTCGGCATTTTTTATGCTGGTTGCGATCATTCTGTTTCTGGGGATCACTGTTTTGTTCTCCTCCGATGGTACGATCGGCTGGTGGACGATTCTGGATTTCTGCCAGAAGGTGCTGATCGCCGTTCCGTTATGGATCGCAGGGGTTTCCATCGCGAATGCCTGTTTCTTTTTGTTCCCGAAAAAGAAAAACGCTTATATCGCATTTTTGGGATTTGTACTCCTTTTACCGAGAGTGATCATGTTTTTTGCAACAGAAAGGCGAAGTATCGGTCTGTTTGTCTGGATTAAGCAGTACCTTCTGATCACACCGCGCTTTGGGGAACTGCAATATTTTTACACCCTGAACCTGCCGCTTATTCTGGGATTGGGAGTGGTTTATACAGGAATATCGACAGTGGCCGGTATTCTGGCATTTATGAAGAAGGAATTTTAGCTTATGTATAAAGACAGACAACAGGAGCTATATCTTGCGCTTGCAGAGGAGATGGATCTGCAGAAAGTACAGGATTATTTTTGTAAGCTTGCGAATTTGTTTGTATATGCAGTGGACAGCAGAGGCGGACGGCTTACAGAGGTTTCCGGCAAGACTGATGAGGCGGAGCGGCTTTTGGACGCGATCGGACCGGTGGCATTTCACGATCTGGCGCACAGAGTCATGGAAAGCCCGTTAGAGGATCAGCTTGTGGAGGATACGGAATATGCGAACGTAAAAGTTGCTGCGGTCGCAGTTAAGAAAGAAGGCAGGCCAATTATGTGTTGGCTTGCTTGTTGTGTTTTAAACGAAGAAGATATTATCGATTCCGGCAGATGCTTTCGGGGATGTTCTACAACGACGGACAGACTTCCTTTTTACAGGGCACTCGATATGCTTGGGGTTATGGCGGGACAGATTCTCAGTGTCTGGGAGAAATTTGAGAATGTGCGAACGGAGTCTGTCAGAAGCCGGCATTCTGCTACAGAGCTTACCAGGGCGCTGAAGAGGACCGAAGCCATGACAAATGTGGTACAGATGCTGACAAATGAGGGATCCTTTGAAGAACTGGCCGGCAGGATCATGGAGATTGTGGGAAGGTTTTTAGGTGTCACGGGGGTTCAGCTTTTACAGGTTGCAAGAGATGGCAACACATTGGACGTTGCAGTGGAATGGGGAGCTGAGTGCTGTCCGGTCTTTTATGAAAAAACCCACGGGCTGGAGCGGACCGATTTCTTTGAAAGTGATAAATCCAGTGTGGTTTCAAAAGATACCATGGTTTCCGGTGCAATGCGAATGTTTATGTCAGAGCATCAATTAAAAGCTTTTATGGTTTATCCGATACTGGTTCAGAAGGAAGTGGCCATGTATCTGACTGTTACGGAACAAAAGCTGGAAAAGATCTGGCAGATCGATGAGGTCAAATTTGTCAGTGATGTCGTTAAAGTATTGCAGAGCATGCTGCTGAAGCGGATCCAGAAAAATTCACTGGCAAGCTCCTATGTTTCCCTGCAGGCAATTTTGGATAATGTCGGAGCATGTATTTATGTGCGGGATGTGGAGAACAAAAAAGTGCTGTTTGCCAACCGACTTCTGAAAAAGACCTTTGAGTGGGAGATTTCCCGCAATACACTGGATGATCTTCTGGACAGAGCGAGGCCCCTGGGAGTGCGCGAGGGGTATTATGAGGTGCATCATGCCCAGCGCAAACGTTGGTATGATATGTATTATACCTTCATTACCTGGGTGGACGGAAGCAAGGTGTCGCTGTGCGCCCTCTATGATGTGACGGATAAGAAGCTGTATCAGAAGAAGATCGAACAGCAGGCTTATACGGACTTTTTGACCGGACTCTATAACCGCATGTGCTGCGAAAGAGACCTGGCGGGACAGATTGATAAAGCGAAGCTGACCGGAGGCAAGGGAAGTCTTTTATATATGGATCTGGATGATTTTAAGAATATCAACGACGGACTGGGACACCAGTACGGCGATGTGCTTCTGAAGTCCATTTCCCAGTCGCTTCGGCAGATCGAAGGGATTTACAATGGCTGTTACCGTATGGGAGGTGATGAATTTGTTATCATCATTCCTCCGGAGAGCTTTGCGAAATTTGATGAGATCATAGACAGGATCAAGGACGTGTTCTGCAAGCCATGGTTTTTGAAAGATGCAGACTATTATTGTACCATGAGCATGGGGATCTGCACGTTCCCGGATCAGGGAGATGATGTGCAGGATCTGATCAAGAAAGCTGACATTGCCATGTATGAGGCCAAGAAAACAGGCAAGAACAGAGTCAGCTTCTATTCCGGAGAGATTGAGGAAGAGACGGCATACCGGTTTGACATGGAGAAAAACATGCGCCATGCTTCCAAGGATAACTGTAATGAGTTTGAAGTCTTTTTCCAACCGGTCATTGATATCCGAAAGCCGGGAAAACCCTGTATCGGAGCGGAGGCACTTTTACGCTGGAATTCTTCTTCCATGGGCTTCATCCCCCCATCGGACTTTATTCCGTTAGCAGAGTATCTGGGATTGATCAATCCCATTGGCAATCATGTTCTGCGGCAGGCCTGCGAGGCGTGCAGAGAATGGAATGAGAGGGGCGGACGGGAGCTTGGGGTGAGTGTGAACCTGTCGGTGGTACAGCTTTTACAGAATGACATCGTAGAGCAGATCAGCGCGACCATACAGGACACAGGGATCGATCCGAGGAGACTGACTCTGGAAGTGACGGAAAGCCTTGCGATCAACGATCTGGAACGCATGAAGAAGATTTTAAGAAGCATACGTAAGCTGGGCGTAAAGATCGCCCTGGATGATTTTGGAACAGGCTATTCTTCCCTCAATCATATTCGGGAGATCCCATTAGATGTCATTAAGGTAGATCAGTCTTTTGTGACGGAGCTGACGGAGGATGAATATTCCCAGTCCTTTATCAAGATGGTTTCAGAGCTTGCAGAGGCGATAAACGTCGGGATCTGCGTGGAAGGTGTGGAGACAGAAGAACAATGCAGTGTGTTAGAGGGAATGAAGGTGCGCATGGTGCAGGGATATTATTTTGACAGACCCATGCAGCGGGACGAATTTGAGCGAAAGTATGTGAGATAATGCATTTAAGAGATCTGACTGAATTTGAAAACATCACAATACAATGCCATGATAATCCGGATGCGGATGCGATCGCTTCGGGATACGGACTGTATCTGTATTTTAAGAAACAGGGGAAAAACGTGTCGTTGATCTATAGCGGAGCCTTTCAGATCCAGAAGGCCAATATCGTTATGATGACGGAAAGACTGCAGATTCCCATCACATACCGTAAGCCGGAAGAAGAAAAGATCGAGGGACTTTTGATCACTGTTGACTGCCAGTACAGGGCGGGGAACGTCACAAGGTTTGAGGCGGACGAAGTGGCGGTGATCGATCACCATTTTGCCGAGATCGAGCAGGATGAAAGATGTCTGATACAGCCGAATCTGGGAAGCTGTGCGACTCTGGTATGGCAGCTTTTACAGGAGGAAAATTTTGAGATCCAGGCATATCCGAATCTGAACACAGCGCTGTTTTACGGGCTGTTTATGGATACGTATCAGTTTTCTGAGCTCTTCAATCCATTTGACATGGATATGCGTGACCAGCTCAGCTATGACCGGAATCTGATCACGCTTCTGAAAGGCTCCAATCTCTCCGTGGCAGAAATGAAGATCACCGGAGAGGCAATCTTAAACGGAGTTTTTGACGACAGGCATCACTGTGCCATTATCAAGGCAGAGCCCTGCGATCCGAATATCCTGGGGTTGATCAGTGATTTCATGTTGCAGGTGGATGGAGTGAATTCCTGCGTTGTCTATAATGAGATGATCGGCGGTTATAAACTGTCGGTGCGAAGTTGTGAGAAGGAGACCAAGGCCAGCGGACTTGCCATGTATCTGACTGAGGGGATTGGCTCAGGAGGCGGGCATTACGAAAAAGCGGGCGGTTTTATCAATCAGGCTCTGTTTGTGGAAAAATACGGGAATATCTCATCGGAGGTTTATATCGAAAAAAGGCTGCGGCAATACTTCGATACCATACCGATCATTTACGCCGGCCGGGAAGAGATCGATATATCCGACATGGAGCCGTATATCATGGGGAATATTCCATCCGGCTTTGTCAGGACTGAGGACATTTGGCCGGTCGGGACGAATTTTAAGATCCGTACCATAAAAGGAGATATCGCGGTAGCGTCAGATGCGGACACCTATGTGATCATAGGACCGCAGGGGGAGGTATATCCGATCGGGAAAGAGCATTTTGAAAAGAAATACCGGATTCTGGAGGAGCCTTATATTTTTGAGACCAGTTATCCGCCGGTGGCGCGGATCCAGAAAGAGAGCGAGTCAAAGCAGCTGATGGATCTGGCGAAAAAATGTGAGACGATCGGAAAGAAAAAAATATATGCCAAAAAGCTCTTGTCACCGGTCAAGGTATTCGGCATTTATAACGGGCAGGAATATATGCTGGGGAACCGATGTGATTATCTTGCGGTCAACGCGGATAATCGAAAGGATGTTTTTGTTGTCACAAAGAAACGTTTTCAAGAGACTTGCTATTCGGAGAGCATCCATGAAATGCTGGTAATCAGCGATCAGATCGCCGGAAGGTAAAGCCACCCGGCGGGAAAGAGTGGCACCCGGTTTTTGCGAGGCTACGGAAAAACGGTATAAAACAGCCAATTATGTTTTGCACTTCGGCGTAGCCGGACTAAATATGTCAAAAACATGTTATATTCAGTAACCAGCCGGAAACGGATCCTGACACTTACGGGAACACGGAATTGACAGCGAAGATATTCTGTGACAAGATAGAGAGAAGAAAGGGAATCATTCAGAACATCGCAAGATGCTTTGAATGAAAGATTAATAGAAAAGGATGAACACAATGGAAAAAAACATGACAGAACAGGAAGAAGCAAAAAAAGAAGTGGTTTCCAAAAATTTTATTGAGATGGAAATTGAAAAAGATCTGGCAGAGGGAGTGTATGATACGGTCCATACCAGATTCCCACCGGAGCCCAATGGTTATCTGCACATCGGACATGCAAAGAGCATTCTGTTAAATTACGGATTGGCACAGGAATACGGCGGGAAGTTTAACATGCGTTTTGACGATACCAACCCGACGAAAGAACGGACGGAATTTGTGGAATCCATTAAACAGGACATTGAGTGGCTTGGCGCTGACTGGGAAGACAGACTCTTTTTTGCATCGGATTATTTTGATCAGATGTATGAAGGGGCAGTGAAGCTGATCAAAAAAGGGAAGGCTTATGTGTCGGATCTGTCTGCGGAACAGATCAAGGAGTACCGCGGAACACTGACAGAGCCCGGTAAGAAAGATCCGTATTCGGATCGGAGTATTGAAGAGAACCTGAAGCTTTTTGAGGAAATGCGGGAAGGTAAATATGAAGACGGATCGAAAGTACTTCGTGCGAAGATTGATGTAACAAGCCCGAATATCAATATGCGGGATCCGATCATTTATCGTGTGGCGCATATGACACATCATAATACCGGAGATAAGTGGTGTATTTATCCGATGTATGATTTTGCACATCCTATTGAGGATGCGATCGAGGGCATCACACATTCCATCTGCACCCTGGAGTTTGAGGATCACAGACCGCTGTATGACTGGGTGGTAAGGGAGCTGGAATACGAAAAGCCGCCAAGACAGATCGAGTTTGCCAAAATGTATCTGACAAATGTCGTGACAGGGAAACGTTATATCAAAAAACTGGTGGAGGACGGGATCGTCGATGGATGGGATGATCCGAGACTGGTTTCCATCGCAGCGCTCAGACGTCGTGGTTTCACACCGGAATCTATCCGGAAATTTGTGGAGCTGTGTGGTGTATCCAAATCCAATTCCTCTGCAGACTATGCGATGCTTGAGTACTGTGTGAGAGAGGATCTGAAGATCAAAAAGCCACGCATGATGGCTGTGCTGGATCCGATCAAACTGGTGATCGATAACTATCCGGAAGGACAGAGTGAGCTTCTGGAGGCGGCCAACAATATGGAGAATCCGGAGCTTGGAACGCATCAGGTTCCTTTTGGCAGAGAACTTTATATTGAACGGGATGATTTTATGGAAGAGCCACCTAAGAAATACTACCGCCTGTTCCCGGGCAACGAAGTACGCCTGATGCATGCTTATTTCGTGAAATGTACCGGTTTTGAAAAGGACGAAGACGGTAATGTGACTGTCGTACATTGTACCTATGATCCGGAGACAAAGGCCGGAAGCGGTTTCAGTGCACGTAAGGTCAAAGGTACGATCCACTGGGTTCCGGCAAAGGAAGCTGTTCAGGTAGAGGCAAGACTATATGAAAATATTGTCGATGAGGAAAAGGGTGTGTATAATGAAGAAGACGGCAGTCTGAATCTGAACCCGAATTCTCTTACCATAAAGAAAGAGTGCTTTGTAGAGCCTGCGATCGCGGGAGCGAAGGCTTATGACAGTTTCCAGTTCGTGCGCAACGGATTCTTCTGTGTGGACTATAAGGATTCCAAAGAAGATGCGCTGGTATTTAACAGGATCGTTTCTTTGAAGAGTTCTTTCAAATTACCGAAATAAAATAGAGGAATGGAGAGATAACATGGCAGATTTATTTTCCGGATTAGATATGTTTGGCCTGGATAATCTGGGCGGCAAAAGCCTTTTCAACAATGAGACTGTGCAGGAAGACGAAGCGGTGGAAACCTCTGCACCCGAGGGAACCGATGAAAAAGATTTCCTGTATGACAAGAATTATACCTGTAAAGCATGCGGGGCAGCCTTCAAGAATAAGACGATCCGGATCAAGAGAGTCAGGATCGTAGACCTTGATATGGATCTGCGCCCCAGATATGACTATGTGGATCCGATCAAATATGATGTGGTAATGTGTCCGGAGTGTGGCTATACTGCACTGGAGCGCTTCTTCGATTATCTGACACCGGGACAGACCAAGATGATCCGGTCAGAAATCTCCAGCCATTTTCTTGCCAATATCGAAGAAAAGGAAACCTACACGTTTGAAGATGCCCTGACGCGCTATAAGCTTGCGCTGGCGAATGCTGTGGTGAAGCATGCGAAGGACAGTGAGAAAGCGTATATCTGCTTAAAGATCGGCTGGGTATTAAGATCCATGGGAGAGGCGCTGGATGAAGAAGACATCCGCTACAATTTCCGGCTTGCTGAGATCACGGATCAGGAAAATGAATACTTAAAGAACGCCCTGGAGGGATTTTTAAGTGCTGTTTCGACAGAATCGTTCCCGATATGCGGGATGGATACTATGACGATGGACTATCTCATCGCCGTATTGGCATTTCGCTTTAACCGCTATGATGTGACAGCCAAGAGACTGAAAAATGTCATTGACAAGCCGAAGATGACCAATCCGCAGATCCATGAAAAAGCAAAAGAACTGTTAGAGATTTTCAAAAAGAAGGTTCAGGGCTAGGCAGCATGAGAGAGCTTACGATACCGATCGAAGTAAACGGGAAAGAACATATTTACGAACAGATTTATCAGTATATCAAAAAAGAGATCATAGAGGGGAGTCTGTCTGAAGGTGACAGACTCCCTTCTACGCGTGCACTGTCGGAACATCTGGAAGTGGCCAGAAGCACAGTGGGACTGGCTTATGACCAGCTGCTTTCCGAAGGATATATTGAGTCGGTTCCCTACAAGGGCTATTACGTTTGCAGACTGGAAGGTATGCTGTATCTGGAACAACCGGAAACAAAGAAGGAGGAGAAGAAGCCGCTCCGGCAGACGGTCCGGTATGATTTTTCGCCCAATGCGGTGGATGTGAGCAGCTTTCCGATGTCTGTCTGGCAAAAGATCAATAAGGAGGTACTGTCAGAGCACTATAATGAGATTTTGGAGCTGGGGGATCCGAAAGGAGATCCGGGCTTACGACGTACGATCTGCCAATACCTGCACAGCTTCCGGGGTGTCAAATGCAGGGAAGAACAGATCATTGTCGGAGCGGGAAATGATTACCTTCTGATGCTGCTTGGCGTGATCCTGGGAGAAGGACGTAAGCTTGCGATCGAAAATCCGACGTACCTGCGGGCATATCGTATCTTTTCTTCGATCGGTTATAAGATCAGCGCTATCCCTCTTGATGAAAATGGCATGCAGGTTCCGGCACTTCGCGAAAGCGCAGCCGATACTGCTTATATCATGCCTTCCCATCAGTTTCCGACCGGGGTGATCATGCCCATCGGCAGACGTATGGAGCTTTTGAACTGGGCCAATGAAAAGGAGGAACGCTTTCTGATCGAAGATGATTATGACAGCGAATTTCGTTATCGCGGAAAACCGATCCCTTCCTTGCAATCTGTGGATAAGAGAGGAAGGGTGATTTATGTCGGAACCTTTTCCAAGTCCATTGCTCCGGCAATCCGTGTCAGCTATATGGTGCTGCCGCAGGAACTATTGGAGCGGTATGAAAAGAATTGCTCCTTTTTTTCCTCTTCGGTGTCAAGAATTCAGCAGAATGTCCTTGCCGAGTTTATACGGGGCGGCCATTATGAACGCTATCTGAATAAGATGAGAAAGCTGTACCGGAATAAACATAATCAATTGTGCAGGCTTTTAGAGGTTTTTGAAGAACGATTTGAGATTTATGGAGAGGGAGCCGGACTTCATGTGCTCTTAGTCAGCAAAGATCCGCTTGTGACAGAAGAAGAACTGGTGGAAAAAGCGAACAAGACCGGCTGTAAAGTTTACGGCCTTAGCAGCTATCGGATCGAGCAGGCAATACAAGACTGGAGGGCAACTGTTCTGATCGGCTATGCGGGACTTACGGAACGGGAGATTGAAGAAGGTGTGGCAGCCTTAAAACGGGCATGGCTTTTGGAAGAAAACGAATGAAAAAGGAGCGGATCAAAAATGATCGCTCCTTTTTCCGTATTGCTTTACGGGATATTGTTCGAAACGATTTTACGGGAAAGAAGAAAATCTAACAATCTTCTTTTGCCGTATCAGAGAGAATCCCGGTGCTCTCAGTGATATCTTCTGCGAAAGCTTCGGTATTCTCAGCAACATCTTCTGCGGAAGCTTCGGTATTCTCAGCAACATCTTCTGCGGGAGCTTCGGCATTCTCAACGACAGCTTCTGTGGGAGCTTCGGCATTCTCAGCGTGATCTTCGGAAACTTCCTCTGCTTTTTCAGCCATTTCCTGCGCCGCTTCACCGGCTTTTTCACTTGCCGCCTCTTTGGCCTCTTCCGCCTTCTTTGCGATATCTTCCGCAAATTCTTCTGCCGCTTCTTCTGCCCTGGTCGCCGCTTCTGCAAATTTTTCGGACATGGTACCGACTGCCTTGTCTGCGAAATCCCTTGCTTTATCTATGAAGACTTCTGCTTTGTCTGCAAAGGTATCCATTGCTTCGGAAAAGACATCGGCTGCCTTGGAAGCAGCATCACTCATGGCATCGACTGCTTTGTCAGCGGATTTTTTAACATCCTCTTCTTTATTCAGATGCACATAGCTTCTTTCACCGGCTTCTTCATCCTCATCTTCATCAGGATCGTCGAAATCGTCAAAGTCATCGAATTCTTCCTGCATTTTTTTCTCATTGAGCAAATAGTAAGCGCCTGCAGCACCGATCGCAGCCCCCAAAAACAACCATTTTTTGTACCCCTTCATTTTCTGCTCCTTTCGGAATGGATCTGTCCATTCGCTGTTATTTTTTCTATATTTTAAAATAAAATACGGGCGAAAACAAGTAAAAAAAGTATGAAATCGGCTTTTTAGAATGTTTATAATTTGGGAGGATTGTGAGAGTGCGAAGCACGCAACGATACGGAAAAACTGTGTAAAGCAGCCAAGTATGTTTTGCACTTCGACGTAGCCGAACTAAATATATGCAAAACATGTTACATTCAGTGACCGGCCGGCTGGGAACTGAGTAACAGAAGATGGATAAGGCTTCATGAAAATCCAACTTAGTTATGGTAATTGCGCGTATTTTATGGTATCATTCCTTTCAGAGAGAAAACGCGGCGGATCGCTGTGAAACAGAAAGTTAGAGGCAGCAGGCAGAGCATGAATGATAAATTTTGGGACTTACGCAAGGAAAAACAGGACAGGATCATCAATGCAGCGATGAAGATCTTTACAGAATGTGGCTATAAGAGGGCAAGTACGGATGAGATCGTAAAAGAAGCAGGGATTTCCAAGGGACTTTTGTTCCATTATTTTATCAGTAAGCAGGGACTGTACCTGTTTTTATATGAATACAGCATTCAGTTTCTGGAGATGGAGTATGTCCGTGAGGTGGCGGAGACAGAGACGGATCTGTTTGAGATCCAGAAGCAGATCGAATATGCGAAACGTCAGGTCATGAAGTATTATCCGTATATGTATCCCTTCTTAAACAGCGCATTTCTGGAGGAGAATCCGGAGATCCAGAACCAGACGGCAGACAAAAGAGAGCATTATGCGTCCCTGGTCAGCCGGATCTATGCGAGGGCGGATCTTTCCACGCTGAAGCAGGGGCTGAATCCGGCGCATATCATGAAAATGATGATCTTTACCGTTGACGGGCTTCGCAGGGAACAGATGGAAGCCGGCAGGACCGACGCCGATGCCCTTTACAAAGAGGCAGTGTCCATGCTTGACATCATGAAAGAGAATTTTTGCGAACGCGGGAGCATAGAGGAGTAAGCTCTCTGCGTCGTCTCCCTTTTTGTCATTTGGACTGTTTGTATACCGGATCAGCCGGGTAGCCGCCCTTTAATTTTTGCATGCCTCTCTGTATGGCGTCTCTGGAATTTTTCCAGTCCGCGTCTTTGTTGCGATAATCGAATTTGTCCACCAGCCAGCTCACATCCCCGGATAATCTTGCCAGATTTTCCTTCATGATCCCAAACAAAAGCGGATAAAAGGCAGCTTTTTGTCTGTCGTTTAGGACAAGATCCGCCCTGCGGCACAGATCTCCGAAATGCGTCAGACAGAAGCCCTTGCTGTTTTTGATCATTTCCGTCATCTCGTTATCCTTTGTATACATGAAGAAGAAGGTATCCAGATAGCGATCATACATTTTGTCAAATTCCTGACAGATATAACAGGATCTGTTTTTTTCAGCCACCCACTGACTCATGGAATTCCCCTCGAATTCGTTCTTTTTGAGCTTATTCATAAAGCCTGCCTTGGCAGGTGAGAACATTTTGACCTGCTTGTCAAATTCTTTTTGCATCTGCAGGTAATGCGTCTTTAAGATCCAGCCGTTTCCAAGTGTATTTCCGTAATCGAACATTTTTTTGAAATGTGCGCGGCAAAAACCGGCATGATCTGTCTTTTCACGCATGTCACTTTCCATATACGAGGAGCCGGAGCCTAAGACCAGATCCAGAAGATCCTGCTCCACATTACGCTCCACAAAACAGAAAGGGCATTCATCGTGTGCCTGGAAGGCATCGGTCAGGGGGATGGTATATAATGTTTCTTTCATAATTTATCTCCTATTTTAAGTTCCACATCCTAACAAATGGTCGCTTTCGTTTAGCATATCGAAAACGGGAGAAAAAATCAATCCTTTTCTTCGGCGGACGTTTTATCGCAACAACAGGATATTCGGCAAACAGTTGAAATGTCTCCCGATCGCCATTATACTAAAGAAAGATATTTAAAAACAAAAGCGGGAGGAGCAGCATGAGCTTACAGTTTATCCTAGGTGGCAGCGGCAGTGGCAAAAGCCATTTTATCTATCAGCAGATTTTGGAAAGGTCCAAGACCGATCCGGGACATTTTCTGGTATTGGTACCGGATCAGTTTACCATGCAGACACAGAAGGATCTGTGTACCTTCCCGGCGAATGACAGAAAGGGAATCATGAATATCGAGGTATTGAGCTTTTCCAGACTCAGCTGGCGTATCATGGAGGAGCTGGGAGAGGATCCTGCCATTTTGCTGGATGATACCGGAAAGAATCTGATCTTAAGCCGGGTGGCGGAGGAGAAGAAGGATGATCTGACCGTGATCGGGGCTCATTTAAAAAAGATCGGATATATTCATGAAGTGAAATCCATGCTCTCAGAGTTTTATCAGTATGACATCGGAGAGAAGGAACTGGATGAGTTGATCGATTATTCGGAGAAAAAGGGGTCACTGGCTTATAAACTGAGAGATCTGCGGATCTTACGGGAAGCCTTTTCGGATTATATCAGAGGCAGATACATTACCACGGAGGAACAGCTGGACAGACTGTGCGAGCTTTTGCCCCGGTCGGAAGTGGTAAAAAACAGTGTGGTTGTTTTAGATGGATTTACCGGATTTACGCCGATCCAGAATAAACTGCTAAAGAAGCTGCTTCTGGTGGCGGATGAAGTGATGGTTACGCTGGTAGCGGACGGGGTGGAGGATGTCCGGGGGGAGCAGATGCAGGCAGAGGAAAAGCTGTTTTATTTAAGCCGCCATACATACGAGATCCTTTCTAAGATCGCTGCAGAAGAACAGATCGAAAAGAAGAAAGATATTGTGCTGACGACATCCGGGGAGGAGGGGGACAGGGCATATGCTGCCCGCTTCCATGAAAACGCGGAGCTTGGCTTTTTGGAGAAGCATCTGTTTCGGGCAGGGCGCAGACAGTATGAGGATGTGACCTCCCATATCGTTCTGACCGAATGCTTCAATCCCAGAAAAGAACTGCAGGCGATGCTTTTGGAGATCAAAAGGCTGGTGAGGGAAGAAGGATATGCCTATCGGGATATTGCGGTGGTCACGGGAGATCTGTCCCGTTTCGAACATCTTTTACAGACAGAGTTCGACGATTATGAAGTGCCTCTATATATGGATAAGACCAGAGGGATCCTGTTTCATCCCATGTCTGAATTCGTTCTTTCTTTGCTGGAGCTGTTTGTACAGGACTTTACGAAAGAAAGTGTGATGCGGTTCCTTCGCACGATGCTGGCGGGTCTGACAAGGGAAGAAACAGACAGACTGGAACTGTATCTGGAACGGTATGGCATACGCGGGGAAAAAGCGTATGAGCGACTGTTTACAAGAGGCGCAGACCGACTGGAAACGCACGAACTGGAAGAACTCAATGCAAGCAGACAGAAATTTGCAGATCTGACAGAACCGTTGCGTGTGCTATCGCTGCAAAAAGGTGTGCCGGCAGAAAAACTGATCGAAGCGGTATATGAAATCTGTGTTAGGGCCGGACTTCAGGATAAAATGGAGCAGTATCGCATACAGTTTGAAGAAAAAGGGGATCTGGCAGGAGCGAGGGAATATGCGCAGGTATATCAGGCGGTCGTTGACCTGTTTGACCAGATGCACGATCTTTTATCCGGTGAAGAATTAGAGCTTGACGAGTTTGCACAGATCTTAAAGGCGGGTCTGAGTGAGATCACGATCGGCACGATTCCACAGAATATGGATCAGGTAGTGGTGGGAGATATCGAGAGAACGCGATTAAAACAGGTCAAAACACTGTTTTTTTTAGGGATAAATGATGGTGCTGTTCCAAAAGACAGCAAGGGCGGCGGCCTTTTGTCGGATATGGAAAGAGAATTTTTGCGCGGAGCGGGGCATGAGCTGGCACCGACGCCCAGAGAACAGATCTTTTTACAGCGGCTGTATCTGTACCTGAACATGACAAAACCGTCAGAGAGATTGTACCTGTCCTACAGCAGAGTGGATAATGCGGGCAAGACGGTAAGAAAATCCTATCTGGTGGGCGTGGTACAGAAACTGTTTCCGCGTCTGTCTGTCAGATATGCTTCCGAACTCTCGCTGGCAGACAGGATTGCCACCAGGGAAGACGGCCTGGACGATCTGGCAGCGCTTATGGGAGAATATGCCAGAGGAGAACTGGATACGGATGAGAAGAGGGAAGTGCTTGAGGCTTTGATCAGGGCTTACTGCAAAGAAGGGGAAGAAGAAAGGATCCGTCAATTTCTGGAAGCAGCATTTCTCACATACAGGCCGCAGAGCCTTTCCGCAGATCTTGCAAGGGCTTTGTACGGAGATATCGTGGAGAGCAGCGTCGGGAGGCTGGAACGCTTTTCAGCCTGCGCGTTTGCGCATTTTCTTCAGTATGGTCTGAAGATAAACGAAGAGACGGAGTTTGATGTCAGCCGTGCGGACATGGGAACTGTTTATCATGAAGTCATGAAGCGGTTTGCAGAGTTTTTAAAGACAAACGGTTATCACTGGATGGATTTCCCGCTTGAGGAGGCGGATGTGTTTGTCGAGAACACCATGGAGACGCTTGCCAAAGAATATGAGAATGCTCTTTTTTACAGCAGCGAAGAGAATCTGTATGCAGTGACAGACATGACACGGATCTTAAAGAGAACCCTGAGGACCCTCCGCTATCAGATGGCGAAGGGGCTGTTCGAGCCGCGCTATTTCGAGATGCCGTTTTATGTAGGAGAAAACATCAAGGCGAAAGGACGGATCGACCGCGTGGATACCTACGAAAAGGATGGAGAGGTCTATGTCAAGGTCGTGGATTATAAATCCGGAAAAAACGAGTTCGATCCGGTCGAATTTTATTTTGGACTGAAGATGCAGCTTGCTGTCTATATGAAAGCGGCGGTGGAGACAGAGCAGAAAAAACAGAAGGACAAAAAAGTGCTTCCGGCGGCAATGGTTTACTATCAGTTCCAGAATCCCATAGCCGAGTCAGAAGAGGGTGATCTGTTCGGTGTGGACGATTCTTTGCTGATAAATGAGGTGGAGAAAAAACTGCTGGAAAAGATGAAGATGACCGGTCTGGTGTCAGAAGAAGAACAGGTGATCCGGGCAATGGACCGGGAGTTTGAAACCGAATCGGACGTGATACCCTTAAAGCGCAAAAAAGACGGCTGCTTTACGGCAAATTCCATCACAGCATCGCAGGCGCAGATGGAGCTTCTTATGGAGTATGTGGATCATAAAATGTCTGAGGTCGAAAAAAAGGTCTACGAAGGAGAGATCGCAGTGAATCCGTACTGTAAGGATAAAAAGAATGCCTGTACTTATTGCAGCTACAAAGGGATCTGCCATTTTGACCCGCGTATAGAGGGATTCCGGATGAGAGATCTGGACAGGATCGGACAGGATGAGGCGTGGAACCTGATCGCGGATGCTGTCGGAAAGGAGGATTAGGACATGGCAATGAATTTTACCGAGGATCAGCAAAGGGTTATCGATATCAGAAACAGTAATGTCCTGGTGGCGGCAGCAGCGGGCAGCGGTAAAACGGCTGTACTGGTGGAGCGGATCATTCAGCTGATAACGGATAAAGAGAAACCGGTGGACATCGACAGACTTCTGGTCGTGACATTCACAAATGCGGCGGCAGCTCAGATGCGTGAAAGAATCTATCAGGCCATCATAAGAAAGCTGGAGGAGGAGCCGGAGGATCCCAATCTGGCAAGACAGGCGGCGCTTGTTCACAATGCCATGATCATGACGATCCACAGCTTTTGTCTGTTCCTCTTGCACAATCACTTTCATGAGATCGGTCTGGATCCAGCTTTTCGGATCGCAGATGAGGGCGAGACCAGCCTGATGAGGGAAGATGTGAAGAAAGCGCTGTTTGAGGAATGCTACACGCAACGTTCCGAAGCATTTTTGCATTGCAAGGATTATTTCGCTCCGGGCGTGAGGGATACGGCTCTTGCGCAGCTCGTGGAAAAGCTGGCAGATTTTGCGTTAAGTTATCCCGAGCCGAAAAAGTGGCTGGAGCGATGTAAACGGGATTATAAGATCGGAGAGGATTATTCGCCGGATCAGACAGACTGGATGCAGCTCGGAATGCTGTATGCATACCGCTATCTGCTGGAAGACCGAAGACTTGCAGGAAAAATGATGCAGCTTTGTGAAGAAAAGGACGGTCCTTATATGTATGCCGAAAATGTCAAAAAGGATGCTGCACTTCTGGATGATCTTTTTGCTGCAAAGGATTATGAGACACTTCGTAAGAAACTGGCGGACTGTAAGTTTTCCACGTTATCCCGCAAGAAAGATGAGAGTGTCAGTGAGGAGAAAAAAACAGGCTTCAAGATCCTTAGGGAAATGATCAAAGAGGATGTCAAAACCTTGAAAAACAGTCTGTTTTTTGAATCGGCCGGACGTGTAACGGAAGGACTCGCACAGTCCAAAGCAGCGGTAGAAACACTGATCGATCTGACGATCTCATACCTGGAGCGCTTTGAGGCATACAAAAGAGACAGAGGCGTGATCGATTTTTCGGACATGGAGCATCTGGCATTAAAGATCTTACTGGATGAGGAAACGAAAGAACCCGGACAGACGGCAGCTTCCTATCGGGATTACTTTGAGCAGATCATGATCGATGAGTATCAGGATTCCAATCTGGTGCAGGAGCTGATGTTGTCTGCCATTTCCAGAGAAGATAGCAATCAGCCAAACAACCGTTTTATGGTCGGGGATATCAAGCAGAGTATTTACCGCTTCCGTCTGGCAAGACCCGAGATTTTTCTGGAAAAGTATAAGGCTTATGAAAAAAAGGACGAAAAGGCAGATCCGTCAAACGCCTGCGAGCGAATTGATCTGAGCAAAAACTTCCGAAGCCGCAGGGAGGTCATTGAGAGCGTCAATCAGGTGTTTGAAAAGATCATGACAGAGGCTGTGGGCGGTGTGGAATATGATGAAAAAGCAGCACTTTATGCGGGAGCAGTGTATCCTGAGATTTCAGGAAACCGGGGGGGATTTCAGACAGAACTTTTGATCTACGAGGAGGCGGATCCCGAAATGTCCGAAAAAGGAGCGACCGAAAGAACTGCTGAGAATGAGGAGATCTTGCGAAACAGGCGGCAGAAGGAAGCTGTCATGGTGGCTTCCAAAATAGAGGAACTGGTGGGCAGCTTTCAGATCACAGATGAAGAGACGGGAAAGCCACGGCCGGCCGGATACAGGGACATTGTGATCCTTCTTCGCAGCAACCAGGGCTGGGATGAGGTGTTCAAAAAGGCATTAAATGACAGAGGGATCCCGGTGTATACGGAAAGCAAGACTGGGTATTTTGCGGCGGATGAGGTGCAAAATGTCTTAAATTTCCTGAGAGTTTTAAAGAATCCTTATCATGATATCCCGCTGACCGCGGTCATGACTTCCGTATTTGGCGGTATGACGGCGGATGACCTGGCAGCGCTCCGTCTTCGGGATCCGGACAAGTGCCTGTATGAGAACCTTCTGACCGCAAAAGAGGAAAAAGCAGTCAGACTAAGGGAGCAGATTGAAAAATATCGCACCTTGTCAGATCATACGGATATTTACAGACTTCTCTGTATCATGATGAAGGATTATCACTATCCGGAATATGTGGAGGCGATGCCGGACGGCAGAGGACGCAGGGCAAACGTGGAAATGCTCTTACAGAGGGCTGTGGATTTTGAAAAGACAAGCTATCATGGTCTGTATTCTTTTATTCACTATATGGAAAAACTGCAGAAATATGAAGTGGATTTTGGAGAGGCGGATCAGATGGCGGAGGATGCAGACGTTGTCCGGATCATGTCGATCCATAAGAGTAAGGGACTGGAGTTTCCCATCTGCTTTATGGCAGGCATGGCCAAAAAGATCAATCTGCTGGATCTGAGAGGAATACTGTTTATGGATGTGGATTATGGTCTGGCAGTCCCGGTCATTGATTGTAACAATCGTGTCAAAAGAAAGAGCCTTCGGAAAGAGATCCTGGCACAAAAAATGAAACTGGATACGCTGGGCGAGGAACTGAGGATCTTATATGTCGGGATGACAAGAGCACGTGAGAAACTGTTTTTGTGTGGTGCAGTGGCGGACTACGAAAAGCTTGTAACGAAGTGGGAAGCGGTCAGTATGGGAGGCGGGACGGTCCCGTTTTCCAGACTGTCCTCCATGCAGTCTCACCTGGAATATGTGGTGAGTGCTGTCGGCAGAAACGGTTTTGCTACGACTGTTTTTCATGATGGCGATCTTTTGGGAGCACAGGTGGCAAAGGAGCTGTCGGGGCTTACGGGAAGGAAAAGGCTGGAGGCATTTATAAGCGGATGCGGGCAGCACAGTGGGGAGGATGGCGAAAAAGACAGACTCTGTCTGCAGTTTGAAGAAAAATTTTCATATCAGTATCCTTACGATTATCTGAGCACTCTTTATACCAAGACCAGTGTCTCGGAATTGAAAAAAGCGCATATTCATGAGGATGAGGAAACACAGGTTGTGTTTGAGACCGATGAAACGGCAAGACCTTATCTGCCCGGATTTTGCAGGCAGAAAGAAGAAGCAGGCGGAACGGCGCGCGGAACGGCGTATCACCGGCTACTGGAGCTGATCGATTATAAGGCGCTTTACAGGCTTTATGAGGAACATCGGGAAGGAAACTATGCCCCTCTTCCCGCCGATACCGTGGCAGACTTTACGAAACAGGAGTTTGAGCGGATCGGGACATGCGGAAAAATGAAGGAAGATATCGGACTGGTATCACAAAAACACATACAGAAATTTCTGGAAAGTAAAAGTGCTTACCGCATGGCGCGCGCAGACAGGGCAGGGAAGCTTTATAAGGAGCAGCCCTTTGTCATGGCAGTGGATGCAAACCGCATCAGACAGGAGGTTTCGGCGGGCCTGGAAGAAGTCCTGATCCAGGGTATCATAGATGTATTCTTTGTCGAGACGGACGAAACCGGTGAAGCACAGGTCGTGGTGCTCGATTATAAGACGGACCGTATTGAAAGTGGACAGGCGCTGGTAAGACGTTATCAGACACAGCTTGACTATTATGGAGAAGCACTTCGCAAGCTGACAACGTTTCCGAATAAAGAGAAAATCATTTACAGTTTTCATCTGGGAGAGGAGTTGAGCTTTTAGTCTTGAAACGAGCGATCAAAAAATACTGGTTCTGTTTTTGGCTGTGCCTTTTGCTGACCGGCTGTCAGGAGGCTGCAACAATACCGTCTGATGCCGGAGACAGGGCAGAAGCTGTCCGGGGAGTGAAGGAGGAAGGCGAAGGCGTAAAAAAAGAGGACGGTCTGGACATCCGGGGACTGCGGGTGAGCTGCATCGATGTCGGAAAAGGGGATTGTATTTTACTGCAGACAAAAACGTATACGCTTTTGCTGGATACCGGATATGAGCAGACAGCAGACAGGGTCATAACGTATTTGAAAGAAAACGGGGTAAGCCGGATCGATACGATGGTCATTACCCATTTTGATAAAGATCACGAGGGTGGTGCGGCCGGGATCTTATCCGCGTTCAGAGTGGGAAAGATTTATCTTCCCGATTATACCGGACATGGGGAGCAGTATCGCAAAATGGTCGCGGCACTGCAAAAAAGCGATGCCGGGACAGAGCGCGTATCCGACCGGGTATTCCTGGAAGCGGACGGCGCGACATTTACGGTTGAAAGTTCGGGGATCGTCTATGATGCATGGGAGGAAAACGATAATGATCTTTCTCTTTTGCTAAAGGCAGAGTATGGAAAAGACAGCTATCTGTTTACCGGGGATCTGGAGAAAAAAGGAATCAAAGCATTTCTGGAGCGCGAAGAAGGCAGGCATTATGATGTGTGTAAACTGCCCCATCATGGTGACGGAAACAAAAAGACGGATGATCTTTTAGACAGTGTAACACCCAAAATCGTACTTGTCACAGACGGGGAGGAGGAACCCATGGAGGATGAGGTGTGTGCGCTGTTAACCCAAAGACAGACCGATTACTATACTTCCCTGCAAAACGGTACCATTGTGATTGAAGGAGACGGAAACGGAAACTATAAAATCAGTAAAGAAAAGTGAGAAAAAAGCCGATATAAACCATAAGGACTGTCTTACTGCTGCAGACAGATCCGGAAGAAAAAAGCAGGAAGGAGAAAGAATATGCACAGATCAGATCATAAATCTCAGAATATACGGTTATTTTTTGCTGTCATCACGCTTTTGTTCTGGATGGCGGTTCCATGGAATGTACAGGCAAAGGAAGGGGCGGCCGGTGTATCGGAGAATGCGATCCTGCCCCAGACAGTTGCCGCATCTTCCTGCAAGATCACGTTTCATGCCGGAGAAAACGGGCAGTTTCAAGAGCAGCTTCAGCTGCAGCTTAAGAGCACTGCTGCAGGGGCCAAAGTGACGTCTTCGCAGGGAAGCGATTCGGTTGTCTGTGATGTGGAAAAGGGAAGCACGATTCTGCTCGGTGCCGGAGAGGAGAGCGCACTGGTGCATGCGGAGCCGGACAAGATCTTTTTAGGCTGGAGTAATACCGCGGACGGTTCCCAGCTTTATACAGGAAAGTATGAATATCTGGTGACAAAAGATACAGAGTTTACTGCAGTATGGGGAGATCCTTATAGCGTTACCTTTAATGCCAATGGCGGTACGATCGAGGATGTGGCGCGCATTACCAAAAAGTATGCGCCGGGTACGGTGATCGGCTATGCGGGCAGTACCTATTTTACAGATGCCAAATGGGCGGATGAGAGCAAAGTGTTTGCAGGCTGGAGTCTGGCGCAGGACGGAAGCGGTACCGCTTATTCCAACAGTAATTCCTATACAGTCAAAGGAAATGTGACGCTTTATGCGGTATGGAAGGATACCGTCCGTATCCGTTTTGTGATCGAAAAGGGAACGGCAATACGTTCCTCTTCGGGACAGGCGGCACCGGAGGAAGTGACAGAATTTGATACGTTTGTACAGAAAGGATCCTATTATAGTCTTTATACGTCGAACGAGACCTTCAACGGCTATACCATCAAGGCGACAAAGGGCAACAATATTGCCTTTGCCGGATGGAATACGGGACTTAACGCACAGGAGGTTCTGCCCGGGATCACGGCAGAGCGCAATACGACCCTGTATCCGGTCTGGAAGCAGGCCTTCGATGTGACACTGGATTTAAATGGCGGCTCGTATAAAAACAGCAGGGATGCGATCACAGTGGAGCGAAAGATCGAGGGAAGCAGTCTTTTAAGTGCGGCTTCCGCTTACAGCTATACGCTGACTCCGCCACAGGGTATGCTGTTTTTCGGCTGGTCCAGGACAGCGGATGCATCGGGCGGACTGATCACCTACGAGGATAAACTGACGGCGGATACGACATTATATGCGGTATTTAAACCGAAAAAAACGGTGACGTATGATGCCAACGGCGGGTATTTCGGAGTCAATATCACCACCCAAAAGCAGGATTATCCGCAGGGACAGAGCCTGAACTATTATTATACATCTCCCCCGTCGATCAACAATGATCATCTTGCCTTTGGAGGCTGGAGTCTGACGAAAAACGGAGAAGTGATAACGGACATCAATACGATGAAGGTTGAGAGTGATATGACCTTGTATGCTGTATGGAAAAAGGCATATCTGATCACTTTCCTGGCAAACGGCGGAAGTCTCTCTTATTATGATGCTGAAAAAGGGATCGGAGATCTGGTTTCTTCCACAACCCGTAAAGTCATCGAAGGAAAATCCTTTGTCGAATCGAATGCATGGATTCCTTCCGCTTATGCGACGAAGCGCAACTATGGTTTTCACTGCTGGGTGACGGATGAAGGAAAGCGAAAGGATGCGCTTTCGTCCTTTATACCGGCGCGGGATATGACGATCACAGCAGCGTGGCTTCCGGTGGTAACGGTCACGTATGACGGAAACGGAAGAAATCTGGCAGAGGATATGCCGGACTACAGCAGGAAGTACATTACCGGAAGGATCACACTCAGCCATCCGGAGGTAGACGGATTTAAAGTTGTGGAATGGAGTACTACGGCGGATGGCAGAAATGTGGTCAATGAGGATACCTTTGAGGCAAAAAAGGATATCACTCTTTATGCCGTATGGAAAAAGGTAGTAGCAGTGACCGTACATGCCAACGAAGGAAAACTGGCTTCTTACTGGGGAGCATCGATCTACCGGGATGACCAGGAAGAACTGAGTAAGATGTTTGCAGGTTCTTACTATACAGATAAGCCGATGAATTATGTGGGAAATACGGCAGTGCGTGACGGCTATGCTTTTGCGGGCTGGAGCACCGAAGCAAATGGTGAGACGGTGGATCTTTCGAACTTCACGCCCACAGAGGATACGAATCTGTATGCATCCTGGACGGATCAGTATTTTACAGTGACCTTCAAGGGAATGCTGTACGGAGAGTATCGCATACCCGAGAACGGAAGTCTGGTCTATTTTGAGAGATGGTGTCATTACTTTGACCGGCCCACACAGAAGTTTATCGGTTTCTCCGAGACAGAAGGCGGTCAGGTGATCAACATTAATACCTACCGGGTGACGCAGGATGTTACGCTATATACGGTGTTTGAAGAAAAGGAATACGATCAGGACGGTAAGGAATTTGACAATACAGACACGACGATTCCTCAGACGGATGAGGAAGCTAAGCAGAAGGCCGGACAGCTTGTAAAGAGCGCGGAAGATGAAGAACTGTTGGATCTGACAGGCTTCAGGATCCCGTCCGAAAGCAGTCTGCGCATTCAGGATGTGACGAAAGTGAAGGATCAGAATGCCTTAAATTCGTTAAAGGATGTGGTGTATGGAGTGATCAATGCGGCCAAGGAGACACAGACAACGGTACAGGCTTTGAAGCTTTTTGATCTGAATGCCAAAGGAAAAGGACAGATCGGAATCTACATCGGGAAATCCTTTACCGGACTCTATGCGGTGGTCGGACATTACCATGACGGCAACTGGAGTACCCAGCAGTGCGAGGTGGATCCGAATGGTTACATTTATCCGAACTTTGTGACCTTTTCACCGATCTATATCGGTGTGACGACATCATCGAAACGTCTGACGAATATCCGAACGACAGAGGCGGGCGCGACTTTTGCACATACACACCGCTATGACAGCAAGTGGACGATCGACCGTAAGGCGACCTTTACCAAAGACGGACAAAAGAGCAGGCATTGTAAGGAATGCCTAGAGAGCTCTTTTGTGACAGTGATCCCGAAAGTGGCACAGGTATGCTTCGCGGAGGAAATCCTGACTTATAAGGGCAAAAACAGAAAACCGAAGCTGGTCATAAAAGACAGTACAGGACGGAGTCTGAAGGAAAATACGGATTATACTCTGACGATTCCGAAAAACTGTAAGGAGATCGGTGCCTATACGGCGACTGTTACGTTAAAAGGCGATTACAGCGGAAGCAGGACCCTGAAATTTTATATCGGACCGAAGAATGCTTCCGGACTGAAGCTGTCGGCAAAATCCAGAGGGATTAAGGTTACCTGGAGAAAGCAGACCAAAAACACGGACGGATATGAGATCAGTTATTCGTTAAAAAAGAATTTTGCCAAAGCAAAGACGCAGACGATTCGGAATAATAAAGCCACCTGGGTGATCTTAAAGGGACTGCGCTCTAAGCAAAGCACTTATTATGTGCGGATCCGTTCTTACAAAAAGATCCGCGAAAAGAAATATTATTCTGCCTGGTCAAAGGCAAAAAAGATTGTACTGAACAAAAAATAGGATAAACAACGGATTATGAAAAAACGGGATACATCCCACAATTACATCAAATGGATACTGACAGCCTCAGCATTTTTGTGCGGGCTGTCTTATCCATTTTTATTATTTACCCTGACGGTGGTATTGTGCGCTCTGTTGGGGTATGGGGCATGCAGGGAAAACGGGATCAGAGTATACCGAAACAGGAATGTGCTGGCAGGGAGTGCTTACATAGGCGCAGCCTTTCTGGCCTTTTTGTGCGGGATTGATAAAGGAACGGCATTCATTGGTTTTCTGCGGGTCCTGGCGGCGGGAATCTGGGTATTGTTTCTGATGCAGAAAACGAAAGAAGAGAGGGAGGAAGCATTTGGACTTTTACCGGCAAGCGGCGTGGTGATGGTTCTGATGGCGTTGATCTTTTGCAGGATTCCGGATCTTCGCGGGCTTGTCATCAATAGCGGACGTCTTGGGGGATTCTTTCAATATGCCAATACCATGGCTTTGTATCTGCTTCTTGCGCTGGTGCTTCTTTTGGAACAGATCTTGGAAACACAAGGAGCCGATTCATCGAAAGCGAATGAAAAAAAACGATGGATGCGGAAAGATATTTTACATCTTCTCATGCTTTTGGTTCTTTTGACAGGGATTTTCTGGACAGGCAGCAGGCTGACCTTTGTTCTAGCGGCGGGGGTCTGCTTTTGGCTGTTTTGGAAGAAAAAAATACTTCGCAAGTGGATCCTCTTCCCGTGCGCTGTCTGCCTTATAGGAGCATTCCTCCTGGCAGGCAGGACTGGAAACGTAACATCTTTTGGCAGGTTTCTGACGATCTCCTTTCAGGAGAGCACCCTGCTCGGACGCCTGCTTTACTGGAAAGATGCAATACCTTTACTTCTGCAGCATCCGCTGGGACTTGGGTATCTTGGGTATTATGAGATACAGCCACTGATCAGAAACGGAGTTTATTCGGTCCGTTATGTACACAATGACTGGCTTCAGATCGCACTGGATCATGGGCTGGTGGCACTCGGCGCGTTTTTGTTTTTAGTTGTAAGAGTCTGGAAACGGGGAGATGGCAAAAAACGTCTGCTACTTGTCATCATCGGAGTACATTTGTTTTTTGATCCGGATCTGGCGTTTTCTTTTGTAGCGCTTTTTCTTTTATGTATGATGGACTGGGAGGAGAAAAACGCATTCCCGGTCAGCCTTTGCACCAAAACCAGTCGGAAAAAGCAGGATGAAATGTTTGCTTTAAAGGGAAAAAAATGGAGTCTGGCGTTTGCCGGCTTCGCAGTTATGATGCTGTGGTTTGCAGTGGCAGGCTTTTTGGAGGAGAGCGGAAAATATGAGCTGTCGGCAAAACTTTATCCGTTTAAGTCCTCTGTGCAGGAGCATCTGATGGTGCAACAGGAGGATACAGAGTCAGCAGCAGGATATGCCGAGCGGATCGTAAATGCCAATCCCTACAGCAGTGCGGGCTGGCTTGTGCAGTCGTATTACTATCGTGATGAAAAAAAGTACGACGCCATGTTTACGGCACTGCAGCATTATATTGCGTTGAACAGATATAATATGACGGCATACAGCGAGTACATTCACCTGCTGGACGAAGCCGCCGCTTACAGCGCTATACAGGGAGAGAGGAAGGCAGCCTCGAAATACCGGGAGGAACTGCTTCAGGTGCCGCAGATGGTACAAAAGGTAAAAAAACAGACAGATCCTCTTGCCTGGAAGATCAAAGACAAACCTTCCTTCGAGATCCCGCGGGAGGATGCTGAACTGATCCTGTTCTATCAGAACAATCCGTTTTGAAGTTCTCTTGAAAAAGAGTGTCAAATGTGCTATCCTTACTGCGAATTACAGGGTAAGATATAAATCTATCATAGAAAGAATCTGGAGATATGAAAAAAAAGAGAGAAGGATGGCTGGATGCAGTCAAGACCATCGCGATCTTTATCGTATTATTGAATCATGCGCAGGTTGGGATCCCCGGCGTTAATTTCTGGGGCGGTATGTTTTATGTTCCGGTCTTTTTTGTGCTGGCCGGTTTTACATACCGGACAAAAGAGATTTCGTATCGGGAGTTTATAAAGGAAAAGGCAAAAAGACTTCTTTTGCCGTATTTGGCAGCGAACCTGTTTTATCTGTTGTTTTTTGCATGCAAAGAATGGGTGGTGGATGGCGGATTTCATACGGTGGGCATGCAGAGTGTGATCGGGATCTTATATGCGAGAAACCAGCTTTATCTGAGCGCAAGAACGATGCCGGAGAAGAATGTGTTCTTTTTGCATCTGCAGAATGCACCGACCTGGTTTTTGCCCGCATTGTTTGTAAGTCTTGCTGTATTTGACGGTCTGATGCGTTTGTTCAAAGAGGATTTAAAAAGGACAGGCCTGGTGATATCTATCGGGCTGTTTCTTCAGTTTTTTTATCATTACATCTCTCCGGTACTGTTGCCGTGGAGTCTGGACGCCGTACCGTTTTTTACGGCGCTTCTGGAGGTGGGCTACTCGATCGGCAAGACGGATTTTCTGGAGAAAGCCTGCCGGGACAAAAAGGCTTCGCTCTTTTGTCTGGCGGCGGGGACGGTCTTTGTGCTGACTGCTTTGTGGAACGGATCTGCAAATCTTTCTATCGGAGAGTATGGCAAGTCCATGATCATCGACCTGTATAATGCTGTTACAGCCTCCTTTCTGATCATGCTTTTATGCTACCGGGCGGAGTGCGGGGGCCGGCGTTCTTATCTGCCGCGTATACTTTATAAGCCGGGAAAATATACGCTGACGATCCTGTGTTATCATCTGTTTGTGTTTCTGTTTTTGCAAAGCGGGATCGCGGTTCTGTGTGAAATGGCAGGCATGCGGGAGGATTCCGTGGTCCCGGTTTTACTGCGGTTTGGAATGATCCCTGTAACGATCGCGGGGATTTCCTGTGCAGGCAGTATACTGAACAGGATCCGGGAACGGAAAAGAAATGCGCAAGGGATGAAAAGAAGCATTTTCAAGCAGTGAATTGTTTAAAATGGATAAAAACTGACAAAAAAAAGAGAGAAAAACAGTACTTTTGCCTAAGCGTATTTTGCGATAAAATGAGGATATGAGTGATGGGAAAATGAAAAATCTTATGATAAAAGGAGAGGGTTAAGATGGAAAAAAAGGCAAAAAGAAGTATCAGCACGAAGTTATTGACCATTTTGCTTCCTATGGTGACAGTGGCGATCATATTTGTGATCCTGTTTCTGTCCATGCAGGCAAAAAGTATTATCACATCTTTAGCGCAGGATGACCTGCTGAGTGATGCGAATGCAAATGCGGCGCAGATCAGCGGAGAGATGGAGGCGCTGACGGCGACCTTCGAACAGTATGCGCAGACGCTCGAGAGAGTTCCGTTTAAGGATATCGAGGAAATGAAGGCCTATCTGGAGCCCTCGCTTACGTTCAGTGAACTGACGCCGAATGGTTTCTACACAGGACTTGAGGATGGTACCTGGATCGATCCCTCGGGCTGGGAGCCGGATGCGGATTATGTGATCACAGAACGCGACTGGTATAAGGACGGAATCGGCAGCAGTAAGTTTACCTACGGTACGCCGTATGTTGACAGCGACAGCGGGAGCGTGGTCGTGACCATGTCGCGCAAAATCACGCTGGCGGACGGCAGAGTCGGTGTTGCGGCAGTGGATGTCACTCTTGACAGTATCGTGGCGGCGACAGCACAGTTTAAGCCGATGGAGACCGGTATGACCATGATGCTTGCCGGGGAGGATATCTTATCTTACTATGAGGCATCTTATAACGGCAGTAAGATCTCCGATCATCCCGAGGATGCTTTCCTGGTGAAGTTAAAAGAATTCATGAACGGCTCTATGGGAGAAATCCGTAAAATAGCGGTTGACGGCACCACTTATTATGTAGCTTTGAATAATGTGGAGGGTACATCCTGGACCATGGTTTCCTCTGTAAGTGAAAAGGACGTATTGAAGAGCCTTTCCAGATTTATGATGATCTGTTACATTGTGATGATCGTGATGATCCTGGTCATCGGTATTGTCATGTATCGTCTGATCAAGACGATCGTTACCAAACCGGTACGTAAACTTACGAAGAATATTCAGGACATTACCACCGGCGACTTTACAGTACAGATCGACCGCAAGGGAACAGATGAAATTGCGGTCATGAACGGATGTATGGCCGATTTTATCGAATCCATGCGCATGACACTCGGCGATATGCAGGGGATTACCGGCAGACTTTCCGAGGAGGCACAGAGCAGTCTTGAGGTTTCCGGAGAACTGAACCGTCAGGCAGGAGAACAGAGTACTTCCATGTTGCAGATCAAGGATTCCATCAACGGGATTTCGGATTCCGTTACAGAGCTTGCGGACAATGCAACCTCTCTGGCAGGATCCATGAGCGACCTGACGAACAAGGGATATTCCGCAAACGAGACGATGGAAATGTTGGTCAAGCAGGCGGAGAACGGACAGAAGGATATGGAGCATCTGCAAAGCACTATGAAGCAGGTGGCTTCATCTATGGATGATATGAATGCGGTGGTACTGGAAGTGGATGAAGCGGCTCAGAAGATCAACACCATTGTGGCAATGATCAACGCGATCTCCTCCCAGACCAACCTCCTTTCCCTGAACGCTTCCATTGAGGCGGCCAGAGCGGGAGAAGCGGGCAGAGGTTTCGCAGTTGTGGCGACTGAGATCGGCAATCTGGCCAATGAAAGTGCCAACGCGACGACAGAGATCACGGATATTATTCATGATATCACGCAGAAGATCCAGATGCTTTCCGAGAAGTCTAAACTGAATATGGATGAGATCGGACAGAGCAGCAGTGCAGTGGTAACAGCGGGAGATACCTTCGCACAGATCTTTAAGAATCTGGAGGAGACCGGTCTGACCGTTCAGACCATGATCGGAATGATGGCGGATGTCAATGAGATCGCAGCCAGTGTAGCGGCAATCTCCGAGGAACAGTCGGCGAGTACGATCGAGATCGCGGATACGATTGAAAGTGTAGTGGCAAGTGCCGCACAGGTGGCGGACGAGAGCGAGTCGGTAGACCACAGTGCAAGGACTGTCTCCGAATCCGCAGAGAAGGTCGGTGAATTTGTCGGAACCTTTAAAATCTGAAACTGATAAGAAAGAGTATGACGGAAAGTACAGGCAAAGCGCCTGTACTTTTCTTTTTTTTAAATCTGTGATATTCTAGGAGACAGTGTAGGAGACAGGGGCGGCTATCTGTCTTCAATCAAAGGGAGCAGGAACGTTATGAAAGAACGCGATGTATCATTGGATGCGGTAAAAGGCTTCGCCATATTGTTAGTGCTGTTCGGGCACTGTCTGGTGTGGAACAATCTTTCCGCCACAGATCCGTATATCTATGATTTTATCAAGGCAGTGCAGATGCCTTTGTTTATGATGGTAAGCGGCTACCTTGCGGGACTTGGGAGAAAAGAAAGAAATCTGATACAGACCGGTCAGCTGATAGCCAAACGTGCGGCAGCGTATCTGATCCCGTTTTTTGTATGGCCCATGCTGTTACATCCTACGCATCCCCTGCGGGAGATCGCAGGGATCCTGTGGCAGCTCGATAAAGGCCTGTGGTTTCTGGGCACGCTGTTTATCGTGATGGTGATCACCGTGATAGCGCAGTTTTTGGCATCCGGCATCGTGAAGCCCCAAAGTGCCGGGGAGGCTGACGGCGATACAAAGAATCACGGAAGGGGCGACAGAAAGACGGAAGCGCTGCGCTTATGTGCCTTTCTGATCATCCTTCTGGCAGCTTATGTGCTTTTCTTTATGCAGAACAGAAGCGGTAATACCTTCTTAAGCCCGAATCTGACGCTGACCTATCTGCCTTATTATGCGGCGGGATATGTCTGGACGGCTTATGTGAAGCGGCTTGAACTGTGGTGTGTGCCCGTGCGGATCACGAAGGGGCTCTGGTGGGGAGCACTCGTGGTGTTTCTGTGCTTTGTGATCGTCTTTGATCTGCAAAAAAGCGAGAGTCTTTCGGACATTGTCTTACAGATGGCAGCGGGTATGACCGGTTGTTTTGTCTGCTTTTACGGCATCTACCGGATGAAAGAGGGGAAGATGAAAGAAGCCTTTTCAAAGATCGGAGTCAGAACCCTGGAGCTCTACATCTTCCAGTATGCGATGCACGCGGCGTTCGTGCGTGTCAGAGGGCTGGGCGATACGCAGTATTCTCTTTACTGCGCCGAAGGAGTGCTTACGGTCATCATAACCTTCCTTCTCATGTGCATTGTCAGTGCGGCGGGGGTTTTTGTCATAAGCAAGATCCCGGTACTTGATGCGGTGCTGTTCGGGCATCTTACGCAAAGAAATAAAAGAGAAATACGGAGAAGTTGAAAATGGTAAGAGTATGGTTTAATCATTGGTTCAGCACCGCTTACAGACTGATTGAGCTGATGAAGCAGGATGAGCGGGAAGAAATATATGTGATCGGGACGAACAAACAGACGGATTCCGTCATTGGGAAGGTATGCGATGAATGGTACTGGGAACCGTTGACGGAAGGGGATATATACAGGATTGCCTTTCCTTTTGTGAGAAACACCATGTGGACGTATTTGTTCCGAGAAGAAATATGGTTGACATAAGCAGGAACTAACAGAGATTTGAACAGATCGGTGTTAAGTTTATGGTGGAATGCACGGTTTCATATATTGAGATTCCACAGGTCCTGTAAGAAATTTTGCGGACATCGTTATCTTACTTTTCAAAAATATTTATTTTAAGCAAAAATGCCAAACATTTTTTTTGGTCCCCTGTTAAGCTGAATGGTAGATCAGGCCAACATAAATGTTTGGTTTTTTTTGCTTTTAAACCGCACGTTCAATTACAAAGTGAGTAATCCGGGGATATAATAGTAATGTTAAGGAAAGAAAATCCGGTAAAGCAGTATTCTGACGGGATACGAATGAACAAGAGACGGCAAAGAAAGGGTGGGAGAATGCTATGGCGTGGCTGAAAAAAGAAGTAGGGGTATATTCTGAAAAGTACGATATTCACGGAACAGTGAGAGACTATGGGGTGGTAACGAAGCTGTTCTTCACCTATGAAGGAAAAGATATTGTTATGGGTATTCAGAGAAATCTTTTAAAAGGTAACAAATACGAGGAGCTTGGAAGGAATATCATAGATTCTTATGTAGCGAATCTGGTTTCTCATGAAGAATGGAAAAAGCTTCAGCTCCATTTTTGGTATATCGGGGAGCATGAGTTTGGCGGCGAGATGGTGCGCAGAGGGCATGGTATTGTAACAGGTCACAAGAGGTTCTCAGATGCTATGGATATACATACCTCAGATGTGAAGGCCATTTATATCGATGAGGGAGAGGGAGAACTGGTGCTTACAACGGAGAATAGCGTGTATTACTGTCCGCTGGCATATTGCAGATTCAAGAAGCAGGATGAGTATCCGGATATCATACCGGATTATGAGCGGTTAAAGGAAAAGTATAAGGATACAATAGAATATCCAACGATAGAGCCGGGGAAGGTTCTGTTAGTGCTGGCAAATTTCTGCGATTACTATTTTCATTCGCTCTATTATGTACCAAAGGAGTCTGAGGACGGAAAATGCCTTGAGTTTTCCAGTTGGCCTCATATAGGCACCTTTCAAGACAGCTATTTGATAGATACGGAAAATTATGAGATTGATCTCCGCTACTTTCCGCATTATCAGAACATAGAGTTCTATTCAGAGCATACGGATGACTGTCCTTGGTACATTGAGAATATTGGAGATGCGGTTATTTTTGCCGGAACAAGTGTAGGCATAATAAGACTTGAGCCTGGTGACAGGAAAGAAGTTGTGAAGGAAAATGCTGAGGTTGAGAAGCCTATCCTTCCGGACGGCGATTTATATCCTGCGGGTATTATTGAATAGAAGCCGGACAGGGACGCTCTGAGACCGAGTGTTTCCACCGGGGGAAAAGAATGGAGGGAAAAATATGTCCGTTTATGTTGTGTCTGATCTTCACGGACAGTTTGAGGTGTTCATGGAAGGCCTGAAGGAAATCGGACTGGGTGAGGAGGATCAACTGTATGTTATAGGAGATGCAATCGACAGAGGCGATGACGGAATCCGAATTCTTCAATACATAAAAAAACATAAGAATATGGATCTCATCATCGGCAATCATGAATTGTTGATGTTGAATTCAGTGGATCCGGACGGCAGGGACAGGTGTAACGGAGAAGATGCCGACCTGTGGCTGTACGGAAACGGCGGAACCAAGACGTTTGCACAATATAAAAAATTATCCTTAAAGAAAAGGCAGTCCCTTTTGCTTTGGTTAAGGCGAAGATATGTGATGAAAACACTAAAAATAGGTAAAACGACCTTCTGCCTGACTCATTCGTACTACAAAGAAGGAATGGAAAATAAGACTTATCAGGAAATGGAGTACAGGGATGTCTGGAATATCGTATGGAATTCCATGTATCGCGAAGAATGGGAAACACATGGACCTGATATTTATGGGGATTATGAATATACTTTTATCACGGGTCATGTACCGGTCATGCGGGTCAGACAGTGGTTCGCCGGAGGTCAAAACGTCAATGAGCTTAGTATATTCCGAAAGAAGAATTTTATCGATATCGACGGGGGCTGCGCATTGGGATATCACAAAGGGCTTAACAATGGCGCACTATTCTTAAGGCTCGATGATTGGAAGGTGTTTCCGGTTATGATCAAAATAAAGTCAGAGAAAACGGAATAAACAGAGTAAACGGGAAAACGTAGGGATATTTCACAACACAGAGCGTTTGTGTAAGACAAATGCAAAACTGGCAGAGACGGTAAAGGACTCGACAGAGCATCAGAAGCTTATTTTGGAAACGGATCATTTGAAGGAACAGAAAAAGAATTTATACGATAAAAAGGCAAAGGTAGTTGTTTCAGGGAAGAGAACTCTTGAGGCGGCAGCGGCATATCAGGAGACTAAGACAGCGGTCCACAATTTTGCTTCCGCAGCTAATCCGGGCGGCGGAGTGGTAAAAGGAGCAAGTGCGCAGGAGGAGTGTCTGTGCAGATGTTCGGGCTTGTATTTTAATCTGAATGTGAAATGCATGTGGGAAGGGTTTTATACTCCTCACCGCAATGCACATGACGCGATCCATAATGATGATATTATTTACACACCGAATGTTATGGTATTTAAATCGGATACATCGGAGCCGAAGCTGTTACCGGAGGAGGAATGGTATCAGGTGCATTTCAGAATAATCCGGAGGTTGTAGCCAGAGCTGCAGATAAGGTACTAAGAGAATATCTTTATGCGTTCAAAAAAGTAGAGTTTGCAGTGTATTGCAGACCGGAAGATGATAGAAATTATAGAGTCTTTCAGAGGGTAATGAAGAAATTGGTGAACGGAGAATAGAGAAAACGTAAAAACAGAGCAGGAGAAAAAGGTGTGTTGTGACGTGAAAGATACGAGGAGGGTATAGATGTATCAAATAGAACTTTATGATCATAATCGTTCACCCATATGTGATGGAGTAGTTCGATTTTTTGTTGATAATCTGGAGAACTTTGAAAAGAATTGGTTTCCACATAATAAGAGTTGGGATTCTGAACACGAGTATAATGAATCGGTAATAAGATATCTAAAAAGTAAAGCAGGTGAAATTGTTACAGATTATTACTCGGACGATCCGAAGTTAAATATAGTTCAAAAGAAAAAGGTTGAGATTATTGCTGAGAGATCATACGTGGAAACGGATGTTACGAAGAACGTTTACAATGTATACAGATTTCCAAGTACCTATCACATGGATCATATCACATACTATATCCGCTATGTTAGAAATGCCAGCGATGGCGAGCTTCTTAAGTTATGTCGTTATGAGATCAGGGGCATTTGTTATGATGGGGAAGAATCATATTGGATGGGCGAGGATACATCCTACTATGAAAAAATGGGCTTTGAAGCCTGTAGGCATCTTGTTAACGAAAAATATTTACCGGTGTATCATTTATATGAAAATGGAGAGAGTGTTGCATTATATCACCCACGATATCAATATGTATCGGTTTTTGGAAATCCTTTTGTTAATCTGAGTCACAATAAAGGAATATATTCAGATAATCTTGAGGATTTTAAGGATACTGAAGCAAGTCTTTATGTCTGGCATATCGTTAAGCGGTTTGAAGACGAAGATAAACTCAAAAATAATGTAAGACACTATAGGCTGGGAAAATATGAGACACAGCTTTTGCTTATGGATTTTCCCGGAGAAGCAGGTTAGTATTAGGAAGGAAAAAAGGATAGGTTACATCATCCGAACCGATGTACGTAGCAATTTCATTATTTTTGGTGTGTCCGGTCGTAACAGCAGAAATGCTGGAATTGTATAAGGCCGGATTTTTGCGGTCACTGGTGATAACGGTTTTGATCTGTTCCTCCGAAAAATATCTGCCGGAAGAATAGAACTGCTCTATGATGTTATCATCAAGGCTTAAAGAGGTATTAAACTGTCGGACATACTTTGCCACATCAGTATTTATTTATGAGCATAGTCATACTGATTCTGCGTCTCCCGTAAAGAACGTCAATTTTACTGCAGACGCGGAAAGATGGAAAACTTCATCAAGGAAGGCAAGGACGGTTTTGGTTTTTCTTTGGTCAGCAGTAAATCGAAGATCGTTAATGCAAACCGGCTCCGTCTGCATGCACTTGCATACAACCTCTTTAACTGGTTCAGACGCCTGGCGCTTGCGGCAGATATGCGGAAGCTCCGCATAGATACAGTCAGGCTGAAGCTGATGAAGATAGCCGCAAGAGTTGTTCATTCAGCACGATATACGACTTTTAAATTGTGAAGCAGTTGCCCGTATAAAGCTGAGTTCTATGAAACTCTTGAGAATATCAGGGAACTTCGGCCACAACTCGAATAGCAACAGTTTTCAATGTACATTGATGTCAGACGAACTCTGAATATTTCTTTCATAAAACCTCCAAAAACCGAAATGGATTTTACCGAAGTAAACTTCGCCGAAGTACACTTCGGTATTTAATTGTATAAACTTTTTTATAAGGAATTTACTTCCTATTTTATCAGTGCCGCATAAAATTTTCAAAATGAGTAATAATGCCAAACATTGATTTTCGTATCCTGTTAAAATTAATGTAAGCCCATAGGAAACAAAAGAACTGGATGCGGGGATTCAACGATTTCAGATGAGGAGGCGTTTATGATTTACGACATGGGAGGAGATTGGGGATTTGAGCAGATTGGGTGAAACCGCATATAGCTGAAGCGGCAGAGTCTGTCGGTACGGCAAGTGAGCGGTTTACATAAAGATGGGAAAGACAGAATATATAGAGGACGGAGAAAAGAAGAAAGCGGCCAAAACGGATTAAATGTAAAAACAGAGAAAACGGGGCAAACGCCCCGCCTCCCTTGATTTAGTTATTTGATTAGATCTTTGGATTTTTCAGAAAAGAATGCTTTTGCGGTGAAAGGATTACATAATAACTTCTAGGGTAGGTGTCATTATAATACAGCCGGAATCCGAACGCCTCTACATTTTTATGGATCATTTCAAGTGAAAGCATGGGATTTTGAGGATCAAAAAAATTATAATAAAAAGTGCTCAAAAGTCTTCTGATCGCGCTGGTGCTGATAATGTACCCCTGATCGTACCAATCCATATAATAAAATTCACTGTGGATCTTATCGGTAAGATCCTTCGGCGTCAGGGGCTGGTGCTCATCGCTGTACTTGGCAAGCACGGAGAGAATTAGCAAAATATAGGGAGATGTAGTTCTTTTCGGACTATCCTTTTCTGGCGTCTTCGTACTTTTCAGAACAGCTTGTGTTTTTAATCGAATGCTTTTGGAAGCACTTTGCTTGGTTATTTTTTTTGAATATTTTATTTTTTCCATAAGTTAGGTTCCTTTCTAAATACGATGTTTGATAAACGGAATTTGCATTTTCTAATTTCAGGGTGAATGGATAGATGTTGCCCTTGAGAAACAACTTATTCCGGCACGAATGAAATAGCAATGCAGTTAGGTTTTCATAAGAATTAAGGTGGCGCACGTTGCATACGGTTTCCTCCAAAAAAAATATAGGTTACCCATATATAAATAGGAGGTGCTTGTTTGTGTATGGTTCGATTTTGACCATGCTCTATATGTTTTTGAGAGGTCTCCTATAGGAGACAGGGGGTGTATGATGAAAATATCAGGTCATTTTATTAAGATGAATAAGTGGAGGAAGCGGGAACATGAGTAGAGTAAAAAAACCGAACAACAAATGGATGAATACAAATACCTATCCGCCGCATATAACTAACCCATCTAAATTAGTACGAAGAAAAACAGAGCATTCCGATTATACAAAGGCGCGAAATCTAACAGACTGGCTGTTTTTGAAGTACGATATGTCCTATAAATCATTTAGGAACAAATCAAAGAAACGAAGGGACGAAATGCGACTGGAATATGAACAGGATACCGGTAAAAAAGTTCGGGTGAACAGGACAGGAGACTATGAGGACGAGTGGGAAGAAGAAATATAATGGTTCTTTTTTGTGATGAAGGTGATAGGCGAAAAAATGAAATCTGATTAGTGCCAATACAATAAAACATTTTTTTGAAAAGGGAGATAGATATCATACCTGTTTGGTTTTCTACACCTTAGGAGAAATATATCTGGTGATAGGTCTCCCTCAGCATATACTTGACGACAACTAGGTTTTTTGTTAAGATGATTTTACAGACGAAAAAATGAACATAGAGAGGAACGTAAAATGAAACGTAAAATAAAACGTGATGCCAAAGATTGGAATGTTAATCTTACAATTAATTATGCTGATTCAGATATGAGTTCACCCTTAGTAAGTGTTAATCTGGATATACAGAGAACTCAAATTTTGCTTTCGTATTCCAATGGGCAAAGAGAGAAACAAATTGATTTGACAAAAGAACTTTGGGGATACTTGGAGAAAATAGATGAAAAAGATAATTGCGGAGAAAGCAAGAGAGAAGAAATAAAGGAACATGAAATTGATACAAAAGAGAAATCAGAAAAGGATAGTTGGTTTGTAGAAGATATTGAAGAAAAATGTGAGCTCATTGGTGTTTCGGAAAGAGTGAGACAGAATTTGATAGTATATTCGACAATCAAAGAAAAAACTGAACATGAAAGGTGGAAAAGAGAAGAATTTTTATTACCAGAATATGAAGACGAAAGAGTGTCAATGTTTAATGAGGTGATTAATGATTTGGCGGAAAAAAGAGGAATCAGGAGTACAACAATTTTAGATAAGCTTATTCGTCAATTAGGATTAGATAATGCTGGATGGAATGGAAAAGAAAAGAAAAGTACAAGAATTGCATTAAAACACAAAGTTGAAAGAAATAAACGATTAGGTAATGTTTTGGAGTTTAAGGAGGAAGAACTAGATATTAGACTCAAAAAATTAGATACATTAAAAAAAGGCGTAGAAAGAAGTCGGTTTTTGATCTTTTCCTCTTTGGGTGGAGATAGGGTAAGTGGAGAAATTCTTAAAATGATTTTCGAGATAAATAAAAGTAGGGATGATAAAGACAAAACCATGGAGTTAGTAAATACAATAATTCGAGAAGTGTCGATTGAATAAGATGCTTGAAGGATGAATTCGCTGATTATAAAAGCACCAAGACAGTATCTGTATTTCTAAAAAATAATCAGGTATCCAGAAAAGTACTGATGACAAAATTAAAAAGCCGGAAAAATGTAGTGGCTTTATGAGAAGCCATTAACATATTGATAAAGGCAGGCTATTTGAATATAGAAGGCTCGCCGAGAGGGCAGAATGCTATATTATCATTAACAGATGATTTCCCATATTAATTCGGAATAATCTCATAAGGTAATTCTGGAACGATTACAATAAACTGTATGTTTCTGCTGTAATGATAGTGGAAAATTCCTGGATCTTGTTACCAGATATTCGCAAGTGGATACCGTTTCTGCTTGTCGCGTTAACGCTTGGCTACCGCCATTCTTCATGCTCGACGTAATCGCCGAGCATGAAAAATCAAAAAGTTAGCACAAGCGAACGATAATGTGGGTGATTTCGTTCCGTAAGTCGCCGGTAAATGCAGCCTTCATCACTTTCACATATTGCGCGAACATGCTGTTCTTTTTGGCAGGGTTAGCCGGGTCGAACTTGTCCAAATCATATGAGCAGCCGAGCAGGTGCAAAGCTCCGGGATGTTCTTTTTCGAGAGCCCAAAATTGATCAAAAGCATCGCGCGGTGTTGCAACAAGGATTTCATGAACAACGCCCTCGAAAATTGTAGGGCGTTCTTTGCTGGCGATATCGATCACCTTGACATCGTCACCGACTGCAACAGCTGGACTTTTGTTAGCCCAATAATCGCAACAGCGCCAGCCCCGTGCAACTGCCAAATTTGTGTTCATGATCCATTCTTGAGATTTTGTCTTCAATTCTTTCATAACAAACTTCCCCTTTCTCTTAGTTTGATTCCACGTGGAACGATTCGTCTAACGATACGTCTTAAGCATACTACTTTAAAGGCTGGTTGTCAATAACTTTTTCAAATGAATATGTGGAAAATTTCATTTCGCAGATGAAACCTTTTGTGGGATAAAAATGCAAAGAAAATCTAATGACACAAAAGTCCTAACAGTCCTAGGACTTTTGTTCCGTGGTCAAAGCAGAAACGGTGTCAGATATATTGGTTTGAGGAATAACGCTTCCTCTTTGCCCACATCCTTTTGGGATAACCAATATGCTTTACTGACGTTTTTCGAATACTTTTTCGAAAACTCTGTAATGGACTCATGCTTTCCCTTTCCCGATGCTTTTACCTCAAATACGTTTATTTTACTGCCTTCTGAGACTGAAAAAGCCACTTCGTAATAATGAGTGCTACCTTTCTTTTCACATGTATGGTAGTACAGTTCAATGTTTGCTGCTGCGATCATCTGTGCAACCAGATTCTCATACAGATATCACAGATTGACAGGAAGCTTATCCGATAACAATTTGGCATACAATTCGTTTTCCACTTCAGGTCTGTCTATGAACATCGCTGTAATGAACAGACTGATATTTTCTTGTTGATTGTGGTTGTGATTCTGAATTTTCTGCTATCAATGGCAAGCTGTCCTGCCCGATTCCCTTGTCTGTATCATATATTTGCTTTAAAAGAGCATAATTGTTTCCGGTAGCCGCACAGAATTCTTCATAATCCATTGGAAATACTTGGATTTTCATTTCTTCTGAGGGAATCAGAATATCTTTTACATTCTTTTTTATGGAGATAATAGATCCTGTTTCAATATAGTGATACCTGCCATCTGCAACCAGATGTTTTATTGCCTGTCTGGCTTTGGGAAAAAGCTGTACTTCATCAAAATAATAAGTGATTCATGTTCATGCAGAGTCACTCCCGTTTCTGCCTGAAGGCGTAAAAAGAATATATTTTTATTGTCGATATCTTCAAAACACTTCTTTATATTTTCCGTCGTCTTTGAGAAATCGATCAGAATATAGGAACGGTATTCATTCTTTGCAAAGTGTTCGGCAATCGTTGACTTTCCTACTCGTCTGGTCCCTTCCAGTAATACCGCATATTGGTCCGCGTAATGTTGCTTCCATTCTGTCACTTAGTCATATACTTTGCGTGTGAAAAACATAGTATCCCTCCTCGTATAAGGCTATTCTATTATAAAGAAAGAATACGATTGTTCAAGAAAAAATTAATGAAGATAGTCCGTTTCTTCAAGGAAATTACAAAATAGTTATGTAAACCAAATAATTGCCATTTTCCTCTATATATGTTAAAATATCTGTACTTATATTTATTTTTTCACTTATTATGAGTTCAGAAACGAAGGCGCAGTCAGATGAGGACTTGGCATGGGGTTACTTAAGTTTTTGTTCATGATTTTTTTTATCGTTTCCGTAGCATGTGGGGTCGTGGGAGCGATGGACAAGAGAAGAAATAACGGGTTTCTGGCGGTAGCGGCGATCATCGCAGCCGGAGATCTGATTTGTGTGCCGATTCTGGGTGCGCAGGATATGGTGGTGGTTTCCAAAGTGCTGCTTCCGTATCAGTTCCTGCATGCCTGGTTTCTTTTTGCGATTCTGGTTATGATCATTCTGGTCGACCGCTACAGACAGTGGCCGGGATGCCTTGTCCTGTCGGCGGGACTCTGTATATATCAGACTTATCTCGTTGTCAGTCAGTATATGGGAGCGAGAATCTTTTCCTTTCAGCGGAGAATTTTTTTCGGTAAGGCTTTCTGGGTGGCGGTAGACACTAAAAATACGGGTCTTCTGTTCAGTTATCGTTCTTATCGTGTCGCAGGATATCTCAATCTTTTACTGATCCTGATCGTTCTGATCGGATGTATCCGGTACTCGCACAGGATTTTCCGGTCAGGCTATATCGCTATGATCCTGATCATGTTTGTTTACAGTATTATAGAAACTCTGAGGATACGTTTCCTGCTCCCGGTGTGGGTGCTGAGTGCGGGCTATAATATCATTTCCGTTTTCTGTCTGTATCTGACCGGAGGATATGCAAGAAGCAGGCTAAGGGAATGGTCGCTTGACAGCTTTGCAAATGATATGAGCGACGGTCTGATCCTGTACGATAAGCATGATGATCTGATCCATATCAATGACATGGTAAAAAACACATTGCCGCAAAGTCTGATCGCCGATTTTGAGGACAAGAAAAAGCTGGAGGAATGGGTGAACTCCGTCAATAACGTGGAGGGCGAGGGACGCATTGCTTATAAAGGCGTGGACAGAGAGCATTATTTCCGTGTGACGGTCAGAGTGCTCGGCGGCAGCAGGGGAGACATCGGAACCCTCTATATTCTCCATGATTCCACGGATTCCATCACTCGTCTGCAGGCGATGGAGCAGGCGAATGAGGAGTTAGAGCGGGCCGGACGCATGAAGTCGGATTTTTTGGCGAATATGAGTCATGAGATCCGTACACCCATGAATGCAGTCATCGGGATGGCGGAGCTTGCGATCCGGGAAAAGGATTCCCCGCAGCTTGAGGATTACCTTTTACAGATACAGAGCTCCGGCAAGAATCTGCTCAATATCATTAATGATATACTTGATTATTCCAAGATCGAGTCCGGCAAGATGGAGATCTTAGAGGAGGAATATGAGCCGAATGCAGAGCTCTCCGATATTGCGGGAGTCCTGAATACGAGGATAGGTACAAAGCCGTTACTGTTTTTTGTCACGGTAGAGACCAAACTGCCGCGCAGACTCTGCGGTGATGCGATGCGCATCAGACAGGTGCTCATCAATCTGGCAAACAATGCGATCAAATTCACGAAAGCGGGACTGGTCGGGATCCAGATCCGGTATGAAGATCTGGCGGACGGAAGGGTAAACATGGTGTGCCATGTGAAGGATACCGGCATCGGGATCCGAAAAGAAGATATCGGAAAGCTGTTCGTGAGCTTCCAGCAGGTGGATTCAAGGCGCAACCGGTCTGTGGAAGGGACAGGACTGGGGCTTGCGATCTCGCAGCGTCTCGTGGAGGCCATGGGAGGCAGGATCGGCGTGACGAGTGAATACGGAAAGGGTTCTGATTTCTGGTTTGAGATACCGCAGAAGGTGGTGGATGCCACCAACGATATGGAAGTAGAGGATGCTGCCGGAAAGTATGTTTATCTGTTCGGGGAAAAGAATGAGGGAACGGCACTGTTTCTGGAAGAAATGAGACATCTCGGCGCCGAAGGCGGTGTGATCGCTTCGGCTGAGGATTACACAGAGAGCGGCAAAAAGGAATTCCTCTTTATCGACGAAATGTTCTATGATGACAGGGTAAAGGCATTTCTGGGAGCCAACGCACAGGTGACCGGTCTGATCTGGGCGGGAGCGGATTTTGATCCGGGAACGGGACTTTCCAACGTGCATATCCTGCGCAAACCGGTCACGACCATGAGCGCGGCGCGTGCACTGAATGAGCGCTATCAGGAGAGCCGGCGTATCGATGAGGAAAAGATCTTTCAGCCTGATTTCGTGGCACCGGAGGCGAAGATCCTGGTGGTCGATGACAATCCGATCAACCTGACGATCGCGGAGGGATTACTTGCGACGCTGCAGATCAGACCGGATATGGCTGACGGCGGACAGAGCGCGATCGAACGGGTAAAGGCGGAAGCATACGATATTGTATTTATGGATCATATGATGCCGGATATCGATGGCGTGGATGCGACAAAGCTGATCCGTTCAGAGGGGGATGCCATTCATCAGCCTGTGATCATCGCACTTTCCGCCAATGTGATGGAAGAGGCGAGAAAACTGTTTAAGGAAGCCGGCATGAATGACTTTGTGGGCAAGCCGATCGATATCAGAGAGCTTTCCGAAAAGATCAGACTGTGGCTGCCGAAGGAACGGATCAGTTCTTTTGAAGAAAGCCGGACAGAGGATGAGGCCGTCATGAAGCAGGAACAGACAGTATTTGCATCCTGCAGAGTGCTTGATACCGAAAGCGCGGTGCGGGCTCTCGGTTCTGCGGCATTATATGACAAGATCATCGGGGAATATTACCGTTCGGGAGAGGAGCGTTTCGAAGCGATCAGAGAAGCCTTTGACGGGGAAGACTGGGAGAATTATACGATCAGAGTCCACGCCTTAAAGAGCAGTTCCCGACAGATCGGAGCCATGGAGCTCGGGAAACAGGCGGAAGATCTGGAAATGGCCGGGAAAGCCGGAGATATCGATACGATCCGCTCGGATACGGGAGCGTTACTTAACGGCTTTGAGAGTCTGTTAAAAGAGCTGACCCCTTATTTTGAAAAGAATGAGGCTGAGCCTGCGGTGCAAAAGAAGCCGGTTATTGACCGGGGAAACCTGGAACAGCTTCTTAAGGAGCTTGAGGCGAACTGCAACGATCTAGATATGGACGGCATGGAGGAAGCGGATAATGCGCTGAAGGAATATGCATTTGAGGAAGAAATCGCAGGTCAGATAGAAGAACTGCACAAGGCGGTTGCAAACATTGACACAGAGCAGTGTCTGGAGATCATAGCGGGACTAAGGGGCAGTATGTAAGGTAGAATACATTACCTGAATACCGACAGTTTTTTTAACATCCACAAACGCTTACGGAAGAAGGGAGAACAGCATGGTAAAGAAATGGATATCAGTCATACTTTCCGCTGCGTTAATAGGCGGATTAACTGCCGGCTGCGGTCAGGCGGAGCAGAAGACAGAGACAGAGCAGAATACGGGACTTGCCAATACGGAGCTGGTAGACAGTGCCATTGAGCATGCCAAAACGGTAGAGGATTCGGGTGGATATGTTTATACCGGAGAAGCGCCTGTTACAAAGGATGGAGGTTCAATCCGAATCCTGGCCCAGACTTCCAACTATACCAATGTGGATATCACAAAGGCACCGATCGTGCTGAAGGTATTCGAGGAAGCAGGAGTAGAGCCGGACTGGGATCTGATCGATTATGACGACTATGAGGCAGAGGCTTCTAAGGTGATCAGTTCCGGGGATACGGATGCGGATATCATCAAGATACCGGATTCCGATCCGAATCAGGACTATATCAAGTCGGGACTTTTTGTACCGCTTGACGAGTTTTTTGACTACATGCCCAATTTCACCAGATGGCTTTCCGAGAACCCGGTGGAGAAGGCGGAGCTGACGGCGGAAGACGGTCATATCTATTATGTTGCAGGCATCAATGTCGCAGACGATTATCAGCCCTGTCTGATGTATAATCAGGTCTGGCTGGATAAGGCAGGGATAAAGGCGCCGCAGACGCTGGATGAATTTGTTCAGATGCTGCGCTGTTTTAAGGAAAATGATATGAACGGCAACGGCGATACGGACGACGAGATCCCGATGAGTGTCATGGAGGAGTTTTTACCGTATATGTTCGGCCCTGCTTTCGGGCTGGATCTGGTAAGCGGCTTCCAGGCAGACAAAGACGGTAAGGTGACATATGCTTATGCGGATGGGGAAAATTATAAAAAGTACCTGGAATTTTTAAACGGACTCTACCGTGAGGGACTTTTGGAAAAAGACTATGCATCGCTGGACAGAGACGGGGTGATCGACCGTATTTCCAAAGATCTGACAGGCGTTGCCTTTGACTTTAGCTGGGCAATGTCCATGATGTACTCCAATGTCCTGCCTTATTATGACGGGACAGAGGCAACCGCATTTGTAGGGGTTGCACCGCTTAAAGGAGAGAGCGAAGGATTCTATGTGGGACGGAATTCCCTTGCGGGCCGGTTTGGCGTCAGCACGAAATCCCAGCAGATCGAACTGGCTGTGAAGTTTCTGGATTATTCCATGTCCGGACATTGCCAGGACTATTATCAGTGGGGGATCAAAGGAGAAAGCTATATCGAAAATGCGGATGGAAGCAGAGAGTATACCGAACAGGGAAATGATAATGACTGGCTGCAGCAGTTCGGCATCAATCCTTCGTTTGTTTTCCCGGCGTTTCAGTCCGTGGAGGCAACAGATATCCTGGTTGCCGACTGGCATGCAAAGATTAACAGACAGTTGCGTGCCTATATCAGGGATCCGTGGCCGGAGATCTACTCGACGAGTAAAGAGAGTGATACGGTAAACCTTTACCTGCCGGATATTCAGACGAAGGCGGCCGACAGTGCGAAAGGATTTATAACGGGTACGATGGATATTGAGAAAGATTATGAGGGGTATCTGACAGGACTTAAGGAAGCGGGGCTGGATGATGTGATTGCGGTCAGACAGGCACAGTATGAACGCTATCTGAAGGCTTTGCAGTCAAATTAACTGACCGGTTAAACAGAACAGAGGGATAAAAAAGAGTGAATAGCGTTGAGTTATCAGCTTGCTTTTTCCATGATCCTGCGTTACTATGGGTATGTTTGAGAAGACAGGAACCATAAGGAGGAATGTATGAAAAGAGAGGCAAAGAAATTATTGTTTTTATTAGGTGCGATGGTTCTCTGCAGCGGATGTGCAGGCAAAGAGGCACCTGTGGCAGAGAATCAGGCAGAGACAGCGGTTGAGACAACAGAGAGTGCTGCACCGGAGGCTGAGGACGAAGCAGCTGAGGTAACAGAAGAAACGGAACAGCCGGAAGTGACAGACAGTACAGCGGACAGTGGGGAGCAGGCGGAAGCAGAAGCAGATCAGGAGACGGAGAGCGACAATATGTCAGCCAGAGATTTGTTTGCGGATTTCGTAATGGGGAAAGGCGCTGCCGGAGTGGCAGACGATTGTTACCTAGCGACTGTTATGACAACCCTGACCTTTGACGGAGGAGCTGCTTTTACGGTTCAGGACATTAAGGAACTTCTGGAAAAGGATAATGAACTTCTGGCCGGGAAGAATCCTGAGATTTCCTATGCACCCCTTTCTTTTAAAGATAAGAAGCTGTATGCATTGCAGCTTTACTATGAAGCGGATGTGGAGAATGTCACAGAGCTGCTGATCCTTTCGGAGGATGCCGGTGAGCTTAAGATCATATTTGCGGGAGATTCGTGGTCAAGACGTTATATTTCGGTAAATGAGAACGGTATTATTCACGATGACGGTTCAAACGGTGCCGGTTCCCATGTCTATGAGATCTATGCGCCGGATGCTTCCTTAACGTATCATAAGGTATCTTCGGTTGACGAGGAGTATTACGGATTTGAATTTTGGGATGAGAACGGACCGAACGAGGCTTTGAATGAGACGATGAAAGAAGCCGGAGAGGGTAATGCGGACGCGACGGAGATCGTTTATTACAAAGAAGACATTGACGGCAAGAGCTATTACTATTATCTTGGGGATTCGATCACGCAGGAGATGGTGGATTATATCGACGGGATCGCCGCAAAGCACAATTTTAAGTTTGACGGAAAAGCGACTGCGGATGAGGCAAGAGAAGCTTATGAAAAACAGCTTGGCGTAGAGGATATCGTTTCGAATGAAAAAGAACCTCAGTGGAAGAAATTAGGTTAAGAATAAGATAAGGCAGAGCACTCTGTTGCAGGGTACTCTGCCTTGTTTTTTATTCGGCGCTGTCAGGCTTTACGGTGGCTCTGGCAGCAGTGGTCTCAAAGACTGTCATAAAGACCAGAAACGCGGTCGCAAACATGACCGGATAGCTGTACTGGATGAAAGAAGCGGGAGCCGTCAGGAAAATGACGCCCTCTCTCGCAAGCATCATCAGACAGGTGAAAAACACCATATACTGTTTACGTACCAGGGTAAACAGTGTCAGAATCAATAATAACAGCAGCATGGGAATGTAAGCCTCTCCGCCGTAGGAATACAGTGCCATCGCGTAAGTGTTGTTTGTGGAAAGGGGAAGTCGTTTGTTACCCTCGATCAGTTCAAAGCCGTAAGAGCGGTCATGTTCATAAAGGTGGAAATCCGTCGTTACCACCGGCTTCAGATTCAAAACCATATTCTTATCATAATCATAAATCCCGTTTGTCACTAAAAAGAGCTGCAGGCGCTCGCCCAGATACAGATCGAGATTGTGGGCGATCAGCCGGAAGGCACTTTTTAGATATGCTTTCTGTGTGGCGGCGTCTGCTCCGGTCTCGGTGTATTTGCCCTCATTGTGGTCGCTGTTGTAGCGGTTGTAGGCACTGCAGGAGAGCGAGTCGTTGTGCAGATAGCCGTATTCCGTTACGGCGCTTATGTTGGCAAGATCTTCATCGGCTCCCTCGTAGGTCTGGTCGCGGTGTACGATGACCGACAGGGGCCGTGTAGTGGAGATGATAAGATAATCATTTCCGTAATATTTTTTCTCACCGTGGCTCTGCGGGAGCTTGATGAGACAGAAAAAAGCGAGAAGAAATACCGTAAAGACGATCAGGTTTCTTTCGCAGAAGAAAGCAGAAACACAGCCGGATCGTCTTTTACTGCCGGACGATGGCTCCTCGTCGGAGTCCGTAAGAACGGGACGGGGTACGAGGTAGACGAATCCGAGAATAAAATAGATGAATACCATCAATACAATCCCTTCGCTTCTCCAGATGGAGAGGAGAGCGCTCATAAAGGCAATCCCGCAAAGTTTACGGAGCGTAAGAGGGGCTTTTTTCTTCCATTCAAAAAACAGATAAGCGATCAGGAACAGAAAAAACGGTGCATACAATGCCGGGCGGAAGCACAGGAGGCTGCCAAGCAGCGTAAAGGGAAGCACACCGAGAAAAAGAACGGAATGTGTCCATTTTGATGGATAGAGCTTTCTCGTATTTTCGTAAATGTAGGCATACACCAGTCCATAACAGAGATCGCTGAGGATCACAGGACCGGAGGAAGCCGGGATCAGGCTCATGCCCACCATATAAAACAGGCTTGTCAGATAATTGTGCCAGTACACCGGATAATAGCGGGATGCATAGGCAAAGATGATGGGATCATCACTCATAAAATAGCCGGGATAGGTGACAAGCAGTCCCACAAGATAAAGTGCGCTAAAGCCCAGAAAAGAAAAGAGCAGGGCTTTATGATCTTTGGCATACCATAAGAATTCCAGAAGTCCGAAGATGACAAAAAACAGGATCACCTTGGTCAGAAGATGCATCAGTGTGACCATGGACTCGTCCTTTGGCAGACAGTTCATGTCCAGAGGATCGTGCGTGAAGATCTTTGTATCCGTAAACAGGGTCAGTCCCCAGTAGAAAAGGGTGATCACAAATAAAATAAGATGGTGTTTATGACGCATAAAAAACGAATTGGTTGACATAATTTTAATTCCTTTAACTGTACTGTTTCTGTTGCCTTCTTGCGACAAATATTAGTATATAGAAAAAAAAGAGTATCTGCAAGGGAGTAGTCTATGCAAAAGCATACAAAAATAAATCGATCAGTATTCTGTATGGAATGGATACGAAGGTATGATAAATGTTTTTTCGCCCTTGCGAAGTGGAAACCTTCAATGCTATAATCTCTTAAGGTATCGGCACGATAGTGGCGAAAACAGAAAGGGCGAAGAAGTAAATGATGATCATTTTACCTGCCGTTTTTTCAGCAATCTGGTATCTGGCGGCAAAGAAAGAAAAAGATGTGATCGAAGGACTGGTGATGACACAGCTTGTGTATCATACCTGTCTTCTCGTTATCACGAATCTTTGGAGTATACCGGGGCTTTTAAATACATGGACGGTATTTTTCAGTTGGCTGGCAATCCTGGTGGTTGTCCTGTTTTTACTGCTTCGGAATGCAAAGTGCGAGAAAAGAAGAGCCTTAGACGGAGAGAATGAAAAACAGAAAACAGCAGTAATAAAAGGGTGGATCCATGACGCAAGGCGGTTCTTAAATGAGACCGGGGTCTGTGGGAAGCTGATGCTTGCCATGATCGGGATACTGCTTCTGGTTCTGTTATTCGGAGCGGTGTTTACCGTACCTTATAACTACGATTCCATGACCTATCACCTTGGCCGGATCGCACACTGGATCGACAATGGAAGCGTGAATCATTATGTGACGAACATTGATCGCCAGATCTACTCCCCGGTGCTTTCGGAGTATGAGATGTTGCATATGTGGCTGCTTGCAGGCAATGATCTTTTTTTAAATTTCCTGCAATATACTTCCATGATCTTTACCGGTGTGATCCTGTATAAGACAGCGGCAAAGCTTGGGACAGATCCGAAGTTTTCCATGCTTGCGGCTTTTTTGTTTTACACCATGCCTCTTACGGTATCCCAGAGCATCACGACACAGAACGATCTGTTGGGCGCTATGTGGTTTGCGGTCTTTCTGTATTATCTGGTGGATTTTGTAAAGCTTTCTCAGATCACGTTTGACAAAGAGCAGAGAAAGAAACTGCTCTGCGTGGGAGCGAGCGTGGCGTTTGCCTTTCTGACCAAGACAAGTGTCTGCGCCTCCATGCTGTTTTTCATGCCATGGCTTGTGCTCGTCTGCCTGAAACGAAAGGACCGTTTTATCAAGCTGCTTGAGAGTGCCGCGCTGGCAGGAGTGACTCTGGTGGCACTGATCAGTGAGACGCTGATCCGTACCTGTTTATCCTGCGGACATCTGATGGCGGATACGACCAGCTCCAACATCATGGTGGCGACTAAAAATGTAAAATATATTGTGGTGAATATCCTGAAAAATTTTTCCCTGCTCATTACCCAGCATCTGCTGCGGCCGCTAAACGGTGTGATCTATCGGTTTGCCATCGGCGTCGGGACGATCCTGCAGGTGGATTTTAACAATGAGGCGATCTCATATCATGGATTTGATTTTCTGCATCATATGAATATGGGAGAGGATATGTACAGCCATGATAAGACGCCCAGTGCGGTGGTGGCGTATCTGGCACTGCTCGCGGGTGTGGTGATGATAGTGGCTGTGCTGGCAGCGCTTGGGGGAAAGAGAAGAAAGGCAGAGCATTCCGATAGTACGACTGACGGCAGACAGGATGCGGCAGAACGCAAAACGACAGAACCCTGGTATGAGCATCTAAGCATCGGATTTATCGTTTCGTCCTGGTTGTCTTTGGGCTTTATCATGGCGCTGCTTCGGTGGCAGCCATGGGGGAGCAGACTGATGTATCCGGCGCTTGCCATGATGGTCATCACCATTGCGAATGCCGCAGGCGCAGTCTTTGCAGGAAGAAGGAAAGACTGGAAAAGCGGGAGCGGCTGTATGATCCTGATCGCTTTGGCTGCACTGTTTTGTATCCGGCCTGTCATCTATAATCTTCAGCCTGCGATCGAAAATGCACAGGCTGGCTGCAAGGACAGACAGAAGCGGTATTTCCGCTTTAACGACCGCTATACAGCTTATAAGCAGCTCATTGCCAAAACAGAGGAGCTTGGATTTAAGAAGATCGGGCTTTCCATTTCGGGAGACGGCTATGATTATCCTTTGTGGCTGATGTATCGGGAGACTGACAGGGATGTGCGTTTATATCATGTGATCCTGGATGAAGACCGCCGGAACGGGGAGGAGTTGGGAGAGACATTGCCCGATTTAGCACCTTCCGGGAAAACAGGACGAAAAACGGACTCATCGCTTCTTCCGGAATGCATTTTATATGTGGAGCATGGAAGGCTTAACGAGGGAGAATGCCTGACGTATCAGGGAACCGCTTATCGCTGCATCTATGTCAGCGATGTCAATCCCGATGCACCGGATGCAGTGCTTGTGAAAGAATAGATTGCGATTCAGACTAAAGACTCACACAAGAAAAGAGGTTCAACAGTCTCAAATAAAAAAGATGGTATTGAAGAAAGGAATCTATTATGAAGATCAAATGTGACTATTGCGGAACGATGGTGGACGAAAACGAAAAAAACTGTCCCAATTGCGGTGCCACGCTTTCCGGCGTCAATCGTACAGCATCCGGACAGCCAAAGACGATCGGGGAATTGAAACAGTGGTATGAAGATCATAATCTGCCGCCTGAGAATGTAACCCGCTTTTTCATCGGTAAGGATTACAAAAAGCCAAAGGCCTTTGGTATCTATCAGGATGAGAAGGGCGATTTTGTCGTATATAAAAATAAGTCTGACGGGTCAAGGGCGGTACGCTATCAGGGATCGGACGAAGCGTATGCGGTCAATGAGCTTTATCAGAGACTCAAGGCGGAGATCGCGGATCAGAAAAACAGAAATGCCGGATCAACGGGGAAAAGACGGGTAACTAAGAGTACAAGCAAAAAGAAGGAAACATTCTGGACCGTCGGCGTCGTCGTGGCGTCGTTTCTTATCCTGATTGTCATGGCTTTTCTGGATAATACCCCATCAAGAGGATATTATCGTTACAATAACCATGATTATTATTATCAGAATTCAAGCTGGTATTACTATGATGATACGACAGATGACTGGCTTAGGGCCGACAACTATTCGGAACTGGACGAGAAGATCAACTCGGATACGGAGAGTGAATACCGGATCGATGATCATTCCGGCAAGAGCTTTGAGGATACAAGCTGGTATGCCGAGGATGATGACAGCAGCTGGGACAGCGACAGCAGCTGGAGCTCCAGCGATTCCTGGGACAGTGGCAGTACAGACTGGGGCTCAGACTGGTGATCAGTCAATACCTAACAGCTTCCACAATTCTTCCCGGTTATGGGCGATGTGAATCGTGTCATAAAGTTCGGTCAGTTTACGGAAGTAATCCTCGTAATCACATTTTTCATTAAAAGAATCTTCTGCCATCGGATACAGAAAGACCACCTTTGCTTTCGAGCCAAAAAGGATGCTTCCGGTGGCACAGGCAGTGGAATAGTAGGAGATCAGGGTTTTATCTTCAAAACCGCCACCCGCCAGAGCGAGCTCAAACGGACAATTATCGCGATAGACACGGAAAGTATCGCCAAAGTCGTCGTTTACGCCACGCGGGTGCGGCTTTATCATAAAGCGGTCATATCCCGCTTTTTCACCGATCTGAGAGATCAGCTTCCGGTAAGTCTGCACATTTCCGGCACCGTTTGCGGTCCCCTGTCCCAAAAACAGCAGATCCCCTTCCATGGAAGCCGGTTCGAAATGAAGCATTTGCTTCATCAGACTGATGACAGACTGCACCAGCTTTTCATCGCGATCGATCCGCATAAGCGTAAAATCTGTACCGGCCACATTCTGTTCGGCAAGATACGGCTCAAACAGATACAGTTCTTTTTCGTGCGCACAAACGGAATAATGTAAAAGAGAGCCATATAGCTTCTGCCCTCTTTCGGTATTTACGATATGAAGCGGCGGCTTGGTGTAACTGGCGAAACCGTCCTCGAAACGATGAAATGTGACAGTATGATTTTTTAAGATCAAGGTCTTTGCGATTTCCTTCACGATCTCATCCGGCATTCCGGGAGAAGCAAAATAAACATGATCGTAAGTCTCCAGCTTCTGATCCAGAAAAGCATTGGTAGTCGGATTATAGACTATGCTCTCAAAAAGCGTTACGACCGCTGACTTATAAGGATTCCGGATCTTTTTGGCATCTGCAAAAAGAACCTTATGAAAAAATCCGTCAAAATCTCCGTTATGATAAGCCTGAGCCATAAACGGTGTCTTATCCGTCACCACCAGATCTACCTGGTGATCCTTCAAAATACTTTCCTTTAAAAACAAAAATACGATCAAATGGTAAGGGGTACTTACAATTCCGAGCGTCTTATCCATAAATCAATTCTCCTTTACCTCTTTACATACTTCAAAACCGTCTCCTGCAATATGCTTCTTTCTTTATTTGTAAACAGGATCGCATAATTCATCAAAAGCCCTGTCATTCCGCAAAGAAAAACATCCCCGATCAGTACAAACCAGTTCGATGTCGCAATAAGCCGGTTAAACACACAAAAGACCCCGGTCATCAGAACCGTTACAAACATATATTTAAAGATCGTAGGATAAAAGGTCTTCTTGGGAAGTCCCAGACAGTGCGCCGCATACATCGGCGTAAAGGTCAGGTTCTTGATGATCCCAAGGAAGGAGGAAACTCCTGCGATAAAATACAGACCATAATCATGCAAAGCGGGGAACTGCAGCAGGATAAATACCACGATCACATTGGCGATCCCCATAAAAAGCGTGACCAGGGAATTCCATTTCAGTTTATTGACGATCGTATATACATTGAACAAAGGACTGATCGCGCCGCCCACGAGAGTGCCGCACATGATCAAAAGCGTCAGCCGGTAGATCACAGGGATGGAGTCCGCTTTCTGGGGAAGCCATAACTGATAAAACGGAATACCAAAAGCGATCACAAAGCACAGCGGGATATTGGCAAACAGGCCCGTCATACGCATGGCGGATTTCAGATCGCTGATGAGCTCGTCTTTGTTGTCTTTCGCAAAGCTGATCGTCAATGAAGGCGTAAAAACAGCTGCCACTGTCTCATAGAGTGTATTGATGGCATTGGCGATCGTAGTCGCAGTGCTGGTGAGTCCGCCCTCATCCTTTCCGATCCACAGATTGGAAAGATAGGTGTCAAGCTGATTGGTGAGCACCTGACCGCTTCGCATGACCGTATTCCAGATTCCGGCAGAAAGGATTTCCAGGACCTTTGCCCATTCGAAATAGCGGGTGCTGACGGTGATCTGCGGGAGCAGCTTTTTCGTATAATGTATATAAGTCAGAAACAGATACACATTGGAAGCGAAGGTCGCGATCCCGATGTAGCTGACATTGACCGGCAGAAAACGAAACAAAGAGACCAAAAGCACCGCTTTTAACAGCTGTGATTCGATCGTACGCATGGAAGACAGATCCAGGCGGTTGACTGCGAAGGTGGCAGTGCTGAAGGTCGTGCTGATGATCGTTACCATAAAATTTAGAAAAGTCACGGCAAAAAGAAGACGTACATCTGCCAGAAGCTCCGGAGAGATATTGACGATACGCTCTAAGAAGACCACGACGAGTATACTTGGAAGGATCAGTATGCCGGCCATCATCATATTGGCATACATGATGGAGTTGAAATAGGCGTTGGCGCCTTCCGTGTCATTTTGATGGATCTTGATCGTGATAAAACGTCCGGCCATGGAATTGAGCGCCATGGCAAGGATCGCCGCATAGTTGACAAAGTTGTTCGCCATTGTCACGAAGCTGTGCGCTTCAAATCCCAGCTTGTTGATGACAAGCGGAGAGATAAAAAAAGAAATAGCGAGTCCGACCACACAGGAGATCAGGCTTGCGGACATATTTATGATAAACTGTTTGTTCTTGCTGACTTCTTTCATCAGAGACTCCTTCATATGGATGCTGTCTCATCCATTTTACAAATCACCTTAAATAAAGAGTATATCATGGAATTGTGATCTTGACCAGTAGAAGAGGGAAAGCTTCCAATCCAACAGCCGATTCAGCACTTCGGATCTCCCCCTCGGATTCCAATTGTCGCGGGTAGATGAACTGGTGGAGGAAGCACTTTTTAAGCTACTTTTGAACCAGTGTAAATGCACGGTGGTCACGGTCAATGCAACCAGTGTAAATGAATGTATGACACAACGATAAGGAATTATCGTATATAATCTATAATTTATTGTATAACGATAAAAAAGTATTGATTTCCAGAATAATATGTGGTATGGTAGTGACAGAAACAGGATAACGATAAGAAAACAGGGGGAATTTACCTATGGATGAGAAAAATTATGATCTGTTCCGAAAGGGACTTCGGGATTGCCTGATCCTTTCCGCTATTTATGTGATCTGCATGTACCACAACCCGTCTGCGATCACGTTTCCGGTCTTTACGGGAGCTGCGATCTGGCTTTTGTATGGACTGCGGCTTTGGAAAAACAAATCCGGTGCACAGTCGGGAAATGTATGTGGGATGGTACAAGATGCCGGTCTGCAGGGACCGAAAACAGACAGGACGCCGGGAGAATATGCTGTTTTAAAACAGCCACAGATATCGTTGGAGTGGAAAGCAGCGGTTTCAAAGAGAAGTCTTTTACCGGTGGTACTTCTCGGGATACTGGCACTCGGTGTACCTTTTACGGATAACAGTGTGATGGTGGGGATCACGAAATGTCTGTGCGTGATCTTGTTCTTTCTTCTGGCAGTGGAACTGTTTATCCCGTATGAGGACTGGACGGACCTGCGCTTTGTGCAGAGTGAGGCATATCTTTTGGGAAACTGCCTGATCGGTTTCATTCCTCTTTTGGCGGACTTGAGTGATTCACCGGAAGTGAAGCAAAAACGAAAAGAATCCGGAGTGTCTGCAGAGTCTGTAATGGAAAGCAGGAAAAAGATCGAGCTGCCGGCCGGAACAAAGTATGTGGTGGAAGGATTGCTTGTGGCAGCAGGACTGTTATGTATCATTTTACCGGTCATGGCAAGCGCTGATATTGTGTTCAAAAACTTTCTGGAGCGTACTTTCAATATCGACTGGCTGTTACGCATCTTTGACAGTGCATTTATTGTGAAGCTGGTTTCGAATGCTCCCGGGCTGCTGTTTGGCTTTCTGCTCGCGCTGTGCGGCTGTTATGGACTGTTTCGCAAGGCAGTCCTGAAGCCGGAGGGGATACTGGTAGAAGAAAATGAGAAAAAATACGGGAATATTCTTACCGGGATCACGGTGCTTTCGGTCATTGCATTTGTATACCTGGTGTTTAGCGGCTTCCAGATCTTCGGGATCGCAAATTCCAATGTGGCACTGCCGCAGGGCTATACCTACGCAGAGTATGCAAGAGAAGGTTTTTTCCAGCTTTTTGCACTGGCACTTATCAATATGCTCATCGTGCTCGTCAGTCTGTCACGCTTTGAAAAAAGCCACGCAGTAAGATGCCTGCTTTATGTGATGTGCGGCTGTACTTATGTGATGATCTTTGCGAGTGCCTATAAAATGTGTCTGTATATTTCTGTCTATAATCTGACCTTTCTCAGACTGATGGTGCTGTGGGCGCTGGGCGTGATCGCGGTTTTAATGGTACTTGTGATTCTCTACATTGGAAAGGAGAGTTTTTCATTGTTTAAAAGCGGGTTATGGGTTGTGACGATCTGCTTTGCACTGGCGGTCTTTTTGCGGCCGGATTATCAGATCGCGAATTACAATATTAATTATGGAAACAGAGAGAATGTGGACTATTATTATCTTTGTCACAAACTGTCTATGGACGCATATCCGGCGATCATACGCGCCTATGCGAGAAGGGAGGCATTGCAGGCAGACAGCACAGATGCGCTAAGCGGATACTATAGGGCGCTGGATCGGGGAACGATCGAAGACTATGAGGAATGCCTGGTGGATAGACTGCGGGACAAATATGACAGACAAAAGGGGTTTTCGCTCAGAAGAATGAATCTGTCCAGAGAGTATGTGGCAGGGAAACTTGCGGGAAAGCTGACAAATGAGGACATAGAACAGGGAAACATGGCGAGAGCGTGGAACGGGGAATAAGATATGTTAAAGAAAAGAATTACGATCACTTCTGTTATCGTACTGGCTTTGCTGACACTGCTGTGTGCGGGGCTTTTAATGAAAAACAGCCGGTTTTTTACGGTATCTACAGATCTGACCCGGGTTGTGGTATGCGGATACGGGATCGATATGTCCTATTCCCACCGGATCGATACGGATGGCATGAATCTGACAAAACAGGATATGATAAAGGAGTTGGGGGAAGATTATGGAGAAGTACTGTATGACTATTCCCAGATGCTCTACCGGTTGACATATTATGATAAGAGACACAACAGGAGGCTGGAGATCGTTTATCTGAATGCAGCCGACAGACCGGTGGCGTGGATACAGGTCGTGTCTGAAGAAAAACGGTAGGATTTGGGAAAACGGGAAAACGAAGAAAAAAACGGAAATGTTTGACTAGTAAGGGCGTGAATGTTACAATAAACCATGTATGTACATTCGTGCCCTTTTTCGTGTACGATCATAACGGATACAGGGACAGACTAACAGAAGGACTCAGGTGACAGTTATGCAGATCATGCCAAACAGAATGGACCGGGGGTTTTTCCGGTATCAGGAAGAGTTTGAGACAAAGGCATTGGAGGTGCTTCGCTCCGGCTGGTATGTGCTTGGGAAAGAAGTATCTGCTTTCGAAGAAGAATTTGCCGGCTATACAGGTGCGCGCTATTGTGTGGGACTGGCAAGCGGCCTGGACGCCTTATGGCTGGCATTTCGCATACTGGGGATCGGCAAGGGCGATGAAGTGATCGTGCAGGCCAATACCTATATAGCCAGCGTCATGGGCATTACCATAAACGGTGCGACGCCGGTCTTTGTGGAGCCGGATGATCTGTACGGGATTGACGTGGCGAAGGTTGCGGAAGCGATCACACCGAAGACGAAAGCGGTTCTGGCGGTTCATTTATATGGGCAGCCCTGCGATATGGGCGCTTTAAGTGCACTTTGCAAAGAACGCGGGATCAGGCTGGTGGAGGATTGCGCGCAGTCACACGGAGCCTGCTTTGACAGGAAGATGACAGGTACCTTTGGCGATATCGGCTGCTTTTCCTTTTACCCTTCCAAAAATCTGGGAGCCTTCGGAGACGGCGGAGCGATCGTGACCGATGATGAGAAGATCGCCCGGGATATGCGGATGTATCGTAACTACGGAAGTGAGAAACGCTATTACAATAAAGTTGTGGGAGCCAATTCCAGACTGGATGAATTGCAGGCCGGGCTTCTTCGGGTAAGACTTTCCCACCTCGATGAGCTGACAAAAGAGAAGGAAAAGATCGCACAACGCTATCTTAAGGAGCTGCAAAGTGAGTATTTCGAGCTTCCGAAGCTCAGGAGTCATGCGAATCATGTTTGGCATCAGTTCGTACTAAGGAGTCCTTACCGGGATGAACTGATCGAGGATCTGAAAGCGAAGGGGATCGGGACGATCATTCATTACCCGATACCGCCGCACTTATCCGAAGCTTACGGATATCTGGGATTTCATAAGGGAGACTTCCCCGTTACGGAGCGGTTTGCTTCACAGGTAGTATCGATACCGATGTACAATGGAATGACGGATGAGGAGCAGGAGTATGTGATCCGGGCACTGAATGCTTTCAAGCCGGCATGATACCCGAAGGACAAAAGAGAAGACCGGAGGGAGCAAAACCGTATGGAGAGCGATCGGAGAAGAAAGAGAAGAAAATAAGCAGAGGCAGTATTTTTATGAATATAAAAGAGCAATATAGGATATTGGAATTTGGTGAGTTTGGTGATGAGAGAGGCAATCTCGTAGTGGCAGAGGGGAGTGGCATGGATATCCCTTTCGACATCAAACGGGTGTTTTATATGTATGGTTCGGATGCAACCGTCATACGGGGACAGCATGCGAACCGCCGGACGGAATTTGTGCTGATCAATGTCAGCGGTACCAGTAAAGTGAAAGTGGATAACGGCTATGAGATAGATATCATTGAGCTGAACAAGCCGCGTATGGGATTGTATCTTCCGACCATGTTGTGGAAGGATATGTACGATTTTTCTGCTGATTCGGTGCTTCTGGTATTGGCCAGCGAGCATTATGACGGCGAGGAATATATCCGGGATTATGATACGTTTATCCGGGAAGTGAGAGGGAAACGTGTCTGCAAAGAGACTGTATAAAACACCGGATTGCGTGCAATATATGCTGTATTTGGTGTCAGGGCGGCCGGGAACCGGATCGTAACGGATAGAAAGAGAAACAGATGGATAACAGGATAAGGGTATGAGTAAAATTTCGATCGTTGTGCCGGTCTACTACAATTCCGACACATTAATGATGCTATATGAAGATATGAAAAAGAAGATCTTAGGGAAGCTTGGCGACTATGAGCTGGTTTTTGTGGACGACGGTTCGGGGGACAATTCCTGGGAGATCATGAATGAGATCCGTGCGATGGATCCCAATGTACAGTGTGTGAAACTTTCGAGAAACTTCGGAGAACATGCAGCCCTTTTAGCGGGGCTTTCTGTTTGTACGGGAGATTGTGCCGTGACAAAACAGGCGGATCTTCAGGAGGACTCCGAGATCATTCTGGAGATGTATGAGAGCTGGAAGAAGGGCAATAAAGTTGTACTTGCTGTGCGGGCATCCAGAGATGAGAATGCGGTCAAGAAGTTTTTTGCCAATCTTTATTACTTCATCGTACGCAAGTTTGTCAACAAGCGTATGCCGGTAGGTGGCTGCGACTGCTATCTTTTGGACAGACAGGTCATCGAGGTGTTAGAGCTTTTGGATGAGAAGAATTCGTCTCTGACATTGCAGGTGCTGTGGGCAGGATTTCAGACCGATGAGATCTATTTCCACCGTAAGGACAGAGAAGTGGGTAAATCCCGATGGACCTTTGCCAAGAAATTCAAACTGGTAATGGATTCCATGATGAGTTTTTCTTATTTTCCGATCCGTTGCATGTCGACAATGGGCGTTTTGTTCTTTGTACTGTCCGTGATCTTAATGATCAATGTGATCGTGGAGAAATGCACGGTAGGTACACCGATCTTAGGCTGGGCCTCCATGATGTGTGTGGTTTTGTTTTCCTTCGGGATCATGATGCTCATGATGGGGATCCTGGGCGAGTATGTCTGGAGGACACTGGATGCTTCGCGCAACCGCCCTCCGTATCTGATCGATGTCGTAAAGACCGCAGGAGCGGAAGAGACCGGGGCTGAGAAGATGCACCGGGGGAAACGGGAAACAGAGAAACCGGAAAAGCCGGAAACGGGAAAGGGTTCTAAAAAGGAAACCATAGAGAAGGCGGAACAAAACAAGAGCAGAAGAAAGCGGTAAAACTATGAAAATAATGGCGATTGATGATGAGAGGCCGGCACTGTATCTTCTGACAGACACTCTGCAGGAGCTTTGCCCGCAGGACGAGATCGTAAGCTTTAATAGCGTGGAAGAATTTGAAGAGTATCCGGATAAATCAGAGTTTGATGTAGCGTTTTTGGACATTGAACTGGGAGCGGTCAATGGGATACAGCTTGCTTTTGAACTGAAGAAACATGCACCGCTTTGCAATATCATATTTGTCACGAGTTATCCGGAATATGGGCTGGAAGCATATCAGACACGTCCCAGCGGTTATGTGATGAAGCCGTATGAGGCGGAAGATATCAGAAAAGAGCTGGAAAATTTAAGAAATCCCGTAACCCGTACCGGCGACTGGGATGGTCGTCTGAAGGTAACAACCTTTGGAAGGTTTGCAGTGTATTGCAAAGAAGGAGTTCCCCTGAGATTTTCGCGGGCTCTTTCCAGAGAGATCTTTGCGTATCTGATCGACCGGAACGGATTTCCCGTTACCAGTAAGGATATTGCAAGAGAGGTGCTGGAGGAGACGTTTGACAAAAACGTTTCTAAGAAAGTTTCCAAAGCGATTGCAATCCTGATGGAAGAGCTGGACAAAGCCGGGTTTAAAGAAGTGCTGATACGCCAAAACAGGCAGATCCGGATCGATAAGAGTAAAGTGTATTGTGATCTGTATGAAGCACTGAATGGGAAAACGGAGATTGTGAATCTGTATCGGGGAGAGTATCTGCCGGAGTATTCCTGGGCAGAAGTCAGTGATGCGATCGGAATTTTAAAAAGAAGCGTGTGACAGGAACAAGATGAGCGGAAAAAACATGCAGGGATGACTGCCGTAAAAGTCTGCCGCTGCAAAAAGCCTTGGAGGACAGTATGGAAATTATAGAACGAATGGGGCTTGGAATATTTGTGCAGATCATTATGGAAATGAGCTTTAATCTGATCCTGCTCATTATTGTCCTGGTCATGCTGATCGGCATCAATGAGGACAAAAAGCATTCATTTATGCGAAAGGTTTCAGTGCCGTATACGAAGACGATCCTGCTATTTTATCTGTTAGTTCTGGGCTATAATGTGGCACATGTCGTGATCAGTTGCTATGAAGGAGCCGTTACGCGCAAAGCAGTAGTACTTATGCAGATTTTTATGTTTTTCTATTTCTGGTTTGGTGAGAGCCTGACCCTGTTTTTTCTGGAAGTGCTTTGGAAAAAGGTCTTAAAAAAGATGAAAAACCGTTTCCTTACGGCTGTATTCCGGGCTCTGCGGGTTCTGCAGTTTCTGATTTTTATGCTTTTGATCACAAATCCGTTTACGGATTTTTTGTATTATATGGATGAACAGAATGGTTATCACCGGGCAGACGGATACTGGATATGGTTTGGCAATTCGATCCTGACCTTTGTATTTATCGGGGGTGTCTGCGTGCTTTACTGGAAAAAGATCGACCTGTTTTTTCGGAAAACGATCAATATCTGTGTGGTGATCCCATTGCTCGCTTTCATTTTAAATGTTTTCGAACAACGGGTGAATATGAATAATATCGCAGTCATACTGGCTGCTTTACACATTTATGTGGTCTATGAGGAGTATAAGACAAGATATGCGGTAGAGATCTGCAGGGAAATGGAACGGATGCAGATCAAGCTGATGCTTTCCCAGATACAGCCGCATTTTCTGTATAATTCACTGACCTCCATCATTTATTATGCAGATAAAGATCCGGGCAAGACAAAGACGGCGCTGGTGGATTTCTCACGTTATCTTCGTAAAAATCTGGAAGCAATCTCGGCAGAAGGACCGGTACGGTTTGAAGATGAGCTGGAACATACGAAAAAGTATCTTGCCCTGGAAAAACTGCGGTTTGAAGAAAAGTTGAAGATTGTGTATGAAATTGAGGACAGGGATTTTTCACTGCCGGTATTGACACTGCAGCCGCTTGTGGAAAATGCGGTCAAGCATGGGATACGGAAAAACAGAGACGGAACGGGGCAGGTAACGATCAGAACCTTCCGGAAAGCGGAAAAACATGTGATCGAGGTAATAGACGATGGTGTCGGGTTTGATGTGGAGTCATTGTCTCAAAGTGATGATACACATATCGGCGTGATGAATGTGAAAAAACGTCTGGGGATGGAATGCGGCGGCAGTCTGGAAGTGGAAAGCAAGCCCGGTGAGGGAACCAAATGCCGGATCATTCTTTCGGACGAATGGATGGAATAAAAAGAATCCGGAGCGATCGATCTAAAGACCGGCAAGGGCGCCAAGAGAGCTTTTGCTGTGGAAAGAAAGAACAGGAAAAAGCCGACACATCAAAGAATGGTGAGTCGGCTTTTTTGAGTCCGCCTGCACGTTTGACAGAAAAAACAGCTGTTTATCGCTCGGTAGAGTCGCGGTAGACAACATCAGTCTGTACATAGGTGATCGTATAAGGCAGATCGGGACATTTGATCCGGTTCAGGAGAATGTCGGTCGCGATCGCTCCCATGCGATGTCCGTAAAGGGAAACGGTGGTAAGAGCCGGTTCGATGATCTCAGATTCTTTGGAATTATCGAATCCGGCTATTTTTATGTCTTGCGGCAGCCTGTAATTTAATAGCCGCAGTGCCTTAACTGTACAGATTGCCAGGAAATCATTCGCACAGAAGAAAGCATCCGGAAGAGAGGGAAGTTTCCGGATCTGTGCGGCCAGCCATTCGGGCTGATTGTATGGCATGCTGTCATCTGCCAGAATACAGTATTCTTTATAGGGAATGCTGGTGTGCGCTTTCATAGCCTCTTCATATCCGAGCCATCTTTGAAAAAAGGAATGACAGTGCATATGATCGCCGATGAAACCGATCCTGCGATGCTGTGCTTGGATCAGATGAACGATCAGCTGGTAGACACTGTCTTTATTTTCCATATACAGCAGATCGGATTTGAATTTGTCCCGATAGACATTCGCGTAGGAGTCCACAAAAAGCGTTGGTATCTTCTGGTCACAAAGGAAATGGGTATAATTACGGTCGAACAGTTCCAGCACCAGAATGGCATCCGTTGTCTGTGCGTTAAAGTTATCCGGAAGTAAACAGGAAGCGATGACGTCATCACGAAGAATATAAATCGTCAGGCGGTATCCTTTGGTGCTGATCTTATTTTGGAAGGCATCCAATAGGGTAGAACTCAAATGCTGCGAACTGGGAACAGATCTGGTAAACAAAGCGATTTCCCGGTTGGCGGCAACGACAGACTCAGATTTGCCTGCCTGCAGGAGAGCGAACTGTTTATAACCGAGCTCGGCAGCCTTTTGAAAGACCAGCTCTTTTGTCTCGGGTGAAATACTGCCGGTGTTGTTGATCGCTTTTGAAACGGTGTTCCTGGAAAGACCGAGTGCGTCTGCGATATCCTGAATGGTAATTCTTTTTTTCATATTCCGTAGCTCCTTTTTGTTATAAATGTATAATAAACCCAAAAATGAAAGGTGTCAAATGTAAAATCATGAATTGATAAAGTGTTTGCGGCGGACGGATACTGCCTTTTGTGATTGCGCGCGAATTTACTTGAAAAACGGGCAAAAACGGGGGTATGCTGCGAATGATTTCAGAGAAGAGAGGGAAAGAAAGGTGCAAATGTAACATTTGGTAAAGGTGCATATAAATCATCCAAAACTTACAAATGTACAATTTGGGGTTGACAGAAAGGGAGCGCAGTGCTATGATGTGCTTAACAAGAAAAGCACACAGATCAGCAGTTGCAGACAATGTGTTTAAAATTTGCCAAAAAGAATGGGAAAATATAGACGGATTTCATAGTAACATTTGAGAATGTGCAAATGTAAAGAAAGGAGATACGAATGAAACACTCACGATCAAAACTGAAGTATATCAGGCAGAATTGGCAGCTTTACTTGTTCTTTACGCTTCCGGGTCTGCTTCTTACGATCATCTTTAAATATATTCCGATGGGAGGCATACTGATCGCATTTGAGGATTACAATCCGATGCAGGGAATCCTGGGAAGCGACTGGGTGGGGCTTGAACATTTCCGGAGGTTTTTGTCTTCCCCGGACTTTTTGACTTACCTGACGAACACATTGAAGCTGAGCGTATACGGATTGCTTTGGGGATTCCCGATCCCGATCATCCTTGCGCTGCTTTTAAACCGCATAAAGAATAAGGGGATTCAGAAGAAAATACAGCTTTTTATTTATGCGCCGAATTTTATCTCGGTCATTGTACTGTGCGGTATGATCTTTATCTTTCTCTCGCCGGTAGGGCCGGTTAACAAGTTTCTGGGAACGTCCATTAATTTTATGACAATGCCGGAAGCATTCCGGAGTATCTACATTGCATCAGGGATCTGGCAGGGTGCCGGCTGGGCATCGATCATGTATACAGCGGCTCTTTCAAATGCAAGCCCGGAACTATCGGATGCGGCGATCATGGATGGTGCAAGCCTGTTGCAGCAGATCTGGCATGTGGATCTGCCGGCGATCAAGCCGATCATAGTGATCCAGTTTATTCTGCAGGCGGGCAACATCATGAGTCTGGGATTTGAAAAAGCATATGCATTGCAGACTTCGCTCAACATCCCGGCATCGGAGATCCTTCCGACTTATGTATATAAGCTGGGTCTGCAGATGGGCGATTACAGCTTCTCGACCGCAGTCGGACTTTTCAATTCGATCATCAATGTGATCCTTTTGATCATAGTGAATGCGGTTGTAAAACGATTTAACGAAGGCGAAGGTATTTAGGAGGTGAGCATAATGGGGAGAAAAAAGACAAGGGGATCTATGCATGACAAGGTCGTTCTTGGAATCGGTTTTTTGTTGCTGGGACTGTTCGTCGTTTTGATTATTATCCCGTTGGTGTTTGTTGTGGTAGGTTCTTTTATGGATCCGAATGTACTGCACAGTCAGGGGATCAGCTTTGATGTCCGCAACTGGTCGCTTGGAGGATACAGGCGCGTGTTTGAAAATCAGATGATCTGGAGAGGTTTTTTGAACTCGATGCTGTACTCGTTTGTGTTTGCAATCTTCTCGGTATTCATCACTCTGCTGGCGGCTTATCCGCTGTCGAAGCGGGATTTTGTCGGCAAGAAGCTGATCAATACGATTTATCTGATCACGATGTTTTTCGGTGGCGGACTCATGCCGACGTATCTGTTGATCAGTAATCTGAAGCTGATCGATACGATCTGGGCATTGATCCTGCCGGGAGCGGTAAATGTATGGAACATCATTCTGGTGCGAACCTATTATCAGTCGCTGCCGACAGAGCTTAGAGAGGCATCTGCCGTGGACGGCGCATCGGAGATCACCCATTTTTTCCGGATCCTGCTTCCTGTTTGCAAGCCGATCATAGCAGTGATCTTCCTGTATCAGTTTGTGGGAATGTGGAACAGTTATTTTGATGCGATGATCTATCTGGAAAATCCGGATCTGCAGCCTCTGCAGCTGGTGCTTCGTTCGATCCTGATCCAGAATACGCCGGACCCGGGGATGGTCGCTGACATCCAGAGTGCAGCGGAGATGTCAAAGATCGCAGAGCAGCTGAAATATGCGACGATCGTGATTTCAAGTCTGCCGTTATTAATCATGTATCCGTTCTTCCAGAAATACTTTGACAAGGGTGTCATGGTCGGTTCTGTGAAGGGGTAAAGCAAATATGCATAATTATAAGGAGGAGTACAAAATGAGAAACAAAACAATGAGAAAGCTGGTATGCACGGCAATGGCATGTGTGACAGCACTTTCACTGACTGCATGCGGGGGCGGAAACGGCGGCGCAGGCAAAAGTGAGGAAAAACAGGCAAAGGAGACAAAGGAGACACAGATCAAGGATGTATCCTTCCCTTTGCAGGAAGAGGCAACGTTAAAGGTCATGACAAAAGCCGCTGCGATCTCAACGCAGAATCCGGAAGAAAAACTGATCTTTCAACGGATCAAGGAACAGACAAATGTAAACATCGACTGGACCTGCTATGTAGAGGATCAGTTTGTGGATAAGAGAAATCTGGCACTGGCGAAAAAGGATTCCCTTCCGGACATTTTGTTCAATGCCGAGATGAATAATGTGGAGCTGTTAAAGTATGCAAAACAGGGTGTGATCGTGCCGGTGGAGGATCTGATCGATTCTTATATGCCGAATCTTCAGAAGGTATTAACGGAATGTCCGGAATACCGCAAACTGATCACAGCTCCGGACGGACATATTTATTCTTTCCCGTGGATCGAACAGCTTGGAGTCGGAAAAGAAGCGATCCAGGCGATCGGCGGAATGCCCTACATCAATCAAAAATGGCTGGATGATCTGGGTCTGCCGATGCCCGAGACGACAGAAGATCTGAAAAATGTGCTGATCGCATTCAGAGACAGCAAACCCTGCGGTACAGAAAATGTGATCCCGATGTCCTGCCGTGTAAACGGCGGTAACGAAGATCTGGGCTTCATCCTCGGAGCGTTCGGCTATGGTGATAATCCGGATCATATCATGGTGGATGACGATGGAAAAGTAGTGTATTCCGTAACAGATGAAGGCTACAAAGAGGGAATCAGCTGGCTGCATGAGCTTCAGGAGGAAAATCTGATCGATCCGGAAGCATATACGCAGGATTATGCGACTTATACAGCAAAAGGAAAGAACGGTCAGTACGGCTTGTTCTTTGGATGGGATCAGGCGAGTATCGTTTCCGCACCGCAAGATTACGTTCCGCTCCCCGCACTAAAAGGACCGGAGGGGATCGTGAATGCGGTCAGACAGAGCGGAAGCGCGGACGGTGGATTCCAGGCAGGACGCTGTGTGCTCACAAGTGCCTGCGTCAATCAGGAGCTTGCGGCAAAATGGATCGATCTTATGTATGATCCGCTGCAATCGATCCAGAACAACTGGGGAACCTATGGAGAAGAAGGCAAATCCAACATTTTTGAGCTCAAAGAGGACAACACGCTGAGTCATCTGGAAATCGTCGGAGAATCTCCGTATGATGTGCGTGTCCAGCAGATGGTTGCAGGACCTTTGGCGGTATTGAACAGCTACTATGGCAAGTATACAACCTGTCCTCCGGATGCGTTGGAAAGAATGGACAATGTAAAGAGCTATGTGGATTCCATGAAATATGAAATGGTATATCCGAATATTTTCATGAGTGAGGAAGATGCAACAAGTGTTGCCAGATATGAGACGGATATTAAACAGTATGCGGAGCAGAAGAAAGCAGACTGGATCTTAAATGGCGGCGTGGACGAACAGTGGGAAGACTATATGCAGAAACTGGATGAACTTGGTCTGGGAGAATACATCGAGATCAAACAGAAATATTTGGATGCATATCTCGCACAGTAGAGTGAACGGATGACGGAGAGGTGTGGCAATACCTCTCCGCCATCTATATAGACCAGAAAAAGGAGAGACTGTATGATAAGTCAGACTTTGCGTGATGCAAGAAAATATGAAGAGATAAACGAAAAAAAGATCCGGCAGGAGGAACGGCCTGATTTTCATCTGTCTACCCGTGTCGGGTGGATGAATGATCCAAACGGTTTTTCTTATTACGATGGTAAATATCATCTGTTTTATCAATACAATCCCTATGAGTCAAGATGGGGATCTATGCACTGGGGACATGCAGTGAGTACAGACCTGCTTCATTGGGAATACTGTCCGGCAGCACTTGCACCGGATGAGGCATACGACAAAGACGGATGCTTTTCCGGAAGTGCAGAGACTTTAGAGGATGGAAGACAGCTGCTGATGTATACAGGCGTTCAAAAAAAGACATTGCCGGATGGAAGCGTCCGGGAGGAACAGACGCAGTGTGTGGCGGTGGGAGACGGAACAGATTATGTAAAATATGAAAAGAATCCCGTGATCACATCCGATATGCTTCCACAGGGCTGCAGCAAATATGATTTTCGGGATCCGAAGATATGGAAGGAAGCGGATGGCACGTTTTATTGCGTTGTCGGGAACAGACCGCAGGACGGCAGCGGACAGATCCTTTTGTTTGTCAGCAAAGACGGATTTGACTGGAAGTTTAAGAGTGTACTGGCAGAGAACAGAAACCGCTATGGAAAAATGTGGGAGTGCCCGGATTTTTTTAAACTGGATGACAAATGGGTGCTTTTTACCAGTCCGCAGGATATGCTCCCGAAAGATCTGGAATACCATAATGGCTATGGAACGCTCTGCCTGATCGGAGCATTTGATGAAAAAAGCGGGATGTTTACGGAACACGCAAACCAGTCTATTGATTATGGGATTGATTTTTATGCGCCGCAGACGATCCTGACACCGGATGGAAGGCGCGTTATGATCGGCTGGATGCAGAACTGGGATACGTGCAGTATCAGAGGACAGGAAGAACCGTGGTTCGGTCAGATGAGTCTTGCCAGAGAGTTGGAGATCAAAAACGGAAGACTGTATCAGAAACCGGTCAGAGAACTGGAAAGAATGCGGTGCAACAGGGTTTCCTATTCGGACGTACCCTTAAACGGCTTTCTTACGCTCGACGGGATCTGCGGAAGAAGGATCGATCTTGAGATCGTACTGCGCCCGAAGCAGGGAGAAGAACTGTTGCGCCAGTTTGAAATACGGTTTGCTCAGGATGAACGTTTTTATACATCGTTCAGCTTTAAGACCTATGAATCGGTGTTGAAGATCGACCGTAAGTTTTCGGGTTCCACAAGAACGATCGTCCATCAGAGAAGAAGCCTGTTGAAATGGGCAAAGGATGAGCTGAAGTTTCGTTTGATCCTGGACCGGTATAGTGCGGAAATTTTTGTCAATGACGGAGAACAGGTGCTTACCGTGACCATGTATACCGATCAGAGTGCCGACGGTATCAAATTTTTTGCCGACGGAACAGTTAATATGGATGTTACAAAATATGATCTGTGCATGCAGGCGGAAGGGAGCGATTGGAAATGAAGTCATTTGACGTTGTGGCGTTAGGTGAACTGTTGATCGATTTTACGGAGTATGGTGTGAGCGGACAGGGAAATACGGTCTTTGAAGCAAACCCGGGCGGGGCACCCTGCAACGTGCTGGCAATGTTATCTAAACTGGGACATCGGACGGCGTTTGTCGGTAAGGTGGGAGAGGATTTCCTGGGCAGGCAGCTGAAAGCGGCCATTGAAGAAGCAGATATCCTTTCCGACTATCTGCTGATGGATCCGAAGATCCCCACGACGTTGGCATTTGTGCATACCGGACCGGACGGAGACAGAGATTTTTCATTCTACCGGAATCCGGGGGCGGACATGATGCTTGATCAAACCGAGATTCCGACAGGACTGATCAAAGATACGAAGATTTTTCATTTCGGAACGCTTTCCATGACACAGGAGAGAAACCGGGAGGCAACGAAAAAGGCGATCGAGATTGCCGGACAAAACGGTGCACTCCTCTCGTTTGATCCAAACCTGCGGCTTCCCCTGTGGGAAAGTGAAGAACTGGCCAAAGAGCAGATCCTTTATGGTCTGGGACATTGTGATGTCCTTAAGATCTCAGATGATGAGCTTATGTGGCTGACCGGAAGGGAGGATTATGATGAGGGGATCTCAAAGATCAGGGAAAAGTATCAGATACCGTTGATCCTGGTATCAATGGGAAAGGAGGGAAGCAGAGCCTACTACAAAGACAGTATGATCGAAGCAATGCCTTTTTTGCAAAAGGAAACGGTCGAGACGACCGGCGCCGGGGATACGTTTTGTGCGTGCATCTTACATACCCTGTGCGAAAAAGGTCTGAACGGTCTTTCGGACAGAGAGCTTTATGAAATGCTTGTATTTGCCAATGCAGCAGCTTCGATCATCACGACCAGAAAAGGGGCGCTAAGGATGATGCCGCAGGAAGAAGAGGTATACGCGCTTTTAAAGACATCGGGGTTTGAAACGATAAAACAAAAAGGAATTTAGGAAGGGAATAAAGGAGCAGACTTATGGGATTAAAAAGAAAACTGTGTTACAGTATCATGACAATGATCCTGTCGGTATCCATGACTGTCAACTGTGCGGAGATGTCGAACGCACAGGCGGTTGTGCAGGAAGGAAAGGACGACAGTGGGGAAAAAGAGCAGCAGGAGAACGGGATAACTATTTATCGGGATCTGACATTTGAAGAAACACCCGAAGCAGATACAAAGGGGTGGATCGCAAGGATCGTAGACCGGGCGGACGCAAAAGCAGCGCTTGAGCAGGGAAGCTATGTCTTTCAAGTGAAAGATCCCGGAAAAACAGATTCGGATGTACAGATCGTCTTGCCGGGAATGAAGGTAAAAAAGGCAGACTATACGGTGAAGGTCTGGGCAAAATCCACGAAAGAAACGTATTGCCATCTGATCGCAAGGAATGAAGAAGCGGAGGGATGGGATACATTTGGAGGAGAGTATAATCTTCGTATCGGGGAAGAGATCGCTCCGATGACTTTGCACTTTGGCAGTGAACAGGAAGGAAGCTGCGAGCTGTTGTTTAATTGCGGCAGGATCTCACCGAATCCCGATAATCCGGAGGATACAACACCGCAGGATTTTACCGTTATGATCGATAAGATTGAAATATATGAGACGACCGCCGGCCAGAGTGGTGAGAGCAAGACCACCAAGCAACTCTTTAGTTTTGCACCGATCGGAAAAGGAAGTGCGCACGAAGGAGATGAGAACTTTCCGGTAATGACCTTTAACGGAACGGATGAGGACAATGAACAGGGAGTCGGAACCATCTGGCAGGAAAACGGAAGCCTGTTTTACCGCATTGATCAGGGTGGCATGACAGACTGGCACAATAAACTGGTATTTGGCTATGGAGATACGCCGCTGAATCTGGAGGCCGGTCATGATTATATCATTCAGATCGATGCCAAAGCGACAAAAGACGTTAACTGCGGTGTTTATCTGAATCCGATCGGCGGGTGGAATCCGATCGTTTCAAGTAAAATGGAACTTACCGGGACGGAACAGACCTTTACTTATGAAACATCACAACCGTTGGAAAAGGATTGTAACGTAGAGCTGCTTTTGCAGTTTGGCTCAAAAGAAACAGCGCAGAAAGGAGAAGTCACAGCGGAATTCACAGATGTCCGTATCTGGCAGAGAACCGGAGCGGATGATGGTGAATGGCGCAAAGAACTGGAAGAAAAAGAAGATTCTTATGACTATCGTTATTGCTTTTTGCCCAAAAAACAGGAAGGGACGCAGCCATATGTAGGCGATCCCATGGCTTATTATGAAGATGGTGTTTACTATCTGTATTACTTAAAGGACGGTGGGGATTCCTACAATCATTCGGTTTATGTGGCGACTACGAAAGACTTTTTGAATTATCAGGAATATGAAAATCCTGTTATTGAGGCTTCAAAAGACGGGCAGGATTCCTGGATCGGAACCGGAAGCGTGGTGCGTATCAAGGATAAGTACTATTTCTTTTATACCGGACATGCGGATAAGGAAAGCTATGAATATAAAGAAAAGATCATGCTGGCAGTAGGAGACGATCCGCTTCATTTCAGAAAAGTGGAAGGCTGGGAGATGATCCCGCCTGCACAGCTTGGACAAAAAAGGGATTTCAGGGATCCGCAGGTTTATTATGATGAAAGCCGGGATTGTCTGTATATGACTGTAACAGCCGCCATGGATGGTGTGGCGAGAATTTTGAAATATACCTTAAGCAGTGATCTTTCGAAAGTGAACTATGAAGGGGTTCTGTTTACGGATCCTACCGGAAAATTCTGGAATCTTGAGTGCAGTGATTTCTTCCGGATCGGAGGAAAATGGTATCTGACCTATTCTGCGCAGGATGATACGCTCTGGTATGCAGTGGCGGAGGAACGTTTCGGGGAATATTCCGCTCCGTCGAGACTGGATGGAAAACTGTTTTATGCAGCGAAACATGTGAGCGACGGGAAGAACCATTATATGGCGGGCTGGGTCAGACGGTCACAGTCGCCGGCTTCTACCAAAGAAGTTTCTGCATGGGCAGGAAATCTGTTAGTCCAGCAGCTGGAACAAAGAGAGGATGGAAGTCTTGTCCTCAAGCCGGCAGACACAATACGACGGTCCTTTGATAAACCGGAAAAATTACTGCAGGCTCCAGATACCTGTGAACTGGACAGTACCTCCGGATATGTTTATCAGGATATGTTTACGGCACAGGAGAGATTTTTGCTGACCGGCAGATTTACATTTAAGAAAGAAGGAGATTTTGGTCTGGCCTTTGCCTTTGGAGATTCCAAAAGCATGGATAAGATGATCACGATCAGTCCCAAAAAAGGAAAGATACAACTGTCATTTGACGGTCCCATAACACAGATCGCGCAAAAAGAAGTAGAACTTTTGCCGGATAGAGAGTATTCCTTCACCTATTTTCAGGAGGGATCTGTGGGAACCTTCTATGTGGACGGGGAAGCGGCACTGACCGTCAGGATTTATGGGGTAACAGGCAAACCGGTCCGTCTGTTTTGCGAGAACAATCATGTAGTATTTACGCAGCTACAGCAGTTTAGTGCGTCACAAAAAGCAAATTCGGATTCCGGAAAAGACGAGAATGACGAAAAGAACGATCCGAAGACGGAGCAAGTGCCAAAGAACGAAAAGCCGGATAAAACCGATCTGACACAGCCGGTAAAGCCGGTCGCAAAGCAGATGTTCCGAAAGACTGTGAAGATCAAAGCGTTAACATGGAAAAAAGCATTGTCGGTTTCCTGGAAAAAAGTAAAGAATGCAACCTCTTATGAAATATATGTATCTTCGTCAAAGAACGGCAGATACACAAAGGCGGCAACTGTTTCCGCTGGTAAGACAAAAGCGACGATAAAGAAATGGAAAGGAAAGAGACTTAAGCCCCGGAAAACATACTGGGTTACGGTGATCGCGAAAACATCCTCGGGGACAGACTCCACAACTTTTAAGACTTATTCAACAAAGAAACCCAAAAAAGCGGTAAAGATAAAAAAGATCAAAGGGTTGAAAAAGGTTACGGCTTAGAGATACGCCCTGTATCGGAGCAGAAATATATAATAACCGGACTTGCCAATCATGATCGGCTCCTGCAGGAGGCATTTCTCATTCCTGTTTGATCGCTGAATGGATGACTGTTAATAAATGGAAAAACGATGGCCGGAGAAAAAAACAAAAGGGCGGCGCACCCAAAAGTGTGCCGGCCCTTTTTTAACGGTTTAACAGGAACGAATAGATCAGCCCCAGCAGCCCTCCGACAGCCACCTGAAACGGCGTATGCCCCACGAACTCTGTCAGCTTCTCGTGGGAAGTCTTCATCGAGCTTCCCATATCCTTTAAGATCTCCATCATATCATTGATGATGGCGGCCTGCTTGCCGGTTTCCAAACGGACACCTGTCGCATCGTGCATGACGATGATCGCCAGGATTGCCGCGATCGAAAACTCCGGACTGCCTAATCCGCAGTGGATCCCGACCGCTGTCGCCGTTGCCACCACCGTACAGGAATGACAGCTTGGCATCCCGCCGTCCCCGATCAAGCGCTCCCAGACCACTTTCTTATGAAGGATCAGATGAATGATAAATTTGATCACCTGTGCCATCAGCCACGCCGTAGCCGCCGTGATCAGAATCTGATTATGAAATAGATCGTTAATATAATACATGTTTTTCCTCTTTTCTGTTGTAACTATGCCCATCTTCTGATTTTTATGCTGGGGAGATCATAAAAGACTCAATCGTCTTTATTCTACCACCGAATCCGCAAAATGTGTACTATAAATCTTGCAAAAAGCGAGTTTTCTATATATACTACAAACGACAGGTTTTTTTGCAAAATGAAAATCATGGAAAATAAGGAGAACTATTATGAGAAATGTAGCATTCATTACAGGTATCACAGGGCAGGATGGCTCTTATCTGGCAGAGTTTCTTTTGGAAAAAGGCTATGAGGTTCATGGTCTTGTGCGCCGTCACAGTATCCGAAACACCCAGAGGATCGATCATCTTCTGAATTCCAAATATTACAATGTAAAATTATTCATGCACTTTGCGGATACTACCGATTCCAGCAATCTGATGCGTCTGATCGGTGAGATCAAGCCGACCGAGGTCTACAACCTTGCAGCGCAGTCTCATGTCGGTATTTCCTTTGAAGTGCCGGAGTATACCGCCGAAGCTACCGGTGTGAGCACCTTGAAGCTGTTGGAGGCGATCAGGGTTAACGGCGGTCAGTGCCGCTATTATCAGGCATCTACTTCCGAACTGTTCGGCGGGATCCCGGAGACAGCGCCGCAGAGTGAGAAGACACCGTTTTATCCCAAGAGCCCTTACGGAGTGGCAAAGCTGTATTCTTACTGGATCACCGTCAATTACAGAGAATCCTACAATCTCTTTGCCTGCAACGGAATCCTGTTCAATCATGAATCTCCCAGACGCGGCGAGAACTTCGTAACCCGTAAGATCACACTGGCGATCGCCAATATCATAGCCGGCAAACAGGAGAAGCTCTCTTTGGGAAATATGGACGCGAAACGTGACTGGGGCTTTGCGGGTGACTACGTGGAAGGAATGTGGAGAATCCTGCAGGCGGACAAGCCGTGTGATTATGTGCTTGCGACCAATGAGACACACACTGTCCGTGAATTTGTGGTGGAAGCCTTTCAAAACCTTGGTATCGAGGTACGCTTTGAGGGCGAAGGTGTCAACGAGAAGGGCTATGACGCCAGGACGGGTAAGCTTCTTGTGGATGTCAATCCGGAGTTTTACCGCCCGGCAGAGGTGGAATTTTTGTGGGGAGATCCGTCCAAAGCGGAGGCTGAGCTTGGCTGGAAGCGTAAAGTAGACTTCAAGGGTCTGGTATCCATGATGATGGATGCGGATTTAAAAGAGATTGCAGGGGTTAGCTGCGAAGAGTACAAGGCACAAAACAAATAGAAGTCGAAAATTCGATACGGAACTTTAAAACAGTATCCAAAAATCAGTGTCAGAGAACAATGAACGACGGCGGAACGAATGTGACAGAGGAGAGAAGGTTCTCTGCCTATATGCACTGATTGTTTGGATACGGAACTTTAAATAGGAGAAACAAAGATGGAAAAAACAGACAAGATTTATGTCGCAGGTCACCGCGGACTGGTGGGAAGTGCGATCGTGCGCAATTTAGAGTCAAAGGGATATACCAATATCATCGGCAGAACGCACAGGGAGCTGGATCTGTGCGATCAGGCGGCGGTGCGTGCCTTTTTTGAAAAGGAGAGACCGGATGTAGTCGTTTTGGCGGCGGCAAAAGTGGGCGGCATCAATGCCAACAACACCACGCCAGCGGAATTTATCTATGAGAATTCCCAGATCCAGTGTAACGTGATCAAATGCTGTCATGACTTTAAAGTGAAGAAATTATTATTCCTGGGAAGTACCTGTATTTACCCGAAGATGGCTCCGCAGCCGATTCCGGAGGATGCGCTTCTGACAGGTCCTCTGGAGCCTACTAACGAAGCCTATGCGTTAGCCAAGATCAGCGGACTGAAAATGTGTCAGTTTTATAAGAGACAGTACGGCGATGATTTTATCAGTTGTATGCCGACAAACCTGTATGGACCGCATGACAATTATGACCTGAGCGGTTCCCATGTCATGCCTGCCATGATCCGCAAATTCCACGAGGCAAAGATAAATGGGGCACAGCGTGTCGAATTATGGGGAACGGGCACGCCGCTTAGAGAGTTCCTTTATGTGGATGATATGGCAGATGCCTGCGTATTCCTTTTGGAGAATTACAGCGGCGAGCAGCATGTCAATATCGGTACCGGCAAGGAAGTCACGATCAAACAGCTTGCCGAGACCGTGAAAGATACTGTGGGATTTGAGGGAGAGATCATCTGGAACAGCGACATGCCGGACGGTACGCCGCGTAAGCTGACGGATGTGACGAAGCTCCATGGACTGGGATGGAACCACAAAGTAGAGCTTGAAGAAGGCGTGAAGCTTGCCTATGAATGGTTCAAAGAAAATGTGGATACAGCCAGAATGTAAAGAGTTGTAACGGATAAAGCAGCGTATTTGGGGAAAACCGCAGAAATCGACAAATTTTTCATCGATTTGTGTTGACATTAACATTTTCCCGAAAATACGCTGTTTTTTGTAGTGTTTTGTACGGATTGGACACAAAACGACACAAATGATAGACTATCTGCTGTAAGTGCTTACGAAAAACGCTTCACATAGGGGAAGGTGCAGCGGATCGATATGACAGGAAGAAGAATAAGGCAGAATGAAAAAGAGGAGTGAAGAAAAAAGATGCTGGATGATGTAATACTTGAGAAAGAAAGATACATCACAAAACTGATACTGGAAATGGGGGTGCCGGCACACCTGAAGGGTTACCATTATCTTAGAAAAGCAATTTTAATGTCAGAAGAGGATATCGAAGTAGTCAGCAGCGTGACAAAGCTGTTATATCCCGCAATTGCAAAATGCTATAAAACGACTGATCAGAAAGTGGAACGGGCGATCAGGAATGCCATTGAGGTTTCCTGGAAGCGGGGAAATGTAAAAGTGATGGAAAATCTATTCGGTTATTCGACCGAAAAGGGAAGACCGACCAACAGCGAATTTATCGCAAGGATTGCAGATAAGGTTCATCTTGACTTTAAACTGGGAGAAACGGCATAAAGAAAATCCTGCCAGGAGGGATGCACAAAAATCCGGGGGAAGCATATCGCCCCGGATTTTTTTGTGCGCCAAACTGCATAAATAAAAAACGAGAAGCAAATCTATACCGGAAAAACGTTTGCAGACTTGCATATCTTTCAAATACAAGCTATACTAAAAGAGATGCCTAGAAGAAGCGGCATTCATGATCGCGAAGTATAAGGAGTATTTCATGAAGAAGAAAAGATTAGAGGACATTACATTATCCATTGTCATCCCCTGTTACAATGAGAAAGACAATATCGAGAAGATCGTTGACAGGGTGTTAAAAGCACCGGTTCCGAATAAAGAGATCATCGTGGTAAATGACAGATCCACAGACGGTTCGGATGTGATTCTGGAAGAAAAGATCAAACCGCTTGTCAGCAAGGTGATCCATCATGAGCAAAATGGTGGAAAAGGTGCGGCATTAAAGACCGGCTTTGCACATGCGACCGGAGATTTTGTGATCATACAGGATGCCGATCAGGAATATGATCCGAGGGATTACGTCAAAGTGCTGCAGCCATTACTGGAGGGCAAAACTCTGGTATGCTACGGCTCCCGCTTTAAGGAGGCGAAGGCAAAGGGATACCTGGCCAACAGGCTTGCCAACAAATTTCTGACACTGCTTTCCAACTATTTTACCCATGAGCATCTGACGGATATGGAAACCTGTTATAAATGCTTCAAGAGAGAGGTGATCCAGTCCATTGATATCCAGGAGAAACGTTTCGGATTCGAGCCGGAGATTACGGCGAAGATCGCGCACAAACGTATCCGGATCGCAGAGGTGCCGATCTCATATGATCCGCGAACCAATGAAGAAGGTAAAAAGATCGGCTTCAAAGACGGTGTGCGGGCGATCATCTGCATTTTCAAATATCATTAAGTTATAGCAGAGGTAATGTATGAAAAAAGTTGTGATCATCGGGGCAGGTCCGGCAGGTGTTACGGCCGCTTACGAGCTTTTAAAAAGATCAGAAGAATACAGCGTGACGATATTGGAAGAGTCACAGGCGATCGGCGGGATCTCCCGGACTGTTGAACATCATGGCAACCGAATGGATCTGGGCGGGCATCGTTTTTTTTCCAAGGATGAACGCGTAACGAAATGGTGGGAGGAGATGATGCCCACACAGGGGGCGCCTTCCTTTGACGATAAGCAGCTGGGACGCACCAAAACGTTAAAAAGCGGAGGACCGGATCCGGAAAAAGAAGACAGAGTCATGCTTGTCCGCAACCGCGTTTCCCGCATTTATTATAAGAAGAAATTTTTTGATTATCCCATCTCATTAAAGCCCAAGACCATTATAGACATGGGATTTTGGGCAACCATGAAAGCGGGATTCAGTTATCTTTATTCCTGCCTGTTTAAAAAAGAAGAAGATTCGCTCGAAAACTTTTATATCAACCGCTTCGGAAGAGTACTGTATGGCATGTTTTTTGAAGGATACACGGAGAAGCTGTGGGGGAGACATCCAAAGCATATTTCGGCCGCATGGGGTTCACAGCGTGTGAAGGGGCTTTCCATCCTTGCGGTATTAAAGGACATGTTCGGCAAACTTTTGCCGGGCAAAAACCGAAAGGTTGAGACCTCCCTGATCGAAGAATTTGTTTATCCGAAGTTCGGCCCGGGACAATTATGGGAGACAGCGATGGCCGAGGCTGAGAAGCTTGGCGCTGTGCTCTTAAAAGGAGCGAAGGCTACCGGATTTGAAAAAGATGAACAGGGGAATATCCGCTGTGTGATCTATGAAACTGTCGGAGAAAACAGAGAAATGATACAGCATCGGGCGGAAGCGGACATCGTGATCTCTTCCATGCCGGTAAAAGAACTGATCGGCGGGATGGCGGATGCTCCCGAGAAGATCAAAGAGATCGCGAAAGGCCTTCCTTATCGGGATTTCGTAACGATCGGACTTTTGGTCAAGAGATTAAGCCTTCAAAACCGCACGAAGATCAAAACACTGGGCAATATCGTTCCGGACTGCTGGATCTATGTACAGGATACGGGAGTGAAGCTGGGGCGTATTCAGGTGTTTAACAATTGGTCTCCCTATATGGTGAAGCATCCGCAGCAGAGAGTCTGGATCGGACTGGAATATTTTTGCAAAGAAGGCGATGAATTCTGGAACATGGATGAGAAGAAATGCGCCCGTTTTGCGATTAAAGAGCTCATTTCCATGGGGGTGCTTACGGACAAGTCGGTTGTGCTGGATGCCCACAGGGAGCGTGTGAAAAAAGCGTATCCGGCTTATTTTGACACTTATGAAGAATTTGACAGGATCGTATCGTATCTGGATGGGATAGAGAATCTTTACTGCATCGGACGTAACGGACAGCACCGCTATAACAATATGGATCATTCCATGGTGACGGCCTTTGAAGCGGTAGATAATATCTTGAGCGGCAAAAAGGACAAGTCCAATATCTGGAATGTCAATACGGAACAGGAATACCACGAGGAGAAGGTTTAGAGCATGAAAGCAAGAAACAGAGTTTTAGTGACAGGAGGAGCCGGATTTTTGGGCTCCCATCTGTGTGACAGGCTGATACAGGAAGGTAATGATGTGATCTGTGTGGACAATCTGTTTACAGGATCCAAAGATAACATCAGACATTTACTGGGCAATCCTTATTTTGAATTTATCCGGCATGATGTGACGGAGCCTTTGTATGTGGAGGTGGATCAGATCTATAATCTGGCATGTCCGGCGAGCCCGCCGCACTATCAGCATGATCCGATCAAAACAGCCAAGACCAGCATTTACGGCGCTGTGAACATGCTGGGACTTGCCAAGAGAGTAGGTGCCCGTATCTTACAGGCGAGTACCTCGGAAGTGTACGGAGACCCCGAGGTTCATCCACAGCCGGAAAGCTATCGCGGATGTGTCAACCCCATTGGGCTTCGATCCTGCTATGACGAGGGCAAGCGAATGGCAGAGACCTTCTTTTTTGATTATCACAGAAGGCATCAGGTGGATATTAAGATCATGCGCATCTTTAACACCTATGGGCCACGCATGGATCCGAGCGATGGGAGAGTGGTAAGCAATTTTATCGTACAGGCGCTCAAAAATGAAGATATCACGGTGTATGGCGATGGGATGCAGACCAGAAGCTTCTGCTATGTGGACGATCTGATCGAAGGAATGGTAAGGATGATGGAGTCCAGAGACGGATTTACAGGACCGGTCAATATCGGGAATCCCGGCGAATTTACCATGCTTTCATTGGCAGAGAAAGTGATCGAACTGACGCAGTCCGGATCAAAGATTATTTTTAAACCTCTTCCCAGTGATGACCCGATGCAGAGAAGACCGGTAATCGAGCTGGCGAAGAAAGAACTGGACTGGGAGCCGACGATCGAATTAGAGGAGGGGCTGACCAGAACGATCCGGTATTTTGAAGAGCTGTTAGGGATTATAAAATAGAATGTCCCGCAGCAAAAAGAAAACAGAACAATAACAGCCCGGCAGGCATGGCCCGTCGGGCTGTTTTCATAAACAGTCAATCAGTATTTCTTGTACTTTTCATAAGTGTAATCCTGTATACGTGTTACATTATAAAAGCTGTCTTTGTAAACAACCCGAAGCGTTGTGCTCGGGAAAAAGGTATTGTATGCTTTGGTTGTTGTGGTGGTATAGGAAATGAAATCCATGTTTTCCACTTCGTTCCATACAAGCTTATAAGTAGTATTGGATTTTAACTTCATCTTTCCGCCGTTTTTGATCTTGATCCATTTGTTGCGGGTTGCCTGAGTGGTGTAGGATCTGCCGTTTCTGGCTTCCGTTAACAGCACAGCAGTCGGATCGGTGTTCTGATAGTACAGTTTTAATCCTCCGATCTTATTGCCGGGTTTGAGTTTAACCTTTAAGCTGGAGGACTTAATAGTACCGTTTTGACCGGTCTTCGCATTCGGTGTGGTTAATACCAGATCGTACTTTTTAGGAACCAAAACAGTCGCCTTTAATTTGTCTGTTTTTCCGTCTGCAAACTTGACAGAAACAGTTACCGTATAGGTGCCGGGTTTAAATGCCTTCACCATGATCGCATTGGACGGATAGTAGTAGCTGGTACGGGTACCGTCTTTGTAAGAATAACTGGTTTCTGTATTGATCATACATTTTAAGCCGCTTTTGTTTGACTTGACTCCTGTGATCTGAAAATTGCCAGTACTTTTACTCCAGATGTACAGAGAATCCTCTGGATAGGATTTGAAGGTTTTATTATCCTCCACATATTCATCAACAGGAGACATTCTTAATTTGGGAAGATAGACTTCTTTGGTGTTGGCACCGTAAAAATCAATGGAAGTGCCCATATCACGGACATCATAATCGGTGATCTGTGTTCCTAAAAAGAGACCGTTGGCATTATAAGGGATGGTGGAGACGGTAGTATCTGCTTTGACAGTGCTTGTCCCGGCCATCAGGATGAGGGATAAACAAAGCATGCATAATGCCATCAGGATCGATTTTTTATTTGCTTTCATAGAATACCTCCTATTTTGCTATCTTTCTGTATTTATAGATGCTGTCTCGTGTATAAGTGTTGATCCCATAAAACGAATCAGTATAGATGACCAGGATCGAAGTAGGAGCATACCAGTAATTGGTCGTGTATTTCCTGGTACTGGTAGATCCGGGATTCGTATAAGATGCACTATACTTCGTATTCAGTTTGATCTTTTTGCCACTCTTGAATTTTTTGTAAGTATAAAAGTTATAAGAATATGTGTTGTCTGTTTTGTTTAAAGTCTTGCTGGCATAGATGCTGTTGGAATAGTAGCTGCTTACATTCTTTACGGATTTGCTTTTGATCACTTTTACCTTCAGACTCTTGGCATCAAAAGTATCATCGATCCGACTCATCTTTTTGGGATCCGCTTCGACGGAAAGGGGATACTTTTTGTCTACTTTTACAGTTGCTTTTTTGGCTACAAGTCTGCCGTCTCCCATTTTGACGGTAGCGGTTACCGTATAAGTGCCTGCTTTTTTGGCAAGTACACTGACCTCGGATGCACAAGACAGACTTGTGATCGGTTTGGCAGACGGATCATCCGTAAAGACCAGGGAGGAAGCCTGGCTCTCATTGTAGGAAATAATGCATTTCAGATTTTTATTGCTGCTCTTTACCGCTACGATCTGCGCAGAGCCTTTGGTTTTGGCATCATCCTGAGCCAGATAAAGCGTTCCGGTCGGATAGTAATCGGAGCCGGGCTCTTTTACCAGTCTTAATTTGTCTACATATTCAGAGTGACCGCCTTCTGCCTGAAACTGTCCGCCGGCATCTACATAGACTTTATCATAACCATACACGCTGGTGCCGAAAAACAGGCCGTTGGCGTCGTACATTTTGTCCTGCGTGACTGCCTTGGTGGTTGTGTCCGGCAAAAAGATGCAGGTTACAGCTGCTGCCATTGCCAGAAAAGTAATCAGTGATTTTTTCCATTTTTTCATGGAAGTACCTCCTTTTTTAATAAAATATAACGGTTCCAAACGGTATGGGGGTGGCCTGGAACACATGTTTTGATTATATTCCACTGTCATCATAAAATCAAGGAAATGTTCACAAAATCTTCATATATATACAGAAAAAGGAGGACAGACAGAAAGAAAGCTGCATATATTGTATGTGCAGAAAGATACAAACACAATATACAGGATTGGAAAATTAAGATTTTCTGAAGAATTATATAATAAGAAATCAGATGGAAACACAGACGCCAGAAAATGTCAGTTGACATAAAAACTAGGATAATGTATGCTTGTCTTGAAATTTTGTATTATATGATATCAGGGTCAAAAGTCCGAATCCACTTTGAGCCAGCTCAAAAGTGGAGCGAATGCGTCACGAAAGTGCGGAATGTGGGGGGATTGAGGGAGTGCGAAGCACGGAACAATCCGGATATCGGGTTTTGATCCCGACATCATTATATGAAAACGAATTATAAAAGTCCGCAGAATGAGGAGTAAAGGGGAATTAAAATGAAAAAAAGATTTACAAGATCAATCGCACTTTTGCTGGCGGCTTTTCTTGCCGTTGAGTCCGTCGGGACACCGGAGGTATCGGCAGCGGCGGTAGCGCCGATCACAGCTGGTGCAGAGAATATCCGGCCACAGATCCCGACAGGAGAGGAGCCGGCAACAGGAGAGCAGACATCGGATGTGCCGGAAGATGAGCAGGATATACTGTCCGAAGCATCCGGCCAGACAGAGACTTTTTCGGAGAGCAGGCCGCAGGAAACGGTGTCTGAGAATACGACAGATACACAGAGCATGATGGAAGAACTGGAACAAAATGACAGGGTCGATTATCTATACATAGAAAAACAATATTTAAAAACACCGGATATCCAGCATTTTATTGTGGGAATCGGCGGCGAGGAGTCCGAGATCACAGATGTACGGCTGACTTTGAAAAATCTGTATACCGGAGAGGAAACAGCATTACAGGCTGATGAGGTATCGGACGGGATGGCAGTTTTTTCTGCAGAATTTACAGATGAGAAAGAGCGCAGTATTTATCAGGCCGTGGCGATCCATTATGTGTTTGAAGGCGTGGAAAAAGAAGAAACGTTTGAACAGATCGGTGTGAATGCTTATTTTGGCGTGAATGAGGAGGTTGTCCTGCAGGATGCGCCCGCGGAGGTTTCCCTGAGTGATGTGGAAGCGAACATCATTACCAACGATGGCACGGAAGTGACGACCACTGCGGATAAGATCACAGAAGCGCTTGCGGATGCAGATGCACAGACGGTTTCCAAATACAATCCGGAGGGCTTAAGCGCTTCGGATAACAGTAAAAAGGATCTGGGTGCCAAGCGGGCGGAAGACGGGAACGTGGTAATCGTTTTGGATCCCGGTCATGATGCAACACATGCCGGAGCGAGAGGAAACGGTCTGAATGAGGAAGACCTTACGTTAAAGATTGCCACTTACTGCAAAGAAGAACTGGAAAATTATGATGGGGTTACGGTCTATATGACCCGTTCCACTGCTGCATGTCCTTATCCGGGAACGACAGCGGGCGATGATAATGAAAATCGTGTAAGATTTGCCAAGAGTGTGCATGCGGACGCTTATGTAAGCATCCACCTCAATGCTTCTACGGGAACCGGCGCCAACGGCGCGGCGGTTTACTATCCAAATGGCAACTACAATGCTTCGGTCGGTGCTGTCGGAAAGGAGCTGGCATTTAAGATCCAGACCAAATTAGTGGCACTGGGGATCCGCAATAACGGGATCCAGATCCGTAATTCCGAGACGCATACGACGTATCCGGACGGCTCACTGGCAGATTATTACGGCGTGATCCGTAACAGTAAGCTTTTCGGTTTCCCCGGGATCATCATCGAACATGCTTTTCTGACAAATGCGGGAGATGCGGCGAATTTCTTAAGCTCCGATGATAAGCTTAAAAAACTGGCGCATGCCGATGTGCAGGGAATCGTTGAGTATTATAAGCTGGAGGAAGGCTCCGATACAGCCAGGATTACGATCACTGACGATAACCACGGCAAGGGAACGTTTACGGCAAAGGTAAAGAATGTGCCGGCCGGACAGACGGTCCGCTTAAAGGTATATCCCAAGAACGAGCAGAAAAAAGAGGTTTATTACAACACTGTATTTAAGAACAACGGTTATTCCGCTACGATCGATGTCAAGTTCCATGATTATCAGCCGGGTACTTATGTGATCGTGGCGTATACGGTGAGTGCGGCCGGCAAGCTGACAAAAGTTGCCAAGAAGGAATATGAGTTTACGGAACCGGTTTACAAAAATGTAACGTTATCCGCACAGGCGACCAGCGCAACACAGAAGAAATTTGCGATCAAGGCATCCAATCTGGCGGATGCGGTATCGGCTTATGTGATCATCTACAATACCGCTGCAAAGAGCAAGACGAAAAAGTATGAGATGACAAAGGCGTCAGACGGTTCCTTCTCTGCGAAGATGGCGATCGACGATTTTGGTAAAATGGGAGGCGTTTACAAGGTTACAGCCTATGCGGTCAGCATTTTCGGCTCCAAACAGACCGTGGCAAGTACGCAGTTTACCGTGGCGGCGCCTACCATGGGTAATATACAGATGATTGAGCAGGATGAGAAAAAAGGAACCTTTACCCTGAAGGTGCCACAGGTGAAATCATCTTCTACGATCCGGAGTGTGACAGTGGAAGTCTGGAGTCAGAAAAACAAGAGTGACCTAAAGGCATATACTGCCAAAAAATCCGGCAGTGACTATATTGTAAAGGGCAATATCAAATATCATGATTATAATTACGGAACCTTTAAAACGAAGGTGACGGTCACAACGAAAAACGGTGTTTCCGGCGTTTCCAAAGAGCGCAAGATCACCATTAAACAGCCGGTTGCCAATATTACGGCAACGACCACAAAGACACAGGCAAAGACAAAGCTGACGATCAGCAATGTGGTAATGGCCGGTAATATCAAAGAAGTAAAAGTGGTTGTCTGCTCACAGGCCGGCAGGAAAAAGGACAAGGTTACCTATTTTGCCGCAAAGCAGTCCAAGGCCAAGTGGAAAACCACGATCAATAACGCGGACATCGGTAAATCCGGCAAATATTATGTGACCGTATTTGCCAAATCCGATCAGGTAAACAGCTTTAAGAAAGTCGGTACGACCTCTTATGAAGTGACGGGACCAAAGATCGAGTCTGCTTATATCGCAGAGAAACAGACAGCAAAGGGAACCTTCCAGGTGACGGTTTCCGGCGTCAGCTGTAAGGGCGGCATTTCAAAAGTGGAGGCTCTGGTCTACCGGGGTTCTTCCGAGAAGTCCGGTGTCACCTATAAGACGAACCGCAACGGCAGCAAGTATACGGCAAAAGTCAAGATCGCAGATCTTGGCGGTAAGAAGGGTACTTATAAAATCCTTGTGACTGCTTATTCCAAAGGAGGCATCGCCACAACTTACAGTAAGACGCTGACCGTTAAGATGAAGGATGATGTGGAGACAGATCTTCATCCGATCATGGGAACCTCAGAAACGACGGTCGCACAGATGGTGGCATATTATAATGACAATGCCTCATATCCGGGCTTTTACGCGAATACGGATGCACCTACCATTAAGAAATTCTGTGAGCTTTACATGGCAGAGTGCGGGGCGGAAGGTGTCAAGGCAGAAGTTGCCTTTGTGCAGGCTATGAAAGAAACAAACTTCTTACGCTTTGGCGGTGATGTAAGGATTCATCAGTTCAATTTTGCAGGACTTGGGGCAACCGGCGGCGGAGTTGCAGGTGCAAGTTTCCCGGATGTTAAGACCGGTATACGGGCACAGGTACAGCACTTAAAAGCCTATGCCTGCACGGATGATCTGGTAAAAGGATGTGTGGATGGAAGATTTAATCTGGTTAAGAGAGGATGCGCTCCGTATATAGAGTGGCTGGGTATCAATGAGAATCCAAGCGGGAACGGCTGGGCGACCGATCCGGGATATGGGTACAATATCGTGACGCGTATCCAGAATCTGAAGACTTATCAATAAAAGAAACAGGATAAAAGACTATGGTGATACGCCATAGTCTTTTCTGCTAATATCCTGTGTCAGCGGTTGCGCAAAAAAAGGATTTGTGCTAAACTTGTTTAGGTTTTAATGGAACAGAGATAAGAAGAGAAGGGTTTCTAAAAGGAGTCGTATATGAAAGTCAAGAAAAATGTCACGATCATCGGTAAGATCTTAATGTTTCTGGCGTTTGCCTTTATCATAAAAAAGCTTTACAGCTACAGGGAAGATCTGGCAGGCTGTTTCAGTATTTCGATGTTTCTTAAGATGATCCTGTGTACCTTATTATACGGGGCACTGATCTTTACACTTCCGGGTATCTATAAAGCACTTTTGAACATGACAACGGGAAGACATTTTAACCATGCCCGTATTTCCGGTGTTTACTGCAAATCCAATCTCTACAAATATCTCCCGGGCAATGTAATGCAGTATGTGGGGAGAAATCAGCTTGCAGTGGAAGAAAATCTGTCACATGTGGATGTGGCAACGGCGACGCTTCTGGATATCAGTACGACGGTATTCGGTGCCCTGATCGCGACGGTCGTATTTGCTTCCGGCTATGCACTGGATTATTTAAAGCACAGCTCCGATCTGGTGAAACGGGCAGCCCTGTTTCTGGGAGCAGCCTGTGGCGTTCTGGCTCTGCTTGTTGTGATCGCGCTGATCGTGAAAAGAGATCTGGCAAAAAAATATCTGTCGAAATACCTGCATCTGATCACAAAGAAAAATATCGGCATCTATCTGATCTGCCTGTTTTATAATTTTATCGTGTTTATCGGCTTCTCGCTTTTGTTCCTCTGGACGCTTTATGCCTGTGGAGGAAGTCTGGAATTTAAGCTGTGGCCAGCAGCCATCGGCCTGTTCAGTTTCTCTTACCTGATGGGCTTTATCACACCGGGGGTACCCGGAGGAATCGGTATCAGGGAAGCTGTGCTGAGTTATTTCTTTGCCGGCTGGCTTGATCCTGCCACGATCGTGACGGCGGCACTGGTGTATCGCGTGGCAACAATCTTTGGTGATATGGAGTCGTACGGTCTGTCCAGACTCTGGGGCTATATGGATCGTAAGAAAAGAGAAGCAGAGAAGTAAAAAGGAGAACAGCGTGAAAGAAAAGCTGCAAACGTGGATAAAAAAAGAATACTCTCCTGTAATAGCAGCATTTGTGGTCCTTCTGCTTTTTAAGCTGTGTGTGATATTGCCGCTGTCTTCCGGACCGATCTCCTTTGGAGATGAGGCACTTTATAAAAAGTACAGTTTTCAGTGGTTTACACTTGGCAGGCAGTTGGAGACGCATTATCCTCCGGGATATCCCCTGATGCTTGCACCGGCTTTTTTCTTTGGACAACACTGGTATACGGCAATGTTGGTGTTGAATATTCTGTATTCTTCTGTGGTGCCGGTATTTCTGTACCTGATCCCCCGATTGTATCTGGATCGCAGAAAAAGCATATGCTGTATGCTGATCGGGTGTGTGATCCCGTTTCATTTCATCATGCCGACGATGATCCTGAGTGAGAATATCTTTTTCCCGCTTCTGTTTCTGGAGCTGTGGCTAGTACTCAGAAAATACGAGAAACATCCGGTTATGGGGGATATTCTGATTGGTTTTTTTCTGGCGTTTTTATGCCTGTCACGTTATATCAGCATTGTGACGATTCCGGTATTTGCACTTGTCTGGCTGATGAAAGGGCTGGATGAGGGGACAGGTTTTGGGAAACTTCTTAGCAGAGGCTGCCTGATCGTGACTGTCATGGGGGTAACGTATCTGCCCTGGATCCTGATCAATTATAGGAACGTACCGTTTAAGGAAATCCTTGGATTTGGGATCGCAGGCAAGACGAATCCGGAGCAGCTTACCACGTCAAGACTGATCCTTACCGCTGTTTTGTATCTGTGTTACTTTGTGTTACTGGCAGTACCGGTACTCCCGACGTTACTGGCAAGCATAGGAAAGCTTGACCGCAAGAAACTGACCGGCCGCTATAATCAGCTCTGGGTTCTGATCGCAGGACTCTCGGGTGCTTTTTTTGTGGCGGTGACAAGACATTCCTTCAGAGTCGCTTACAACTGGCCGGTGTTTTCACGCATTATGGGACGCTACCTCATGTGTTTTCCGATCCTGTTCATACTGTTGGCTTTTGTGACAAAGTATGGGGAAGACGGAGAGAAAGACGCTGCGTCAGGAAATGTCCGGCTTACGGGAATTTTGTCCATTTTCAGCATAGTTCTTGCAAGCCTCAGCTACATTGCAGACATCGGGCAGATCGGAGGAGCACTCTATCAGGGAAGTGCGGAGCAGTTCTTGAATTTCAAGGGTGCCATGGAGGGTTATAAATATGTGATGTACCGGGTACCGTATCTTCTGGTGGGGATCGGAGTGATGTTGCTGATCCACTTTGTGGGATTTTCAAAATGGAAAAAATACAGTCTTTTTGCTTGTTTTATCGGCTTGCTTTTGTTTGAGGCAGCAGGGACGACCGATTATATTAAAGTCATGACGAATTTTCGCGAGGAGAAAGGGTCTGCCTCGATCGCAAAGATGAATGAGCTTTTGGCGTCGGAATTTCCTCCGATCGTTGAGACACCACAACCAAGGGAAGATCTGGTCCGGCTTTATTTTGATATGACAGAAGATGCTACGGGCATCAACTGGGAAAAATGGTGTGTCAAGTTTTATGGCAATCACCATTATGTGAAGTTTACGACCAAGTTTGAAAAGATACAGGATGGGGAAGCGTACTATGTGGTAACGGACATGCCGGAAAAATACGATGCCGCGCATATTGTGAAGGTGGTGGGTACTTTTGACCGCAAGGGTGCTCAAAACACACTGATGCTTGTCACGAAATGAGAATCTTGGTATACTGTTTAGTTAAGAATGGAAGATAAAGGAAGAAAAAATGCCGCAAAATGAGATCGTGGATAAAAAAGAAGAAGTAAATAAGAATACAAAGGGCGGACGTCTGATCGCGGTCGGAGCAGTGCTCGTGCTGGTCAAGGTTTTTTTGACGATGGGACTTCCGATCTATGTGATCGGGGACAGTGCTTATGATGACAATCTGTTCATCCGTCTGGCCATGAATCTGTCAAACGGACAGTGGCTGGGAGAGTTTGATAAAAAAACACTGTTAAAGCGGCCGATGTTTGCCATCTATCTGGCATTCATCCACAAGCTGAATCTTTCGTTCAGACTCAGTGTGATCCTGTTTTACCTGGCATCGGTTCTTTTACTGCTCCTGGCGCTTCGGCAGGTGCTCAATAAGAGGGAAGCGAAATTTGTTGTATTCGCGGCACTCTTGTATTCGCCGATCATGCTCCATTCCATGTTTGTGCAGCGCGTTTACCGTATGGCGGTAATGCCTGCGGCGATCACTTTGGTCGTGGCAACACTTCTGGGGTTGTATTTTGCGATACGGGGGAAAGAGACCGTGTGGTATGAACTCCTGGGATGGTCTTTGGGGAGTGGTTTTTCCTTCTTTTTTTTCTGGAACATGAGAGAGGATTCCATCTGGCTTTTACCTTTTTTTGCTTGCGCCCTTCTGGTTGCTCTTTTTTATGTGGTTGCAGATATGTGCAGAGAGAAAAAGAATGGGACATGGAAGGCTTTTTTTGCGAAAAAACATCTTTTCAGAGTCTGCTGTCTGATCCTTCCCGTTGTTCTGGCTCTGTTGGGAAACCACTGGGTAAAATGGCAGAATTACCGCTACTACGGGGTGTATACGGACAGTGAGATGAACGATTCGGAATTTGGGAAGCTGATGAGTACGATGTATGCGGTGGAGTCTGAGGATGAATATGAATTTGTCAATCTGACGCATGCGACGATGGATAAGATCGTAGCGCAGAGCCCGAGCCTGCAGAGTATGCAAAAGCAGATCGATGGCATGTATAACAGCGGCTGGACGATGGAAAACGGGGAGATCGCGGGTGGCTATATCACATATGCACTGCGGGATGCACTGGACAAAGCAGGTCATTATCAGAATGCGGTTGAGAAAGAAGCATTTTGCAGGCAGGTTAAGGAGGAGATCAAGGCGGCCATGGAGGACGGCAGACTGCCGACAAAAGAGGGGCTGTATTCGGTTTCGTATCTGTTGGGGAAAAAGGGAGCCAATCCCGATGTGCTGATCCCGAAGTTTGTAGAGAGCCTCAAATGGGTGGTGACTTGGGAGAGAATGGAGGCCGGGGTTTTAACCAGCAGCGGCAAAGCTAAAACGATCCGTAATTTTGAGATCATGACGAATGATCTGGCTATTTATCCGCCGGAGGAGACCTTTGATGTGGCAGGATTCGGGTTCTCAAAAGTGGACGGGGAAAAGATGCGGTTTGTGCTGGAATATGAGGATGGTTCCGTCAAGGAATTTGCAAGCAATATCTCCAGCAATGATGTATTTGAGCATTATATCAATCAGGGCATTATTTATGAGAATGCCAGAGAGTGCCGCTTTAAGGAGGCACTGGATTTTAAATATGATAAAGCGATGACACTGCACATTTATATCAATGAGGAGGAAGTGGATTCCTTTGACCTCTGGCAGCTGACTCCGGTCTCTAAAGAGAATGACCGTTATGCGTTCTGCTTTGATAAAGCAGGAATTACCAGTATGCCGGACGCACTTTCCGGAGAGGGCGGCATGACCGCATTGATCGACACGGCTTTACTGAAAGTGATCCGGGTTCTTGCGATCCCGCTGTTTGTGCTGGTCATGGTCGCTTATGTGCGTCTTACCCTGTGTGGATTCTTTTCAAAGAGAGACAAGAAGGAGAAGGCATTTTTAAGGGAACTGTGGCTGATCATTACCGGAGTGTTCTTGAGCTTTATCCTGGTGACGGGAGGTGTCACCTATCGTTATGCCGAGGCGATCAATTCCAATGGCAGGGATTTCTATCTGTGCAGTTCCTATCTGATGTATCAGCTCTTCGGCGTGCTGACTCTTTGGGTAAATTATGAGTATCTTCCGGTCAAAGTGCGAAAGATAACAAAAAAGCTGACGGATGAGAGGTAAGAACGTGGCAGCAAAATTTGAGAAAATCACAGCCTTTATAAAAAAACAGAAAGCAACAGTCTGCCTTCTTCTGACAGCTCTTGTCATAGCACTGATCTGGTTATCTTACCTTCCGGCAGTGCAGGTGTCGGCCAGGATCAAAGACGGGGATCATGTCAAATTCTTTTTTGATATCGGAAACGGGATCAATGAAGAAGACAGCGTCACGCAGCTTGATCAGGACGGATGGAAGCTGTTTAAGATCAATCCGGATTTTTATAAAGCGTCAGCGGTGCGGATCGATATCGAGGACTTAAGCGGACAGCAGGTTTTGCCGGATATCGTTTTTTACAGTGGAGAGTTTTCCAAAGAGGATTATGTCATCGGTTCTCTTACGGCACAGGATCTGGCAGACGCTTCGCAGATGAATGATGTGACAAATGTCAGCGTACAGGAGGATGGCCTTCACTTTGATATCACTGGCGCAGACCCGTACTTTGTACTGTCGGAAAAAGGAGCAGCGAAGTATCGAAGGATCGTTCAAAACTTCTGGTATTTCAAGCTGGCGGTTTCTGCCATCGTTCTGACGGCAGGGATCCTTTTGTGGAGCGGTCTTTTGTTTGAGGGAATAGACGAGAAGAAGAAACGCCGGAAACGTTTTGTAAACGCTCTGGCGGTCAGTGTATTGATCCAGTTCTTTTTTGGCTGGTATGTACTCAGAAATGCGGAAGATGTGATCGTCTATGACAGCAAGGACCCACAGACCTGTCAGCTTGCGGAGGATACAGAGGAATTTGTGATCCATAAGCTTCCCAATGGCCTTAAGACTTTGAATGTACAGATCGCGGAGATCGACGCTGAGAATGAGGCGGCATTTGCTGCGAAGATCTTAAAGTTTACCGTTTTATCCGAAAGCGGGGATGTGCTGATACAGACCTCGATCGATAAGACGATTCTTGCAGAAGCAGATCATCTGAAGCTGCCTCTGAAGAAACGTTATAACGGAGCTTTGTGCCGGATACGGGTGACAGATGAGAATGACGCGGATATTGGAGTGATCGGTCTTAGCGTAAAAATCTCGGGGATCACGATCGACAGGGCGGCGTGGCTGATCCTTTATTCAGTGCTTTGCAACCTGGTAATCTTATGTGCAATCCTTTTCGGCGTATGCGGGAAAATGGTACAGAAGCTTTTGCTAACGGGAATGTACGGGATCACTTTTGCAATGAATGTGTTTGAAATCTGGTTTTATAAGACCTTTGTGCATGGATTTGCCGATGAGAGTTACCATGTGGGATATGTGGCATACCTGCAAAAGACCGGGAAGATCATTCCGATATTTTCTGATATGAGAGCACTTGCGATCAATGGTTCGAGTGCCTATTTCGCGCAGCTGCCGCGGTATAATTATCTGGGGCACCCGCCGCTTTATTATCATATTTTAAGACTTGCGGGAGCGTTTAGGTTTGACGGAGATATGATCACGCTGGATTTAAACAGACTGCGGACATTTTCTAATGTACTGGCCTTTATCGGGATCGCGCTGGCTTTGTATATCGGATATACCAGGATCCGAAAGGACAGACCTTATTTCCATCTGTTTTATGTGACGACTGTTATGGGGATTCCCATGATGACTTATGGAATGGCAGGGATCAACAATGATGTGCTTTCTCTTCTGGGATGCGCTCTGTTTTTCCTCGGAGCACTCAGGTTTACGGAGGAAAGGAGAAATTACGGAACGTTCCTTCTGATGGCAGTCGGCATGTGCTTCTCACTTTTAAGTAAGCTGACGGCAGGCTGTGTACTGGTACTTCTGACGGTTATGTTTGTGGGCTGGTACTGCCTGGTGCGAAAAGGATACAGGGAAATCTTCTGTAAGCAGTTTCTTGTGACGCTTCCGATTTATGCCGTGACACTCTTTTATTTTGTCATGATTTATTTACAGACCGGAAAACTCCAGCCTCGTATCAAAGACATGGCGGCCGGCGGAGATTATAAGCCTAAATTTTATGTGGAATTTATGGAAAGACAGGACTGGAGCGTGGCGAAATATCTGACCCGCTTTCTGGAAAAATTCAGCGGCCAGTGGACCGGGATCGTATCCCATGCATCCCTGCATCATATGGGATCTGAGGACAGTGTGGGATTTTTGCTTCGGATGAGCCTATGGGTTCTGCCGGCATTTTTGTTTGTCGGGATTCTGACAAGGAAGGAGAAAAAAGACGCAAAAGGGATCCTCGCGATATCCGCCAAAGAGGGACTTTTAAGATGTGCCTATCTTGCGATCATCACAACGGCGACAGTACAGATGTTCCGTGGTATGAAGAACTTCTTTTACAAAACCGGTTATATGGGAAGTTATCAGAGCAGATATTATCTGTGTGTTGCGATGATCCTGTCCTTTAGCATCGTGCATGTGCTCGGTAAATGGGACAGACAGATCGGAAAGAAGCTCAACTGGCTCATTGTGGCGGTGGCGGTTTACTTTTTATTCAGTGATTTCATTTATTTCCTGCTGGAATATACGAGTCTGTGGGTAATGGTGTAGAAAACGTCTGGAAAATGACCTGAATAGTTATGAGAGGTAGGAGGATAAAAGGATGAAAAAGAAAAAGACGGATACGGTGACTGTCGCGATCACGGCGGCAAGCTACAGTGGAAATAAAGGGGCGGCAGCCATGCTGCAAAGCTCCATCAGACAGCTTTATGAAAAATACGGGGATAAGCTGCAGATCAATCTGATGAGCGTTTATCCGACGGAGGATGCGAAACAGATACCTTATGATTTTATCCATATTGTGAGCTGTAAGCCGGAACAGCTTTTGTTCATAGCGTTTCCGCTGGCAATTATGTACCGGCTGTTTATCTGGCTGTTCCCGTTCCGCAAGCTCCTGGAGTGTAACCGGATCATCAGGGCATACAGACAGACCGATCTGGTAGTGGATGAGGCCGGTATCTCCTTTGTGGACAGTAGAGGATTTGTGATGAATACCTATGCATTTGTCTGTGCGGCAGTACCGCTTCTGGTAGGGACTCCGGTGGTAAAATATTCGCAGGCCATGGGTACTTTCCAAAACGGCTGGAACCGTTTCCTGGCGAAGTGGATCCTTCCGAAGCTGAAGTTAGTCATTGCCAGGGGACAGGGAACGCTTGATAATCTGACGGGGATCGGTGTGACGAAGAATGTGAAGCTCTGTGCGGATGGAGCCTTTACCATGGCGGACAGCAAGAGGTGGAATGAAGAGGTGGATCGTGTCTGCAGGGAAGATCCCTTTTATGATGATAAGGTGGTCGGACTTTCCATCAGTTCGGTGGTACAGAAAAAATGTCGTAAGATGAATATCGATTATGTGGGAACCATGGTCAAGCTGATCGGGTATCTGAATGAGGAAGGCTACAAGGTTCTGATGATCGCCAATGCAGCGCGGATCAACAGTGAGAAGCCCCGCAACAATGACCTGATGGTGGGAGATGCCATCTATCAGGCACTTTCCGATAAAACCATGGTGCGCTGGTATCATAAAGAGATGGATGCGGAAGAGATCCGTGCCTATATCGCGAAATGCCGCGTGCTCATCGCTTCCCGTTTCCATGCCATGATCGGTGCGCTGCAAAAGAAGGTGCCGGTACTTCTGATCGGCTGGAGTCATAAATATCAGGAAGTGCTGGATATGTTTGAACTGGGGCAGTATGCCATGGATTTTTCAAAGCTGGATATTACTCTGATGAAAGAGGAATTCACCAAATTTATGGCAGATGAGGCGGAGATCCGTGAAAAGCTTGACAAGAATCATGATGCGGTCATGAAAAGCTCTGCGGACAATATCCGCTATATTTCAGAAGTGTTGGATGATATTCTAAGATAAAAGGATCAATAATCATACTTGACAAAAACATATATGTTGTGACAAGTGCAAATATTGCTTCACCGGAGTGGCATTTAAAAACTGACAAACAGCAAGGGGAAAAAGCCGTGATCAAGGTGCCAAAGAGTAAGAAGAAAGCCTATCGGAAATTACTGAAGAAAAAGGGACAGGATCTTATGGTAAAAATCAAATAGAAAATATAGAGAAAGGTAATATAGTGAGGTAAAAATCGAAGTGAGAAAAACAGACACTTGTCATTTTCTCACTTTTTCGATATACTCTATTATATATGCAAATTTCCGGTTGGGGGATTTGTGGAAAATCTTATAAAATCACATCTGTCCGGACAGGCGGCAAAAAGCAGGATCCGGGGGATGGTAGCTATCAAGGAGATGGAATCGTGAAACTGATCATACAGATACCCTGTTATAATGAAGCAGAGACTTTGGAAATTGCCTTAAACGATCTTCCGCGGCATATTGACGGTATTGATGAGATCGAATATCTGATCATCAATGACGGCAGTAAGGATAATACCGTGCAGGTGGCAAGGGACTGGGGCGTTAATTATGTCGTGAATTTCAAACGTAATAAAGGACTTGCCTATGGCTTTATGGCAGGTATTGATGCCTGCCTGAGAAATGGTGCGGACATCATTGTCAATACCGATGCAGATAACCAGTATAACGGCGATGATATCGAGAAGCTTGTCCGCCCGATCTTAAACGGTGAGACAGATATTGTGATCGGAGAGCGGCCTATTGATGATACGGCACATTTTTCGCCCCTCAAGAAAAAACTGCAGCACTTGGGAAGCTGGACGGTACGTGTGGCGTCCGATTCGGATATTCCGGATGCACCCAGCGGCTTTCGCGCTTACAGCAGGGAAGGTGCCATGCATTTAAATGTCATCAACGAATATACCTATACGTTAGAGACTATCATACAGGCGGGGAGACGCAAGATCGCCCAGACCAGTGTACCGATCCGGACCAACGGAGAGCTGCGTCCTTCCAGACTGTTCAATTCCATGATGGGCTATGTGAAGAAGTCCATGGTGACGATCCTGCGGGCGTTTATGATGTATAAGCCCTTGAAGTTTTTCAGTATCATCGGAGGGATCATCTTTACCATCGGTTTTGCCATCGGTGTGGCATTTCTGGTATTTTTCTTTAGCGGTAACGGCAGTGGACATGTGCAGTCGCTGATTCTGGCCAGCACTCTTATGATGTTAGGCTTTACTACCTTTGTGATCGGATTGCAGGCGGATCTTATTGCGGCCAACCGCAAGCTTCTGGAGGATATCCAGTATCATGTGAGGAAGCTTGATTATGATAAGGACTCTGCCGAGAATAAAAAGCGCGGCAAACAGAGTCATGACGGGCGCAGGCGTGAAGGCGGACGTTTGCAGAAAAACAATGACCGCTCGGGTGCTGAGCAAACAGGCGGCGAAAAACGCAGCACGGACAAGCCGCAAGGCGAGGAAGACAAGAAGACGGACAGACCGAAACGCCCCGGCAATCAGGGAAGATATTACGGCAACCGTCGCCGCAGCCGCAAGCCGGATCAGGCAGACGAATGATCAGGATCAGGATCCGTAAAGCATATGCCCGGGCGGAAATGTGCCAATAGAGGAAGCATAACAGCACTGAAAAGAAAAGTAAAAAATTTAAAAGTATAAGGAGTACTACAATGGGAAAGATTACAGTGGAGACATGTGAGATTGAAGGATTGAAGGTGATCACACCGACCGTATTCGGAGATGAGCGCGGTTATTTTATGGAGACCTACAACTACAACGATTTTAAGGAAGCAGGCATTGACATGGAGTTTGTGCAGGATAACCAGTCCGCTTCCAAAAAAGGAGTACTCAGAGGACTTCATTTCCAGATCAATTTCCCGCAGGACAAGCTGGTACGTGTTGTATCCGGCGAAGTGTTTGACGTTGCGGTTGACTTAAGAGAAGGGTCTGCCACTTACGGCAAATGGTTCGGAGTGAGATTGTCCGCAGAAAACAAAAAGCAGTTCTTTATCCCGAAAAACTTTGCGCATGGATTTATCGTACTTTCCGATTATGCGGAATTTGTTTATAAATGTACCGACTTTTATCATCCCAATGACGAAGGTGGGATCCTGTGGTCGGATCCCAAAATCGGGATTGACTGGCCGATGCCGGAAGGGATGACAGAAAAAGACCTTACTATTTCCGAAAAGGATACCAAATGGGGCGGGATCGCTTCACTTCGTAAGTAATTGCAAGAGATCGAGACCATAAGGGAATAAGCTCATGAGGATTCCGGCAGCCTGGCTGACCGGAATCATTATCATCATAAAAGACAGTAAAAATGAAAATGGAGAAAACATGGGACGTATATTATCCTTGCCAAAGGAACTGTGGGATAATCGCGCGCTGATCTTTAAGCTGGCGAAAAACGATTTTAAGACCAAGTATGCAGGTTCCTATCTTGGCATTATTTGGGCATTTATACAGCCGATCGTGACGATCGTCATGTACTGGCTTGTTTTTGAAAAGGGTTTAAAAGCAGGTGCACAGATTTCCAAAAATGGAATCTCGGTTCCGTTTGTTCTGTGGCTGTCCGCCGGACTGGTGCCTTGGTTTTTCTTCTCAGAGGCGCTGGGAAGCGGGACGAATGCATTGTTGGAATATAGCTATCTGGTAAAAAAGGTCGTATTTAAAATCAGTATCCTGCCAATCATCAAGATTTTATCTGCACTGTTTGTGCATGTGTTCTTTGTGGCATTCGTACTGATTTTGTTTGCGTGTTATGGACGGTTGCCGGATCTGTATGTGCTGCAGGTGGTGTATTATTCCTTCTGTATGTTCATACTGGTATTGGCTTTGTGCTATACAACCTGTTCGGTGGTGGTATTTTTCCGTGACCTGTCGCAGATCATTAATATCGTGTTACAGATCGGCATGTGGGCAACTCCCATTATGTGGCCGTTTGCATCCACCGTAAAAAATGAGAGCCTTCAGTTTTTCTTTAAGCTCAATCCCATGTTCTATGTGGTAAACGGATACCGCGATGCACTGATCGACAAGCGCTGGTTTTTTGAGATGCCGGGGCTGACGTTGTATTTCTGGCTGGTGGTGGTGTTCTTTTTTCTGCTCGGCACCGTGATCTTTAAGAGACTTAAGGTGCACTTTGCGGATGTGTTGTAAGGCGATGTGCAGGAAGAAACTATCGTCTGTTTAAGAGAAATCATGAAGACAGATATGAGGCTTTTGAGTTGGATAAGACTCAAAGGGATAGGTATAAAGGAAAAAATGTATGGAAGATTTAGCAATACAGATCGATCACGTCAGTAAAATATATAAGCTATATGAAAAGCCCTCCGACCGCATGAAAGAAGCCCTCGGCTTTGGACGACATGTGAAGGCTACGGAGAAATACGCTTTAAACGATGTGAGCTTTGATGTGAAAAGAGGCGAAACAGTGGGGATTATCGGTACAAATGGTTCCGGCAAGTCCACTATTTTGAAGATCATTACAGGCGTTTTAAACCCTTCTATGGGAAATGTAAATATCAACGGACGTATCTCCGCTCTTTTGGAGTTGGGAGCCGGATTTAACATGGAATACAACGGGATCGAGAATGTTTACTTAAACGGTACCATGATCGGTTTTTCCAAAGAAGAGATCGATGCCAAATTAAACGATATTCTTGCCTTTGCCGATATCGGAGAATATGTATACCAGCCGGTCAAGACCTATTCGAGCGGTATGTTCGTAAGGCTGGCATTTGCGGTGGCGATCAATATCGATCCGGAGATTCTCATCGTGGACGAGGCTCTTTCTGTGGGAGATGTCTTTTTCCAGTCCAAATGCTATCACAAATTCGAGGAGTTTAAGAAGTTAGGCAAGACGATCCTGTTCGTCAGCCATGACTTGAGCAGCATCAGTAAATACTGTGACCGTGTGGTGCTCTTAAACCAGGGAGTGAAGCTCGCCGAGGGCGGACCGAAGGAAATGATCGACCTTTATAAAAAAGTACTGGTCAATCAGGTGGATGAGTCCGATCTGGAAGAATTCAAAGAAGACGATGCAGAGGATTCCCTGATCGCAAACGCGCAGACGGAATCGGAAGATCCTGCAGGAAGCACGCAAAAACCCGGGAAGAAGAATAAAAAGAAATCCGGCGGCAAAAAGAATGCTATGGCTGCAAACGGTCAGTCAGCAGAGGGCAGAGTTTTATGGAAAGATTCCCTGACCTTAAATCCGGCGCTTTCCGAATATGGGAGCAAGCTGGCCGAGATTGAGGATTTTGCCATGATCGACGATCAGGGTAACATTACCAATTCCCTGATAAAGGGTTCTGTTTTTACGGTAAAGATGAGGATCCGTTTCCATGAGACCGTACAGGAGCCGATCTTTGCCTACACGATCAAGAATTTAAAAGGGGAAGAGATCACAGGGACGAATTCCATGTTAGAGCATGTGGACACGCAGAGCACGAAAGACGGAGACGTTTACGAGATTTCCTATGAGCAGGAAATGAATCTGCAGGGGGGAGAGTATCTGATGAGCTTCGGCTGTACAGGATACCATGACGGTAATTTTACGGTCTACCACAGACTGTATGATGTCTGTAATATTACCGTGATCTCCGACAAAGATTCGGTGGGTTATTACGATATGAATGCAAAGGTTTCCATGACCAAGAACGGCGTAACAAAACTATAGTTGCCAGATAAAATTATGTAAACCAGAGTGAATGAATTATGTAAACAAACAGCATTCTGCTGCTTAAGGGACAACTCTGCAGAGAATGACAGAGTGTTTGGAGGATGGAATATGATTACTACAGTCGGAAAAGTCAGACTGGACGATACCTTATATCCCGGCGAAGATTTTTATTCGGACGGAGCGGTGGAAGACGAACTTCTGGAGATCGTTTCCACGTCGGAAGAGTCAGAGTACAACCGCATCATTGTGGAAAGGCGGAGCTGGCCGATCCTTTATCATTTGTCCCATATCCGGGAGAATATCGTAAGCTGGATTCCCATGAGCGGACAGGAGAGCGTGTTAGAGATCGGTTCCGGCTGCGGAGCCGTTACGGGAGCTCTGGCAAGGAAAGCAAAGAAGGTTACCTGTATCGAGCTTTCCAGGCTAAGAAGCCTCATCAATGCCAACCGTCATAAAAATCTGGATAATATCGAGATAAAGCTCGGCAATTTTGAGCATGTGGAAGCATCCCTGACCGAACAGTATGATATGATCACGCTGATCGGTGTTTTAGAGTACGGCGGCAGTTATATAACAGCGAATAAGCCATATCACACCTTCCTTGCGACGATGAAAAAACATCTGGCACCCGGTGGCAGGATTGTCATTGCGATTGAGAATAAGATGGGTATGAAATACTGGGCAGGCTGCAAGGAGGACCATCTGGGGGATTACTACAACGGCATCGAAGGATATGGCGGCGTGACGCATGTACGTACGTTTTCCAAACCGGAGCTTACCAGACTGGCCCAAGAGGCCGGATTTGAGCAGATTGAATTTTTCTATCCCTATCCGGATTATAAATTTCCGAATGTCATCTACTCGGATGACTTCCTTCCGGGACCGGGTGATCTGAATGATAACCTGCGCAATTTTGATAATGAGAGACTTGCCACGTTTGATGAGAGCAAAGTATTTGATTCCGTCATCCGTGACGGCATGTTTCCTTATTATTCCAATTCCTTTGAAGTGATCTTACAATAATAACAAGGAGCCAATCTTCATGGAGAAGCTGATTTTTTCGAAATTTTCAAATGAACGCGCCGAAGTGTTCCAGATCCATACAGACATCTGGCAGGATGTGGCGGGAACCAGAGAGGTACGCAAAGTTGCGGCCTGTGAAGCAGCCAAAGCGCATATCCGGAATCTTTCCCATTTATACCGGGAATTGTCCAAAGTCTATGAAGAACAGGGCATCCATGCCAACAGGTGTACATTGTCGGAGGATGGAAGCTATGTTTCACTGGAATATCTGACCGGACGTAATTTTCAGGATTATCTGGACGAGCTGTATGTACAGGGAGAGTATGTGCAAATCTCCATGGAAATAGAGAAATTTGCGGAAAAACTCCGTTCGTTGGGAAAGCAGCTTCCTTTTGAGCGAACTGCGGCTTTTGAAGAAGTTTTTGGCAGACCCGAATTTAAAGCAGAGAAATTTGGTGCCCTGATCAATAATATCGATCTGATCTTTCCCAATATCATTCTGGGAGAGGACGGCTGGACGATCATTGATTACGAATGGACTTTTGAATTTGTGATCCCGGTGGACTTCGTTATTTACCGTGCGATCCATTATTATCTGACTTCCTCCAAACGGAGTGAGCTGCGGGCAGAACAGATTTATTCGCGGGTGGGGATCGACCCTGCCGAGATCCCGGTTTTTGAGGAGATGGAGCACTGTTTCCAACTCTATATCCTGGGCGGGACCTTTGGCATGAACAATATTTATCCGCTGGTGGCAGGTAAAGTAATGAATATCGAGCATATCCGTCATGAGGCGGAACGCTTTTTGAAACAGGACGAGATCAAGGTTTATTATGGCTTTGATGAAGAGAACTTTAAAGAAGAGGATTCTGTTACAGTGTGGCCCATCGGTGGAAAAGGGCACAGCTACGATATTCCGGTGCCGCAGGGGATCAGAAGACTGCGGGTGGACCCGGGAGAATTCCGCGGTATTCTGCATTTTAAGATGGCGCATCTTTTAGGCAGAAGTGATCTGAAACTGTCCTGTGATACCAACGGGGAGCACATGTCTTCCCAGAATTTTCTCTTTGATACCGATGATCCGTATCTGATCTTTGAAGGATTTGACGGTAAGAGCGGTACGTTTCATGTAGAGCTTCAGCTTGACATGGTTTTAAAAGATACACCGGAGGCTGTGAAGGATCTGATCACGGACAGGGCGCGCTATTATGATTATTATACGGCGACGCTGGAGCAGCACAAAGTAATCTCGGAGGCTTATAGTGAGGCGCTTAAGAAAGCAATTGAATATGACAAACTTGTCGCTTCTGCTTCCTTTAAGGCTTCCAAGCCGATCCGTGTGACGGTGGATGGGATCAAGGGATTTTTGCACCACCATTACTGGATCATCGGAGGATTGCGCAATGCCAAGCGCTTCGTGAAGAACAAAGGGCTTCAGGGAATGCGGGACTTTAATGCAAGAGAATGGCAGCTTCGCAAGAACCTCCATGTTCTAAAGGAGATTTCCCTGGTTTACGACCTTCGGGAAATGGACAAGCAGCTGGAAGAGATCAAGGGCATCTCACAGGATATCAAATTCAGCATCATTGTACCTCTTTACAATACGCCGGAGCTGTATCTGCGTAAGATGATCGAGTCGGTGCTGACACAGACCTATGAGAATTTTGAGCTTTGCCTTGCGGACGGAAGCGACAGAAAACATCGTTATGTAGGGGATATCTGCAGGGAATACAGATGGCATGACAAACGGGTTGTTTATAAAAAGCTGAAAAAGAACGCGGGAATCTCCGGCAATACGAATGCCTGTATGGAGATGGCGACAGGTGATTATTTTGCATTGTTCGATCATGATGATTTTCTGCATCCGACGGCATTGTATGAGAATTATAAAGCAATCAAAGAGCAGAAGGCGGATTTTCTTTATTCAGATGAAAACACATTCCACGAGACGATCGACGATGCCTATAATCCGCACTACAAACCGGACTTTTCGCCGGATTATCTAAGAAGTGTCAATTATATCTGCCATCTGACGGTCTTTTCACGAAAGCTTTATGAGAAGGTCGGCGGTTTCAGACAGGAGTTTGACGGCAGTCAGGATTATGACATGATCCTGAGACTGACCGAGAAAGCGGAAAAAATCGTGCATATTCCGGAAATCCTTTACTATTGGCGCGCGCATGCACAGAGTACGGCACAGGATATCCATGCCAAGGATTACTGTATGGATGCGGCGAAGCGTGCTCTTTCGGAGCATTTAAAAAGAGTCGGGCTGAAAGGAACTGTGGAGGATGGCGCGGTGCTTAGCTGGTACCGTATGAAATACGAGATCGAAGGGGAGCCGCTGATCTCCATCATCATACCCAATAAGGATCATATCGATCTGCTTAAGCGCTGTATCGATTCGATCTTACTGCGCTCTTCCTATCAGAATATTGAGATCATCGTGGTCGAAAACAACAGCGAGAGGAAGAGTACATTCGAATATTATGAGACATTGACGGACGAACGGATCCGTGTTGTGACCTGGGAGTCGGAGTTTAATTACTCTGCCATCAATAATTTCGGGGTTTCGTTTGCAAAGGGAGAGTACATTCTTTTGCTGAACAATGACATGGAGGTTATCAGTGAAGACTGGCTGCAGGAGATGCTGATGTTTGCCCAGAGAAGCGATGTGGGCGCCGTAGGCGCAAAGCTTTATTATCCGGATGATACGATCCAGCATGCCGGCGTGATCTTAGGGATCGGCGGTGTGGCAGGACATTCCCACAAATACTTTGCCAAAGAGGAGCCGGGTTATTTTGCGCGTCTGGTAGTGGCGCAGAACTTAAGTGCCGTGACAGCTGCCTGCATGATGATGCCTAAGAAGGTATTTGCCGAAGTGGGTGGCCTGGACGAAGCCTATAAAGTGGCATTTAATGATGTGGATCTTTGCATGAAGATCCGTAAGGCGGGGTATCTGATCGTTTATACTCCTTATGCGCAGCTTTATCATTATGAGTCGGTAAGCCGCGGCAGCGAGGATACACCGGAAAAGGTAGAGCGCTTTAACGGAGAGGTCAGACGTTTTATGGAGCTGTGGGGGGACGAGCTTGCGGCAGGAGACCCCTATTACAATAAAAATCTTTCATTGGTTTATGAGGATTTCAGGGAGAGAGAGTAGTGTTGACGAAGCTGAAACACATGCTTGTCAGGTCGCGGATCAAGCGAAGGGAAAAGAGCTACCGCAGGGAAGTTGACAGGCAGCAGAACCGGTACGCCTTATGGATCATGGAGGCGGAAAAAAAAGGAAGGGCAGACAGGATCAGACCGGATGTCAAAAAGCACCGGTTTGATTCTGTTGTCATAGAGACAATCCCTTATACGGAAATGGACCGGGCATGGGAGAGTGCCGCAGATATTCTTTTGTTTGCGGAAGAGAACGGACAGCTGGCATTTGGAGCGAAGGAACGGATCGTGCAGACATTTCTGGAAGAGCCGGGAATACGGCTGCTTTATGGGGATGAGGATTGTATCTGCCGGGATAAAAAGCGCGCATGGCCCTGGTTTAAACCGGAGTATAGTCCGGATACGTTGTTAAGCTTCTTCTATTTCGGAAGCTTTTTTGCGGTACGAAAGAATGCCATTGCGGATCTGAAACCATTAAAGGACGGGACAGGATTAGAGAGAGTATACGATCTGGTATTGAAGCTTTTGCCGCTCAAGCCGGAAGAAGTCGGCCACATACCCGAGATCCTCTATCATGCTTACCGGGAGGATCTTGCAGATGGAGTGACTGACGAATGGGTCAGTTTTCAGAAGGGAAAAGAATACGGCTTTGAACCGCGGTTTGATCATATCAAACAGCAGTTTTTTATCCGCAGCCATATTGCCGCCCACATGGAAGACGGCTGGGAATTAGAGGAAAGCGGACTCAATAACAGAGTTGTATGTTATGATATAGTCAGTTCCCAAAACCGGACAGATCTTATCGGGAGCGGATCACAGGAGGCAGGCAGAGAGCCGTTAGTGTCCGTGATCATTCCGTCTAAGGATCATCCGGAGATCCTTAGACGCTGTATCCGCTCCCTGCGGGAAAAGACCCTGTATGATAATTATGAGATCATCGTGATAGACAATGGAAGCAGGGAAGAAAACAAGGCTGTCATTGAAAAGATGGCAGAGACAGAACGCTTTTATTATCATTATGAGGCAATGGAATTCAATTTTTCCAGAATGTGTAATATCGGTGTAAGTCTGTCAAAAGGCAGTTATATTCTTTTACTCAATGATGACATGGGAATTCTGGAACCGGAGTGGATGAGTAGGATGTTAGGGCAGGCGATGCAGGAAAAGACCGGAGCTGTGGGTGCGAAGCTCTTATATCCGGGCAATAAACATATCCAGCATACCGGCATTACCAATATGACAGTGGGACCGTCTCATAAACTGATCGATCTCTCGGATAAAGAGGATTATTATTACGGAAGAAATCATCTGAATTACAATGTGATCGGTGTGACGGCGGCATGCCTTATGATCGATAAAGCAATTTATGAAAAAGTCGGTGGTATGCCGGAACAGATCCAGGTGGCCTACAATGATGTAGAGTTCTGTATGCGCGTTTATGAGGCCGGGTACCGGAATGTGGTACGCAATGATGTAGTGCTTTATCATTATGAATCTCTGAGCCGCGGTGATGACAGGCTGGATGAGAAAAAACTTCTCAGACTTTTGCAGGAGAAGGAAGAGGTAAGAAAACTTCATGTGGCGAATATGGAGAAAGACCCTTTTTACAGTCCCAATCTGGCGGGATACCGGATCGGCTATGACTGCAGTTTCTGCTTTGGATACGAGAAAAGGGAAGTCGTAACCGGTTACAGCAAATATGCAGGCACAGACCCCGCAAAGTGGGAGAATAATTGCCTGACCATTTCTATGGAACATGCGGGGGAAGAAGACAGAACAGACATCAGAGATACCTCACAGATCATCCTGATCGAAGGCTGGTCTTATGTGCTGGGAATGGATAACTGCCGGTATCAGAGATTTTTGCTGTTAACATCCGCGCAGGGAGAAACTCTGAAGTTTGCTGTGACGGACCGCTATCGTAAAGATGTGGTAAAGATCCTGCCTCAGGAAAAGAACGTGGAGCTTGCGGGGTTTGTGGTCCGTATCCCCAAAGCAGTTCTAGCAGGAAAAGAATGGAAGATAGCATTGCTTGCGAAAGATACCTGTTCCAGACAGCGGCTTTATAAGGAATGCGAAGAGATACTGTGCATATAAATTTTTAGTAGTGAGGTAAAACATGAAAAAGAGACTGATCGCAGTCATGGCCGGCATCGCAGCACTTTTTCTCGTCTGCAGCGGCATATCGGCAGACACCGTAAGCAGCAATGAAATGCCGTTAAGTGTGGCAGGCCTGTCAGAGGATGATCCTTTACTAAACTATCATGAGATTGATAAAGAGACGCCGGAGAGCTCTGATACAGAATCCTTTGGGAAATTTTCCAGACAGCTTGCCGGAGTATATCCGTCTGCATATCGTTCCGACCGGGTTGATACAGATGGCGATGGCACCCCGGATACCAGCTATCTTCCCGATACATTCAGGCAGCAGGGAAGCTACGGGACATGCTGGGCTTTTTCAGCGTTGGGAGCCTGTGAGGCGAGCCTGATCAAAAAGGGCGTTTCGGACAACAGTATTGCGCTTTCGGTAAATCATCTGAACTATTTCTTTTATCATAAGCCGGCGACGATGGGCGATCTTCTGGGGAATACCATCGGAGATTATAATCGGGCGACCTCGACCAAAGAAATCTATAATCTTGGTGGAAACAATTATTTTACCATGTGGCATCTGGCGAACTGGATCGGACCGGTGAGCGAGAAGAGAGATGCACAGTACAGGTACTCGGCACTGAACAAGAATTTTACGCTTCCGGAAACAAAGGAGGAAATGTATGGCAAAACAGACTATCATCTCCAGAACTGTTATGTAGTGGATATGAAGGATAAGGAGTCTGTCAAGAAGCAGATCATGCAATTGGGGGCGATCGGCGTCAGCTATTACGGAACGACATCCAGCCAGAGCGAACGGCTAAAATATGACAGTATGGCGGCAGGAAAGACAACCGGGGACGAAGGAAGCTATTATGTCAATACCAGAAAAGATACGAACCATGCGGTTTTACTGATCGGCTGGGATGATGACTATCCGGCATCAAATTTTGTGAGTAAACCGGACGGAAACGGAGCGTGGCTTTTGCGAAACAGCTGGGGTGAGGAGGATAAGAAGCTGGCCCAGGATGGTTATTTCTGGATTTCCTATTATGATCAGAGTCTGGCAGATACAGCATTTGCCTATGACTGTGAAGCGGGAGATAACTATGAACATATTTACCAGCATGATGGTGCGAGCGGTGCGGAATCTGTAGCGGTGCAGACCGCAGCGAATGTGTTTAAAGCCTGTGCCGCAGGTGATCGGGATGAGAGCATTCAGGCCGTTTCCATAGGAATCGATGATGCGAAGGTGGCTTACCGTATGGAGCTTTATGTATACGGGGGTGCAACGACGGTAGGAAAGGATACCATGCAGTCGGGAACCATTGCCGCCACGAAGACGGGGATACTTCCCTATGCAGGCTACCATACGATCCGTCTGGATACGCCGGTGACGGTCAGTGCCGGACAATCCTATGCAGTCGTCTTTTCATTTCCAAACGGAAAAGCAAATGTACATTATGATGCGGATGCCAATTACAGCTGGGTCGTGTACTATACGGATACACAGAGCGGTCAGAGTCTTTATAAAGAGACTGCCGCAGGAGCGTGGCAGGATTGCGGTGCTGAGAGCTGGAAAGGAAACTTCAGGATCAAAGCATTTACAGACAGCCTGGAAACAAGTCTGACAGGGATCACACTGGATCGCGCCTCCATGGTTCTGACCGGAGACGGGAAGGATACGATCCGCGCGGAGGTGACAGGAAGCACTTCCAATAAAGGAGTTACCTGGTTTTCGGATAATGAAAAGATCGCGAGCGTACAGAATGGGGTTGTAACCGGGATCGGGAAGGGAACGACCAGAATCTGGGCATATACCGTAAACGGAAAAAAGGCATTCTGCAATGTGACGGTTACGTTGCAGAGCCTGAACAGTCCTTCTTTGCTTACGGCGAAATCTGCGGATTATAATAAAGTGGTTTTGCAGTGGGCACAGGGAAATGTGGATGGCTATGAGATCTGTCGTGCGACCTCGGCGGGAGGAGATTATGAGGTCGTGGGCACGGCAGCAGGCGGTACGGTGACGACATATACTGACAAGAGGCTTACCTGCGGGAAGACCTATTATTATAAGATCAGACAATACCGTACAATAAATGGCGGGAAGGTTTACGGTGAACTGTCGGATTACGTCAAAGCAAAACCTGTACCGAAGGCCGTTAAGATTAAGAAGTTAAAGGCTTCAAAGGGAAAGATCACGATTACCTGGAAAAAACAGGCAAAGGCTTACGGGTACGAGATCTACCGCTCCACGAAGGCATCTGCAAAAGGCAGTAAGATCGCGAGCGTAAAGGGTACTGTCAAATATATCGATACCAAAAAGATCAAAAAGAAGAAAACATATTATTACAGAGTGCGGGCTTATCAGCTTGTAAAAGGAAAGAAAGTTTACGGAGCTTATTCGGAGGCGAAAAAAATCAATGGCAGGTAAATCGAAAAAAAACAAGAGACCAAAGAACGAAGGCCTGGAAGTGACAACACAGCTTTTGGAATATATCCTGGCAGCAACCCTTTTGTTCTTCAGTGTGCTGGTACCGTTATATACACGAAACGGATATTATCAGATCGGTGATGCGAAATTTGCGGTCTATAAGTATATCATGCTCACCGGGTTTGGCGTTTTCCTTATCTGCTTCGTGGCATATCTGATCAGCTTTTGGACAGACGTCTACACCAGAGAGCGATTGATACAGGTGCTCAAAGAAAAGAAGGGAAAGTATCTGTCCATAACAGACTGGTTCGTGATCGCCTACTTTTTCTTCGTGATTCTCTCTGTATTTGCCGGCGGTTATTATCAGGATGCCTTGTGGGGATATCCGGGCTGGTGCATGGGCTTTCTGTCACAGCTTAGCTTTGTCCTTTTGTATTTTGCGGTGTCGAGATTCGGGAGATACTGGAAGGCTGTGCTGTGGGTACTTTGCATGACAGCCGCACTTGTATTCTGGTTCGGTGTCCTTCACAGACTCATGATCGATCCGCTTGGCTATTATGAAGGGATCAGTGATGTGAACAAGGCACAGTTTCTGTCGACGCTGGGACAGGCTTCCTGGTATGCCAGCTTTCTGGCAGTGGTGCTGCCGCTTGGCATCGGGACCTTCCTGTTTACCGAAAAAAAGCCTGTTTTTTGGTTGAGCGGACTTTATGTGTTTCTGGGTTTTTGCACGCTTGTGACACAAAACAGTGATAGTGCGTACATGGCGATGATGGGCTTTATGCTGACCTTTTTGTGGTTCGCGGCAGGGCAGAAGGAATCGTTTCTGCGCCTGTTGTGGGTGTGCACCCTGTTTTTGGGTGCCGGCAGGTTTATGGCGCTTTTGTTAAAGAGCCATCCCAATACCATTACGGATTATGACTTTGCCACTGATTTTATCCTGCATAATCCCATCTGTTATCTGTTCCTTTTCCTGTTTCTGGCGCTTTCTGTCGCAGGGACGGTGTGGAAGGAAAAGTGGAACTATCCGCACAAGGCGATGCAGATCCTGCGTGTTGTGGTTTTGAGTTTAACCGGCGTATTTGTGTTTGCGTCTGTTTTGCTGATCGTTCTAAAGGCGAAGGGTGTTCTGCCGGAGGCGCTGTCACAGAAATTATCCGGTATTTCCTATATGAACTGGCATGAGGGCTGGGGAAACGGTCGTGGGGCAACCTGGGTGTTTACGGTAAAAATGTTTTCCAAGGAGAGTCTGTTGCATAAGCTGTTCGGCGTTGGTCCGGACTGCTATTACAGCTATGCGTCCAGTGAGTTTGCGCAGAGACTTTCGGATATCTGGGGAGACAGGGCGCTGACAAACGCCCATAACGAGTGGCTGAATATGATGGTCAATGCGGGGATCTTAGGAGCCGCCGCTTATATCGGCATTTTCATTTCGGCAGCCCGCCGTTTTGGAAAAGGGCAGCAAAACCGGATTCTCATTGCATTTGCGGCAAGCATCTTTTCCTATATGGCGTATGACTTTTTCTGTTACCAGCAGGTACTTTGCACCCCGTTTCTGTTTATGATCCTTGGGATTGGGGAATATCTGATCCGGAAAGATAAGGGACAATCCCTTGTATGAAAGTCGAACCTGTGCTAAAATCCGATAGAGTGCAGTGTTTTAAAATGAGAAAAAAGGAGAATCAAAATGGCGAATGTAATTAGCGATGAAACAATCGATTATGTCGGCATTCTGGCCAAGCTTGAGCTTTCCGGACCGGAGAAGGAGCAGGCAAAAAAGGATATGGCAGATATGCTGGATTATATTGACCAGCTGGGCGAGCTGGATACTTCCGACGTAGAGCCCATGAGTCATATTTTCCCGGTACACAATGTGTTCCGTGAGGACGTGGTGACAAACGGTGATGACAGTGCAAATACGATCAAAAATGCACCGGCAGACAAGGACGGCATGTTTATGGTGCCGCGGACATTTTAGGAGGTGCAGGAGATGGATATTTTAAACATGACGGCAGTCGGGCTATCCGATCAGATCAAGGCAGGCCGGATCACGGTGAAAGAGGCTGTGGAAGCCGTATTTGCGCAGATCGATAAGACGGAAGAAAACTATCACTGCTATGTGACGATCGATAAAGAGAACGCGCTGAAAGAAGCTGAGCGTGTACAGGCAGGGATCGATGACGGGACGTTTACAGGCCCTCTTGCCGGCGTGCCGGTAGCGATCAAGGACAATATGTGCACGGAAGGGATGCTGACGACCTGTTCCTCTAAAATCTTAGAGAACTTTATCCCGACGTTTTCTTCTGAGGCGGTGTTAAATTTACAGAAGGCAGGCGTTGTGATCCTTGGAAAGACCAACATGGACGAGTTTGCCATGGGTTCCACGACAGAGACTTCTTATTACGGCGTGACGAAGAACCCGTGGAATGACGCGCATGTACCGGGCGGATCTTCCGGCGGTTCTGCGGCGGCAGTGGCGGCAGAGGAGTGCTTCTTCGCGCTTGGTTCTGACACGGGCGGCTCCATCAGACAGCCGGCGGGATACTGCGGCGTGGTCGGTATGAAACCCACCTATGGGACGGTTTCGCGTTATGGACTGATCGCTTATGGTTCTTCCTTAGACCAGATTGGACCGTTGTGCAAGGATGTGACAGACTGCGCCACGATCCTGGAGACGATCGCTTCCCATGATTTAAAGGACTCCACCAGCATGGAACGGGACGATCTTGACTTTACCACGGCGCTTGTAAATGATGTGAAGGGCATGAAGATCGGTATCCCGAAGGACTACTTTGGGGAAGGTCTGGATCCGGAAGTTAAGGAAGCGGTTCTGGCTGCAGCAGAGGTGTTAAAGGAAAAAGGTGCCGTTGTCGAAGAATTTGACTTAGATCTTGTCAAGTATGCGATCCCTACCTACTATACGATCGCTGCGGCAGAGGCAAGCTCGAATCTGGAGCGTTTTGACGGTGTGAAGTACGGGTATCGTGCCAAGGATGCGGACGAGCTTCATCAGATGTATAAGCGCACCCGTTCCGAGGGCTTCGGACCGGAGGTAAAGCGCCGCATCATGTTGGGTTCCTTCGTGTTAAGCTCCGGCTATTATGATGCTTATTATTTAAAAGCCTTGAAGGTAAAGGCGCTGATCAAAAAAGCCTTTGATGAGGCATTTGCAAAATATGATGTGATCTTAGGACCTGTGGCACCTGCCACGGCACCGAAGTTGGGCGAGAGTCTGTCGGATCCGATCAAGATGTATCTGGGAGATATTTATACTATCAGTGTGAATCTGGCAGGACTCCCTGGGATCTGTTTGCCCTGCGGTAAGGACAAGGCGGGGCTTCCCATCGGTCTGCAGTTGATCGGCGACTGCTTTAGCGAGAAGAAACTGATCCAGACTGCCTATACGTATGAGCAGGCAAGGGGCGCCTTCGGGACGCCGTTTCACCCCGCAGAGTAGAAATAAACAGTAAGAAAAAAAGGTGCCAAAGAACAATGAACGACGAGGACGCGAATGCGTCGGAGGAGAGAATGTTCTCTGCCTGTACGCACCATTTGTTTTCTTACGGGTCTTAAAATAGGAGGAGTAGAAGATGGCGAAGGAATATGAAACCGTCATAGGTCTGGAGGTTCATGTTGAGCTTGCCAGCAAGACGAAGATTTTCTGTGGCTGTTCCACCGAATTTGGCGGAGCGCCCAATACACATACCTGTCCGGTCTGCACCGGTATGCCGGGTTCCCTTCCGGTGTTAAACAAGCAGGTTTTGGAATATGCGATCGCAGTGGGACTGGCGACGAACTGCGATATCACGCGATATTGCAAATTTGACCGGAAGAATTATTTCTATCCGGACAATCCGCAGAACTATCAGATTTCCCAGTTGTATCTGCCGATCTGCAGAAACGGCTATGTGGAGGTTGAGACACAAGACGGTGGAAAGAAAAAAGTCGGGATCCATGAGATCCACATGGAGGAGGATGCCGGCAAGCTGATCCATGATGAGTGGGAGGATTGCTCACTGGTGGATTACAACCGATCAGGGGTACCGCTGATCGAGATCGTGTCAGAGCCGGATATGAGAAGCGCAGAAGAGGTGATCGCTTATCTGGAGAAACTCCGTCTGATCATTCAGTATCTGGGAGCTTCCGATTGCAAGTTAAATGAAGGTTCCATGCGTGCAGACGTGAATCTTTCCGTCCGAGAGGTGGGCGCGAAGGAATTCGGCACCAGGACCGAGATGAAGAACTTAAATTCCTTTAAGGCAATCGCACATGCCATTGAAGGCGAGAAGAACCGCCAGATCGATATTCTGGAAGACGGCGGCAAGGTCGTACAGGAGACCAGACGCTGGGATGACACGAAGGAATATTCCTATGCGATGCGATCCAAAGAGGATGCGCAGGATTACCGCTATTTCCCGGACCCGGATCTGACACCGATCATGGTCAGCGAGGAATGGCTTGCCGAGATTAAGGCAAAAGAACCGGAATTCCGTACCGCCAAAATGGAGCGCTACAAAGAAGAATACGGTATTCCGGAATATGATATCGAGATCATCACTAATTCCAAGCGTATGGCGGATCTGTTTGAGGAAACGACCGCTCTTTGCAAACAGCCGAAGAAGGTCAGCAACTGGCTGATGGTGGAGACACAGCGCCTCTTAAAGGAACAGTCCATGGATCCGGAGGATATCCGCTTCACGCCGGAGAATCTGGCGAAGCTGATCGGTCTGGCAGATTCGAAGGCGATCAACAGCTCTGTGGCAAAGGAAGTATTCGAGGTGATGTTCAATGAGAACATCGACCCGGAGAAATATGTGGAAGAAAAAGGCTTAAAGACGGTCAACGATGAAGGAGCACTTCGCTCTACGATCGAGCAGATCGTAAAGGACAATCCGAAGTCTGTAGAGGATTATCACAATGGCAAGGAGAAGGCGATCGGATTCTTAGTCGGACAGACCATGAAGGCAATGAAAGGAAAAGCAGATCCTGCCATGATCAATCAGATCTTAAAGGAACTGCTCTAAAAAAGAAAAAGCAGCAGGTTTTTTATAGAAACACGTTATTCTTTCAACCGGCAAATGCATAGGCATTCCGGCAGAGAGGATAACGTGTTTTTTAAAATGGAACGATTCATAATAGTTCCAACGGCATATGTTTATAAAATTTTTTCCAGTATAATTGCGCTTAACTTTTCATATACTGAATGTGCTGACAGATGTCTGGCCAAAATGAATCTGCGTGTTTTGCAGACTGATCGGCAGTTTGGAACAGGCTCCATCTGTTTTTAAATGGAAAACTTCCGTTAGACGGAAAAGAAACGTTCTGAACAGGATGCTGTCAGAAATGCGGCGGTATAAAGAACAGGATTCAAATGCAACGATATGCGCGAAGAAACGCAAGCAACCGTTTGGAGCGATGAATCCGGCTTAAAATCAGAAGTATTCGCCGTATGATCAAGAAAGAGATGAAAGCATATAAAAAGGAGGAGTATTATGGAAGGGATACGTCAACAGGATGAAGTTTACGTCAATCATTCCAAAGAAGTCGTGAAATTCGTCGGTTACGGTACGGTCATTGCGTTTATCGTGGCGTGGCTGATGCATTATATCGGAGATGCCATCGGTGGCAGCTTCCTGATCGACGGGATCTTTCCGAATAATGAAAGCATCTGGAACCATATGAAACTTGCATTCTACCCCAGTCTGATCGTAACGTTAGTGCCTTGGTGTGAGTACGTCAAACGGATTGAATTTAAGAAACGATGTGTGATGGCAACGATTGCGGCGTTTATGAGTCAGTTTATCGTAGTGATGGGGTATTACGGACTGCGGTTCGGGTTCAACGTCGAGAGTATGGTAACGAATTTTGTGCTGCTGTTCGTGGCATTGCTGTTTGGATTCATACACGCGGCTATGATTTCGGATGATCATATTTATGAATGGGTCAGATGGCTGGGAGTTGCGTATGTAGTGGGGATGGTGGCGCTCTATTATATTTTTGCGGCGCTGACTCCGGCACTTCCGATCTTTACCACGCTGGATTAGAGCGGAATAAGATTTATAAGTACCGACAGGATACCTGCTGTCTCTTGCAGGCAGCAGGTGTTTTGAGATATTTCGAACGGAGAGTTTCTAAAAGAGCAATGAGTGGATTGGGAACCGGCAGGGAGTTTTGGACTTTTTACAAGATTTTTGTAAAAAACTTTTTTTATCCCCTTGACAAATAAAAGGGATTACCCTATAATATCATTTGTTGCGAGTGATATGTGCGCTTAGCTCAGCTGGATAGAGCGTTTGGCTACGGACCAAAAGGTCGGGGGTTCGAATCCTCTAGCGCACGCTGATTAGACGGGAATCTATTATGGATTCCCGTTTTTTTGTTGTGCTAAATTATTTCCCGTTTTAGCCTAAAAGTCTGGAAATATGGAACAGAGGATCAGGGATTTGGATGTGTCTTTAGCGTATCCAGCCAGATCTGATAACCGGCACCGGTCATGTGCACGCCATCGACGGAATAGTCTGCGGGAAGATCATGGTCTGCATCGATCAGGCGGGAATAGACATCGATATAGGTTAAGGAACGCTCATTGGCCAGGGAATGAATAGAAGCATTCAGGGCCTCCACATCCTTGTTGTCGATCCCGGTGGAGCTGTTTACAGGCAGGATGCTCTGGACATAAATCGTACAGTCCGGCAGTTCTTTTTGCAGGCGGTCTAAGATCTGAGCGTAAAACTGTAAAGTGATCGCTTTATCGATCCCCTGACGGATATCATTGATGCCGATCATCAGATAGAGCTCGTCCGGTGCTTTGTCGATGATCGTATCCAATCTGTTATAGACGCCCTCTGTGACGTCGCTGTCGATCCCGCGGTTTAAGACAACCTGATCCGGATAATATTCCTGCCATTCCGCACGGGCGGTAATAGAATCTCCGACAAAGATGATGTCAGCCTTTTGGACGGGAGACATTTCAAACATGGTCTCGCGCTGGGTATACTGCGCATTGGTACGGTAAGAATAAGGTACGGAATGTACCTTGCGGTAAAGAGTGTTAAAATAACCGTCGCGGTAAATAATGAATATAAGAGCCAACAGTAAGAAAGCGGATAAAAATATAAATAATCCAAGCAGTTGTTTTAAACGTTTCATAATGACCTCGCGGATAGTATTTTATAATGGGAACTGTATTTCAAACAAAGTGTTTCTGGAAGCCTGATCTGTCACAGCCTGCTCAAGAAGAATGTGATCGCCCAAACTGTCAAAGCAGTCTCCAAAGATCTCTTTTGCGTCCTCGATCCGATGGACAGAATTTTTGCTGCAAAGGAAATCTCCGGCCGGAAGATCTCTTACCAGAAAGGTATCGTTGCCTTCAAACGAAAAGGAGCTTTTGGCCAGATAGACAAACACATAGCGGGATAATACACCGCTTTTTTGCTCATAATACAATCCGGCAGGATATGTGGTTTCCAATCCGATTTTATTGGCGCCCACAAAGAGTTCTAACAGTTTGTGATTGTAATGCTCTATGCTGGTGGCGATATCGAACGGGACCAAGAGGAGCCTGCGGTGTTCCAGAGACTCTTTTGCAACTCCTTCCGGTAATGCAGAAGTCCCGCAGGAAAGAGCAGAATGCGGGGATGCCGGAACCGGATCCGTACTGTCTGCAGGATCAGGAGCTTTCACTTTGGGTGCTTCGGGTACGAAGTTCGGATCAAGTTCTCCGGCCTCGATCCGCCGCAGTGTTGTCTGGAGCGCATCAATGCTGTTTCGCATGGAACGGATCTTTTCTTCTGCAAGTGCTTTTCCGTCAAAAAGCAGTCGCTGAAAGTCCCAGCTTCCGTCTTCTGCCCGATAGCCGGGCAGATTCTTAAGAGGGATGCCCAGTTCGATACACAGAGTGATCGCATCGATGAGAAAGAGCTGCTCTTCTTTGTAATAGCGGTAATTTGTCGCTTGATTGACATAGGCGGGTTTCAGAATGCCGATCTCATCGTAATACCGAAGAGATTTGATGCTGACACCTTTTCTTTTCGCTACTTTTCCTATGGATAAATAATCTTTCATGTCATACCCCCGAAAACCCATATGGATGTGGGAATAACAGATCCGCAAGGCGTATTCCCGATGATTGAAACTGGCTGCTTCAGACAGTTTTATACAGCTTCGCAACGCAGTACGAGGCGCAAAAACAGATCATAAGCATATATATACTGGTAGTTTATCATAATTTGCCTGATTTTGCAAAAAATGAAAAAGAGTGTTAGAATACTCTTCGAACAGAAAATGAAGGAACGGGAGGTGCGTATAGTGAATGAAAAACGAAACGGGCGGGTAAGAAGAACCGGAAAAGATCTGTTTCTGAAACTGATCTTCAGCCGGGCCATGATCAGCATTCTTTTGCTGCTTTTACAGATCATCTTACTGTTTGCGACATTCCGGTGGATGGGAAGGTACTGGCAGGGGTTTCTGGCGGGCTGTACGGCACTGTCCGTCATATTAGTGGTTTACATTATCAATTCAGATGAAAATCCTGCATTTAAACTGGCATGGATGATCCCACTTTGCGCGTTCCCGATCTTTGGCGTCGCGAGCTATCTCTTTGTCAAGACAAATCCCGGTACCCATCAGATGAAAGAGCGATTAAAGAAATTGAAAAAAGATACAGAGAAATATCTGCGCCCGGACAGAGAAGTTCTGGAAACGCTGGAGAAGGAAAACAGTCCTGTGAGGGATCTGTCGCATTATCTGCTGGACTATGATCACATGCCGACCTATCGGGACACAGATGTACACTATTTCCCGGAAGGAGAACAGTTTTTCCTGGATGTGCTGCAACAGTTGAAACGGGCGGAAAAATTTATTTTTCTGGAATATTTTATTATCGACAATGGCAGAATGTGGGACAGCATTCTGGAGATACTGGAGCAAAAGGCGAAGCAGGGAGTGGAGGTCAGAGTCATGTATGACGGTATGTGCTCGTTGTTCAAACTTCCTTACCGCTATGCGGACCGGTTACAGGAAAAAGGGATCAGAGCCAGAGTGTTTTCCAGAGTGATCCCGCTTCTGTCGAGTCATCAAAACAGCAGGGATCATCGTAAGATCCTGGTGATCGATGGGAAAACGGCTTATACGGGTGGTGTGAATCTGGCAGACGAGTATATCAACGAGATCGAACTGTTCGGACACTGGAAGGATACAGCGATCCGACTGGACGGGGCAGCGGTCAAGAGCTTTACGATGATGTTTTTGCAGATGTGGAATGTCTCTTCCGGAGAGAAGGAGTCATACGGAAAATATCTGGCGAACAGTATTAAAGCACGGAATACTTCCGGTTATGTGATCCCCTACAATGATGATGCCATCAATGATGAGTATGTGGCGGAGGGTGTCTATCTGAATATTATTTCCAAGGCAAAGCGCTATGTGCATATCACGACACCGTATCTGATCCTGGATTATGAAATGGAAAATGCTCTGCGCTTTGCGGCAAAGAGAGGCGTGGATGTCAAGCTGATCCTGCCGCATATCCCGGACAAAAAAATTCCCTTTATGATCGCACGCTCCCATTACGAAAGTCTTTTGCAGGCGGGTGTGAAGATCTATGAATACGAACCGGGATTTATCCATGCGAAGTCTTTTGTGTCGGATGATGACAGAGCGGTGGTCGGCTCGATCAATCTGGATTTCAGAAGCCTGTTTGAACATTTTGAGGCGGCGGTGTTTCTCTATGACCACCCGGTGGTTTCACAGATCGAGGCTGACTTTGCACACACTCTCGGAAAGTGCATTACGGTTACCGAACAGTATTACAGACAGATACCACTCTGGCAGAGAACAGCCGGGAAGATATTCCGGATCTTTGGCTCACTGATGTAGGATTTATGTTTTTTTTACATTATTTTAGGAATGCTTTGTTGTAAGCAATCCTGAAAGATGCTATGATAGGCTAAATGCAGGAATAAACAGTTTAAAGCGGAAATAAGAGGGAAAAGTATATGGCAGGAGTGATCTATGATGCCAGCAGGATCAAAGCATATGCTGTTCTGGAGCAGCTTTGTGAATGTGCGGGCGAGAAGGAATCCATGCGCGATTTGCTGTGGCAGGAGTTTCTGGGAGATGAGGAGTTGTACGAAGAGTTTGTCTATTATGCACAACACCATACCATACAGGGAAAGATGAAAGTAGCGGGATATACGCTTTTGGATCTTTTTGTGCAGGAGATGGACTCGTTTAATCTGACTCATGATACAGGGAAAAATACAGCCTTTTGCAATAAGGAAGATATGGTTCTTCGGGCGTTTCTGACGATGGCAGGACTTAAGAGAGAACCGGAGAAATATAAGGAGCGTTTTGACAGAGGATTTGGAATGGACCGGATCTGAGGGAAGCGGCCATATGGTGACAACGAAGTGGCTGTAAAATGAATGCCGGTTATGACAGTGCATGCAAAGAGAGCATGAGAGATCAGGACAAAAGACAGAAGAAGCGGTAAAACCGGAAACAGGAGAAAAATATGGATAAATATGAATTTGTCAGACAGCTTAATGCTTCCTTGAAAGGAAAGATTTCCGAGAGGGAGTTGGATGACATTATGGTATACTATCAGGATTATATAGATACAGAGATCAAGAAGGGGCGAAGCGAGACAGAAGTACTGCAGGCTCTTGGCAGTCCGAGACTTCTGGCAAGAAGTATCGCACAGACGGAACAGCCGGAATATATTCAGGAAGCCTATGAGGATACGGAAACGTATTATGAACAGAAGGGCAAAAGGATACGTGTCGGCAACCGGATGGTGCCCCTGTGGCTGGTGCTGGTGCTTGTTATTTTAGGGTTGGTGGTGATCCTTGCAGTGGTGTTTAAGATCCTGATCGCACTTTTGCCTGTGATCTTAGTGGGGAGTGCTGTAATGTTCGTATACCGGAAATTGAAAGGCCGGTAAGCGGCCGGAGAATAGAATTTTATAGAAAAAACAGACAGGAAAAAAGGCTATCAGGGGTGATAGCCTTTTTCGGAGTATAGATAATACATACTTTTTCTCGGCAGCTGATTATGGGGATTACTACCGATGATTAAATTATATTTCATTCTTCCATTTATTTCAAGTAAAATATCATATAATTTATGTATAATAATTTTGTGAAAAACTCATACTAAAGTCGTAATAAAGATCACAAGGAGGTATGCAAAATGGCTAAAAACGACTATAGTGATAAGCAGAACCGTAAGGAGCAGGCAAAGAACACACAGAGGGATCAGCAGAAGAACTGCAGTTCTAAGCAGTGTATGGATTCTTCAAAAAGTGAGGACGCAAAAAACTGTAAATAAGATCGTTAAGGAGAGGGCGCTGACGGCGTCCTCTTTTTAGTGACAGATGAAAGTACAGGCTATGATAAACGGTGAAATCGATGGTGAAATAGTTTTTCTTCTATTGATTGACAGGAAACAGAAAAATCCATATAATCAATAAGTAATGGTCAGGAACCGGAATGCAGGATGTTGTCTTGCGGAATGGAAAGTTGTGATGAGAAGACTGTGCTTTGGAATAAATCCGGGAACAGTTGCAGAAGGTGAAAATGAGAAGATATGAATTGATCGTGCCCTGTCATTTTGGATGCGAGGCAGTGTTAAAAAGAGAAATTACAGATCTTGGCTATGATGTAACGAAGGTTGAAGACGGCAGAGTGACGTTTGACGGTGATGAGGAAGCGGTGTGCCGCGCCAATATTTTTCTGCGAAGCGCCGAACGCGTCCTGATCAGGATCGGTTCGTTTCATGCAGAGAGCTTTGAAGAATTGTTTGAGGGAACCAAGAAGCTTCCCTGGGAAGAATACATAGAAAAAGACGGCAGGTTCTGGGTGGCAAAAGCAGCGAGCGTGCGAAGCAGGCTGTTCAGTCCGTCGGATATCCAGTCCATCATGAAAAAAGCCATGGTGGAGCGACTGAAGGAGACCTATGAAGTGAAGTGGTTTCCGGAGACAGGGAATTCCTATCCGCTTCGTGTCTTTATCCACAAAGATGAAGTGACAGTGGGTCTTGATACTACAGGTGATTCCCTTCATAAGAGAGGATACCGTAAGTTGACGGCGAAAGCACCGATCGCCGAGAATCTGGCGGCAGCGCTTATTCTGCTGACGCCGTGGAACGGCGGCCGTATTCTGGCAGATCCTTTCTGTGGAAGCGGTACGATCCCGATCGAGGCGGCTCTGATGGCGGCCAATGCGGCACCGGGTATGAACCGGAGCTTTACGGCAGAAGACTGGCCACATATCGTGGCAAAGAAAAACTGGTACGAGGCCATTGATGAAGCAAATGATCTGGCGGATTTTACAGTGAAGACAGATATTCAGGGATACGATATCGATGATGAAATGGTAAAGATCGCCAGGGAGAATGCCAGACTGGCAGGGGTCGATCATATGATCCATTTCCAGCGCCGGCCGGTGGCGGAGTTTTCCCACAGCGGCAAATACGGTTTTATCATTACCAATCCTCCATACGGTGAGAGGCTGGAAGAAAAGGAAAAGCTGTCAGGACTTTACCGGGAGATCGGGGAACGTTTTAAAGAACTGGATACCTGGAGCATGTACCTGATCACTTCCTATGAAGATGCACAGAAAGCGATCGGACGCAAAGCGGATAAGAACCGTAAGATCTACAATGGTATGATGAAGACTTATTTTTATCAGTTCATGGGACCGAAACCGCCAAAAAGAGGATAAACCGGGAATATAAGGAAATGTTATATGCCGGATCCCGTTCACAAAGACCGTGGATCTGACAGACAGAATATACGGTATCAGAGGAGAAGAAAATGAAACTGTTAATGGCAACTTCCAATGCAGGGAAACTTAAAGAAGTTTCCGCGATCATGGAAAATATGGACATCGAGGTGATCTCGCTTAAGGATGTGGGGATCACAGCCGATTTTGAGGAAAACGGCACTACGTTTGCCGAGAATGCGATGATCAAGGCAGAAGGGATCGCAGATCTTTTGGGTGAGGATGCAAAAGACACCATTGTGCTGGCGGACGATTCGGGACTTGAGATCGATTATCTGAACAAAGAACCGGGAGTCTATTCGGCGCGTTTCATGGGCGAGGATACACCCTACACGGTTAAGAATACAGAGCTCATAAAGAGGCTGGAGGGCGTGGAGGATGAGAAAAGAACCGCACGCTTTGTGTGTGCCATGGCAGCGATTATGCCGGATGGAGAAAGACTCCGTACGCAGGGGGTCATGGAAGGACGGATCGGTTATGAGATCGCGGGAGAGAATGGTTTCGGGTATGATCCGATCTTTTATCTTCCACAGTACCGGATGACTTCCGCGCAGATCAGCCCGCAGGAGAAGAACCGTATCAGCCACAGAGGGAAGGCTCTGGAGCAGATGAAGGAATTGATCGCGCAGAGAATGGCAAAATAACCTGTGATCTGGCTGTGTGATAAAACAGTGTGTATGTGTGAAGTATATCGGATAAGTAAGAGTGCATTCTACGGAATGCAGGATGAGGTAGGACATGAAAATATTGATCGTGAGTGATACCCACAGACAGAATGCCAATTATCTGGAAGTATTGCGAAAAGAAAAACCTTTGGATATGGTGATCCACTGTGGTGATATCGAGGGCAGCGAGGAGCTGATCGCGGCAGCCTGTGAGTGTCCGTCTGTTATGGTGGCAGGCAACAATGATTTTTTCTCTCCACTTCCCAGAGAAGAAGAGATTGAGATCGGCAGATACAAGGTACTCGTTACCCATGGAAATTATTATTATGTTTCCAGCAACAATGAGCTGATCAAGGATGAAGCCCGTGCAAGAGGTTTTGATATCGTGATGTATGGGCACATCCACAGACCGGTCGTGGAAAAGGAAAAGGATCTGATCGTAGTTAATCCCGGAAGTCTCTCCTACCCCAGACAGGAGGGACGCAGACCCTCATATGTGATCATGGAACTGGATGAAAACGGGGAAGCGCATTTTGAGATCCGGTATTTGGAAAAAGTGGTAAAAAGTTTTTGGATGTAAGGAGCTTTTTCAATCGTTTTGTCCAAAAATGCAAGAAAAATAAAAAAAACAAAAAAATCGGTTGACAGATTTTATATGTGAGGTTATAATAGTTTTTGCGTTATGAATGCGATGGGACGAAGCGGGGTGTGGCTCAGCTTGGCTAGAGCGCCTGGTTTGGGACCAGGAGGTCGCAGGTTCGAATCCTGTCACCCCGATTCATAACAGACTATGCGGGTGTAGTTCAATGGTAGAACACCAGCCTTCCAAGCTGGACACGTGGGTTCGATTCCCATCACCCGCTTTATAAAGGAATATCCTTTATATGTGTGTCCGTAGCTCAGCTGGATAGAGCAACGGCCTTCTAAGCCGTGGGTCGGGGGTTCGAATCCCTTCGGGCACGTTGTGGGATCAATAGGACTCCCAATATATAGATGGTGGGTATAGCGCAGTTGGTTAGCGCGCCAGATTGTGGCTCTGGAGGCCCAGGGTTCGAGTCCCTGTATCCACCTTTCTTCTTATATATATTGGGCTATCGCCAAGCGGTAAGGCACAGGACTTTGACTCCTGCATTCACCAGTTCGAATCTGGTTAGCCCAGTTACGGGCCATTAGCTCAGGTGGTAGAGCACTTGACTTTTAATCAAGTTGTCCGGGGTTCGAGTCCCCGATGGCTCATGGA